>NZ_CVTP01000024.1:53470-446278 GCF_900005865.1 Pseudomonas sp. 58 R 12
GTGACCCGCCGTAAGGGCGAAACCAATATCAGCCGTTACCGCAGCAATGGATATGTACCCCAACCAAAAACCCTCTAGCGCCTAACACATAGCCTTCGCAGGCAACCCAGCGCCCACCGCAGACCGAGAAACGCCAAAAAAAAGGGGCGATCATTGATCGCCCCGAACGGTACATCGAGAGGTCCTTTCCAAAGCCTTACAAACTGATCTGCTTGCGCTCCTCATCCGTCAACCGCGCCCGCGCCTGTTCGCTCAGCGGCCCCGCGCCCAGCACTTGCACCGGGCTGTTGGGGTTGTAGGCGGAATTTTTCTGCTGCGGTTCCGGTTCACGCGGCAACGGCTCGCTGCCCAGGCTCAACACTTCCACCGTCATGATCGAAGGCCGGCCCTGCTTGGCCGCCGCCTGCTGGCTGCGCGCCGCGTCTTCCGCCGCCTGGGATGCCGCAGCACCCGCCGCGCTGGCCGAGCTCATGGCCCCCGTGTTGACCGTGGCCGACACCGGCACCCCGGACGACTTGCCCTGACTCTGGATATTCGCCGCGTTCACCACGTGCAACGCGGCGATGTTGACGTTGCCGGATACACGAATCCCCGCCTCCCCTGCGTCGATGGTGCCCAACGGTGCGATCAGGTCGATGTCCCCCGCCGGCACTTCCGGAATCGGGTTCAAGGTCGCGATCCCCGCGCCCGTGCTCGGCACCGACGGCGACAGGCCGACGTTGCCCCAGTTGTCATAGACACGCTTGGGCGGCGTGTACACCACGGTGGTCTTGGAGCCGCGACCGGCGTTGATGTCGCCCTCGCTGGTCCACCCCATGATCGAACCGCCAAAGGTGGTCATGATGCGGCTCTGGCCAAGCAGGATGCTGCCCATGGAGTACAGCTGGATATCACCGGCACCTTGGGTAATCACACCCGCCGTCGACGGTGGCGCCGCGCCTTCGATGCCGAAGGTCTGGCTGCCGCCTGGGGTGAACATCTGAATCGAGCCACCGAAGTTGGTGTGCACGCCAGCGCCGCCGAACATCGTGATGTCGCCTTTGTAGGTGATCGGGTTGCCGGACACGTCCTTGTCCGGGAACAGTGCGGCGATGGCTGAGCGGCCACGCAGGTAACTGCCCTGGCGCACACTGCCGACCTGGTTGTACTCGCGGCCGGCGGCCTTGAGTTCAGCGAAGTACACGTCGCGGGCGAAGACCCGTTGTTGTTCGGCCGGCAGTGCCGCGTAATAGGTGCGGGCCTGGTCGGGGCTGCCGATAAAACCGAAGCGCGCGGCGAGCCAACCGACCAGTTCATTTTCGTAGGTCTTGGCGACCTTGCCGCCCTGGATCGATTCGCCCGGTTGCGCCAGGTTGACGGGGTTCAGGTAGGCCTCGACGAAGCGCAAGTAATCCGGGCCGTTGGGGCCTACACCGGCTTGCATCGTGATGCTTGCGCCGGGGCGGTTGTCGCCTGCGGCCACGGCGCCCAGGCTGGTGATGCCGACCTTGTCATCCATCAGGATATTGCGGCCGGCGGTCACTTCGAGGTTGCCGGGGCCGGCGACGTTGAAGCTGCTGTAGAGGATGTCGCGGCCGGCACTGACAATAGAGATATCGGTGGGGCTGTTGTGGACGAACAGATTGCCGGCGATGGTGTATTCCCCACTCCCACCGTCACCGCCGCTGGCACCACTCAAGGTTGTGCCGCTGCTGACGACATCTCGCCCAGCCAACATCCACACCGCGCCTGCGCCTTCATGATAGGTCTGCCCAAAGCGCGGGTCGGTAGCGGTGGTAATAGTGATCGAACGCCCGCTGTTGACGCCCAGCAGATCGCCGGTTACAGCATAGAAACGCGCGGGGTCCAAGGCATCGCCCCATGACGTGCTGGCGGTATTCGGACCGAAGGCAAACAGGGGAGAGACGCGGCCCAGATCGGCCCGAACGGAATCCGTGGAAGTATTACTGCCAACCAGTTGATAATTTCCGCTCGTGGGGTCTTTGACATACCCTTGGAACGCTGGGCGCAGGATCGTCGCCAGGGTATCCGGTGCTGCGCTGGAGCGGCTGATGGTCAAGTCACCGCCATAGATCGAGTCCGCCGCCAGCAATTGCAACTGACCGTTGGCCGACGGCGCCAGCACCAGCGCTTTGAGCGGCGGTGGCGGGCTGTTGTTAAGTGCCGAAGCACGCCCGTAATACAGACTGCCGTTGGCCGCGACCGCACGTAATGTCGCGGGATATACCGCCGCCATATCCGACTCTGTGGTGTCTGTCAGTGGCGTGAGGTTGCCGCCGGCGGAGAACAGATCGATCGCAGTGCGTTCGGTCCACAAACTGAACCAGCTCTGACCAAAACCAAGATCCGCGCCTTTCACATAGGCCGAGGCATTCATTTGCGGCGCGCGGCCCGGATCGGCCACATCTTGCAATACCAGGTCCCCACGGGTGGCCACACTGAAGGTTGCGTCCCCAGGTAACAGGCTCCAGCCCCCGGCCGCCGTCGCGGAAGTCGAGCGCATCGAATCGTAGGCGCGGACTTCGCCAGGGCTCTGATCCGTTGACCGGTTGCCATAACGCAAGGTCAAGCTACCCAGGGCGCCGCCCGTCAATTGAACATGCCCGCGAAGATCTACCACCGCACCATTAAGGTGACCCGACGTGATTTGACTGCCAGGGTTAACCGCCCCGCCGACCCGCACATTCATATCGCCGCCGCCCGTGAGTTGCAGGCTGCCATCGGCCCCAACCCGACCGGTGCTGCCCACTGCCAACACCAGGCCTTGGCTACGGGCGTTAACGCTCGCAGGTAAGGCCCCGTTCAATGTCAGTGGCCTCAGGATCCCGGCATCCCCGCCGACGTCAACATTCAGGTTACCCCCGCCCAGCGTGCCAAAGCCGGTAAAGCCAACCATCTGGTCAGGTGCATTTTTTATTAAATAGTTAGGGGTATAGGCGCCAAAGTTGATCCACCAACTGGTCGCCTGGGCCTGGCTACCAGACAGGCCATTGCCTTGACGCCACAACCAAGCGCCTACGTTGGCGGAGTCATTACCCACGTCACCCGCGACCGGCCGATCATCAATGTCCGGGGCTTCACTGGTGATGTTCCCAGTCAGGTTGCCACCCGCCTTAACCAGCAAATTACCGCCGCCTTCCGGGAACCATTCGCCAGACGCGCTCGCGGCGGAGCTGCCGGCGGTATAGACGCCATAGAGCGAATCCATGCTCAAGTCGCCCCCGGCCAGCAGCTCGAGGTCTGCCGCACCGGTGCGGATCACGCTGAAACGCGGACTGCCCGCCCTAATATCATTGGCGGAGATAATCTTGACCGAGGAGTGGCTGTCCGCCAAACGGAGATTACCCGCCTCTGGATGCGGCTGCAGCAAGCGACTGTCGGCCGCCTGTGTGTCGGCCCCGGCCACCAAACGCATCGACCAGGACTGCGAGCCCTCGGCCAGCATCGGCGCCACAGCCCAGAGCTTGCCCTCGCCCCCCGTACGCAGGTTCACCCACGGCACGCCACCCTGCAGCTTGACGTCGGTGCCCACCGGCAACAAGGCCCCGCGCAGCAGCAGCTTGGGACCATTGAGGGTCACTATCGCGGTGCTGCCCAGTTTCCCAGGTAACGGCACGCCCGCCGGCCAGGTCATGGCCTTCACACTGGTGAGGCTCACCAACACCGTACCGGCATCCAGGATGCTGTCTTTCGGTAAGCTCACGCGCGCAGTCAATATCGTGCCTGCCGGGTACAACACGGTACCCGAGGCATTACGCACCGCACCCGCCAGGACCGTACCGGCCGGCAATGCCAAGGTCGAATTGAGGGTCACCGCCACCGGCAATCGCGTACCGGCAGTCAGGCTGCGGGCCTTGATCGGCAGGTCGAAATTGAGAATCGTGCCGCCAGGGAACGTGGTGCCGTCCGCCAGGGTCACGCCGTCACCGGGCACCGTTATCGTGCCGCCGGTGTAGTCAATGCCAGCGCGCAGCACCCAGCCGGTATCATCCGGGGTCGCCGCCGGCTCTGCAAAACCATCGTTGATGCTGCCGTAGATATTCAGATCACCACCGGCACGCAGGATCAGGCTGCCGGCCTCGGTCACCGCTTGGGTCGGCGATTTCAGGCTCGCGTAGCGATAGCCGGACAGGTCCAGGTCTCCCTGCACCACCAAGTCGCCATCCGGGGTTTTGCTGATGATTTCCACGCCAGGGCGCAGGTGAAAGGTATCACCGTAGGTCGCGTTGTTCAGGCCGGCCAGCTTGTTCTGCACCAGGTTGGTATTTTTCAAGGCCGCATTGATGAACGTCGTGCTCAGGTCGTGCTTCTCTTTCAGGTAATCCTGGGTGATTTCCTGATACGGCCTGCCGCTGGCCGTCGGGCTGGTCCCGATCGGCGCGTCGTCGTAGGTGATCATCCCGTTCAGGGCGATCGATCGCGCGCCGTCGATGGTCAGGTGCCCACTGGCGTCGATGGCAATGTCATCCGCGCCCAACCGCGGCGCATTCAGCTCCAACGTGCCACGGTTGCGCCCGTCATTGCCAGTCGCAGTATCGGTGCCATGACGCAGGTCGATACGCGCACCGCCAGCCAGGGTCAACTGGCCGGTGCCGGAGCCGAGCACTACCACGGCGCGGTTCGGCGAATCAATGATCTTGCCGTAGCTGTCCACGCGCAATTGCGTGCCATGGGCGTCGAGTACAGCGCTGCCGTCCAGGGTCAGGCCGTTCTTGCCGGCCAGGTTGATACTGCCGACGCGCTCGCCGCTGGCGTCCACCAGGCCGGTCACGCGCAAGCTGCCGTTGTCCACCGAAACATTCACGGTGTTGGCTTTGACACCATTGCCGATGACCAGGTCGCCCTGTTTCAGTTGGAAGCTGCGCGTGCCATACACCTGGCCCTGGTTGAGGCGCTGGTTGAGCGCGGCAAACTGGTCGCTCAAGGTGCCGTTGCCGCCCAAGTGCTGCGCCTGGACCTCCACCGCACCTGCCAGGTACGGCACCAGGGTGCCGCCGGCATCGTAGTAGCCGCTGCTGCCGGCGAGAATCTTGCCCGCCAGGTCGACGGTGCCGGCCGCGCCGCCCACCGCCACGGCGCGCAGCTTGCCCGCCTGGTTGTAGTTGGCCGACAGGTCGATGGTCGAGCCCGCCCCCTGCAGTACATTGCCTGCGCGGCTTTCCAGCAGCACTTCACCGCCCGCGCTGTATTTGGTCAGGTCATTGAACACGATGGCGCGACCGGACACATCAATCGATGCGTTGTCGGTCAGCACCACGTCACCACGGGCGCCCAGGGTCACCTTGCCGCTGGGCAGTACCATCGCGCTGGCCAGGCGAATGCTGTCGCCCTGCAGCGACAACTCGCCGCCCAGGCCCTCCACCTTGCCCACCGGGCCGGCCGACGCACTGATATCAATCGCACCCCCGGCGGTGATTTTGTTCACTGAGCCCGCCGCGCCGGTCATCAACGGTGTCAGGATATTCAGGTTGCCGCCACTGTAGGCAAAACCCTTGACCGGGTCATAGGCGCCCTGGTTCTGGTACACCGAGAGGCTGCCCTTATGGTTGGCGGTGATGCGGTCGCTGGCCTTGAGGTTGACGTTGGCAAAGCCCAGGGCCAGGCGGTTCAAGGTCGCTGTGGTGCTGGCCTGGGCAAACTCGCCGTAGCCGAACTCAATGCGCTCGGCATTGATATCCAGGCGCCCGCCGCCGGTGCCCGCGCCACCCGCCACCACCGTGCCAGGCGCCGCCTCGGCGCCCTGCCAGATCAGGTTGGCGGTGTGGATAGTCGCCACATCATTCGCACCGCCGGAACCGTAGATGGCCGGGGTGGAGAGCATCAGGTTGTTCAACAGAGACTTGCCGGTCACCGCATCGTAGGTGTCCAGGGTCGCGGTGCCGTAGAAGTTGAAGCTGTCGCGTGCCGACAGTTGCAGGGTTTCCAGGGCCGGTGCGCCGAACTGGGTATCGCCGCGCAGCAGGCGGTCGAGCACTGCCTGGGTGAGGGTCAGGCCCGCCGGCAGGCGATTGGCCGCCGCCGCATCGGTCAGGGCTTGCGGGCTGCCGACGTTGATGCTGGCCAGCCCCAGGTTGAGGTGGCGGGTGCCGTAGCGCACCTGATCGCTCATCTGCAAGGTGTTGTCAGTCAAGGCGACGATGCTGCCTTCTGAATACAGAGCAGTTTGCCCACTGCATGGCGCACTGTTGCAGACCCCTATCTGGATACCTTTACCCGCCTGCGGTAGCGTCTGGGCGACCACATTGAGCAAGCCATTAGACACTGCCAATACGTTGGCCAAGTTGTAGACAAAGCCATCGCGCGCATCATAACTGGCCTTGCCGCGCCCGATGGTATTGATGGAGGCGCCCTGTTCAACCACGATGGAGCCGGTCGAGGCCACCAGGAATACTTCCGGCGCGGCCAGAGTCGCGCCATCGCGCAGGGTGAGGACCCCCGTATTACCGCCACTGAGGGTGACGTAGTTGCCACCCTGACCATAATTGACCACCATCGTCCCGCCAATCACCAGGCGTGCAGCGCCCAGTGCATTGAGGTTTTGTGCCCCTACGGTAATACCGGCAAACCCACTGGTGGCGCCCTTGCCCGCCGCAATAATTTCGATGTCTCGCCCGGCGCCTCCACCTGAACTGTTCAGCGAAACGGTGCCGGCGTAACCGCCGTCGGCTGCCTCAAAGCGACCGATACCCTGGAACGAAAAGGAGTCCTCCCCTGCGCCTGCTCGCAGTATCAATTGCAGGGTTTTAGCGTCCACCGGCAGCAATGCGCGTGGCACACCCAGCCTGGCGGCGTCGGCTACGGCGAACTGTGCATAGCCAGTTTCGTTGTACTGCGAATAGCGGCGCAGGGTATCGGCAGAGGTCAGAATCACCTGGCTTGCAATGCTGTTGCCAATCTCGGTATTGGCGATGGACAGGCGCCCCGACGTGGACCACGAGCCATTGCGCATGGCCTGGGTCGTGCTGTCGCTGCCAAGGCCGGCCAGGCCATTGATTTCCACCCGGAAAGCGCCCGGCATCAAGGCATAGGTGGACGGCATCAAGGTATAGGTGCCCGCCGCAAGCCCCGGTACGCCGGCGCCAATCGTGATTTGCTGGCCAATCAACGGATCGACTGCACCCCCTTCCGGCGCCACGGGGGCATAACCCGGTTGCGCACCCGGCACGATCGCATAGATCGGGTTGGTGCCCAGCCCCGGCAGCACAAACCCGCCATTCGCCCCGAATTGTACCAACGGGTTGTAGCGCGCATCCGTAGAACCACCGCGCCCGGAAATAAACCCGGCGCCGAGCAGTTCGCCGCCGCCGGACAGTTCCACCGTAGCGTCAGGCAGCACCGCAACCGACTGCCCCCCTAACGTCAACCCGACACTCAGGCCGTTGTTGTCTCGTCCGCCCAGACCGATAAACGTCACGGTCTTACCGTTGTATTTGTAGACTTGACCATCAACCGTGCCGCCGTATGGCAGCACCAGGCCCTTGCCGCTCACCGAGGTCAGGCTGCCGGGCAGCAACTCGACCCTGTTGCCTCCCATAACGCCAACCTCAATCAGCCCCAGGGGCGCGCGTATCACGCCGCCCTGCTTGATGGTGGCGGCTCCCAGTTGAAAGCGGCCGAACGCCGAGTAGGGCATCTGGGCATTGCTGTTGCCGGTGCGGGCGATAGTCAGGGTGCGGTCTGGATCGTAGTTGAAGCTGGTGCCATCACGTTCGCTCAGAAAGCCAGCCAGTACCCGCGCCCCAACCTCGGTCCCCGGATACAACTGCACCGCACGCAGGGTCATGTCCCCCCGGGTCATCAGTTGCGTACTGATACCCGTGGCGATCGCATCCGCCCCCGCCCCGGCCAGAAAGCGCAGGTCGCCCTGGCTGGTCAGTTGCACATCATCGAACCCTCGGCGGTCGACATTTACCAGGCTGGTGTCGCTCAGCGGCAGGTTGCTGTTATTGCCGAACTGCACGCTGCCGCGCACATCAATCAGGTGAGCGTTGGCTGCAAACAGCGCCTGGCTGGCGCGTTGAGACGTGCCGTTGGTCAATACCGGATGCAGGTACTGGTCCTTGGCTTCCAACGGTTCAAGGATGCCCGCCAGCAGCAGGTACGGCGCCGACAGGTTGATACGTGAATTGTCCGCAGCCTGCTCTGTAAGCCCCATGGCGCCGCTGTACAGGCGCAGGCTTTGGCCCATTTTCAGCGATACGTCACCGTCGAAACCCAGCACGCCGTCGCTCAACAAAGCGAGGTTGTCGAACCCGCCAGCGCTGACCTGGTCCACCCCAAGGCGACCATGACCATATTCCAGGCTGGCGGCCGCCGCGTCGGCGGTGTCCGGCAATGTGCTGCCCTGGTGGGTTTGACTCAGTACCAGTTCGCGAAGGTTGAGTACGCGGTCAGTGACGGCATTCTTGGCGTAGTAAGGACTTTCCAGGGCCACGGACAAACTGCCGCCCGCCGCGCCGACGCCACCGGCCCTGGCGACGAAGCTACCATCCAGGTACAGACCGTTGTTGGACGCGAAGCTGATGCTGCCGCCATTGCTGGCCACCTGCACCCGGCCCTGGCCCGGAATATCCAGGCCCGCCTGGGCGCCGGAAGCATCCAGGCGGGCGCCGTCGCGTACGACCACAAACAGGTCGCTGGCCTTGGCAATGCCGGTGGCCAGGTCGATGTCGCCACCGATGCTGATCTTGCCGCCATTACGCACCTGGCCGTAGACATCGCCACGGCTGCTCACCGCCGTGACCGCACGCGCAGCAACATCGATCAGCGCGTTCTCGCCCACCCAGATCGAGCGGCCATGGCCGGCGGCGTTAGCCTGTTCTGAAACCGTCACTGTCAAACCACCCAGGCTGACATTCCCGCCCCAGGCATTGAGGGTGCCGTTCAGGGTCAACTGACCAACGCTGCGCAGGTTGATGCCCTGGCCAGGGTCGACGTTGATCACTGCGCCCCGGCCTACGGTCAACGCCGTGGTGGCCAGTTCGGCGGCCGTGGACTCCTGGTGGCCGGCGGTCAAGGTCAGGCTGGCGCCACGGCGCTGGGTCAGCACGCCTTTGGTCGCGTCTTCCTGATACAACGCTGGCGTCCAACGCTCCAGGGCCGTGGCCGGGTCGCTGCCACTGGGCGCAGCGGAGGTCTGGTCGCCCAAGCGATAGACCGGCGTGGTGACATTTACCTGGGTGCCGTCCGTGACCAGCAGCCCTTCGTTGCCGGTGACGTCATAGGCCGAGAAGCCCTTGTTGAAGAAATCTGCGGCCAACTGCACGGTGCCCGCGTCAGGCACGGTGGCGCTGTCGCCGATCTGCACCTTGCGTGCCTGCAACGCCAGGGTTCCGCCACCGCTGACGCCATAGCCGCGAATCTCGCCGTCCAGCGCCAGGCTACTGAGGGAAGCCAAGGTCACATCGCCACCCTTGCCGCCGGTGAGTTTGCCATCCAGGCCGAGAATGCCGCCAGAGGAAGCATCCACCACACTGCCGGCCGCCAGGCTCACGTTGCCGGTGCTGCGCAGCGATACCTTGCCGCCGTTCACATAGGCCACGCCGCTGTTGTTCGTCGGTTCCAGCAACAGGTTATTCCAGCGCCCCGTGGTGTCCAGCTTGACCCCGGAGGCAACATTGACACCGCCATTCCCCGGCACAATCGCATCAAGGACTGTGCCTTTAAGCGGATCGACCTGGTAAAGAATGTTGCCTGCATTAATGCTTCCGCCGTGGGCGGTGAGGTTGGCATTAATATTCACACCCGGCCCGAACAGGGTGATATCGCCACCGTCCGCCACCTTGAGCGCGCCGTTGACGGTAATCTGCTGCGTGGCACCGACCTTGATCGCGCCAAGTTGGTAGCCATTGAGCTGATCACTGTCGAGCACCATCTTGCCTTGGCGATCCGCCGGCAAGGCGGTGGTGAGGTCCAGGCCATCGGCGATTTTCTGTGTATTGCTGTCGATCAGTACCTGATCGGTGGTGCCCGTCAGGGCATAGCGCAGGGTGCCGGTGGTCTTGTTGTAGACCGGCGTGTACCCGCCAATGATCAACTGCGCGCGCTGGGCCATCGCCTTCTGCGATTGCTGGTAACCGTCGAGGTTGATGTTCGGCGCCTGGGTCTGGCGATCGCCCTGGAACACGTCGCTGATCACCTGACCTTCGAGCACCGCGCTGGTGGTGCCGATCACCAGCTTTCCGGCATCACGGCCCACGGTATAGCCGCTCTCGTAACGGCGTTGCTTGGCGATCATCGGGTTGTAGTAATAATCGGTCTGGCCCCAGCGCTTGCTGGTGTCCTCATAACCTTTGTAGAACCCGGAATAGAGAATGTCGCCCGGCGCGTTGGAGACCTCATACAAACGCCCATCCGGGCCCTTGAGCCAGGTCTGCTGGATATACCCGGCCTGCACATCCACGGTGCCGCCCGACAGGTTGATCTGCGCGCCCTTTTGGGTCACCACATCCTTGCCGGTAAAGGTCACGGTGCCGCCCTGGGCCATCCATTCGCCTACCGAGTGGCCTTGGGTACCGAGGTAACCGCCCACCTCCAGCAAGCCGCCGGCGGTGTACCAGCGATCCGTCGCGTAACCGTTGGTACCGGCCGGCACAAACACCAGCTCACGCAGGTCGACCCACACATCATTGTTGATCAACTGGCCGCCGTCACGGTTGACCGGCGCATCGCGCTGCTCGTTGCCCTGTACGTTGATCTTGATGTTGTTGGATTCCATCGACACCTTGACGCCGACAGCCCCGGATACATCAATCATCGCCCCATCACGCACCAGGCTGCGGCCGGCCGCGCTGACCGCCACCTGCCCGCCAGTGGCCAGGGTGATCGAGCCTTTCTGGAAGTCCACGGTGCCGCCGCTGACGATCTCGATACGCGACTGGTCGGTGCGGTCAGCCACGGCACTGAGGTTGTTGAACTGGCCGGTGATCAGGTTGGCAGGGGTGCCGTCGAGGTTGACCAGCCCGTTGCCCTTTTGGCTGTTCAGCGCGGTACTGCCGCTGCTGTCCAGCAGGATCGCAGTGGTGCTGCCTTCGCCCAGGGTCACGCTGCCGGTGGCGTCGGTGGCGGAGTTGAGCAAGTGGATGGTGCCGCGGGTGTCCACCGAGGTACTGGCCAGCGCAACACCATTTTGCTGCACCTGATGCCCGGTCAGGGTGATGTCGCCGGTAGAGGCCATGATCAGGCCGCTGTTGGTGACCTTGCCGGCGCTGCTGCCGGCGTTGAGGCTAGTTGCCACTTCGTTACCACGGGTGGTGGAACGATCGTTGCCGGTGGTGCCCACGCCCTTGCGGATGTAGAAGCTGTCGCCGGCTGCGAGGGTGGTCTGGCCCTTGGCGGTGATGATTGTACCGGCGTTCTCGACTTCCGAGCCGAGCAGCAAGGCATAGCCGCCGCCGTCGGTGGAGGTGGCGGGGTTGTGGGTCTGGATCAATGCACCGCGCTGCACCACGACCTTGCCCGCAGCGTCAGTGAAAGTCGGTTGGGAGCCGGTGGAGTCGACGTAGATACCGCGCTGCGTGAACTGCTCGTCGGTGATATTCCCTGCCGCTGCGACCAGGTTGCGCACATTGACCTGGCTGGTGCCACTGAAGACCACACCGTTGCGGTTCACGATCATCACCGTACCGGCGCCATTGATCTGGCCCTGGATCTCACTGGGCCGCGCGTTGGGGTCGTTGACGCGGTTGAGCACGGCCCAGCTGGACTGCTGCTGGAAATCCACCGTGGTGTTGCGCCCGACGTTGAAGGTCTCCCAGTTGAGGATCGCCTTGTCGGCGGTCTGTTCGATGGTCACCGTGGTCTTGCCGCCCGACTGGCTTTGCTTAGGCCCGTTGGCGTTGAGCCAACCCTGGGTGAGGCTGTTATCCACCTGCAGGCCGCCCTTGCCCAGTCCGTCGGGAATGTTCGAAACCTGGCCAAACGCCGCTTGCCGCCCCGCCGCCTGCGCCGCCTGCTGCGCTGCAATCGCCGCGACACTGGTGTTCAGCGTGCTGATGGAGCGCGCCAGTTGCTGATTGACCCGCGCCTGCTGATTCAGCGTCGGAATCCCCGGCACCTGCCCTGCACTGAGCCGTGCAGCAGTCGCCGCCTGGGTCGCGCCTTTGTCGGCAAACCAGCTGGAACTGAACGCTGTAGCCGCCTGCGCATTGCCTGCCACCATCAACAAGGCAATGGCGTGGGCCAGAGGCTTGAGGCGCAGCACGGTATCTTGGGCTTTCAGGTTAACCGGTGATTTGCAGCGGACCATCGGGAATCTTCCTTCTTTGTTATTACGCAGGGAGCAAGACAGGCTCACGTATGAGGGTTAGGCGGTTGGCGAGGGGCGCGACTGAACTTCTGTCATGGAAAGTTCACATGGGGCTGGTACGCAAAAAAAATCAGCAACGGCACAGGCCGTTGCTGATCAGGTGTTGCGGGTCGTTGAAAGCCTGGGTTACAGCGGACGACCTTTGCCGTTACAAATGTTGGTTTTGCCGATGCTCAGATCGCTGCCGGAAGTCACGAACGTTTCGGTGATGGCAGTTTTCCAGCTAGTTGGCAGTGGCACGAAACGGTTGGCCGAAATGGCGGCGTCGTTGTTGGCAGTTGCGCCGAAGTGCTTGGTGAAGAAACCACGTACTTGGTTGGTCTGGTCAGCGTTGATATAGCACTGGCTGAAGATCAGGTTGGTGAAGCCGAGGATTGGGTAGCCCGAGGTTGGGTAAGGTTGAACACCGGCTACACCATTCTTGCCGAATACAGGTACCCAGTTGTCCTGGTTGGCGCGGATGCTGGCAGGGGTGGCTGCAGGAACCGGTACCTGGCCGATAGCAGCGGAAACGTTGCCCGGAGCTGGCGACTTACCTTCAGCACCGGTCTCTTCATTCTTACCTACACGCGCAACCTTGGTAGCGTCGTCCAGACCTTCCAGGGTGGAAGCAGCGAAGTCAGGGCTCATGTAAGTGATGCGGCCGTCGCCAGCTGCCAGGGCAGTCATCACACCTTGGCTGCCAGTGGCCGGTACAGCACCTGCAGGCAGACCACCGGCGAAGCTGGAACCGAACGAAGTGGTGATAGCGAACTCGCCGTTTTCGGTGCACTTGGCGTTGAGGAAACGGGTGAACAGCTCGGTAGTGCCGCTGCTGTCAGTGCGGTAAACCACAGTGATCGGGCCGGTACGGTCGGCGCCAGAGATTTCGCTCCAATCGACGATACGGCCGGAGAACACGCCGCACAGCTCTTGAACGCTCAGGTCAACGTTTGCATCGCCAGCCTTGTTGAACGGAATGGCAACCGAAGTAGCGACTGAAGGCACCTGGATCAGCTTGCCCCAGGCAGGTTGTTTGGCGGAAGCGTAGGTCGACAGTTCAGACGAGCTCAGCTTCGAGTCGCTGCCAGCCCAGTGCACGTTCTTGGTGCCAGTGCCGAACTGGCTGTAGTCGTTGTTCAGGAACGCCAGTTTACCTTTGCCGCTGCCCACGCCGATGTAAGGGGCGAAACCGGTAGTGAGTACGCCGGCAGTCTGATACAGCGGTTGTGGCAGGGTTGCACCGCCGCCGTTTACGTCAGCGAATGCAGCCTGTGCCGAGCACAGTGAAGCGAGGGTCATGGATACCGCGAGAACGTTGCGCTTAAACATGAAGAAGCTCCTTTCGTCGTGTTTGTACGTTGGGTAGATGGCTCTTGCATGACGCCATGGCTTCGGTCCCAAGCCATGTTGCGGGGGTGGCCGGGGGTGAAAACCATGGAGAGAAAGTCGCAGTTTCCGATGACGGTTATGGGAAAAAACCTCGGGAGGAACGCCTTGATTTTAAAAAGATTCTCGGGTGTTTTGGTCATGGTTTTGAGCGGTTTCGGGGCAGGTGACAGCGAGGTTTCAGTGCGGGGTTGCTGGAGGCGGTGTGGCGTGTGTCGAGGGGGGTGGGATGTGACGGAATGAGGAACCCGAGGTTGGGCGTGGCGGCCAGGATGTCGGCAAACCAACTGAATGGGCGCAGTTCAAATGTGGGTTTCGTCAGTCAGGTGACCAACTGGTTGATCTCGATGATCGGCAACAGCACCGCCATGACGATCACCAGTACCACGGCGCCCATCACCACGATCATCAGCGGTTCCAGCAACGCAGTCATGCCCATGGCGCGGCGTTCGATATCCCGCGACAGGGTCTGCGCCGCGCGTTCGAGCATCGGCGGCAGCGAGCCGGTTTTTTCGCCGCTGGCGATCAGGTGGATCAGCACCGGCGGGAACACCTTTTCCACCGCCAGCGCCGGGGCCAGGTTGACGCCTTCGCGCACTTTGGCGGTGGCGTCGTTGACGCACTGGCTCAAGCGGTCATTGGACAGGGTTTGCCGCGCCGCTTCCAAGGCGCGTAGCAGCGGCACACCGGCACCGCCGAGAATCGCCAATGTCGAGGCAAACCGTGCGGTGTTCAGGCCCAGCACAAAACGCCCGATCAGCGGGAGGCGCAAGACACGGCTGTGCCAATTCAAACGCGCCACCGGGTTGCGCAGATACAGGCGCCAGCTCCAGAAACCACCAACGATCCCGGCAAAACACAACCAACCCCAGGCACGGATAAAGTCACTGGCGTTGAGCATCGCCAGGGTCAGCCCGGGCAGGTCCTGGCGCGCCTGGGAAAACGCGCTGACCACCTGGGGCACCACGTAGCTCAGCAAAAAAATCACGATGCCTATGGACACCAACCCCACCACGCCAGGGTAGATGAACGCAGTGAGGATCTTGCCGCGCAGGTTGTTGCGCTCCTCGATGTAATCAGCCAGGCGCTCCATCACCTGGGCCAGGTCGCCGGACTCCTCCCCCGCCGCGATCAACGCGCGGTAGATCGACGGAAAATCCCGTGGCCGCGCCGCCAACGCCTCCGCCAGGCGCATGCCGCCACGCACATCGGCGCGCACACCGGCGAGGGTCTGGGCGATGTGTTTTTTCTCGGCCTGCTCCACCGTGGCGCTCAACGCCGCCTCCAACGGCAGGCTGGCGCCCAACAGGCTTGCCAGTTGCCGCGTGGCCCAGGCCAAATCATTGTCTGAGAGTTTGGCAGTGAACAGGCTGCTGCCTGCCGCTGCTGGTTGACCGCCTTCGATCTGCACCAGCAACGCGGTCAAACCGCGCCCTCGCAAATTGGCAAAGGCCGCACTCTGGCTGTCGGCCTCCACATGCCCGGCCTCGACTTTGCCGCTGGCATCGGCAGCCTCGTAGCGATAGCGATTCATCAGGCGTCCCGTGTCACGCGCAGGATTTCTTCGGGCGCGGTGGCGCCGCTGCGCACCCAACGTTCGCCGTCTTCACGCATGCTGAACATCCCGGCACGGCGCGCGGCCAGGCGCAGGTCCTGTTCGTTGGCGCCCTGGTGGATCAGGCTGCGCACGTCGTCATCGACGCAAAACAATTCATGGATACCGGTGCGGCCGCTGTAGCCGATCTGGTTGCACTGCGCGCAGCCCACCGGGCGCCACGTGCCGGGCGCGGCAAAGTCTTCCTGCTTGCAATGCGGGCACAGGCGCCGCACCAGGCGCTGGGCCAACACGCCGAGCAACGACGACGCCAACAGGAACGGTTCAACCCCCATATCGATCAAACGATTGACCGCCGACACCGCGTCGTTGGTGTGCAAGGTGGCGAGCACCAAGTGGCCGGTAAGCGAAGCCTGCACGGCGATTTGTGCGGTTTCCAGGTCACGAATTTCGCCGATCATGATGATGTCCGGGTCCTGACGCAGAATCGCGCGCAAGGCCAGGCCAAAGGTCATGTCGATCTTGGCGTTGACCTGGATCTGGCTGATGCCCGGCAGGTCATATTCCACCGGATCCTCCACGGTGAGGATATTGCTGGTGCTCGCATCCAGCCGCGCCAGCGCGGCGTACAGGCTGGTGGTCTTGCCGCTGCCGGTGGGCCCGGTGACCAGCACAATGCCATGGGGCTGACGGATCAACGTGTCCAGGCGGGCGAGCAATTGTGGCTCCATGCCCAGGGTTTCCAACTGCAAACGCCCGGCCTGCTTGTCCAACAGCCGCATCACCACCCTCTCGCCATGCCCGGTGGGCACCGTGGACACCCGAATATCAATCGGCCGCCCCGCCACACGCAGCGCGATGCGGCCATCCTGGGGCAGGCGTTTCTCGGCGATATCGAGCTGGGCCATGATCTTGATGCGCGACACCAGCGCGCCATGCAACGCCTTGCGTGGCGACACCACATCACGCAGGGTGCCGTCGACGCGGTAGCGCACCACGGAATGGGTCTCGTAAGGTTCGATATGAATATCACTGGCCTCGTCGCGCGCGGCCTGGGTGAGCAAGGCGTTGATCATGCGAATCACCGGCGCGCCGTCCTGGGTGTCGAGCAGGTCGGTGATTTCGGGCATGTCTTGCATCAGACGGTCGAGGTCGACCTCGTTTTCGGCGGCGCCCACTACAGCGGCGGCGCTGCCGGTGTCGGCGTAGGCGCTGGTGAGCAGGCCGTCGAGTTCGTCGTCGCGCACCTGTTCGAGGAGGGCCTGGCCGAACTGGCGGTGGACTTCGCTGATGGACCAGCCTGGGGTCGAGGGGCACACCGTCAGTAGCATGCCTTGCTCGCCGGGGCGCAGGAGGATGCGTTGGGATTTGGCCCAGGCGTAGGGCAGAAGGCTCATGGGGTTGGCCCTTTTTGAAGGTGTACATATCCGTTGCTGCGGTAACGGCTGATTATGGTTCCGCCCTTACGGCGGCTCACTTTGGAAAAGCCCCAAAGTAAGCAAAGGGCTCTTGCCCCAACACTCGGCACCTCGCCTAGGCTCGGTGTGCCCGTAATCCGACAGGACGCCGGGTTACCCGCGCTGGGCCAAGGATGGCCCAGCGCGGCGGCCCACGCTCCAAAGCCGGAGTGAGGGCACACCGAGCCTAGGCGAGGTGCCGAGTGGTGGGGCGAAGACCTTTTGGTTACTTTTGGGGCGTTTGCCAAAAGTGACCCGCTGTAAGAGCGGAACCCTAAGCGGCCGTGACCGCAGCAACGGATATGTACACTCACTTAGGCACCGCCCGAATCACCGCCCGAGGCCCCTGCTGCCCAGGAATCGCCTTCTCCACCGAAGGCAACTGCGGCGCCTGCACATCCGGCATCGCCCAACTATGCTCCGGCTGCCCCCCCCCCTGCGCCCGGCGCATAAACTCATACCGGTTCAACGTAATACTGCGCCCCGCCCCACTGTCCCGAATAATGTAAGGCCGCAAAAACACCATCAGGTTGGTCTTGTTCACACTGCGTTTCTCATTGCGAAACAACGCCCCCAACCCCGGAATATCCGACAACCACGGCACCGCATCATTGCTCTGGCTATACCCATCCTGCAGCAACCCGCCGAGCACCATGATCTGCCCGTCATCCAACAAAATACTGGTATCGATCGCGCGCTTATTGGTCACCGTCCCCGCCGTCACCGAAGCCCGCTCATCCACGGTGCTGACTTCCTGGTAAATATCCAGCTTCACCGTGCCGCCCTCGGAAATCTGCGGCCGTACATTCAACTTGAGCCCCACCTCTTCACGCTGCACGGTTTGGAACGGGTTGTTGCTGGTGCCCCCACCCCCGGTCACATAACTGCCGGTGACAAACGGAATGGTCTGGCCCACAAAAATGCTCGCGGCTTCGTTATCCAGGGTCAGCAGGTTCGGCGTGGACAGCACATTGGTGCCGCCCTTGCTCTTCAATGCGCGGGCCAACACCTTGAGGTCGAGCACCTTGCCAATGCCGGGGATATCCACAGTACCGTTGACCAACCCGATATTCAGGCCTTTGGGCAGCACATCAATACTGGTCGGGCTGGTGGGCGTGCCAATCACGCCGCTGCCGCCGAGATTCACGCCACCAAAAGCGCCCTTGCCCGCCAGGTTACCGGCCTGCCATTGCACGCCAAACTCAGTGGCGTCGTCCTCGTTCACTTCCACGATCAGGCTTTCGATCACCACCTGGGCGCGGCGCTGGTCGAGCATGTCGATCACTTCGCGCAGGTTGCGGTACAGCGGGTCCGGCGCGGAGATCAGCAAGGTGTTGGTGGTGGCGTCCGCCTGGATGGTCACGCCGCCGGCGCTGAACGCGCTGTCTGCATCGCCGGAGATGCCGCCATTAGCGGTGCTGCTGGTCGAACCGGCCGTTTGGCCATAGCCCGACTGCACACCACTGCCAGTGGGTGTGCCGCTGCTGTTTTGCGCGTTACTCGCACCTTCGGTGTTCTTGCCATTGCCGCCCATGGCGCTGAGCTTGCCACGGGCATCGTCACTGACGCCGGAGTCGCTTTCACCGGTGAGCAACCCGCGCAGCGACTGCGCCAGCTTGCCCGCCTGGGCGTTGCGCAGGTACACCACGTGCATGTTGCTGGGGTTACTTTGTGCATTGTCGAGTTTGTAGATCAGGTTGCGCGCCAGCTCGGTACGCTCCGGGCTGCCGGAGCGGATGATGATCGAGTTGGAGCGCGGGTCACCGATCACGTTGATCTTCTGGGTCTGGTCGGCGCCCTGGGTTTCCAGCAGCTCGGCGACCATGGCGGCGATGTCCACGGCAATGCCGTTCTGCACCTTCACCACGTCGGTGTCGATGGCGCTGGGGGTGTCGATGCCGTTAATGATCTGCGCGACACGCGCGAGGTTTTCCGCGTAGTCGGTGATGACAATGCTGTTGTTGCCGGGGTAGGCATTGATCGGGTTGTTCGGCGACACGATGGGGCGCAGCACAGGGATCAGGTTCACCGCGTTTTCATATTGCAGACGGAAGGTGCGGGTTTGCATGCCGCTGCTGCCGGCCGTGTAGATCGGCCCGCCGAGTAACTTGGCATCGGCCTCGGGCACCACTTGGGCGACGCCGCCCACATCGACCACGCTGAAGCCCTGCATGCGCAGCGCCGCCAATAGCATGTCGTAGGCCTGATGCGCCGGCACCTGGCCTTCGCTGACCAGGGTGAGGTTGCCCTTTACACGTGGGTCGACCAGGAACTGCTGGCCGGTCGCACGGGACAGCGCGCGCACTACCGCCTGGATATCGGCGTCGACAAAGTTCAGCTGCACCGGCTGGTCGCCCAGTGGGTTGCGGGCCTTGACCACCGCCGGGGCGTGGCTGCGAGCGCTGTTGGTAACCCGATGCTGGACGGGCGGTTGGGATGCGGGTTCACGTTGGCGATCCAACACCGTCTCACCGCTGCGGCGGGTGTCGGCCAAGGGTTGGCCAAGTTCACTGTCCACCAGCAATGGCGTGGTTGACTGACTGCTGCACGCACTCAGGGCCAGCACCAGCAGCGGCGCGACCATGCGAAAAGGGGGGACTGACCACTTCATGAAGCTTCCTTAGCGCCAAGCGCCTGATCCATGCGAACGGTCCCGGACACAGTGCCGGCCGAGTTATCGACGGTGTCGAGGGTGCGCTGCAAACGCGCCTCGGACACCTCCAGAGAAAACGCGCGGGCATTGCCCAGCAGCCACCCCACCACCGCATCGGCCGGGGCGTTGTCGAAGGTCAGGCGCCAGCCGCCGGGTTCCAGCGCCTGCAACTGGTAATGACCTTGCAGGCCGGCGCCATCGAGGGCTTGGCGCAACGCGGTTTCATCGCCCTGGCGAGGCGCAGCGACGTCCTGCAACAACACCTGCAAAGCGGCGGCCTGGGCACGTAACTTGGGGGTTTCGGCCTGCCAGTAGTCGATCTTCTTCAACGCGGGCTGCACCAGTACCAGCCAGGTCAGCAGGCTCGCCAGGACCAGGCCGGCGCCGCCGAGCATGCGTTTTTCGCGCAGGGCCAGGCCGCGCCAGAACACCTGGGCCTGGCTGCGCAGTCGCTGTACTTTATTCATCGCTGGCCCCTGGCTTTTCCGCTGCCGGCGCCGGGCCAATGGTCCAGGCATGGTCATCGCGGGTGGCCGTAAAGCCGGCCTGGGCCAACGCCGCCTGCCATTCACCCTCAGCCGTCGGGTTACGACTGTCGGCGAGTAATTCCACGTGCAAGCGGCCTTGTTCAAAGGTCAGGTTGTCGACGCTGCCGACCATGAACGGCAGGCTGCTGCCCGCCAGTTGCAGGAGGCTGGTGAAGCGTTGCCCTGGGTCTGCGGCCGCGCCGGTCTGTCGCGCAGCCAATTGCTGACGGGCCTGTTGCAAGGGGTTGAGCACCACCGGCAATTCGGGAAACGCCTGGCGCACCTGCTGGCTCATCAAGGCCTTGAGTCGCTGACCTTCATCCACTTGGCGCGCGGCGTACAGGTTGAGCCCAACGGTCCAGATGGCCGTCGCCAGCGCCACACACGCCAGCGCCCTGCCCCATCCGGCAGTCGAGGGTTGGCGCAGGCGACCGTGCAACCCCCATGTGGGCACTGGCCCACTCCAACGTTGCTGCGCATCCACCCGCTGCACGCCCAGCGCCTGCAAGCCCAACGGGTGCACCGCGCCTTGTTGCAGGCTGTCACGCGTCAACAGATAACCTTCGTCCAGCGCCGCAGTGCCCACCGGCAAGGCATAGGGCGCCGGGTACACGCCGCGCAGCTTGAGTGGCACCTGCGCCAACCGCTCCAAAGCAGCCTTGGGCACCCAAGCCACCTGCACGCGCCCATCGCTTTCACGCGGGCCGTGGGCCACCTGCATCTGTTCCACCGGGCCCAGGATCAACGCCTGCGCGGCGCAGGCTACGGCGGCCGCCGTTTTCGCGGCCGGCAACGGTGGCAGCTCCAGGCTGGTGAGCAAGCTGTCGCGCGGGTGCAGGAAACACTCCACGGCCTGGCGGGCCTTGCCCAACTGCGCCAGGCTTGCGTAGCCCTCTTCAATGACCACGCCACGGTCCAGCCAGGCAAATTTTACCTGGCTCTCAAGGGTCAGCTGATCCAGCGGCGGCAAGCCAATGCGCAAGCGTTTCATACACCCACCCGCGACCAGATCACCCGTGGCTCGCGGTCTTCGGGGCGATGCAACAACGCATCAATCGTCACGCGCCGCTGTTCACGGCGAGCCTGGCCCTGCAAGCGGAACCACTCACTGGTAATGCCCACCTGCACCGAATCCACCTCGATTTGGGGCAAGCGCAGGCGGTTGACGAAATCCCCGCGGTTGATAAACCAGTGCCCACCGTCACGCTCGGCCACCAGCCCATGGGCCTGGGACACGCTGAGCTGTGGCACCACCGCGCTGAGCACTTCGGCGCTGGCGGTATTGCCGTTGACCCAGGTAGGACCCGGCAACACGCTGATATACGCCTGCATGCGCTGCAACACGATAGGGTCGAGACCTTCGATCCCGCTCAAGTCATCCAGGCTGCGCAGCATCGGGTATTTGGCGGGGGGGACATAAGAGGCGATCACTCGCTGGCTGATACGCCGACTCACCGCCGGGTCGACGCCGATCAGGCGACACAGCCGCTCGAAGCTCTGCAACTGCTCGGTGTCCACCTGCTGGCGATTGACCAGGTTACGCAGGTTGAACTTGCCCTGCTCGTCCACAATCCGCCCCTCAAACACGCCACCTTGGGCACGGGCCCAGGGTTGATCGAGGCGGGTCAGCACGTCTTTTTGGCGCGCGTCCCAGAGCATCTGCCGGCTGCGCTCAAGGCCACCTTGCAACAGCCATTGGCCCTGGATGCGCAACTGCTCGGCTTCCAGGCTGCGGGTGAACACGGTCTGGCGCGTGAGCATGGCGCCGGCCAGTACCGCCACCACCGCGGCGATCAGCAACGCGCTGATAATCGCCATGCCGCGCTGCTTCGCCGCTGCGGGCGAATACCGTTTCATGGCGCGCCTTACAACTGCCAGGAGCCGATATCGGCATTCACGCCGTCACCATCCGGCTGGCCGTCGGCGCCGAGGGAGAACACGTCCACCTCGCCATTGGCGCCCGGGTTGAGGTAGTGATAAGGGTGGCCCCAAGGGTCGTTGGGCAGGCGTTCCAGGTAGGCGCGCCAGTTGTTGTTCTTCGCATCCGCCGGGCGTTCCACCAGAACTTTCAAACCCTGGTTCATGCTCGGATAAGTGCCATGGTCCAGGCGATAGAGTTTCAACGCCTGCATCAACCCGCCGATGTCCTGCTTCGCTGCGGTGGCCCGTGCCTGGTCCGGCCGATCGAGGACCTTGGGCACCACCATCGCGGCCAGGATCCCGAGGATGACCACCACCACCATGATCTCGATCAACGTGAAGCCACGCTGCCCGCGAGGGCCTGGCAATGGGGACGTTAGGCGCGCGATATCCATCTCGACATTCCTTGGCTTGAGTGCAATTCGTGGCGCAGTGTTGCAAGAACACATGTCAGTCGTATTGAAAATCCTCGGGAGGTTCGGTCGCCAATCGGTCAACTGCCGGCGCTAGTCTGCGGGCCTGTTTCCCGGCTTTGAGAGCGCCATGTACGGCCGACGCAAGGAGCAAGGTTTTACCCTGATCGAGGTGCTGGTGGCGCTGGCAATCATCGCCGTGGCCATGGCCGCCGCCGTGCGCGTGGCCGGGCTGATGACCCAGAGCAACGGCTTGTTGCGCGACAAGTCGATCGCGTTGCTGGCGGCGCAAAGTCGCCTGGCGGAGTTGCGCCTGGAGGGGCACCTGCGCAGCGGCAAGAAAAACTTCGAGTGCGACCAGGGCCGCTTGAAACTGCGCTGCGAGCAAACCATCAACGCCGATGGGCGCCTGTTTCAGGTCAACCTGCAGGTGCTCGACGCCAGCCGCGAAGCGCCGCCCCTGGCCCGCCTGGACACCCAGGTCATGGCCGAGTGAGCATGGGCAACGCAGGCCCCTGCGGCAGCTTGTCGAGGTTGACGCGTAGTTTCTCGCCACCGCGCTCTATCTCCACACCATCGCCTTCGATGGCCGTCAGCCGCACGCCGGGGCTGAGGCGCTCACCCAACAGAAAACTGCGCGGCGGGCCGTCATTCAGACTGAGGATCGCCACCGCACCACGGGCGCCCGCCAGCACGCCGGTAACCTTTACCTGCAGCGCCGTCGGCGCATTGGAAAACCATTGCAGCGCCGGGTTATCGCTGCGCGCCGCCAATGCCTGGGGCGTGGCTTGGGGCGTATGGGATTCGGCACTGGTGAGCAGCAGCGGCGTCCAGACCGCCAGGCCAGCCAGTGCGGCCAACACACCCAGCGCCTGCACGCCATGGGCCAGGGTGAAACGATGGGCAAATGCCATGGGGTGGACCTCCTGTTTGTCCGTCGCACCAGCCTACAGGTCAATTCGCACGCTTTTATTTCACACACTCCCCAGTTTTCCAGGAAGCGCGCGATGAAACAGCAAGGCTTCACCCTGATCGAACTGATGGTCGTGCTGGTGATCATCGGCATCGCCAGCGCCGCCATCAGCCTCACGATCAAACCCGACCCACTGCACCTGCTGCGCAAAGACGCCGAGCGCCTGAGCCAACTGCTGCAAGTCGCCCAGGCCGAAGCCCACGCCGACGGCCGCCCCATCACCTGGCGGGCCGATGCCAAGGGCTTTCGCTTCAATCGTCAAAGGGATGATGGGACAGGTATCGAGACGTTTAAAAACGACGACCAACTGCGCCCACGGCTATGGGAAAGCACGCCAATGCAAATCAACATCGAACCCCGGCAAACCCTGGTGCTGAATGCCGAATGGATCAACCCACCGCTGCGGGTGGTGCTGTCCGATGGGCAACACAGCCTCAGCCTGCAACGCGACGCCGCCGGCTTGATGCGCGTGGTGAACCAGCCATGAACAACGCCCAGCAAGGCTTCACCCTGATCGAAGTGATGGTGGCGATCATGCTGATGGCGTTGGTCAGCGTGATCGCCTGGCGCGGCCTCGACAGCGTGACCCGCGCTGATCAGCATTTGCAGGCGAGCACCGAGCAAACAGAGGTGCTGCTGAGAGCGTTGAATCAGATGCAGCGGGATATCAGCTTGCGGGCCAGTGTTGAACTCGCCGTCCCCAGCGCGCCGGAAGATGGGGCGGCTAAAACAGAGGGGCTGGCTGCGGTGACGGTGCGCAGTTCCGACAGCAAGGGCTTTCGCCTGGACGTGATCCGCAGCGCCCCGGTGGCAGGTGACGGGCTGCAACGGGTTCGCTGGTGGCTCAAAGGCGACTCGTTGTATCGGGCAGCGGCGCCCGCGCGGGACCGCTATCCGCTGCCGGCAGCGAAGGATGGCGTGGTGGTGTTGACCGGCGTGAGCGATTTGCAGGTGCGGGTGTGGGAGGCGGATAAGGGATGGCGGCAGTTGAGTGGTAATCGCCGCGAGGACCCGCTGGGGCTGGAAATCAGCCTGGTGCGGCAGACGCCGCTAGGCGTGGAAAAATATCGCCAGGTGGTGGGGCCGTTGAGGTCGTTGAACTAACTCAACAACACCACTCCACCCGGCAATTCCGTACATTTGGCCCCATACGCATCGCGAATCAACAACGCCACCCCTGCCAACTGCTGCAAGCTGAACCGCGCCTGCACCCGGCGTTGGCCGAGTTCTCTGTTCAGCAACACCAGCATCCCCGGTCGATAGCGGTTGATCTCATCCACCACCGTCGCCAGCGTGGCGTTGTTGAACACCAGGACCTGTTCACGCCAGGCAACCACCGCCTGGGTGTCTACCGTGGTCACTTCGCTGACCCCGACGTTGCCATAGGTCAGTTGCCGGCCACCGTCCAGGCGCACGCTGCGCCCGGCGATGTCCACCATGAGCGAGCCCTCGATACAGGTCACGCACACGTTGTGGTCGGTGTTGCGCACATTGAAGCGGGCCTGCGCCGCACTGACCCAGCCTTCGCCGGCCTGGACCTTGAGCGGCTGCGCAATGTGGGCGAGCACCTCGACTTCACCCTCAAGCAATTCAATGCCCTGCCCCACTCGGCTGATGCGCGTCTGGGTATTGAGTTCCAGGCTTATTCCTTCGCTCAACATCACCTGGCGCTGCTCGCCGACTTCGGTGCGGTAGTCCGCCGTGAGTCCGGCGAAACCGCCCGGTACGCCGGCACGGACCATCACCACGGCCGCCGAGGCAGCAATCGCACCGCCCAGGAAGGCACGACGGCCAAAGCTGCGCGGTTGCGACACCTGTTCAAGGGCCGGGGCCAAGTCGCGCCATAACGCCTTGGCCTGTTCGAACGCTTGGGCATGTTCCGTGCTCTGCGCGCACCAGGCCTGCAGGGCCTTGGCGTCGGCCACGGTGGCGCGGCCCGAGGTCAGCAGGAGCAGCCAGTCGCGGGCTTCATCGTGCAGGGGGCTGGCGGCGGATTGCCGGGCAGTGGAGAGGCTAAAAATATTCAAGCGCGCACGTACTCACGGATTTATCAGGGACTCGACACTAAGACGGTTTTCCGGCCCCGGGACCGAACCGCTGAATCACTTTTCTTTCCAGGCGCTTGGCACAGTGGCCCAGGGCTGCCTTGATTTCCTTCTCGACCATGCGCGTGGAGATGCCGAAACGCTGGGAAATTTCCAGGTGCGGGGCTTCTTCCAGTCGCGCGGCGATGAGGATCTTGCGGCGGCGTGCCGGCAGTTCGTAGAGGGCCTTGACCAAGGATTGGATTTCTTTCTGGCCACCCACCACCCGCGACGGGTCCTGGGCTTCGTCGGCGCTTTGCAACAGTTCCTCCACTTCGCTGCCGGTGAGCAGACGCGCGTCGGCCTGGCGGCGGTCGGCGGCGATGTTCAAGGCCATGCGGTACAGGTAGGCGTTGGGTTGTTGCAGGTTCGGCGGCACGTCCATGCGGTCGACCCGCAGGTAGGTTTCGTGCAGCACGTCGTTGGCCAGGTCCTCCGAGCCCAGGCGCTTGCGCAAACGCACCTTGAAGTCTTCGTAGGAGGCCAGGAACAAGCTGACCATCGGACTGTGCCCGGTATTTTTCATCCGCCCCAGGTTCCTTTCGCTACTGTGCATTCCATGCGCGTTCCTGTTGTGTCGGGCATCAAAAGTAAAGTCACCGGTTGGCGCATTGAGCTCGGCGCCGGGCGTTCGACCCGGGCCGCACTCAGGCTGCGCACCAGTGCTTCATCGCGTTGTTCATCGCCGGTGGAACTGACCAGCCGACTGTGTTCAATCACCCCGTCCGGGTTGACCCATACCTGCACCAGCGCGCGAAAACTACCGGGCCGGGTCAGCGGCGAACGGCACAGGCTGGTTTCTATGGCGTGTTGCAACGCCGTCGCGTAGCTGTTGTTGATCCGCGCGACGCTGCGTGCAGCCGCACCCTGGGTGGGCGGCGGCTGGCTGACCTGCGGTGTCTGCAAGGTAAACGCATCGTTGCGTGCATAACGTGCCATCAGGCCACTCCCTGTCAGCAACATCGCCAGTGCCTCTTGCGCCGTAAAGCGCCCGCGCACCCCAATCGAGCGCCGGCCCCGCGTCAACTCGCGGTCCACCAGCACCGCCATCCCGGTGGCGCGGCTGTAGGCTTGCAGTGCGTGCTCCAGGTCCTGCGCCGGCAGGTCCAACGACAGCAGGGGTGACGCTGCCAGTGCCGTACGACCACCGGCCAGCAGCAACAGCAAGACCAGGGCGCACATGACGCGCCTCCAGACTCCCTGTTCACCCCCTGCTCTGCATCGCTGCACGGCCGACGCGCCCTAGAAAACCGTCATCCTGAGGCCAGTTTATGAACCTGATGTTACGGTGATAGCAAAAAAAACATCACAGTGACGTAAGGCCTGCTGCACTAGACTTGCTAGCCATAACGGCCCACCTCCCGGGCCTGCCAGGAGGCCCTGAATGAACGTGTTACCGTCCCTTGTCAGCCTGTTGCTGTGCGTCGCCCTGCCCTTGAGTGCCCATGCCGACAATTGCGCAGAGGTCACGGTGGATGGGTATAAGGCGCCCGACTACGGTTGTTTGAGCCAGCAGATGGGCAATGACACGAATGCGGCACAGGCGGCGAAGAAGAACCAGGAGGCACAGAACATTTCCGTCGAAAAGCGGCAGCCCAATAAAGTGGGTCTAGCCACTCCGGCGGTGACCAGTGTGCGTATGGGCAACACGTTTGGTACGTCGGTGAAGCCGCAGCGGCCTTGAGCCGTTAGAAATTGTCTGAGTACACATGTGACAAATGTGGGAGCGGGCTTGCTCGCGAATGTGGTGGATCAGTCAAATCATCAGTGACTGACACTCTGCATTCGCGAGCAAGTCGAAGCGTCGAACCGCCGCTCCCACAGTTTGGACTTGCAGCGTATCTCAAGCCGCGTGGCTTTCCTTTTTCAAGCTGTCCATATCAATCACAAACCGGTACTTCACATCGCCCTTGAGCATCCGCTCATACGCCTCGTTGATGCCTTGGATATCGATCATTTCCACGTCCGAGACAATCCCGTGCTTAGCGCAGAAGTCCAGCATGTCCTGGGTCTCCTGGATACCACCGATCAACGAACCGGCCAGGCTGCGGCGCTTGAAGATCAGGTTGAACACGGTGGGCGACGGGTGCGGGCTGTCGGGTGCACCGACCAGGGTCATGGTGCCGTCGCGCTTGAGCAGGTTGAGGAAGGCGTCTAGGTCGTGCGGTGCGGCGACGGTGTTGAGGATGAAATCCAGGCTGTTGGCGACCTTGGCCATTTCGTCCGGGTTTTTCGATACCACCACTTGGTCTGCGCCCAGGCGCAGGCCGTCTTCGCGTTTGTTGGGTGAGGTGGTGAACAGCGTGACGTGCGCGCCCATGGCGTGGGCGATCTTCACCGCCATATGGCCCAGGCCACCGAGACCGACTACACCGACCTTCTTGCCGGGGCCAACCTTCCAGTGGTGCAGCGGCGAATAGGTGGTGATGCCCGCGCACAGCAGCGGCGCGACGGCGGCCAGGTTGGAAGCGTCGTGGGAGATGCGCAGCACGAACTTCTCCTTGACCACGATGCTGTCGGAGTAGCCGCCAAAGGTGTTTTCGCCGCCGAATACCGGGCCGTTGTAGGTGCCGGTAAAGCCGCTCTCGCAGTACTGCTCCTCGCCCTCGGCACAGGACGCACAGTGCTGGCAGCTGTCGACCATGCAGCCGACACCCGCCAAATCACCGACGTTGAACTGGCTGACATTGGCGCCTACTGCCGTGACGCGGCCGACGATTTCATGGCCGGGTACGGAGGGGTACAGGGTGTTATTCCATTCGTTGCGCGCGGTGTGCAGGTCGGAGTGGCAGACCCCGCAATAGAGAATGTCGATCTGTACATCATCCGCCCCCGGCGAGCGGCGCTCGAAGGTAAAGGGCTTGAGGGAATCCTTGGCGTTCTGGGCGGCGTAGCTGTAAGTCTTGGCCATTTCGTTCACCTGTGTGATCGGATGCTGGAAGTCAGATGACCCGCATAGACGCTGAATCGTTCAACCGAGCACGTCCATACAATCCGCGTTACTGCGCGGCCCCTAAGCTCCTGACTTTCTCAAGACGCTGGAGAGTGGGCATGTGTAAAAAAGTGAGGACGGTATCGCTGGCTGTCACGTTGCTGGCCGGGGCCATGATGGGCAGTGCCTTTGCGGCAACACCCGCGGTAGCGGTGGCCCCGCAATATGACACCAGCCACGTCTATGTGGCGCCGGCCGATGTCGACCGTTTTGCCCAGAGTTTCCTGGCCACCTTCGGCGGCAAAAGCACGGCCCAGGTGGTGGTGAACGTGCTGCCGGTGCCGAGCAGCACCACCTCGCAATTGCTGCAGACCCCGGCGGGCACGGTGTCGTTGTTTGGCTTCACCACGCCGATCCCGCACCCGTTCGGCCAGGAGCGCAACGGTTACCTGGTCAAGGACATGGACGCAGCGCTCAAGGCCGCCCGGGAAAACGGTGCGGCGGTGATCGTCAGCGACTTCCCCGACCCGATCGGGCGTGACGCCGTGGTGCAGTGGCCAGGCGGCGTGAATATGCAGCTCTATTGGCACACCAAGACCCCGGATTACGCCGCGTTCCAGACCGTGCCGGAAAACCGCGTGTACCTCAGCGCCGACCGTGCCGACAGCTTTATCAAGTCGTTCCTGGGCTTCTCCCACGGCAAAGTCCTGGCCGATGACAGGCACGCACCGGGCGTGGATATCGGTCAAGCCAGCGGCACTTATCGCCGCGTCGACATCGAGTCGCCGTTCGGCCGCATGGCGGTGCTGGTCACCAACGGTCAACTGCCCTACCCGTTCGGCCATGAAACCACCGGCTATCAGGTGGCTGACCTGGCGGCGACCCTGGGCAAGGCCACTGGCTCCGGCGCCACAGTGCTGGTGCCTGCCTTTGACAGCAAAGGCCGTCGCAGCGCTTTGGTCGAGTTCCCGGGCGGCTATGTCGCGGAGATTCACCAACTCAACGCGGCAAAATGAAGCGTCGCACAGGCTGGGGCCTGGCCGTGCTGTGGCCGCTGCTCGCCGGCGGCGTCCACGCCGACGAGCAAGCGACACGCCCGACCATCAAGGCCAACCGCTGGCAGGAAGACTGGTCGGTACTGCAAAACCCGGCGCTGCGCACGCAGCCGTTGGACAATTTGAAGTACATCCCATTGTCAGCTGCCAACCCGTTCACCTACTTGTCCCTGGGCGCCACGTTGCGCGAGCGCTTCGAGATGAACGATGCCAGTGGTTTTGGCGTGCGCGATGTGAAGCGTGATCGCTACCTGATCCAACGCTTCCAGGTGCATGCCGACCTGCACCTGAACGAAAACTGGCGGGTGTTCACCCAGCTTGAAGACGTGCGCGCGTATGACAAGACGACGATCGGCGGCGCCGACCAGAACCGCGTCGACCTGCGCCTGGCCTTTGCCGAATACGTCAATGCCTTCAGCAGCGGCACGCTGAAAGCACGTGTCGGGCGCCAGGATTTCGCTTTCGACTTGCAGCGCTTCATCTCATCGCGGGATGGCCCGAACGTGCGGCAATCCTTCGATGCGCTGTGGGCGGACTGGGAGACGTCGAACTGGCGCTTTATCGGAATTGCCAGCCAGCCGGTGCAGTATCAGGACGGGCGCCACTTCGACGACAAATCCAATAGTGACGCACGCTTCCACATGGTGCGGGTCGAGCGGCTGGTGGGCGGTAAAAACGAACTGTCGGCCTACTACGGCGTGTATGAACGCAGCGCGGCGCACTACCTTGACGCGGACGGCGACGAAACCCGCCACCTGTTCGACGCCCGCCTGGGCGGCGCGGCCATGGGCTTTGACTGGGACATCGAAGCGATGCTGCAAAGTGGCTCGGTGGGCAACAAGGATATCCGCGCCTGGGCCGGTGGCAGTCGCACGGGCTACACCTTTGACAGCCTGGCCTGGAAGCCGCGCCTCGGCCTGCAATTGGACATTGCCTCGGGCGACCGCAAGACCGGGGATGGCACTGTCGGCACATTCAACCCGCTGTTTCCCAACGGCTACTACTTTTCCCTCGCAGGCTACACGGGCTACAGCAACCTGATCCACTTCAAGCCGTCGATCACCGTCAAGCCGATCGACAAGCTCAGCGTGCAAACCGCCATCGGCCTGCTCTGGCGGCAAACCACCAGCGATGCGGTGTACACCCAGCCCAACCTGCCGGTGGCCGGCACCGCTGGCAGCGGTGATCGCTGGACCGGCGCCTACGCACAACTGCGCACTGACTATGTGTTCAACGCCAACCTCACCGGCGCCGTCGAAGCCGTGCACTACGACGTCGGCCAGACCCTGCGCGATGCGGGCGGTGATGACAGCAATTACCTGGGGGTCGAGCTCAAGTTCAGTTGGTAACACCAAGCAAGCACACCCGTACAAGCCCTCGAAACGCTTAAGGGCAATAGTGATCCTGAGTTTTCCAGCCTATTCACCAAGGAGTTTTCCATGAGCACATTCGTTGCCAAAGACGGTACCCAGATCTACTTCAAGGATTGGGGCAGCGGTAAGCCCGTGCTGTTCAGCCACGGCTGGCCACTGGATGCCGACATGTGGGAATACCAGATGGAATACCTGAGCAGCCGTGGTTTTCGCACCATCGCGTTTGACCGCCGTGGCTTCGGGCGCTCGGACCAGCCGTGGACGGGTAACGACTACAACACCTTCGCCGACGATATCGCGCAGTTGATCGAACACCTGGACCTCAAGGACGTGACCCTGGTGGGCTTCTCCATGGGCGGCGGCGACGTGGCGCGCTACATCGCCCGCCACGGCAGCGCCCGCGTCGCCGGCCTGGTACTGCTGGGTGCGGTGACGCCTCTGTTCGGCCAGAAACCGGATTACCCGCAGGGCGTGCCGACTGAAGTGTTCGATGGCATCAAGGCCGGGCTGCTGAAGGATCGCGCGCAATTCATCAGCGATTTCAACACGCCGTTCTTTGGTATCAACAAGGGCCAGACAGTCTCCGAAGGCGTGCTGACGCAGACCCTGCAGGTGGCAATGCTGGCGTCACTGAAATCGACCGTGGATTGCGTCACCGCCTTCTCCGAAACCGACTTCCGCCCGGACATGGCCAAGATTGACGTGCCGACCCTGGTCATCCACGGTGACGGCGACCAGATCGTACCGTTCGAAACCACCGGCAAAGCCGCCGCGGCTTCGATCAAAGGCGCCGAGCTGAAGGTCTACAAGGACGCACCACACGGTTTCGCCGTGACCCATGCCCAGGCCTTGAATGAAGACCTGCTGGCGTTCCTGAACCGCTGAAACACCTGAACCACCCTCTCCTTATTTCGGCCGGGCTTGCCCGGCCTTTTTTTGCTCAGGAGAAACGTTGGCTCACGACCAGACGCCCCGGCCCGGCGACCAACACGCTGCTGAAAATGATCAACAGCAGCCAGCCGAATTGCCCTTCCAGCAACGTCCACTCCGGGTGCACCACCAGCATGGCGATCAACAGCACCGCCAGGATCGGCAGGCACACCAGGCGCACCAGCACCCCGGCAATGATCAGCAGCGGGCACAGCACCTCGGCAAATATCGCCAGCAGCAGCGTGATGTGAGCGCCCAAGTGAAACGGGTCCTCGATCAGCTGCAGCTGTTCGCTGTAGTTCAACAGTTTCGGCAAACCGTGCACCCACAGCAGGAACAGCGCCCCGCTGCCCCGTAGAAACAACAACCCCAGGTCGTGTTGTTTTGATTCGTTCATACGTGCTCTCTGTTGGTCGAGACAAACGTCGATTGTGTCAACGGCGCCATCCGCCTGCTTGCAAGCCTGTGCTGACCTCACTCCCCCGTACCGGCAAATGCCGCGACAATTTCATCAATCACCACCCGCACTCGCGCGGTGTGGCGCAGATCGGCGTGGGTCACCAGCCACACGTCGTACGGCAACGGCCGCGTGCGCTCGGGCCACAGACGTACCAGCCCGTCACGTTCGCCGGTGTACACCGGGATTTCGCCGATGCCGATGCCCGCAGCAATAGAGCGGCGCACCAACAGGCTTGAACTCAGGGCCGCAACAATGCGCCCGCGCCCCAGCGGTTCGGAGACCAGGGTCAGGTCTTTCTGGCTTTGCAGGTAGGGCTGATAAACGACCAAGTCATGGCCTTCGAACAGGCTGCCCGGCTCCGGCACGCCGTGGCGGTCGATGTAGGCCTGCGAGGCAAACAGCCCCAGCGGCCAACGCGCGATGCGCCGGGCGATCAGGTCAGGATTGTCGGGGCGGGTGTTGCGCACAGCGATATCGGCTTCGCGCTTGGCCAGGCTGAGGATCTGGGTGGAGGCGTCCAGCTGCACGCGCACGTCGGGGTGTTTGTCGTGCAGGCAGGCGATGGCCGGAATCAGGAAGTCGATGGCCAGGGAGTCCGTGGTGCTGACCCGCACAGTGCCGGTCAGGCGGTCGTCCAGGCCTTGGATCTGGCGTTCCAGGTCGAGGGCCGAACGCTCCATTTTCTCCACTGAACGCAAGGCGGCCTCGCCCACGGCCGTCAGCGCATAGCCCTCGGACGTGCGCAGGAACAAGGTGGCGCTCAGGGACTTTTCCAGGGCGTTGACTCGTCGACCCACCGTGGCCTGATCCACGCCCAACACCCGTGCGGCGCCGCGCAGCGTTGATTCGCGGCAGACCGCCAGAAAGACCCGTGCATCATCCCAATTCATGCCTGCCCCTTATGATGCATATATGCATCGCTGCGCCGTGTATTCGCAGCATTATTGCATCAACAAACCTGGCTATGCTGGGCGCCAGAGAAAAATACCCAGGACCGCCATCATGCTCGACACTCACGCCCCACCCCGCAGCTCAGTCTGGCTCCCCATCTTCGCCGGCCTCTGCGCCAGCCTGGTCAGCATCGGCTTGGCGCGGTTTGCCTATACGCCTTTGATTCCAAGCCTGATCCAGGCCCAATGGTTTTCCGCCAATGACGTGGTCTACCTCGGCGCCGCCAACCTGGTGGGTTACCTGATTGGCGCGCTGATCGGCCGCCCCCTCGCCCAGCGCACCTCCAACAAGACCGCCCTGCGCATCATGATGGTGGCGGTGACCCTGGCGTTTTTCGCCTGTGGCTTTGCGCTGTCGGTGGTGTGGTTTTTCGCCTGGCGCTTGTTGTCGGGGATTGCCGGTGGCGCAATCATGGTGCTGGTAGCGGCAACCGTATTGCCCCATGTACCGGCGGCACGCCGTGGCTTGGCCAGCGGTGCGATCTTCCTGGGGATCGGCCTGGGCATTGCTGGCTCCGGCACTATCGTGCCGCCGCTGTTGAGCCTGGGTTTGCAGCAGACCTGGTTTGGCCTCGGCCTGTTGGCGCTGGTGTTGACGGTTGCGAGCTGGTTCGCCTGGCCCAGCGGTACGCTGCATGAGGCACCGGCACGAGCAGACACTTGCGCACCGACACCTTCTGGCGTGTACCTGTTGTTCGCCCAGTACGCTTTTATGGCGGCGGGCTTGGTGCCGGCGATGGTGTTCCTGGTGGATTACGTGGCCCGTGGCTTGGGTGACGGCGCCCATATCGGCGCGATGATCTGGGTAATGTACGGCCTGGGCGCGATTGTGGGGCCGGTGACTTACGGGTTCCTCGCCGATAAACTCGGGGCCCGCTTGAGTATTCGCGTGGTGCTGGTGGTGCAGGCGATTGCGGTCGGCCTGTTACCGTTTGCCGGTTCGTTTACCGCCCTGGCGGTGCTGGCAGTGATCCTCGGTTCATTCCCGCCGGGCATCGTGCCGCTGGCACTGGCGCGGGTGCATGAGTTGCTGCCCAACCATCACCAGCAACAAGTGGCATGGAGCCGCGCCACAGTGTCCTTCGCGACGTTCCAGGCGCTGTCCGGGTTTGCTTATTCGGCACTGTTCAACAGCAGTGGCGGGCAACATGCGCTGTTGTTCATGATCGCAGCCGGCGCCATCGTCGTTGCCCTGGCACTGGAACTGGGCATGTTCCTGCTGAACCGTCGGCCGCTCGACACGGTCCCAACCCATACGCTCATCGCTGCAGGTAATCTGAAATGACGCTTCCTCAAGAAATGACCCTGATCGAAATCACCACCCCTGGCGGGCCTGAAGTGCTGCAACCGCGCCGCGCCGAGGTTCCTGTCGCAGGCCCCGGCGAGATCCTGATCCGCGTGCATGCCGCCGGGGTCAACCGGCCTGACGCCCTGCAACGTGCCGGCAAGTACCCGATGAAACCCGGCTTCAGCCCGATCCCCGGGTTGGAAGTAGCCGGTGAAGTGGTGGCGCTGGGTGAAGGCGTGAACGCATACCAGGTGGGCGACAAGGTCTGCGCCTTGACCAATGGCGGTGGTTACGCACAGTTTTGCAGCGTGCCGGCCAGCCAGGCCCTGCCGATCCCTGAGGGCATGGACTGGATTCAAGCCGCCGCCGTGCCGGAAACGTTCTTCACCGTGTGGGCCAACCTGTTCGGCCTTGGCGATGCACACACCGGTCAGCGCGTGTTGATTCACGGCGGTACCAGCGGCATCGGCACAACCGCCTTGATGCTGTGCCGCGAGTTTGGCATCCAGGCGTTTGCCACCGCTGGCAGCGCCGACAAATGTGCCGCAATTGCCAAGCTGGGCGCTGAACCTATCAATTATCGCGAGCAGGATTTTGCCGAAGTCATTGCGCAGCAGACCGACAACCAGGGCGTCGATGTGATCCTCGACATCATGGGAGCCTCCTACCTCAACAACAACCTCAAGGCCTTGGCCATGGACGGTCACTTGGTGATGCTGGGCTTCCTCGGCGGCGCCAAGGCCAATGATGTCGATCTGCTGAGCATTCTCGGCAAACGCGCGGTGATTACCGGCTCACTCCTGCGAGCACGCAGCAAAGACGAAAAAGCCGCCATTGCCGAACAACTGCGCGAATACATTTGGCCGGTACTGGCCGCCGGGCGGTGCTTGCCGATCATCGACAAGGTGTACGCCTACACCGACGCCGCCCAGGCGCATGCGCGGATGGAGGGTGGGGACCATATTGGGAAGATTGTGTTGCGGGTGGAGTGACGCTGATCCAGGCCTTGTGAAGATCCAGTGTGGGAGCTGGCTTGCCTGCGATGCAGACACCTCGGTCATTCAGTTGAACCGAGGTGACGCTATCGCAGGCAAGCCAGCGCCCACATGGATCAGCGTCGCAGGGCTATTTGGCGTACACCGGGTAATCGATGTACCCCGCTTCCGTCCCGCCATACAACCCCTCGGCCTTCAACGGGTTCAACGGCCATCCGTTGAAAATCCGCTGCGGCAGGTCCGGGTTGGCAATGAATGGCCGCCCGAACGCAATCAAGTCCGCCAACCCCGCTTGTACCAGACCAGCGCCGCGTTCAGCGGTATAGCGACCGGCGTAGATGATGCGGCCACTGAAGGTTTCGCGCACCGCGCGGCGGAACGATTCCGGCAAGACTGGGGCGTTGTCCCAGTCGGCTTCAGCGATGGACACATAGGCGATGCCTGACTCTTCCAACACCTTGATCGCTTCGATATAGGTGCGATGCGGGTCTTCTTCTACCAGGCCGATGTACACGCGATCCTGATCAGTGCCACTGAACAAGGGCGAGAATCGCACACCCAGGCGCTCCGGCCCGACCACGGCACTCACGGCCTCAACGATTTCACGCAGAAAGCGCAGGCGATTGTGCAGTGACCCGCCGTACTCATCGTCACGCTGATTGGCATGGGCCGAGATGAACTGGTTGACCAAGTACCCATTCGCCGAATGGATTTCCACCCCGTCAAACCCGGCATCCAGTGCATTGCGTGCGGCCTGGGCGTAGTGCCCGACCAACTCTTCGATCTCAAGAGCGCTCAATGCACGCGGTACCGGCGGCTGCTTGAGCTCGCCCACGCCAGGACCGGTTTCGATAAAGGCCTTGGCCTGCTGCGCCTGGATCGCCGAGGGCGCGACGGGTGCGGCGCCGTCTGGCTGCAACGCGTTATGCGAGACCCGGCCAACGTGCCACAACTGGGCAAAGATCACCCCGCCTTCGGCGTGCACCGCGTCGGTGACTTTGCGCCAGCCGTCGATCTGCGCCGGGGTGTAAATGCCCGGCGTCCACGCATAACCCTGGCCACGCGGCTCGATCTGCGTGCCTTCGCTGACCATGAAACCAGCCGTGGCACGCTGGCGGTAATACTCGGCCATCAGGTCGGTCGCGATATCGCCAGGCTGAGCGCTGCGCTGGCGCGTCAACGGCGGCAGGACGATACGGTTGTTTAACGTGTGGTGACCCAGTTTTACCGGCGTACTCAGAACATTGTCAGTCATGTAAAGTTTTCCAAATTGCGGACGTGCTAAAGCATTGGCGACTTATAAAAGTCGCCAATGAATACAGCGTTTTTTTAGATTAAGCGGTGAGTGTCAGCAGGGCTTTGGCCACATCGCTGGAACTGCCAGGGTTTTGCCCAGTGACCAACAGGCCATCTGTGATGACAAAGGATTGCCAATCGGCGCCCTTCTCGTAATGGCCGCCGAGTTTCTTGAACTCATCTTCAATCAGGAACGGCACCACGTCGGTCAACTCCACCGCCGCTTCTTCCGAGTTGGAGAACCCGGTGACGCGACGGCCCTTGATCAACGGGTCGCCATTGACCGCCTTGACGTGACGCAGTGCGCCCGGTGCGTGGCAGACAAAACCGATCGGTTTGCCAGCGCGTTCGAAGGACTCGATCAGGGCAATCGAGACCGGTGACTCCGCCAGGTCCCACAGCGGGCCGTGGCCGCCTGGGTAAAACACGGTGTCGAAGGCGTCGGCGTTGACGGTTTCCAGTTTCAGTGTGGTGGCCAGGGCCTGCTGTGCAGCCGGGTCGGCGGCGAAGCGGTGGGTCTGTTCGGTCTGGAAGTCCGGCTGGTCGCTCACCGGGTCCAGCGGCGGTTGACCGCCCGCCGGGGAGGCCAGCACCACCTCGGCGCCGGCGTCCTTGAACGCGTAATAGGGTGCGGCAAATTCTTCGAGCCAGAAGCCGGTCTTGCGCCCGGTATCGCCAAGCTGGTCGTGAGAGGTCAGTACCATTAATACTTTCATTTTCCAGTGCCTCGATAGGTGTGAGTGTCAGTGTGTTCAGGGCAGCCCAACAGGTGTCGGGTCAGCCACAGTGCCTCGTCGAACGGCGCGCAAGTACGGGTGATCTTGCTCATGACGCTGGTCCCCAGCCACAACGCATACAGGCGCTGGGCCAGGCTTTCAGGGTGTTGCGCAACCTTCAGCGAGCCGTCTTCGATGCCGCGTTGCAAGGCCACGGCGAGCAACGCGATGGTGCGTGCGGTGCCGCGTTGCAGGGCCAGGCGCATCGGCTCTGAAAGGTCTGACACCTCTGCACCCAGTTTGACGGCAAGGCATTTGCCCGCGTCGGTGCAACTGGTCTGGTTGTCGATCCAGCGGTGCCAATAGCGCATCAACTTGGCGTGCTGGGATAAGCCCGGCTGATTGAACAGCTGTTCCATACCGCTCAAGTAATTGTCGAAATAGGTATCGAGCAATACCACCCCGAACGCATCTTTAGAGTTGAAGTAGTGATAGAACGAGCCTTTAGGCACATCGGCGGCTTGAAGTATTTCGTTCAACCCCACCGCAGAAAATCCCTTGGCGCCCACAATCGGCTGCGCACTTTCCAGAATCGTCTGCCTTGCACTTTTAGTTTCGCGGCTCATTTTTCATCCCATCCGATTAGACCAGTCGTCTAGTTCGTTGAGTGAATGTTAGGGGCCGGGTAAAACGCGCACAATGTCAGATCCGCAAGGATTCCGGACATGCGGCAAAGTCGGTTGCCGTTTTTCCGGCAGCCACCGACAATCCCCCCTCCCACGCTTCTGGAGACATGCGATGCACAGCGTTGCGCTGATGGTTTACCCGAACTTCCAATCCTTGAGCCTCAGCCTGGGCTCGGTGTTCGAGTGTGCAAACCTGCTGCGCGGCGAGCCGGCCTATGAGTTTCACCTGGTGTCGGAAAGTGGCGGCGCGGTGATGACCTCCCAGGGGTTCTCGGTGAACACCATGCCGATACGGCCGCAGGGCTACGACACGCTGATCGTCAGCGGCTACCTGGAGTTTCGCCTGCCGGAAGCGAACCTGCTAGAACTGGTCAAGGCCGCCTCAGCCCAATCGCGACGCGTCGCCTCGTTGTGCATGGGCATCTTCGTGCTGGCAGAAGCCGGCTTGCTGGAGGGCAAGCGCACCACCACCCATTGGATTCACGCGCCGGCCTTTCGCAAGCGCTACCCGGATATCCACCTGGAAGAAGACAAGCTGTTCGTCGTCGACGGCCAGGTATGGACTGGCGCCGGCATGAGCGCCGGGGTGGACTTGGCGTTGGCGATGGTGGAGAACGACCTGGGCAGCGACCTCGCGCGGCGCATTGCACGCAAGCTGGTGATCGCCCAACGTCGGGGCAGTGAACAATCGCAGTTGTCGGCGCTGTTGGAACTGGACCCCAAGTCAGACCGCGTACAACTGGCCCTGGCCTATGCCCGTGAGAACCTGACCCATGATCTCTCGGTGGAAGCCCTGGCCGATGTTGCCCGGCTGAGCCCACGCCAGTTCAGCCGGGTGTTTCGCGAAGAAACCGGGCAAACGCCGGCCAAGGCCATCGAGTCCCTGCGGGTAGAGGCCGCACGGGCGATGATGGAAACCAGTCGTCATCCCGTGGAAGTGGTGGCCCGTGAGACCGGGTTTGGTGACCGCGAACGCATGCGCCAGGCGTTTCTCAGGGCGTTCGGGCAGCCGCCGCAGGCGATGCAGCAGGCGTTGTTCAGGAGCTAGAGCGTCTAGCGGCAGTGGTAAGGGCTTTCGCTGCTGAGTTCTTCCCCGGTGTTCAGGTCGCGGATGGTCACCGTGCCCTTGGGGTAGTTCAGGCAGAACGCGTTACGCACGGAGTAGATGCCGCTGCCACGGGTGGTGAAAACCATTTTGACCGGGGCGCCGTTGGCGTCCACTGCGGTGACCTTGTAATCGCCCGACATCGTCAGGCAACCGCCCAAGGCCAGCAGCACCGCAGCGCCAAGCAGGTGTTTGAACAGAGAAGACGTGTTCATTTCGCATCCTTGTGAAATTCAGGGCCCCAGCGGCCGACAAGCCTCTGAGGCGCCCCCCTGCGTTAAGTTCAACCTCGCGCTTAGTGCAACACCGCGCGTGTCACCAGGTAACTCACCAACTGCGGATCATCCGCCAACTCAATCGCCTGTACCGGGCGCGGCAGGTTGTCCAGCACCGTGCGCCAGAACGCCTGGGACACTTCATCCTGGTCGTAAAAGCGCACCAGCCAATCCGCCTCGCCGCTGCACAGCACCTGGCTGGCGATGGCGCGGCCGATGCCTTTGCGCCGATAGCGCTTGAGGATGAACAGGTCAGCCAGTTCCAGAGCGTCGATACCCGGCAGTTCGCTGCCTTCGATCAGCAGGAAGCCGGCTATGTAGCCATCGACCAGCAGCAGGTTGGCGCTCCATTGCGGGTCTTGCCAATAGCGGGCCAGGTGTTCGTCGTGAATGTAGAAACGGCCGTCCGCCTCGACATCTTCCTGTTCCCAGTCCGAGGACTCATAGGCGTAATACTGGTAGAGATTGCGGATCAGCTCGGCTTCTTCAGGGCCGGTCTGGATCAATTCGACGGTGGTTTCAGGCATGGGACCCTCAGTGAAAAAACGCAGGGCGCCATTGTTCACAAAACCTGGGCACAGGTCCAATAGCGTGGCCAACCTTTCTACTTGCTGAACCGAATGCAAAAAGGTGTTGCCCCTTCCGAAACCTTGAAACATTTCGAATAAACTCCGCGAAATTGCCGCTCTTTTTCAAGGACATGTATTTTGACAAACGTCTGTACCGCCGGCCTGGATGTAGGTTTTGCCTCCCTGGACTACCTGCAGATCTTCATCCTGGGCGTGATCCAGGGCATTACTGAACTGCTGCCGGTGTCGTCCACCGCCCATATGCGCGTAGTACCCGCCCTGCTCGGCTGGCAAGACCCCGGCTCGGCGTTTTCCGCAGCCATGCAGTTGGCGGCACTGGCCGCGGTGGTCAGTTATTTCTGGCGCGATGTACGCCAAGTGACCACCGGCAGCATCAGCGCGGTGCGCCGGGGTGACTACAACGACCGGTGGTTCAAGCTGGCGGTGGCAATAGTGCTGGCGACCCTTCCTATCGGCATCGCCGGCCTGGCGCTGTCTTCGACCTTGAATGCCTGCAACTCGCCGTTGCGTGGGCTGATGGTGATCGGGATTTCCTGTGTGGTCATGGCGATTCTGATGGCGGTGGCGGAAGTCCGTGCACGCCACACCCGGGAGGTGAGTGAAATGCGCCTGCGGGATGCGTTGATCGTGGGAGTGGCGCAGATTGGCGCGTTGATTCCAGGGGTGTCGCGCTCCGGCTCCACGCTGACGGCGGCACTGTTTCTCAACTTCAAACGTGAGGAAGCGGCGCGCTTTTCTTTCCTGTTGGGCCTGCCCGCCATCGCCCTCGCCGGTTTGAAAGAACTGTGGGTGCTGCTGCACGCCGATATGCCGGCCCATGCCTGGCCGCATTTGATCTTTGGTTTGGTGGTGGCGAGCGTCTCGGCGTTTTTTGCGATCTGGGGCCTGATGAAGTTTTTGGAGCGATTCTCCACCTGGCCGTTCGTGATTTATCGCGCGCTGCTGGGGATGTTCCTGATTGTGGCGGTGAGTACCGGGTTGTTGAGTTGAACTGACGCTATCTTAAAACCAACACAAATCTAATCTGGGAGCTGCTTTGTCTTGAACACCGGGTCCAAGGTCATCACTGACAGCTCTGCCACACCTGCCGAATCAGCGCCTGCAGCTTCAGCGCTTCCGCCCAGCGATCACTGATCTCACGCCCATCCGCGCCGGTGATCGCATAGGGCGGCGGGCCCAATTCGCAGGTGAAGCTCAGGCTTTGCGGCGTATCGGGCCGGGCCAGCCAGTCTTCGATCCCGTAGCGCCACCACTGGGTAAAACGCTGTACCCAGCCTTGATGCTGGGGAAAGTCCAGCGACACCTGCACCTGTTCACTGCTGGCCACGCGACCATGGAAGCCCCAGCTGTGGCGCAATATCGTGCGGATCTGTTCATCATCTTCATCGGCCCCTGGCTCCGGCAACTCACGCCCAACCACGTAGTGGGACAGGTCGGCCAGCAGCTTCAAATCGGGCATCTGTGCCAGCAGGTCGAGGGTGAACAACAGATCATTGGTGAGCCGATAACGATGGGTTTCCAGCAGCACAGGAAAGTCCACCTGCTCGGCCAAGCGCTGCCAGCCTTCGACCAACCGCGCGGCCTCGGCTTGGGTGCGCGGGCGCACGTCGGCTTGCAGGGTGAGGTGGTGGCAGCCGTAGCGGCTGATTACGTCCAGTGCCGCCGCCAGATCATCCACCGATTGCGGAAACAGCTGGCCTTCGATCTGCAAGCCCCTGGCCGTGGCGGCGGCGTGCAGGCGTGAGACGTCGGCGGGCTTGAAGTAATGGTCGGTGATGCCGTCGAAACCGGCGGCTTTGATGCGCTCGAGCTGGGCTTCGAGGGGGCCGGGCTCGGTTTGCATGGCCCACAGGGATTGGAACACCAGGAATTGGCGCATATCAGCCTCGCAGGATGTGTTTGAGGGACAGTTCGGGGTCGGCCAGGCTGGTCGTATTGAGCGCAACGCGTGCTGTGATCAGGCGTTCGCACAGCTTGATGTCCTTGGCCACGCTGTTGCCCGGCGCCCAACCGCACGCACCGTGCAGATGATGCTCGGCATCCAGGTAGAACAGCAGCAAGCCGCCGCCCGGCAATGGCCGACTGACCGTAAGCGGTGTGATCACACCCACGGTCTGCACACCCCAATCGTACTGATCGGACCAGAAACCGGGGAGCGCCTCGAACGGCACTTCGCGGCCCAGCAGGTTCAGCGCCGCATGCCGCCCCTGGGCGTCGGCGTTGCGCCAGGTTTCTTGACGCTGATAAAGGCCGTCGCGCTCAAACTCACACACGTCGCCGGCTGCATAAATGTTCGGCGCGCTGGTGCGCAGGTACGCATCGACACGAATGCCCTGCCCTACTTCCAACCCTGCCAATACGGCCAGTTCGATATTGGGCTGCATGCCGATCCCGACCACCACCCAGTCGCAGGGCAACCGCTGCCCGTCCACCAACAGCACGGCGTCGGCCTGGATGGATTCCAGCGCCATGTTCAAACGCACATCCACCCCTTGGCGACGATGCAAATCCAGCAACGCTTGGGAGATAACCGCCGGCAACACCCGGCCCGCCAGGCGCGGTCCGGCTTCCAGCACCGTCACCTCACAACCCAGGCCGCGTGCTGTCGCCGCCACTTCCAGCCCGATAAACCCGCCACCCACCACCACCAGCCGCGTGCCGGGGTTCAGGACACTGCGCAAGGCCAGCGCCTCATCGTGGGTGCGCAGGTAAAGCACATTGGCCTGCGCCTGAGGCAATCGTCGTGCCCTGCCGCCAGTGGCCAACAGCAGACCGGCATACGGCAGCCACTGGCCGTCGGCGAGTTGCAGGCGATGGTGTTGCGGCTCCAAGCGAGTCACCGGATTGCCGGCGATATGCTCAATATCCAGTTCGGCCAGCCGCGCGCTGTCGCACAGGCTGCACCCGGCCAAATCCGCTGTGCCCTGCAACAGGCCTTTGGACAGCGGCGGCCGCTCGTAGGGCACGTGCGGCTCATCGCCGATCAGTATCAGCCGCCCGGTATAACCTTCTTCGCGCAAGGTCAGCGCCGCACGGCCACCGGCATGGCCGGCGCCGACGATAATCAGAGCCTCGTGCATCATCAAGCCGTGACGGCGAGCAATACCCGCCCCGCTTCGACCCGCACCGGGTAGGTCTTGAGGTTGACGCACACCGGCGCGCCCATGGCCTTGCCGGTGCGGTAATCGAAGCGCCCGTTGTGCTTGGGGCACTCGATGATGTGGTCCATCACCAGGCCGTCGGCCAGGTGAATTTTTTCGTGGGTGCACAGACCCGCGGTGGCGAAAAATTCATTGTCGGCCGAGCGGTACACCGCGTAGGTGTGCGGCCCGTGGTCGAAGCGCAGCACGTCTTCTTCGTCTATTTCGCCCACGGCGCAGACGTCGATCCATTGATCGTTCATGGCGTTTTCTCTTGTTCTTGGAGGGAGTTCAGCCGGCAGCGGCTTCTGCATGCACCGGGGCATTGGCCGCCGGTTCGGTTCGCGGGTGTATCGGGCGCTGGATGAAATAGTTTGGATCACTGCGCTGCTTCCAGATGGTCGGCAGGATTTCCTTGTACGCCTCGAAAATATTCGCGTACGCCGGCGGGCAGTCGCCGCGTATTTCTTCGTGCAATTGCGCCAGGGCGTGATACGGCACCATCGGGTACATGTGGTGTTCGAGGTGGTAGTTCATGTCCATGTAGATAAAGCGCAGCACACGGTTCATATAAATGGTGCGGCAGTTGCTGCGGTGGTCGAGCACGTCCTCGGCCAGGCCCACGTGTTGAGTGAGGCCGAAAACATAGCCCAGCCAGGCACCGTAGATACTCGGCAGGCCAATCAGCATCAGCGGCAGCCAGCTGTGCAGGTACAAGGCGGTGCCGATCACCACGGCGTAGATGCCGACCCAGATTCGCGCCGCGCGGAACACCTTGGGCCATTCGGATTCGGGGATAAAGTCTGCCTCCTGGGCACTCATCCGGCCAATGGCATGGCGCGCCACGCCGCTGAATGTCTTCCAGGCCAGGGGCAAATTGAACAGGCTCAAGAACATCATCGAGAAGCGCGGTGGGCGCGGCTCGACAATCTCCGGATCGCGGCCGACGACGATGGTGTCGGTGTGGTGACGGGCATGGCTCCAGCGCCACACATGGGGCTCGAAGATGCACATGAAGCTTGCAACCTGGTACAGCACGTCGTTCATCCAACGGGTTTTGAACGCCGTGCCATGGCCGGTTTCGTGCCAGCGCGGGTTAGACGCGGTGCCGTACAGCACGCCATAGGCCAGGAAAAATGGCACGCAGGCCCAAGTGCCCCAGAACCAATAGCCGCCAAAGCCAGTGGCGAACAGCGCGGTCATCCAGATGGCGGTGTCGAGCAAGGCCGGGCCGTCGCGGCGCTGCATCAGTTCTTTCATGCGTTTACGCGAGACGGGCGACTGGTACCAACTGGCCGAGACCAGGCCTTTATCAAAGGCGCGGGCGGCTTCGGGGCCGGTAAGGCTGTAGTCGCGCCGGGCGGGATGAGCGGTGTGTTCAGGCATTGTTATTGTTCTCCGCAAGCGGGTGGTTTCAGGTGCTTTGTGAAACCCACGATAGAGAACGCCTAAATCACCCTCAAGGCCTTGAATCCATTCCCTATCAAGCTATCATCCAGGCCCAGCGGAGCTTGATAGTTTTCTATCAAGACGCTCAAGGGGCTTGTCATGAACAACAATAAACGCCCAACCATTGCCACCGTCGCCGCCCAGGCCGGGCTGAGTGTGGCCACCGTCGACCGGGTATTGAATGCCCGTGCGCCGGTCAATCCTGACACAGCCGAACAGGTGTTCCAGGCCGCCGAAGCCGTGGGTTACTTTGCCGCGCGGCTGATTGGCCAGCGCATTCGCGAACGGCGCCCGACCTACCGCCTAGGCATCCTGTTGCTGGGCACCGCCCAGGCGTTCTACGCCAACCTGGCCCGTGCCATCAGCGATGCAGCCGAGCAGCACGCCGGCGCCAACCTCACGTGCCAGTTCGAATACATCATCGATCGCACCCCCAGCGCCATCGTCGCGCAAATCGAACAGTTGGCCGTGCAGTGCGACGGCCTCGCGGTGGTCAGTTTTGCCCACCCACTGATCAACGCCTGCCTGGCGCAGATCCGCGCAGCCGGCGTGCCGGTGGTCGCCCTGCTTTCGGATATCCACGAACACGCCGATGAGCCCTATGTGGGCCAGGACAACCACGTGGTCGGCCGCACCATGGGCTGGTTGCTCGCCCGCACCTGCGGCGCACGCAAAGGCAGCGTGGGGATCTTGCTCGGCGGCCATCGTTTTCTCGGCCACCAGGCGCGGGTCGAAGGCCTGCACAGCTACCTGGCCGAGCACGCGCCGGGGCTCAAGCCGTTGGAGCCGCTGATCAACCTGGATAACTGCGACATCACCGAAGAAGCCACCCTCGACCTGATCAGCCGTCACAGTGACCTGCGCGGGCTGTGCGTGGTGGGCGGCGGCGGTGATGGCATCATCAGCGCCCTGGCCCAACTGCCCAAACGGCCGACGTTGTGTTGCATTTTGCAGGAATCGACCGAGCTGTCGCGCCAAGCGCTGAGCCAGGGTTTGATTGATGTGGTGATGGACTCGCAGCCGGGGCGGACGGCCGTGGCATTGGTGGCGTTGATGGTGGAATTGCAGAGCGCCGAGGGGTTCGATCCGGTGCGGCATCGGGTGCATATACCGCCGCAGATTGTGACGTCGGAGAATCTCTAGCGCGCTCGGCACTCGACCTTCAAGCCGCCCGCCTCCAGAATGTGACTCTCGATCACCACGGGCAGGAAGCGCTGGATCACCAGCATGTTGCTGTGCAAATGCTCGCTCATGTGCGACGTGGTGAAATGGCCACCACCCGCCAGTGCCATTGGCAACAGCAACTGATCGGCCAGGTGTTCGCCTACTGCCGTGTCGGTGCCTCGCCACTCACTGGCCTGGTCGATAGCCTGGTCGGCCACCGTTTCGGCGCGCACCTTGGCCATGCCAAAGGCACTGAATAGTTCGGTGACATGCTCGTGGACGAACTCCAGCATCAGCACGTTGCCTGGGCCCTGTTCCGGGTCAATCTCGACCGGGAACAGTTGCGTGTCCGCAAACGATAGACGCTGGCGCACGCGCTTGAACTGGCGCTCGCTCACTTGGGCGGGCAACCCTGCGTTAAGGGTTACCGCGCGGGCTGCGAGCAGTTTTCCGCACTGCATCAACTGCAGCGGCATCAGCTCGCTGGGTTGGATAAACGCCTCTAACTCACCACCGCCAGCCGGTACAAACCCGTAGCGGTTCAGGCTCAATTCGATGCGCGCGCCCATACGCTGCAACAATGGAAGCCAGGCGCGCTGCAGAAAGTCCACCGGCGGTGCCAGCGGGTTATGGGTGCCGCCGCAGATCGTCACGCGGCTGGCCGTGGGGGCACGCAGCAATGCCGGCAACAAGGTCTGCAGCACCAGGGTGCAACTGCCGGCCGTGCCAATGGAAAACCGGTATTCGCCCCCTTGAATCGGCCCGGGTTCGAACACCAGTGTTTGCGAGCCCAGTTCAGCACCTTGCACCTTGGCACCACAGACCTGCGCCGCCGCCAGCACGGCGGTCAGGTGTTGACGCATCAAGCCTGGCCGACTGCGCTTGGCGCGGATGTTTTTGATGCGCAGGGTCAACCCGGTCACCATCGACAGGCTGAGTCCGCTGCGCAGTACCTGGCCACCGCCGATGGCGCCGTCGAGTTCAATGAGGTCCTGTTTCATATCTATCCTTAAGCAAAGCGTTTGACCGTGTCCCGCAGGTAGTGGTCCAGTTGTTGGGAGTCTTCATGGGTGCGTGGCAATACCGGCACTTCGCGTTCCAGTTCACGCTGTATGTAGGCGTGCAATGCCGGGCGCCGTGGCCCGTAGGCCGCTTCCCCGGCATTGCGTTTCAACACCAGCAGGGTTGCGACCTCATCGAGCAGTTGTGCGTCATCCACTGTGCTCAACAAATCGGCGAAGGTCATCGGCGGCCGCCCCAGCCCCAGGTCGATCCAACGCACTGCCAACAACGGTCGCAGTACGTAGAAGTACTTCTTGAACCGCACCGTGTCGCCTTGCAGATAGCCGCGAAAGTTCTTCTTGGCCATCGACAGGTAATGATTGCGCGCCGCCGGCGGGCTGTAGAACGCCTCGGCCAGGGCACGCAATTGCGCCGTGGCCTCGGTCTCCTGGCGATACACCAGCGGCGAATCAAGCCATTCCAGCAGCGTGGGGTTGGATTTGCGCAACAGGCCCAAGGTCTTGCGCAACTCCCAGCCGCTCACGTCCAACTCGTCATCCAACGGCCGTTCGATCACGTCGCGCGGCGTATCCACCTGCATGAACCAATCAGGTTTTTCCACGTAGACAAAACGCACGTCGTAGTCGCTGTCGGTGGAGGCAAAACCCCAGGCCCGGCTGCCGGATTCGCAGGCATACAGCACCGTCACATTGCGCTCGCGCTCTATGCGCTCCAACTCCTGAAGCACCCGCGCGCGCATGGCGTCGCTCAATGGGTGGCGTTCTTCCCTTTCCATCTCTATTCCCCTCTTATCCTTTGACGCACACCACTTGACGCAAGGTGTGCAGCACTTCCACCAGCTCGCGCTGGGCGTGCATGACTTGGTCGATGTCCTTGTAGGCCATCGGAATTTCATCGATCACATCGGCGTCCTTGCGGCACTCCACATGGGCTGTTGCGCGGATCTGGTCGGCCAGGGTGAAGGTGTTCTTCGCCTTGGTACGGCTCATGGTGCGGCCGGCGCCGTGGCTGCACGAGCAGAACGACTCTTCGTTGCCCAGTCCACGCACGATGAAGCTTTTGGCGCCCATGGAGCCCGGAATAATCCCCAGCTCGCCCTTCTTCGCCGACACCGCGCCCTTGCGCGTCACCAGGATGTCTTCGCCAAAATGCCGCTCTTTTTGCACGTAGTTGTGATGACAGTTCACCGCTTCCAGCGCCACTTCAAACGGTTTGCTGATCACTTGGCGTGTGGCCTGGACCACCGCGCGCATCATCAACTCGCGGTTCTGCCGGGCGAAATCCTGAGCCCAGCCCACCGCTTCCACGTAGTCATCGAAGTGCTGGCTGCCCTCTTCGAAATACGCCAGGTCGCGGTCCGGCAAATTCGCCAGGTGTTGCTGCATATCCGCCTGGGCCAACTGGATAAACAGGTTGCCGATGGCGTTACCCACGCCACGCGAACCGCTGTGCAACATGAACCAGACACGGTTGGCTTCATCCAGGCACACCTCGACAAAGTGGTTGCCGCCGCCCAGGGTGCCGAGGTGCTGGCGGTTGTTACTGCGTTCCAGTTGCGGGTACTTGTCAGTGATCGCCTTGAAGCGCGGATGCAACGCCGTCCATGCCTGATCGGCCTGGGCCGGCACGTCTTCCCATGCCCCTTTGTCGCGGCCTTTACGGCTGCGAGTGCGGCCATGGGGTACGGCGGCCTCGATGGCGCAACGCAGGCCGTGGAGGTTGTCGGGCAAGTCGCTGGCGGTCAGCGTGGTACGCGCGGCGATCATGCCGCAGCCAATATCCACGCCCACCGCTGCCGGGATGATTGCGCCCACGGTAGGGATCACGCTGCCGATGGTCGAACCCTTGCCCAAGTGCACATCCGGCATCACCGCGAGGTGCTTGAAGATAAACGGCATCTTGGCGGTATTCATCAGTTGCTGGCGGGCCTCGGGCTCGACGGGCACGCCCTGGGTCCAGAGTTTGATCGGCTTGCCGTCGGCGACTTCCAGCAGTTGGTAGGTTTTCTCTTGCATGATCTCGATTCTTTTTTTGAAAGCCGGCGCTGCGGCGTTGATAGAGACATAGCAGCGGGCGTGCCAGTTTTTTAAAAGCCGCTCTAAAAATACTTATCTAATTGTTTTATATCGTTATTTTTAACAAATGATAACTCACACCTAAAAAAACCATGACAAGCCGATCGTCAACTTCATATCCTCACATATCGTTACTTATATTTTGGTCTACCCATGAAACACAAGCGCACCGTCGCCATCGGGTTTATCGGCTCCAAACTGGATCGCGTCGGCAAAGGTGCCAACCGCTGGAACCACTGGCGCCCCAGCGTCGGCCTGTGCCAGCAGGACACCCTGCAGATTGATCGCCTGGAGCTGATCCACGACATCGACGCCCGGGACGTCAGCCTCGCCGAGCGGCTGCGCGCCGATGTCCAGCAGATCTCGCCCCACACCGAGGTGCGCCTGCACCCCATGCCGCTGAACAACCCCTGGGATTTCGAAGAGGTCTACGGCGCGCTACACGACTTCACCACCGACTACCGCTTCGACACCGAACACGAGGACTACCTGGTCCACATCACGACCGGTACGCACGTGGCGCAGATTTGCTGGTTCCTGCTGACCGAGGCGCGCAACCTGCCCGCTCGGTTGATCCAGACCGCGCCCAGCCGCCGCCTTGACGACACCGCGCCCGCCACGGGCACACACACCCTGATCGATCTCGACCTGTCACGCTACGACCGCATCGCCTCACGCTTCGCCCACCAGCGCCTGGAAGGCCTGGCGTTTCTCAAGTCGGGGATCGCCACACGCAACAGCGCGTTCAATGCCTCCATCGAGCAGATCGAACGCGTGGCCGTGCGCTCCACGGCGCCGATGCTGCTGATCGGCCCCACGGGCGCGGGCAAGTCGTTCCTCGCCCGCCGCATCTACGAACTCAAGCGCAGCCGCCATCAAGTGCAAGGGCGCTTCGTGGAAGTCAACTGCGCCACGCTGCGCGGCGATGGTGCTATGTCGGCGTTGTTCGGGCATACCAAGGGCGCCTTCACCGGCGCACAAAACGCGCGCGACGGCCTGCTGCGCGCGGCGGATGGCGGCATGTTGTTCCTTGATGAAATCGGCGAACTGGGCCCTGATGAACAAGCGATGCTGCTTAAAGCCATCGAAGAAAAGCGCTTCTACCCCATGGGCGCCGACCGCGAAGTGGCCAGTGACTTCCTGATCATCGCCGGCACCCATCGCGACCTGCGCGGGCGCGTGGCCGAAGGGCTGTTCCGCGAAGACCTGTACGCGCGCATCAACCTGTGGACCTTTAATCTGCCGGGCTTGGCGGGGAGGCGCGAAGACATCGAGCCCAATATCGATTTCGAGCTGGAGCGCCACGCCCGCGAGCAAGGCCGCCGCGTGCGCTTCAACCTCGAAGCGCGCCGCCGCTACCTGGCGTTCGCCTGTTCCAGCGAAGCGGCGTGGCTGGGTAACTTTCGCGAGCTGTCTGCGTCGATCACGCGCATGGCGACCCTGGCCGACAGCGGACGTATCGATGAGGCCCAGGCCGAAGAAGAAATCCAACGCCTGCGCTACGCCTGGGGGCTGTCCGAGCCACACACCCTGCTGCCCGCCGACCTGGACCTGTTCGACCAGTTGCAACTCAAGGCCGTCATCGAGGTGTGCCTGCAATCCGATAGCCTATCCGACGCCGGCCGCCGCTTGTTCGGTGTATCCCGCCAGGCCAAGGCCCAGCCCAACGATGCGGATCGCCTGCGTAAATACCTGGCGCGCTTTGCGATTGACTGGAAGCAGTTGAAGCCCTAGCCCTGCGACGCGGTTAGCCGCCACGAAAATCCGTGGCATTCAGGCCGAACCGGCTCATCTTGTTATACAACCCGCCCCGCGACACGTTTAGCTGCCGGGCGGCCAGGCGGATGTTGCCGCGGGTGCTTTCGAGCGCGGCGACGATGGCGTGCATTTCATGGCTGCTCAGGTCCTGGGGCGGTTGCGCTTCGTCAGTGCGCAGCGTTGCGCGCGGCTTGCTTTCCAAGGGCAGGTCGACAGGCTGGATCAGTTCACCCGTCGCCAGGTTGGTTGCCCGTTCAATGCTGTTTTCCAGCTCCCGCACATTGCCCGGCCAGCCGTAGGCCGAGAGCAGCGCCATGGCGTCCGGGGAAAAACCCTGCACCGATTTACGCAGTGAACGCGCGCAGCGGGCAAGAAAGTGCCGCGCCAGCAGCGGTATATCGTCGCGGCGCATGCGCAGTGGCGGCACGGTCAGGTTCAACACGTTGAGGCGGTAGTAGAGGTCTTCTCGAAACGCGCCCTCTGCCACCGCCTGGCTCAAATTGCGATGGGTGGCGGCGATGATGCGCACATTCACTTGGCGCGAACTCTTCGCCCCCACGCGGGTGATTTCACCCTCCTGCAACACCCGCAGCAGGCTGACCTGGGCATCGAAAGACATGTCGCCAATCTCATCCAGGAAGATAGTGCCGCCCTCCGCCAGTTCGAACTTGCCCGCTGAGCCGCCACGGGCTGAGCCGGTGAACGCGCCTTCGACATGCCCGAATAGCTCGCTTTGCACCAGGTCTCGCGGGATGGCGCCGCAGTTGACCGCCACAAAGGGCCCAGTGCAACGGTCGCTGCCGTTATGGATCGCTTGGGCAAACAGCTCTTTGCCGGTACCGCTTTCGCCGAGGATCAAGGTGGTGGACTCACTGCGACTGGCGATGCGGCCCAGGTGCAGCGCGTCCTGGATAGCGCGCGAGTGGCCCTGGATGGTTTCAAAGGTGTAGCGGGCCTGGGTGCCGATAATGCGCCGGGTAATTTCGCGGATACGGCGGTTCTCGCGCACCGATACGATCACCCCGCCCTGCTCCAGCGGGCAGACTGAAACCAGGCAAGCGAGCTGGCTGCGGTCGTGCAGATGAAAGGTGCAATCCAGGTCGCGCACAGGCTCCCCCGTCGCATCACCCAACTCACTGCGGCCCAGGTGCTGGAACGGGCGACCGATCAGCTCCAGCCCCACCCGGAACAATTGCCGGGCATAGCGGTTGAGCGCCTTGATGCAGCCGCGCTCGTCCAGCACCACCAGGCCTTCGTTGAGCACTTCGAGGACGGTTTGCTGTTCTTCCAGCAGGCCTTGCAGGGCCATCTGCCGTGATACGGCTTCGGCCGCCGCCTGCACGGTGCCGAGGGTATGAAAGTGAAACCAGCCGGGCTCGGCGGTGAGTGTCAGCATCGCCAGGGTTTCACCCTGGGCATTCTTGATCGGCGCGGCGGCGCAGTGCATGCGGCGCTGGCGCAGGCCACGACCAAAATTTTCCTCGGCCAGCACATACACCAGGCGATCTTCGGCCAGGGCCAACCCGGTGCAGTTGGTGCCTTGCACGGATTCCAGCAGGCGGCTGCCCACCGGGGTGATGTCCAGCCCGCAGAAATACAGGGTGGTGCCGTCGGCATCAGTGAGGTTGATATGGCCGCGCGGGTTGTAGGCCAGCAAGCCGTGCATGACTTGCGCGGCGGTAGCGATCAGCACGCGGTGAGTTGCCAGGGTGGCATCAAGGTCGCGGGGCGCCACGAAGCGATACCCGCTGTCATCGGGATCGATACCGGCCTCGACGCTGCGCCGCCAGGAATCCCAGATGACTTGCCGGACGTCGCCAGGGCGCTCGACCCGGCCGGCCAGGCACTCCCGCCACGCCTGCTCCAGCGCGGACACAGGTCCGTCATTCAGCGCGGCAGGCCCCAAGGCCGTCAGGTAGTCGAGGTCTTGCACGCTGAACGTCATGGTCATTGGGGGCATCCGTGTTCATGTTTTTGACATGTCAGTATAGACATGTCATCAAAATGAACACTTTTTGTTTATATGTATTTATAAATTCATAAATATCAGCAAGTTATGAATTGGCACAGCCCTTGCTCCTACCTCTTCGCCCATCAGGACTGTCCTGAGGCCAATAATAAAAAGGGGTTTATTTCATGAGTACACAGAACATCCGCCTGGGCTTGATCGGGGCTGGTCGCATGGGCAGCTTCCACGGACTCACGGCTGCGCGACACATCCCCGGTGCCAGCCTGGCCGCCATTGCCGACCCGACTCCGGGCCAAGCCGCCCGCCTTGCCGCTGAACTGGGGGTAGCCAAGGTCTACACCGACCCGCAACAACTGCTCGACGACCCGGATATCGACGGCGTACTCATCGCCGCCCCCGCGCGCAGCCACGCCGAACTGGTGATCAGCGCCGCGCGCGCCGGCAAAGGCATCTTCTGCGAAAAACCGATGGCCATCACCCTGGACGAAGCCGACCGCGCCATCGCCGCCGCAGCCGATGCGCGGGTGCCCTTGCAGGTCGGCTTCAACCGGCGTTTCGCCAAAAGCTTCCGTACTGCCCACCTCGACGTCGTCGCCGGCCGTATCGGCACGCCGCAACTGTTGCGCTCGCTGACCCGCGACCCGGCATTGAACAACCCGGCCGCTTCACCGCAATGGGTGATTTTCCTGGAAACCCTGATCCACGACTTCGACACCCTGCGCTACCTCAACCCCGGCGCCGAAGCGGTACAGGTGTACGTAATGGCCGACGCGCTGATCGCTCCGGAATACAAAAGCAAAGGTTTCCTCGACACCGCCGTGGTCACGATCCGCTTCGACAATGGCGCGATTGCCACCGCCGAGGCCAACTTCCAGGCCGTGTATGGCTACGATGTGCGCGGCGAAGTGTTCGGCAGCGCAGGCATGCTGAGCATGGGCAGCGTCACTGAATCCGACCTGGTGCGCTACCTGGCCCAAGGCATCCAGGCCGACACTCTACGCCTGGACACTGACCTGCTGCGCGACGCCTACATTGCCGAGCTCAACCACTTCGTCGACTGCCTGCGCAGCGGCGCCAAGCCCCTGGCCAGCGGCGAAGATGCGCGCGCGGCCCTGGCGATTGCGCGCGCCTGCATCGAGTCGTTCGAAACGGGCAAGGCCGTCGCCGTGCAGGGAGCCCAGCGATGATCCCGTTCACACTGGCGGTCAGTGCCGAGATGGTGTTTCTCGACCTGCCCTTTATCGAGCGCGTACAGCGTATTCACGCGCTGGGGTTCAGCGCCGAGATCTGGAACTGGACCGACAAGGACATCAATGCCCTCGCCGCCACCGGTGCCGATTTCACCTCGATGACCGGCTACATCACCGGCACCCTCACCGACCCCGACGGCATCCGCCAATTGCTCGACAGCGCCCGCGAATCCTTGAGGGTAGCCGAGCAATTGAACTGCCCCAGCCTCAACCTGCACGGCACCGGCCTGGGTGACGGCGGCCTGCCCGTGCAGCCGGTGTCCCGGACCACCGCGCGCATGTGGCTGAGCGCCTGCAAAACCCTGGAAAAAATCGCCCGCCTGGGCGAAGACGCCGGCCGCGTGTTCCTGCTGGAAAACCTCAACACCGACGTCGATCACCCCGGCACCCCATTCGCCCGCGCCGACGACACCCTGGCGCTGATCGAAGCCGTGGGCAGCCCACACCTGAAGATGAACCTGGACCTGTACCACGCGCAGATCGGCGAAGGAAACCTGATCGAATTGATCCAGCGCGCCGGTAGCGCCATCGGTGAAATCCAGGTCGCCGACGTGCCGGGCCGCCAGGAACCCGGCACGGGAGAAATCCACTACCCGGCCATTGCCAGGGCGTTGCACGCCATGGGCTACAGCGGCGTGGTCGGACTGGAAGGCTGGGCCAGCGGCGACAGCGAACTGGCCTTGGAGCGTTTCCGCCAAGCATTCACCCTATAACAATAAAAGGATCACCCTTATGAACCGCTATTCGTTGTTCGTTGCCACGCTGTTACTGCTGTTCAGCCAATGGACGTTCGCCGCTTACCGTATCGGCGTGAGCATTGCCCGGGTCGACGACAACTTCATGACCTACGTACGCACCGGCCTCGAAACCGCCGCCCAACAGCAGGACGTGCAGATCCAGTTCGAAGACGCCCAGGGCGACGTGGTGCGCCAGCTCAACCAGGTCGAAGGCTTTCTCAACCAGAAAGTCGACGCGGTGATCGTGCTGCCGGTGGATACCGCCGCCACCGCCAACATCACCCGCGCAGCCACCGCCGCGAAGACGCCACTGGTGTACGTCAACCGCCACCCGGATGAACGCACGCTGCCCAAGGGCGTCGTCACCGTGGCCTCCAACGACATCGAGGCCGGGCAATTGCAGATGCGCTACCTCGCGGAAAAACTTGGCGGCAAGGGCAACGTGGCGATTATCATGGGTGACCTTGCGCAAAACGCCACCCATGACCGCACCGAGGGCGCCAAACAGGTGCTCAAGGACTTTCCCGGCATCAAGGTGGTGGAGCAGCAAAGCGCCGAATGGCAACGCAGCAAGGGCATGGACTTGACCAGCAACTGGTTACTGGCGGGTACACAGTTCGATGCGATCGTCGCCAACAACGATGAAATGGCGATTGGCGCGGCCATGGCGTTGCAGCAAGCCGGGAAAGCCAAGGGCGAAGTGGCGATTATCGGCATCGACGGCTTGCCCGATGGCCTGGCGGCGATCAAGCGTGGCTTGCTGACGGCGTCGGTGTTTCAGGACCCGAAAGCCCAGGCAACCCAAGCGGTGCAGGCGGCGGTCCGGATGATCAAGGGCGAGCCGATTGAATCGGAAGTGTGGGTGCCGTTTGAGCTGATCAAGCCGGAACAGGTGGCGGTGTTTGAGCAGCGCTACAAATAAACTTGGGTACACAAATCCAAATGTGGGAGCGGGCTTGCTCGCGAATGCGGTGGATCAGCCAATGAATCTGTTGACTGACACACCGCATTCGCGAGCAAGCCCGCTCCCACAGTTTTAGTCCAGGTCGCTTGCAGAGTGGCGCTCGGCCAATTGCTCCGCAGGCTCGCCGGATACCCGGTTCACCCTACGCCCCCGCTGCACCGCCGGCCGCGCTTCAATCGCATCCGCCCAGCGCAACACATGCGTGTACTCATGCACCGCCAAAAACTCCGCCGCGCCATACAAACGGCCTTTTACCAACCCGCCATACCAAGGCCAGATCGCGATATCGGCGATGGTGTACTCATCCCCGGCAATGTATTCACTCACCGCCAGGCGCTGATCCAATACATCCAGCTGTCGCTTGGTCTCCATGGCAAACCGATTGATCGCGTACTCCATTTTGCTTGGCGCGTACGCATAGAAATGCCCGAAACCACCGCCCAGGTAAGGCGCACTGCCCATCTGCCAGAACAACCACGACAAGCATTCCGCACGCGCCGCAGGCTCAGTCGGGAAGAATGCGCCGAACTTTTCCGCCAGGTACTGCAAAATCGCACCAGATTCAAACACACGAATCGGCGTGGCGCCGCTACGGTCCAGCAATGCCGGGATCTTGGAGTTGGGATTGACCCCGACAAAGCCGCTGCCGAACTGGTCGCCGTCGCCGATCTTGATCAGCCAGGCATCGTATTCTGCCCCGCTGTGCCCCAGGGCCAGTAATTCTTCGAGCAGGATGGTGACCTTCTGACCGTTAGGCGTGGCCAGGGAGTACACCTGCAGCGGGTGCTCTCCCACCGGCAGTTGCTGATCATGGGTCGCGCCGGCGATGGGTCGGTTGATGCTGGCGAAGGTGCCGCCATTTTCGGTGTCCCAGGTCCAGACTTTCGGGGGTACGTAATCGGTCATGCTTACTGCTCCAGAGGCGTTTGCGATCAGCGAAGCGCCCCAGACTAAACCAAAGGTTGATGGCGCGTCACACCGTGAATGCCGGCCAATCTGCAAGGCCGGTTTAAAGATGCAACGGTACGCCAGCGGCGCCATCGCGCGGCACGTGTACCCGCAGCGCAATCAACAAGGCTGCCAACAACATCAGCACACCGGCACCGAGAAACACACCGGCAATGCCGCTGACACTGAACATCGCACCCCCACCGGCCGCCCCCGCCGCGATGGCTGACTGCACCGAAGCCACTACCATGCCACCCGCACTTTCAGCTTGATCCGGCACGGCGCGAGCCACCCAGTTCGACCACGCCACGGGCACCCCGCCAAAGGCCATGCCCCACAGCGCCAGCAGCAGCGCCTGGCCTGGCAGAGAGGCAGGCAACAGCACCAGGGCGAGCGCCGCGACGCCGACCAATACCGGCATCAGCACCAATGTGCCGAGCGGATAGCGCACCAGCAGCCAACCGGCCAGCAGCGTGCCGATGAAGTTTGCGGCGCCGAACCCCAGCAGCATCAAGGCCAGCCCTTGAGTCTGCACGCCCGTGGTGCTTTCCAGGAATGGCCGAATGTAAGTGAACAGCGCGAAGTGCGCGGTGTGTACCAATACGCAGGCAAACATGCCGATGGCGATGCCAGGGCGCAGCAGCACATCCAATACCGTGCGCAGGCGTGCACTGCCAGTGGGGGCCAGGCGTGGCAGCGTGAACAGCTGGAACGCCAGCGTCACCACGCCAACGGCGGCCGCAGCCACAAACGCACTGCGCCAGCCATACACATCGCCGAGGTAGCTGCCCAGCGGCACGGCAACCACCGTGCCCACCGCAATGCCACTGAAGATGATCGACAGCGCACGGGGCAGCAACGCCGCCGGCACCAGGCGCATCGCCACTGCTGCCGCCATACTCCAGAAACCGCCCAGGGCGACGCCCAGCAGGATGCGCATCAACAGCAGCACCGCCAGGCTCGAAGAAAGCGCCACCAACAGGTTGGACGCAATCATCAGCATGGAAAACCCCAGCAGCACCACGCGCCGGTCGATCCCGCGCGTCAGGCCGGGCACCAGCAAGCCAGCGAACAACGCCACCACCGCCGTCACGGTTACTGCCTGACCAGCCAGGGCCTCCGACACCCCAAGGTCCATCGCCATCGGCGTCAACAGGCTGGCCGGCAGGTATTCTGCCGTCAACAACCCGAATACCCCCATGGCCAGGGAAAACACCGCCATCCAGGCCGGGGCAGCGGGCTCCGCCTTGGAACAGATAGAGGCTTGAGCTACACAATCATTCATTACACGACATCCTCAGGAAATTAGCGCGACCGCCAGTCTAGGTTCGCCAACCCGGATGATCTATGATGCAAACCCTTGAGTTTTTGACCGAAACCCCGAACATGACTGCACCGGCCCCGTTCAATCTGTCCTCCGACCTTATCGATGAGCTGCTGCGCGGCATGCGCCTGCGCGGGGTGCAGTACCAGCGCATCCAAGCCGGACCCCGCTTCGGCATGGGCTTCAACGCCAAACCCGGGCACGCCTACTTCCACTTCCTCGCCGCAGGTGTGGCCACCCTGCGCACCGACGACGGCAACCTGTTTGAATTGTCGGCGGGCAATGCCGTGTTCATCTCCCACGGCGGCGCACATGCGCTGTTGTCCACGGCGGATGTCGCTGTGCAGGACATCAATGGATTTGACGCCACCCCGCTGGGCGATACCGTCTGCGCCGTGGATGCATCGCCCGACACGCCCCCCAGCACGTTGCTGTTCAGCGCCTGCATGGAATTCGAACTCGGCAGTATCCAGGGGCTCGGCAGCCTCATGCCGGCCTTGATGCTGATCGACACCAAGGGCCAGCGTTACCCCGGCCTGATGCCGATCCTGGCGGTGATGGAGCGCGAAGTCGCCAGTGCTCGCGTTGGCTATTCGGGCATCCTCGCGCGCCTGGCCGATGTGGTGGCCGCCATGATCGTGCGGGGTTGGGTGGAATGCGCCTGCGGCAATGCATCGGGGCTGGTGGCAGCGTTGCGCGACGCACGGCTGGCCGGTGCCTTGCTTGCCCTGCATCAGCAACCAGGCCGCGATTGGAGCGTGGCCGAGTTGGCCGCGCGCAGTCATACCTCCCGCTCGGTGTTCGCCGAACGCTTCCAGGCCACCCTGGGTCTTCCGCCGCTGCGCTACGTGACGCAATTGCGCATGCGCCTGGCCAGCCAATGGTTGACGCTTGAGCGATTGCCCATCGAAGAAGTGGCGCTGCGCCTGGGCTATACCTCCCAGGCAGCTTTCAGTCGCGCATTCAAGCGCATCACCGGCCAGCCGCCTGGCGCCAGCCGCCAGGGCGCCCGAAGCCCGGCATAAACCAGCGCCAAGCCATTGCGCAGGCTGATCCCGCGCCCTTACTCTCTTGAGCTCACCACCTAGCAAGCAATGGAGGCTTCATGAAACTGATCGGCATGCTGGACTCGCCTTACGTACGCCGCGTGGCGATTTCCCTGGAGCTGTACGGCGTGGATTTCGTGCATGAACCGCTGTCGGTGTTTCGCACCTTCAACGAATTCGCGCAGATCAACCCGGTGGTCAAGGCCCCGACCCTGGTGCTGGACGATGGCACGGTGCTGATGGATTCCAGCCTGATCCTGGACTATCTGGAAACCCTCGCCCCGGCTGACAAGAAGCTGCTGCCCCAGCAGCCCGCCGCGCGCGCCCATGACTTGCATGTACTTGGGCTGGCGCTGGCGGCCTGTGAGAAGAGCGTGCAGATCGTGTATGAGCACAACCTGCGCCCGGCCGAGAAGCTGCATGAGCCTTGGCTTGAGCGTGTCAGCGGGCAATTGCTGGCGGCTTATTCGCTGCTGGACAAGCAACTGGCCGACAGCGAGGCGCTGACTCAGGCTTCGATTACAGCGGCGGTGGCCTGGTCGTTCAGCCAGTTCACCGTGGCGTCGGTGGTTGAGGCGGATGCGTTTCCCAACTTGAAGCGCCACGCCGAGCGCCTGGAGCAGCACCCGGTTTTCAAGAAGTACCCGATCGAATAAACACCGCCGTTCAACTGTGGGAGCTGGCTTGCCTGAGATAGCAGTGTGTCATTCAGCGCTGTAGTCGCTGACACACCGCCTTCGCAGGCAAGCCAGCTCCCACATTGCTCTCCTTCGTCCCCAGGTCCGTGTGCCTAGACCCAGCCGCCATCCACAATAAAGTTCTGTGCCGAACACATCGCCGACGCATCGGAAGCAAGAAACAACGCCATATTGGCGATGTGTTCAGGCAGCACACTGCCCGGCAAGCATTGGCTGCGGCTGATCAGTTCCCTGGCGGCATCGTCGACCCACATCGCCAGTTGTTTCTCTGTCATCACCCAACCCGGCACCAGCGTATTCACGCGGATGCGACTCGGCCCCAGTTCGCGAGCCAACGCGCGGGTCATGCCGTGGGCGGCGGCCTTGCTGGCGGCGTACACCGGGTAGCCGGCGGACGCCATCATCCAGCCGACCGAGCCGAGGTTGATGATCGAGCCGCTACCGGCGCTTTTCATCATGGGCACCACAGCCTTGGCTGCGAAGAAAGCGTGTTTGAGGTTGACGGAGATCAGCCTGTCGAACATTTCCGAGTCGACTTCTTCCAGGGTGTGACGCACGTCATTGGCGGCGTTGTTTACCAGCACGGTGATCGGCCCCAGCGAGTGTTCGAAACGAGCGATGGCGGCTTTGTAGGCAATCTCGTCGGTGATGTCGCAGTTCACGAACTCCACCGTGTGCCCGCGGGAACTGAGCAGCGCCGCGAGGCGTTCGCCCTGGCTTTGCGCGCGGTCGACAAAGCCCACCTTGGCGCCCTGGGCGGCGAAGGCCCGCACCATGAATTCGCCGATCCCTGAGGCCCCTCCGGAGATCAGGACGGTTTTGCCTTCAAGGTCGGGATACACGGCGTGTTGAGTACTCATAACATCTTGCCTCGCTCAATTAGTCTTATTTTATTTTGCAAAAACGGCTTTTAAGGCTATAAATTCGCTGTCCTACCGACAAAATATCGCTATTAGTAGAACTATTCCACTCAAAACAACAAAAGGAAGTTCGACCATGAAGCACCCTCGTTATCTGCTGTCAGGTCTCGCCATGTCCGTATTGATCGCCAGTGGCGGCGCCCACGCCGCAGGCCTCTCCAGTGAACACAAGCCTTTCGGTAAAACCAACGACGGCACCGCCGTCGAGCAGTACATCTTGCGCAACAGCCATGGCATGCAAGCCACGGTGATCACCTACGGCGGCGTGTTGCAGTCGCTGAAAGTGCCGGACAAAACCGGCAAGATCGACGACGTGGTGCTGGGCTTTGACGACGTGCAAGGCTACCAGGCCGGCACGGCGTTTTTCGGCGCGACCATCGGGCGCTTCGGCAACCGCTTGGCCGGCGGTGCCTTTGAGCTCGACGGCAAGCGCTTCCAGGTGCCGCTCAACGATGGTCCCAACTCACTGCATGGCGGCGCCCAGGGCTTCGACAAACAGGTGTGGAAGGCCGCACAGGTCAAGGGCAAGGACTCGGTCGGCGTGACCCTCACCTACCTGTCCAAGGACGGTGAAATGGGCTTTCCCGGCAACCTGAAAACCGAGGTCACCTACAGCCTCAACGAGAAAAACGAACTGCACATCGACTACAAGGCCACCACCGACAAACCCACGGTGCTCAACCTTACCAACCACAGCTATTTCAACCTCGCCGGTGCGGGGAATGGTGACATTCTCAAGCAGGTGGCGACCTTGCATGCCAGCCATTACACGCCGGTGAACGCCACCTTGATTCCAACCGGCGAAGTCGCGCCGGTGAAAGGCACGCCGATGGACTTCCTGAAACCGACGCCGATCGGTCAGCACATCAAGGAGGATCATCCACAGCTCAAATTCGCCGAGCCGAAACAGGGCGGGTTTGACTTCAACTGGGCACTCGATACCAAGGGTGACGTGAAGCAGTTGGCGGCCGAGGTGCATGATCCTGAGTCGGGGCGGCGGTTGCAGCTCTACACCACGGAGCCCGGTGTGCAGTTCTATACCAGCAACTTCCTCGATGGTTCGGTGAAGGGCAAGGCTGGGAAGACGTATCTGCACTGGAGCGGTTTCACGTTGGAGACCCAGCATTTTCCGGATGCGCCTAATCAGCCGAAGTTTGCATCAACCCGCCTGAATCCAGGGCAGACCTACACCCAGAACACCGTCTTCAAGTTCTCCGCCGATTAAAACTGTGGGAGCTGGCTTACCGCTATCGCAGCCAAGCCAGCTCCCACATTTGGATCTTCACATGGCAAGGGTTCAGCGTTGCTTCATGCGGTCGATGACCACGGCCAGCAGCAGGATCGAGCCGCGAATCACGTACTGATAAAACGTGTCGATGTTCTTCAGGTTCATCGCATTCTCAATGATCGCCAAAATCAACACGCCGGCAATCACATGGCGAATCATGCCAACCCCACCACTCAACGACACCCCGCCCAACACACACGCCGAGATCACCGTCAGCTCAAAACCTTGGCCGATCATCGGCTGGCCGGAGGTCATGCGCGACGCCAGGATCACCCCGGCCAGGGCGCCGATCACACCGTGCACGGCAAATATCAGGATCTTGGTGCGATCAACGTTCACACCCGCCAGCAACGCCGCTTCCGGGTTGCCGCCGATGGCCATGGTGTTACGCCCATAGGTGGTGTAATTGAGCAGCCAGCCGAAAAACACGAAGCACAAAATGGTGATCAGGATCGGCACCGGTACGCCCAGCAGTTGGCCGTTACCGAAGATAAAGAACTGCTCCTCGGACACGCCCACCGCCTTGCCGTTGGCGAAGATATACGCCAGCCCGCGCACGATCTGCATGGTCGCCAAGGTGGTAATCAGCGCATTGACCCGCAGCTTGGCGATCACGATGCCATTGATCAGCCCCACCACCAGGCCCATCAGCAAGGCGGCGCCGATACCGAGCATGACGCTGTCGGTGTCGCGCATCACAATCGCCGCCACCACCCCGGCGCAGGCAATCACCGAGCCCACCGACAAGTCGAAGTGCCCCGACGCCAGGCAGAACAGCATGGTGCACGCGGCGATGCCCACGGTGGAAATCGCCAGGCCCAGGCCGCGCATGTTCAGCGGCGAGAGGAAGTTGTCGATGAGCAAGGCGCACAGCAGGAAGATGCTCACCGCGGCCAGCAGCATCGCCCAGTTGTCGAGCAGTGCGCGCATGTCCAGGGGTTTGCGTGCCGAGGGCAACGCGTTGTCTTGGGTTGTCATAGTCGTCTCTCAGTTCGCCAGGCTGCGCGGCAAAGCCAGTTGCAGCAGGTTGGATTCAGTCGCGTGCTCGCGGGTTTGTTCACCCCGCAGTGCGCCTTCGCACAGCACCAGGATGCGGTCGGAGATGCCCATCACTTCCATCAGGTCGCTGGACACCACAATGACTGCAATGCCTTGGGCGGCGAGGTTATGGATGATCTGGTAGATCTCGGCCTTGGCGCCGATGTCGATGCCACGGGTCGGCTCGTCCAGCAGCAGGACTTTCATCGGCATCGACAGCCAGCGACCCAGGATCGCCTTCTGCTGATTGCCGCCGGACAGGTACATGATCTTCTGCGCCGCGTTGGGCGTTTTGACCTTCATCGCCTTGATCTGCTGGTCGGCGTTGCCCTTCTCCCACCCCTCGCGCAACAGCCAGCCGAATCGGGAGTGGGTGCCGCGCGCGCTGATGTTGATGTTCTCGGCGACGCTGGACAGCGGGATGATGCCTTCCTTCTTGCGGTCTTCCGGGCACAGCAGCACGCCCGCGGCGATGGCATCGCGCGGTGAGCGCAGTTGCAGTGCTTGACCGCAGAGCTCCAGTTGACCGGCGCTCGCACGCTCCAAGCCGCTGAGCAAGCGGAACAACTCGGTACGCCCAGCCCCCACCAACCCGAACAGGCCGAGAATCTCGCCCTTGCGCACGTTGAAACTGATCGGCTCACGCAGGCCGGGACCGAGCAGGCTATCGACCTTGAGCGCGACCTCGCCGTGCTCACGCGGGCGGTAGTCGTAAATGTCCTGGATATCGCGCCCGACCATGCAGGTCACCAACTGGTCATGGGTCAGCGCGCTCATGTCCTCGAAGGTGCGCACGTAGCGACCGTCCTTGAATACCGTGACCGCGTTGCAGATGCGGAACACTTCCTCCATGCGGTGCGATACGTAGAGCACCACTTTGCCCTCATCGCGCAGCCGCGTGATGATCGCCATCAAGCGGTCGATCTCGCGCGCCGACAGGCTGCTGGTGGGTTCATCAAACGCGATCACATGGGCGCCACGGGACAGCGCCTTGGCGATTTCCACCAGTTGCCGTTGGCCCAGGGACAGGCGGCCGAGCTTCTCGGCAGGGTCGATTTCATCCGCCAGGCCCTTGAGGCAAGCCAAGGCCTGCTTGCGCAACAGTCCCCGATTGACCACCCCGAAACGCGACGGCAAATGCCCGAGGAACAAGTTCTCGGCCACCGTCATTTCGGGCACCAGGTGCAATTCCTGGTGGATCACCGCCACGCCGCTGGCAATGCTGTCCGCCGCGTTCTTGAACGCCATGGTCTGCTCGCCGATCTGCAGCGTGCCGCTGTTGGGAATGTAGGCGCCGCCGAGGATCTTCAGCAGCGTCGACTTGCCCGCGCCGTTCTCGCCCATCAAGGCGTGCACCTGCCCAGGGTGGGCGGTGAAGCTGATGCCATCCAGCGCCTTGACCCCGGGAAAGGTTTTGCCGATGCCGTCAAAACGCAGACTGGCCCCGGCAGTGTGTTGTTGTTCATTGACTTGCGCGTGCATAACCACCTCATCACACCGATCAGGCAGCCCCGTTGCCGGGGCTGCCGAGGAAAGCGAACTGCCTTATTTCCACAGGCCGATCTTTTCCAGTTCCTGCTTGAAGTTGTCGCGGGTGATCAGGGTCACTTCGTCCATGGCGGTGTACTTCGGCGGCTCGGTGCCTTTGGTGACCCACTCGTACATCATCAGCGCAGTGTTGTAACCCTCGATGTGCGGGCTAGGCAGCATCGAACCGAAGAAGCCGCTGTTGGCTTTCTTCAGTTCACCGATAGCGTCGGTGCCATTGATGCCGATGCCGATTACATTGGCGGCTTTGAAGCCCGCGCTTTCGGTCGCACGTACGCCGCCGAGTACGGTGTTGTCGTTCATGCCACCGATGATCAGGTTTTTCGCGCCGCTGGGCAGCTTGACCAGCGCCGAGTTGGTGGCGTCCATGCTGCCGGGTACGTCGAGGGTTTTAAGCGCAGCGGTGAGAATATGGTCGTCAGGAATGCCGGCCTCTTTCAGGGACTGGATCGATCCGTCGGTGCGTTTTTTACCGGTGTCGAGCTCGTTGAAGGTGTTGATCACCGCATAGGTGTCCTTCCAGTCCCAGCCGCGTTTTTTAGCTTCGGCGGCCATGGCGGCGCCTTGCTTTTGGCCGACTTCAAACGCGGCCATGCCCAGGTACGGCACGTCCTCCATAAAGGCGCCTTTGGCGTCGACGAAGCGGTCATCCACGGCAATCACTTTCAAGCCGTTGGCCTTGGCCTTGGCGACAATGGCCGGGCCCAGGGACACGTCCGGCGGGCAGATCACAAAGCCCTTGGCACCGTTGGCCGCCAGGCTGTCGATGGCCGAAAGGGTTTTTTCGCCGTCGGGCACGGCGATCTTGATCACGGTGAAGCCATGCTCCTTGCCGGCTTTTTCGGCAAAGGCCCATTCGGTCTGGAACCAAGGCTCTTCAGCCTGCTTGACCAGAAAACCGATCTTCACTTCCTCAGCGGCCAGCAGCAGCCCGCTCAGGCTCATGGCCGAGACCGCCACAGCGGCGCAGCACAGGGAACGCAAACCTCGACGACGATTCATACGGGTGACTCCTTGTTGTTGTTTTTAAAATCGGGATTTAGCCGGCAAAGCGGTGACAGGGTTTGCCTGGCACGTCGACCTCAATGGCCAATACCGCGCCGTCCAAAGGGTGATCCAATGGGCTGGCGGCACTGGTGATATAGAGGGTGGTGAGGTTCGGGCCACCAAATACGCAACTGGTGGGGCGGCTCACGGGCAACTCGATGATGCGGTCCACTTCACCTTCGGGCGTGAGGCGCAGCAGGCAACTGCCGTCCCAGCGCGCATTCCAGATACAGCCTTCGACGTCCATGGCCGAGCCGTCCGGCCCGCCACGTTCATGTGGGCCGAACCAGACGTGTGCGGGCTCGAGTTGGCCGTTCGGCAGAATCCCATGCCGGTACAGCGTGCCCTCCATGCTGTCGCCAAAATGCACATGGCGGCCGTCATCACTCCACAGCAAGGTGTTGGGAATGCCCAGGCCACTCAGCAACGGCGTGACCTGCGCATCGGCATCAATGCGAAACAGGCCGCCGGAGCGTCGGGTGATGGGCAGGTCTTCGCCCTGCTCGCCAATGTTGTTCTGCATAGTGCCCAGCCACAGGCGGCCCTGGGCATCGCAGCGCGCTTCATTGCCACGGTTGCCCGATTGCGGGTCGGCCACACACAGCAAGGTCAAGGCTTCGGTGACCAGGTCCAGGCGGTACACGCCGCTGCTCAAGGTCACCACGGCATCGCCGCTTTCACACGGGATAAACGCCGAGACATGCTCGGGCAATTGCCAGACCTGTAACTGCCCGTCCATCAGGCGCAATGCCTGTTTGCCGGCAATGTTGACCCAGTACAGGGCCTGGGTGGGCACGTCCCAGAACGGGCCCTCCCCCAATTGCGCACGGTGCGCGGTGACGGCGCTCAGCGACATGAAACCTCCTGGTTCATTGTTGTTTACAGCGCGTCGCGCGAAGGCGTGCCATCCACGAGCCGCTGGATACGCAACGGGTTAGCGTTTTTCAACGCGTCGGGCAGCAGGCTATCAGGGTAATTCTGGAAGCACACCGGGCGCAGGAAACGGTCGATGGCCAGGGTGCCGACCGAGGTGCCACGCGCATCGGACGTCGCGGGGTACGGTCCGCCGTGCACCATCGAATCGCAGACTTCCACACCGGTCGGGTAGCCGTTGAGCAGGATGCGCCCGACTTTCTGTTCGAGCAGTGGCGTGAGTTCGGCGAACTGTTGCAGGTCTGCCGGCTCGCCAATGATCGTCGCCGTCAATTGACCGTGCAGGCCATGTAAGGCAGCGCTGAGTTGGGCCTGGTCGGCGACCTCGACAAATACCGTGGTGGGACCGAACACTTCTTCTTGCAGCACTTCATCGCCGTCGATCAACAGGCGCACATCGGCCTTGAACAATTGCGGGTGTGCCTGGTTACCGGCCTGGGCACTGCCCGCCAGGTGCTGGATGCCGGGGTGCGCCAGCAGTTTTTCCAGGCCTTTGCCGTAGCTGCCCAGGGTGCCGGCGTTGAGCATGGTCTGCGTCGGTTGTTCACCGATTAGTTGCGCAACCTGTTGAGTAAACGCCGTGAATGCAGGCGAAGCGATACCGATCACCAGGCCTGGGTTGGTGCAGAACTGGCCGCAGCCTTGCACCACCGAGGCGGTCAGGTCACGCGCAACACTTTCAGCCCGTGCTGTGAGAGCCTGGGGCAGCACGATCACCGGGTTGATGCTCGACATCTCGGCAAACACCGGGATCGGCTGCGCACGTGCCGCTGCCATGTCGCACAAGGCGCGCCCGCCCTTGAGCGAACCCGTGAAGCCTACGGCCTGGATCGCCGGGTGCTTGACCAGCGCTTCACCGACGCCACCGCCGAAGATCATATTGAACACGCCGGCCGGCATCTCGGTGGTTTCGGCCGCCCGAATTATCGCATCGGCCACCCGCTCGGCGGTCGCCATATGCCCACTATGCGCCTTGAAGACGACCGGGCAGCCCGCCGCCAGTGCGGCTGCGGTGTCGCCGCCCGCCGTGGAAAAGGCCAGGGGAAAGTTGCTAGCGCCGAACACAGCAACCGGCCCGAGGCCGATGCGGTATTGGCGCAAATCCGGGCGTGGCATCGGCTGGCGATCCGGCAGCGCCTTGTCGATGCGTGCGCCGTAGAAATCACCGCGACGCAGCACGGTCGCGAACAGGCGCATCTGGCCGCTGGTGCGCCCACGCTCGCCCTTGATACGCGCAGCCGGCAGCGCGGTTTCGCGGCAGACCAGCTCGACAAAGTCATCGCCCAACGCATCCAGCTCATCGGCAATCGCATCGAGGAACTGCGCGCGGCGCGCCGCACTCAAGGCACGGTACGCAGGGTAAGCCTGCGCGGCAGCCTTGGCGGCGGCGTCGACTTCTTCCGGGGTCGCCTGGTAGAAATCCTGGGGCAAGGCTTCGCCAGTGGCAGCATCGACGCTTTGCAGTTTGACGCTGCCGTTGGCGCTGCGCTGGCCGCCGATGTAGTTGTGGCCGAGGAACTGGGTCATGGGGTTCTCCATTAAAGGGTGATGACGTGGCCGGGTTCGAATGCCGCATCGCTGCTGCCGACGCTGTTGATCAATGGCGCGCCGAACTCGGCTTGGCTGATCTCAAACACATCGCCCGGTTGAGTACGTATACCGTCGGCGAATGACAAGGTGGCGGTGCCGAAAAAGTGGATATGCACATCGCCGGGCTTGAGGAACTGACGGTATTTGAAGTGGTGATACTCGAGATTTTCCAGGCTGTGGCACATATTGGCCTCGCCGCTGAGGAATTCGTTCCGCCAGATTTCCTCACCGTTACGCAGGAGGCGACTGGTGCCCGCCAGGTGCTGGGGCAACTCGCCCACGCGCAACTCGGGGCCGTAGCTGCAACTGCGCAGCTTGGAGTGGGCCAGGTACAGGTAATTCTTGCGCTCCATGATGTGGTCGGAGAATTCGTTGCCCACCGCAAAACCCACACGGTAGGGCTTGCTGTCCGGACCGATCACGTACAGACCGCCGATCTCCGGTTCTTCGCCGGCATCTTCGGCAAACGGTGGCACCGGGAAGGCGGCGCCTGGGCGCACGACGATGCTGCCGTCACCTTTATAGAACCACTCCGGTTGCACGCCCGCCTGACCCGCTGCTGGCTTGCCGCCCTCCACGCCCCATTTGAAGATGCGCATGGTGTCGGTCAGTGCCGTGTCATCGCCGGCCTGGTGCATTTTGTCCCGCGCCGAGGCGCTGCCCAAGTGGGTCAGGCCGGTACCGCTGATCAACATGTGCGCCGGGTCCTGGTGATCCAGCGGCGGCAGGATTTTCAGCTCGGCCAGCAGTGCGACGTAGTCGTGGCTGTCGCCCAGACCGAGGCTGTTCACCTGTTGTGCCAGGCCGACGCCCGCTTCGATGGCGGCCAGGGCCAATTCGCGCACACTGCGCGCCGTCTGGACTTCGCGCAGGCTGTCGCCCTCTACAACGCCGACCCGACGCTCGCCATTGCTTAACTCGAACTGAACTAAACGCATGAAACTTCTCCCAGATTAAGTACGTGTCGCGCCACGGGCACTGGCGGCGAATTGGTCGGCAGGCAGCACATGCTTGCGCTCCAGCAAGCGGTAGACCACAAAGGTCAAGACCAGCCCGAACAGCATCACCCCGGACAAAAAGTACAGGCCCGATGCCAGGTTGCCGGTGTATTCCTTGAGCGCGCCAATCACGAACGGGCCGATGTAGCCGCCGAGGTTGCCAACCGAGTTGATCAACGCAATGCCCGCCGCTGCACTGGCGCCGGCAAAAAACCGACCCGGCAAGGTCCAGAACACCGCCGTGCAAGAAAACATCGCGAACGCCGCCAGGCACAGCGCCGCCATTTGCAGCACCGGCACACTCAGCCAGGCGCTGAAGAACAGGCCGATGGCACCGAGTACATAAAGCACCGCCAGGTGGCCATAGCGATCGTTCAAACGGTCGGAACTGCGCGGGATGATCAGCAGGCCGATGATGCCGAAGATATACGGCACGGCGGAGATGAAGCCGGTGGTCAAATCACTGCCGCCGAATTGTTTGATCAACGTCGGCAACCACAGGCCCAGGCCATAAATGCTCAGGGTCACCGGCAGATAGAACAGCGCCAGCAGCAACACCCGCTTGTCTTTCAAGGCATGCAGCGGGTTGCCGTGGCGGGTCTGGCCGTAGGCTTGCAAGTCTTTGTTCAACTCGCCGGCGAGCCAGGCTTTTTCCTCGTCACTCATCCATTTGACGTGCTTGGGGCCGTCCGGCAAGTAGCGCAGCACCGGCCAGGTGAGCAGAATCGCCGGGCTGCCGATCACGATAAACAGCCACTGCCAGCCGTGCAGGCCAAGGATGCCGTCCATGCCCAGCAGGCCACCGGACACCGGGCCGGTGATCATCATTGCGATGGGTTGCGACAGAATGAACAGCCCGAGGATCTTGCCGCGATGGCGCACCGGGAACCATTGGGTGATGTAGTAGAGAACGCCCGGAAAGAACCCCGCTTCCGCCGCGCCAAGCAGAAAGCGCATCACATAGAAGCTGTGTGGGCCCTGCACAAAGGCCATGCCGATGGTGATGGCGCCCCAGGTGATCATGATCCGCGCAAACCAGCGCCGCGCGCCGAAGCGGTCGAGCATCAGGTTGCTGGGGATCTCGAAAAGGAAGTAGCCAATAAAGAACAACCCCGCGCCCAGGCCATAGGCGGCGTCGCCAATACCGACGTCGGCGCCCATGTGCAATTTGGCAAAGCCCACGGCGGAGCGGTCTACGTAGGCGATCAGGTACAGCAGGATCAGGAAGGGAATCAGTTTCAGCGTAATGCGCCGAATAAGCCGCAGTTCCTGGCTCATGGGGGTCGATCTCCGATTGTTGTTTTTATAGAAGCTCGGGGGACGCCTCTCGCGAAATTCCGCCAGGGTCATACCTCAGTTAAGCCAAACTATATAGTAGGACTATTTACAAAACAACTCTTCCAAAGCATCGATTTTGCGCTTATGTTTAGGCACAGATAGAACATATAGTCATACAATAAGAGAATCGATCATGTCTGATAAAAAGCCCGGCCTACGCTCCGCCCAGTGGTTTGGTACTGCCGACAAAAACGGCTTTATGTACCGCAGCTGGATGAAGAACCAGGGCATTGCCGACCATCAGTTCCATGGCAAGCCAATCATCGGCATCTGCAACACGTGGTCGGAGCTGACGCCGTGCAACGCGCATTTCCGCCAGATCGCCGACCACGTCAAACGCGGCGTGATCGAGGCCGGTGGCTTCCCCGTGGAATTCCCGGTGTTCTCCAACGGCGAATCCAACCTGCGCCCCACCGCGATGCTCACCCGCAACCTGGCGAGCATGGACGTGGAAGAAGCCATTCGCGGCAACCCGATTGACGGTGTGGTGCTGCTGACCGGCTGCGACAAAACCACCCCAGCCTTGCTGATGGGCGCCGCCAGTTGCGACGTGCCGGCCATCGTGGTCACCGGTGGGCCGATGCTCAATGGCAAGCACAAGGGCCAGGACATTGGCTCGGGCACGGTGGTGTGGCAGCTCAGCGAACAGGTGAAAGCCGGCACCATTACGCTGGATGATTTCCTCGCGGCCGAGGGCGGCATGTCACGTTCGGCGGGCACCTGTAACACCATGGGCACCGCGTCGACCATGGCCTGTATGGCCGAGGCACTCGGTACTTCCCTGCCCCACAACGCGGCAATCCCGGCGGTGGATGCGCGGCGTTATGTATTGGCGCACATGTCGGGCATGCGCGCGGTAGAGATGGTGCGCGAAGACTTGAAGCTGTCGAAGATCCTCACCAAAGAAGCGTTTGAAAATGCGATCCGCGTGAATGCCGCCATCGGCGGTTCGACCAACGCGGTGATTCACTTGAAAGCCATCGCCGGGCGCATCGGCGTTGAATTGGACCTGGATGACTGGACCCGCATGGGCCGTGGCATGCCGACCATCGTCGACCTGCAACCGTCCGGGCGCTTCCTGATGGAAGAGTTCTACTACGCCGGTGGCCTGCCCGCCGTGCTGCGTCGCCTCGGTGAAGCCAACCTGATCCCGCACCCGAACGCCCTGACCGTGAACGGCAAGTCCCTGGGCGAGAACACCAAGGACTCGCCGATCTACGGCCAGGATGAAGTGATCCGCACCCTCGACAACCCGATCCGCGCTGACGGCGGCATCTGCGTATTGCGCGGTAACCTGGCGCCACTCGGCGCGGTCCTCAAGCCGTCCGCCGCCAGCCCGGCGTTGATGCAGCACCGTGGCCGCGCCGTGGTGTTCGAAAACTTCGACATGTACAAGGCACGCATCAACGACCCCGAGCTGGACGTGGACGCCAACTCGATCCTGGTCATGAAAAACTGCGGCCCCAAGGGTTACCCAGGCATGGCCGAGGTCGGCAACATGGGCCTGCCGGCCAAGCTGCTGGCCCAGGGTGTGACGGATATGGTGCGGATTTCCGACGCGCGCATGAGCGGCACGGCCTACGGCACGGTGGTGTTGCACGTGGCCCCGGAAGCCGCTGCCGGCGGACCGTTAGCCACCGTGAAGGAAGGCGACTGGATCGAACTCGACTGCGCCAATGGCCGTTTGCACCTGGACATCCCCGACGCAGAGCTGGCGGCGCGCATGGCAGACCTTGCGCCACCTGAAAAGCTCATCGTCGGCGGCTATCGCCAGCTGTACATCGACCATGTGCTGCAGGCCGACCAGGGTTGCGACTTTGACTTCCTGGTAGGTTGCCGAGGCGCGGAAGTCCCACGGCATTCCCACTAAGTGGGATGCTATGATGCCGCGAATTTAAGTCAGAGCATCTCTCCCGTTATGGATCACCAGCCGCCCAAGCCGCGCAAGAGCCAGCATGCCCAGATCGTTCAAGACTTGGGCATGCACATCGTTTCCGGTCGCTTCAAGCCCGAAGAACGGCTGCCCATGGAGGCCACGCTCTGCGAGGAGTACAAGGTCAGCCGCTCGGTGTTGCGTGAGGCTACGCGGGTACTCAGCGCCAAGGGCCTGGTGTATTCCAAGCCACGGGTGGGCGCGGTGGTGCGACCACGGTTGAAATGGCACCTGCTCGACCCGGACGTGTTGTCCTGGTTGATGCAGTCCACGCCCCACAGCGAGTTCTTCAACACGTTGGCCGGTGTGCGGCGCATCCTTGAACCGGAAATCGCGGCCATGGCCGCGACTACCGCCACCGATGAAGACATCGCCACCATCGAAAAAGCCTACGCAGGCATGGAAACCGCGAAGACCCACGAAGACCTGTTGCAGGCCGACCTGGACTTCCACCGCGCCATTGCCGACGCCACCCGCAACGACCTGCTCGCGTATATGTGCAACATGCTGTCGTTGCCGCTGCGCGAGTCGATCAACATCACCAACCGCCGCCCGGATATCCAGGGTTTGAGCCTGCCCCGGCACAAGGCGATCCTCACCGCGATCCAGAACCGCGACGCCCTTGGGGCGCGGCATGCGTCGCTGGTGCAGTTGGATGACACGCGGGTGGCGTTGGATACGGTGATGAATGTATTGACCCCGCTTTAAAGCGGGGCCGTTGCTCAGGAGTTACAAGGTGTAGGCGATGCCCACCTGCACCGTGCGTGGCGCGCCTGGGTAGGCGTAGAAGTTACCGAACGCACCCTCTTCAAAGTCGCGATTGAACAAGTTCTTCACATCCAGGTTGAGCCGGACTTTTTCGTTGACCTTGTAGTAACCGAGCAGATCGACCACGGTGTAGGCGTCCATCGTAAACGGGGTGTTGGAGGTCTGGCCGACACGCTCATCGACGTATTTCGCTCCCGCGCCCAGCCCAAGTCCTTTGAGACTGCCATCCTGGAATTCGTAGACGTTCAGCAGACTGAAGCTGTTGCGCGGGATGTTGGCCAGGTGCGAGCCAACACGGAGGGTGTTGTCCTTGGTCACTGCTGCGTCCACATAGGCATAGCCACCGATCACGCGCCACTCTGGAGTAAGGTTGCCGGCGACGTTCAAGTCGAAACCACGGCTGCGTACTTGGCCCGCTGCGACCTTGAAGGTGGCGGTGGGGTCCGCAGGATCGGTGGTCAGCACATTCTTTTTGTCGATCTGGTAAATCGCAGCGTCGACACTCAACTGGTGATCCAGCGCTTCCCACTTAATGCCCATTTCATACGACTTGCCTTTCTCCGGTTCAAAGCCTTCACCTGTGCGGGCGGCGCCAGTATTGGGCTTGAATGAACGCGCTGCATCGGCGTACACGGCAAGCGAGTCGGTCAGGTCGTAGATCACTCCAACCCGTGGTGTTACGGCGTTATCGCTGGCTTCCCAGTTTTTTGTACCCGGCACATAGCTCTCGTACTGGTGCTCAAAACGCTCGAAACGCGCGCCAGCCAATACTTTCAGACGCTCGGTCAGGGCGACTTGATCCTGAACAAAGGCTGCGTAGGTCTTGAGGTTTTCCTTGTCATGGGTAGGCGTGCTGGTGAGCGCAGGACGCGGCTTTCCATAGACTGGGTTGAAAATATCACTGGTGTAGGAAGCGGACGAACGCTGGATGATCGACTTGTAGTCGTAATCTTCAAACTCGACGCCCGTGAGCAAAGTGTGATCGAACCCACCCGTGGAAAAATGCCCGGTGAGGTTGAGCTGGGTGTCCTTGTCCGTCCACTCCAGCTTGCGGTAGTTAAAATTGCGGTTGAGCGTGTGCCCGTCAGCAGCCAAGCTATTGGCTTCAATCGCGTTGCCTTGCAACGTACCGTCGAGCCATTGGAAACCGCCGCCCAGGGTCCAGTTTTCATTGAGCAGATGCTCGAAACGCAGCTGTGCCATGCTGTTGTCGTTGTGCAATTTACCAACGTCTTTATCACCCCAGAAGGTATCGCGGGACGCCGTGCCTTTCTGAGTGGCGAAGCGGGTCAAGCCACGATCCAGCGGGTGGTTGTTGCGCATGAAGTCACCTTCGAAGATCAGCTTAGTGTCATCGGTGGCTTGCCAGGTGATCACCGGGGTCACGCCGTAGCGCTCGGTTTCCACATGGTCACGGAAGGTGTCACCGCCCTCACCCACCACGTTCAGGCGATAGGCCAGGCGGCCCTCCTCATCCAACGGGCCGGAGGCATCCAGGGTGCCGCGCTTCATGCCTTGATCATCCAACTGGCTGCCTAATGTGACCGTGCGTTCGGCCAGCGGTTGCTTGGAGACCACGTTGAAGGTGCCGCCAGGATCGCCACGGCCGTAGAGCATGGTCGCCGGACCGCGCAGCACTTCCAGGCGCTCGATGGTGTTGGCGTCTGGCATATTTGGGTAGCCACGGTTGATCGGGAAACCATTGCGGTAGAACTCGCCGGTGGTAAAGCCGCGCACGGTAAACGTGGTCAGGCCCTGCCCGCCGAAGTTGTTGGCGCGGCCGACACCGCCGGCGTAGTCCAGCGCGTCCTGCAAACGGGTGGCGCCGATGTCCTCGACCACATCTTTGGACACCACGGTGATGGACTGCGGCGTTTCATGAATCGAGGTATCCGTACGCGTCGCGCTCGCCGAGCGGGTGGCGTGGTAGCCCTGCACCGGCCCCTGGGCGGTTTCATAGTCGGCAGTGCCGGTGATGCTGGTGGTTTGCAGCTCGATGCCGGTTTTTTCAACCGGCTCGACCGCTGCCCAACTCAACGGGGAAAACGCCTGAAGCACACACATTGAAAGCAGGGTACGACGCATGGGAATGACCTAGTAAATGAGCCAGATGGAGCGGCATATTTGCCAATTATTTTGGCGCGCATGTTATAGCAACCCATTAACGATTGACATGTATTCTCATTCGTTACTTTTCGACAGATGAAAAAAAGCCACTCCTGGGAGTGGCTTTCGATGTTTGACGCTGGGCTATTTCGACTCAGCGATAGCGTTCCAACCAATGCGCATACGGTGCAGGCAAGGTCCAGGACGACTTCTCGACGCCCAGTTCCTTGGCTGCAAAGTACGCCCAATGTGGATCAGCCAGGTGCGCACGACCCACCGAGACCACGTCCAGATGCCCGGCTTGCAACGCACCTTCTGCCAGTTGTGGCGTGCCAAAGCCCCAAGCCGAAGTGACCGGAATGCCGGCTTCGCGACGCACGCGCTCGGCGATAGGCCCCATGAACGCCGGGCCCCACGGAATGTTGGTGTCGGGAATGGTGAAACCAACGCTGACGCTCAGCAGATCCAGGCCGCCACCCTTGAAGCGGCGGGCCAGTTCGATGGATTCGGTGAGGGTCTGCTCGTCACGGCCATCGTATTCGATCACGCCGAAACGTGCGGTCAGTGGCAGGTTTTCCGGCCAGACCTCACGCACAGCGGCCAGGGTTTCCAGGAGGAAGCGGCTACGGTTGTCGAAGCTGCCGCCGTAGGCGTCGGTCCGTTGGTTGGAGTGTTCAGAGAAAAAGCTCTGGCCCAGGTAGCCGTGGGCGAAGTGCAATTCGATCCATTCGAAACCGGCGTCACGCGCACGGCGGGCAGCGTCGACGAAGTCCTGGCGCACCCGAGCGATGTCGTCCAGGGTCATGGCGCGCGGCACTTGCGGCAGGTTGGCACCGAAGGCGATGGCAGACGGTGCGATGGTTTCCCAGCTGCGCGCGTCGGAAGCCGGCATATGATCGTCACCTTCCCACGGGCGGTTGGCGCTGGCTTTGCGGCCAGCGTGACCGATCTGGATGCCCGGCACTGAACCGGCAGCCTTGATGGCCTTGACCATCGGCACGAAGGCCTCGGCGTGGGCATCGCTCCAGAGGCCGGCGCAGCCTGGGGTGATACGGCCTTCCGGCGCGACCGCAGTGGCCTCGACCACCAGGAGGCCGGCACCGCCACGGGCCATGCTGGCCAGGTGCACGAGGTGCCAGTCGTTGACGATGCCGTCCTCGGCCATGTACTGGCACATTGGCGGGATGGCGATGCGATTGCGCAGGGTGACGTCTTTGAGTTTGAACGGTTCGAACAAAGCGGACATTAGAGAGCTCCAGGGAGTGAATGGCTGATTCGATTGTTCGATGGTAATCGAACTATAGTATTCAGCGATACCCCCCTGTTATGATTCGTTTCATGCGAGCCTTTAAACACCCACTTCTTCAAGACCTGACTCTTGAGCGCCTGCTGTACGCGCTGAGTGATCCGGTGCGCCTGGAAATCGTGCGCTGCCTGGCGGGTGTGCCCGAAGCCACCTGTGGCGAGCTGGACGGCGGGCGGCCCAAGTCGAGCATGTCCCATCACTTTCGCGTGTTGCGCGATGCCGGGCTGGTGCAGACGCGCAGTGCCGGCACCACTCATCTGAATTCGTTGCGCGCCGATCTGCTCGAGGAGCGCTTCCCGGGATTGCTGCAAAGCATTCTTGCGCAGCGGTAAGACCCGACTCAGTCCAGCAGCGCAATCAAGCGCGGCTCGATGGACGTCTCCAACACCTCCAGCACCACCAACGTCACCGGCAACTTGAAGCGCCGCCGTCCTGCGCTGCCGGGGTTCACGTACAACGTTGCGCCGCGCCATTCGATCAGGGGCTTGTGCGAATGGCCGGTGATCACCAGCCGCGTAGACGTGTCGATTAATGCAGGTACGTCGGCGATGTCATGCACCAGCAACGTTTGCCATCCGTCCACATCAAGCATCAGATAATCAGGCACCTGCCGTGCCCACGGCGCCTGTAGGTCATTGTTGCCACGCACCGCGTGCAGCGGCGCGATCTGTGACAATTGCTCAAGAATTTCAGAGGTGCCGATATCGCCGGCATGAATGATCTGCTCACATCCCTGCAAAGCTGCGACCGCTTCAGGTCGCAGCAGGCCATGGGTATCGGAAATCACGCCAACTTTCATAGGGCCTCCGGGGTGGAAATCGAACCGTGAGACACTAGCGCGCCATCTAGATACACGCGGTCCTTGCCGTTGCCCTTGGCGGTGTAGAGGTTGCGGTCGGCACGCTTGAGGACCGCCGACATATCGGCCCCGAGCGCAAAATGCGTCATGCCCGCACTGCAGGTGTAGTCATGGGGCGGCGCCACACTGCTGCGGATCGCTTGCAGCAGGCGCAGCGCGTAATCGGTGGCGAGACAAGGGTCATCGCCCACCAGCAGCACCCCGAATTCTTCGCCGCCAATCCTGCCGAAACTGTGGCTGCCTGGGGTGGATTTAAGGCACGCGGCCATGGCGCAGAGAATCCTGTCGCCGACGTCATGACCGAACTGGTCATTCTTTAATTTGAAACTGTCGATATCCAGCATCATGAAGTAGCCGGTATCGCCGGCCGCAATCAGTTTGGCGAAGCTCTCCATGAAGGCCCGCCGGTTCAGGATGGAGGTCAAGTAATCGGTCTCGGCCAACTCTCGAAACTCACTCTCCACCATTAACACCGAACGCAGGTTCTTCAGGTAGTAGACATTCAAGATAAAACCGATCGCCACCGACGCGGCACAAAAGATAAACACGTAGATATCGACGCCTTCGTAAAGGCTCATCTGAATGCTGGGCCACGTCAGTAACCAGACCAAGGCGGCGCAGACCAGAAAATCCTGAACCACGATAAACAGGATTGCACTGCTCAGCACCAAGGTCACGGCCAGCGGCAAGGCAAACACCTGCAGCGCGGGATGGACGTGAACCACATAGGCAAAACCCGCAGACAGCAGCACCATGTAGGCCACCCCCAGCGCCCGCCACAGCACATAATGAGTCACCACTCGGTGAACCCCATACACCCCGCACAGCCCCATCGTGACCAGCGCGACCGGCCAGCCAAACATCGCCCAGCGGTCCACCAGCAACACCGCCAGCCAGGCAAAAATCCCGATCAGTTCAGCCTTGGCGATCGCGGGCGACAACAGTCTTTGCATCCGTGGCCTGAGCTTCACATTAGCCGGCATCCCGTCACTCCCTGTGCATGAGTGGCCGGTGTGCTATCGGCATGACTCAGTTGAAGACTGTGGAGGCAGGTCGCAAACGAGTAAGCCATAAACCGCCTGACCAACACCATAAAAGGTGGCAGGACTTCAAGCAATGTCTTGGAATGAATCTTGAAATAACCCCGGTCGGCCCCCTCTTGAACCAGACGAATAACGTGGGTCTTGGACACCGAGAGTTGCTCAGCGATGGAAAGGTAGGATGAAGACCTGAAACTTGCCCCTTGATTATCGAGCGCACACGCATCGTTATAGATCGCCAGCATCAACATATGCCCGGCATCGCGTTTTACCAGCCAATAACAATCAGGCATCAACAGGTCGATGGTCACGTTATGGGAGAAAAGGACCGAAAACCCTTTGAAATAACGTGCCAGATAGGCGCGATCATCCAACCCGCCCATTGACCCGCACACCGCCGTTTCCGAGCACATCACACCCAGCGGCTCGACCACGGAGGTGAGCATCCGCCGGATCTCCTCGCAGGCTTGGGATGACGGGCTGAATACCCGCAAACGGCTGTCATCCGGATGCCTGGATACCGTCATGAACCCCAGCGCCCTGAACAGCAGGAAGATCGACTCCAGGCTGTTTCTGGAACAGAACCCGCGCGTCACACAAAACGCCTTCACCTCGGACAGTAAGGGAACGGGCTTGGAGAAATACGTGCTCAATAAGGTATAGGACACCATCAAGCGACTGAACTTGAGTGCGGTCTTATAGAAAAACGGTCTTTTTGAATAGGACTCCAACAAAATCGAATAATGGGAACGAATACACGCTTCAAAATCCACATGGCGCTCAAACGCCCGCGCCGACTGTTCCATCGCCAACTTCAACGAACCACCGCACATGAGAAAGAGCCCTGATCAAACAACTTGGATTCACTGATCTCAATTGCAGCACCGATAATGGCGTTTCGCCTTGAGCGCAATCTATCGTGATTAGCGCAGAGGACACCGTCGCTACCAAAATTGTTCCAAAAAGACCTCGATGGCTTAACCGTTTCAGTCGCCGCAGCGAACCTTCCCCGCAAGCCGACGTCCGAGTTAGGCACTGTTGCTTACTGCTCGCCGCGAGGGCCTCGTTTGAAAGCCGCTATCATTAAAAAGTACCGCCTGATCATCAAGACCATGGGCTACGTGGGCTGGGCCCTGTTCTGGCTGTTGCTGTGGGATGTCGCCGTCACCGTGGACTTCATGCTGTTTCTCACCGCCAAGATCAATTTGCCGCTGATGCCCCTCACTCTGTTGGGTTCGGCCCTGGTGGTGCTGATCAGCTTTCGTAACAGCAGCGCCTACAACCGTTGGTGGGAAGCCCGCACGCTGTGGGGCGCGATGGTCAACAACTCACGCAGCTTTGCGCGTCAGGTGCTGACCCTGCTCGACGACCCTGACCATGAAGTGAACCCGGTCAAATCCACCCTGCTGCGCCGCCACGTGGCCTACGTGAACTGCCTGGCCGCTCACCTCAAGGGCGAGCCGTGCCCCGAAGAAGTGCGCGCGTTTATTCCCGCCGAGGAATTCGCCCGCAATGGCGCCACCAATAACTTCGCCAACGACATCCTCACCGGCTCGGCCGCGCTGCTGGCCAAGGAATACAAGGCCGGTCACCTGGACAGCATCCGCCTGGCGCGGCTGGAGTCGACGCTGGTGGACTTGTCCAACGCCCAGGGCGGCATGGAGCGTATCGCCAACACGCCACTGCCCTACCCCTACGTGTATTTCCCGCGCCTGTTTATCTCTTTGTTCTGCCTGATCGTGCCGGTGGGCCTGGTGGAATCCCTTGGCTGGTTCACTCCGCTGGCCTCGACGGTAGTCGGTTTTATGCTACTGGCCATCGAACGGATCGGCACCGACCTGCAAAGCCCGTTCAGCTCCAGCGAGCATCAGATCCAGATGGAAAGCATCTGCGAAACCATCGAGAAAAACCTGCAGTCGATGCAGCGTGATGCGCAGGGTGGCGAGCGCATCGGTTAAACACTCCCTTCGGCCTCAAGTGCGTGCCCCCGCAGTCGATATACAGGGGGTACGCATGGTCCACACCTTCCGTCATAACAACACATGCGACGCTCGACGCTACTGTTTTCTCCTTGCCAAAATTATAAATACCCGCGGGTGAAGTCATGAATATCAAGCAAAAGCTGACCTGGGCGTTTGCCGCCATCGCGTGCGTGCCGGTCATTTTGGTCGCTGTGTTGGTGGTACTGAATCTGCGCGAGGGGGCCCTGGCCAATTTCCTCGACAGCAGCGGCCGCGAGATCCGCCAGATCGACAATGGCATGAAGCAGTTCTTCGACGGCATCAGCCAGAACGTCGATTTTGTGGCCAAGGACCCGCGCGTTGTCGCGGCCAAGGACCTCAAGAGCTACGCCGGTGCCGACGCCGCACAAATCCCGCTGACCCCGACCAACAAAGAGCTGCTGGAGATTTTCGACCAGTTTGCCAAAAGCCATCCGAGCACGGCCTACCTGTCCCTGGGTTTGAAAGACGGCGGCTACGCCAGTTGGCCCGACGACACCAAACTGAATAACTACGACCCGCGCGTACGTCCCTGGTACCAGGCGGCCATCGCCGCGCCGGGTAAAACCGTGCGCACCGGTGCCTACTACTGGGCGCCCGACGATGTGACGCTGATCGGTACCGTACACACCGTCGCCGATGCCAGCGGCAATATCCTCGGCGTGGTGGGCCTGGACGTATCGCTCAAGCAACTCACCGAACTGGTGCGCAACATCAAGCTCGGTGACAGTGGTTACTTGATGCTGGTGGAAGGCAACGGCAACGTGCTGGTCGATCCCAGCGATGCCAAGCACAACTTCAAACCCCTGGCCGACCTGGGCCCCAACTACGCCGAACTGGCCAAGCGCGGCGACGGCGTGACCCAGATCGACATTGATGGCGTGGCCTATATGGCCAACATGGTCAGCTCCAAAGACCTGGGCTGGCGCTTTATCGGCCTGATCAAGCGTGATGAAGTGATGGCTGGCGCTACCCGCCTGACGTGGTTAATCGCGGCCATCGCAGCGGTATTGGCGTTGGTCTTCGCGGTTGTCGGCGCCAGTTTCGCCAGCATGATCGTGCGCCCGATTCGCGGCGTGGCTGATGGCCTGCAAGAAATCGCCGAAGGTGAAGGCGACCTGACCCGCCAGCTCAAGGTACAAGGCAAGGACGAAACCGCCAGTTTGGCCGGTTGGTTCAACCAGTTCCTCGGCATGATCGCCCAGTTGGTGCAGCGCATTGGCAATGCGTCTTCCGACCTGCAGACCGCCGCCGCCGACACTAGCGAAGTCGCCAACAACATGAACCAGGCTGCCGGCCGTCAGCGTGAAGCCGTGGAACTGGTGAGCACCGCGTTCAACGAAATGGTGGCCACTGCCAACGAAGTCGCCCGCTCCTGCAGCGCTGCCGCCACCAGTGCCGACGAAGGCTACCGCGACGTGCACGATGGCCAGCAGCACATCGGCGAAGCCACCGGCAGCGTGCTCAAGTTGAGTGAAGACCTGCAAAAGTCCACCCAGACCATGCAATTGCTGGAGCAGGACAGCAAAAACATCAACACCATCCTCGACACCATCCGCTCGATTGCCGAACAGACCAACCTGCTGGCGCTCAACGCGGCAATCGAGGCCGCACGGGCCGGTGACCAGGGCCGAGGTTTTGCGGTAGTCGCCGACGAAGTCCGCGCCCTGGCGCGCCGCACCGCCGACTCCACCGGCGAAATCGACAGCCTGCTCGGCAACCTCGCCCGCCGCACCCAGGAAGTGACGCAGCAGATGCAAGGCAGCCTGCTGGTGTCCCACACCAGCGTGGAACGCATCCAGCAGGCCCGCGACAGCTTTGACAAGATCCGGGGCTCGGTGGACTCGATCCGCGACCAGAATACCCAGATCGCCACGGCCGCCGAAGAACAGCACCAGGTTGCCGAAGAGATCAACCGGCATATCGCGCAGATCCATGCCGATGCGCAATTGGTCGAAGAGTTTGCCCACTCGGCGCAGACCGGATCAGGGCGACTGACGGATATTTCGGGTCAGCTCAAGGGGTTGGTGGGCCGGTTCAAGTTCTAACAGGCCGGCGAGTGCGCAGAGCAACAATTTATGGCGAGCGGGCGTGCTGTGGTGAGCGGGCTTGCCCCGCGCTGGGCTGCGAAGCAGCCCCCTATAAATCCACCGAGTTAATCAAGATAGATCTCGGTGCCCGGATTGGGGCTGCTTCGCAGCCCAGCGCGGGGCAAGCCCGCTCACTACACGTTGCGTGCACCTTATAAGTATCACATCAGATCCTGGGCGACATTTAGCCACACGCCATCATCGCACCACCTGTAATAGTCTATTGCAGGACTCTAATGTACTAACTAGTTACTTATGTTGCTAAAATCGCGTCTTTGCCCTCTCACATTCGAGTCCTTTCGACATGAAACGAGCATCGCGCGCCGCTGGCGCCTCTAGATTTTTACTGCTGGGCCTGGGCGTAATCATCGCCCTGCTCGGCCTCGCGCTAGCCATCGGCGGCGTCAAACTGGTCAGCCTGGGAGGTTCCTGGTACTTCCTGATCGGCGGCCTGGCCATGGCGATTGCCGGCTTGCTGATTGCCCGGCGCAAACCGGCGGGCGCGTGGCTGTTTGCGGCTTTCCTGGTCGGCACAGCCATCTGGGCGGTGGCGGATGTGGGCCTGGTGTTCTGGCCGCTGTTCTCGCGTGTATTCATGTTTGCGGCCATCGGCATGGTGGTAGCGCTGGTCTACCCGCTGCTCGTCAATAAGCCTGCACGCGGTGCCTATGGCGTTGCCGCGGTATTGGCGGTCGGCGTGGCCGTGGCGGCGGGCAATATGTTTGTCGCCCACCCCAGCGTGGCTCCGACCGGTACCGGCCCTGGCATCACGCCGGTAGCCCCCGCCGATGCTCAGAAAGACTGGGCGCACTACGGCAACACCGAAGGCGGCAGCCGCTTCGCCGCGTTGGACCAGATCAACCGTGACACCGTCAACCAGCTCAAAGTGGCGTGGACCTACCACACCGGCGACGTGGCAATCAGCGACGGCAACGGCGCCGAAGACCAACTGACGCCCTTGCAGATCGGCAACAAAGTGTTCATCTGCACGCCGCACAACAACCTGATCGCCCTCGACGCCGACACCGGCAAAGAGCTGTGGAAGAACGAGGTCAACGCCAAATCCGCGGTGTGGCAACGTTGCCGTGGCATGGCGTATTTCGACGCCACCGCGCCGATTGCCCAGCCAAGCCAGCCCAACAGCTCGCCGATCATCGCCGCCAGCGTTCCGGCCGGTGCGCAATGCCAGCGTCGCTTGCTGACCAACACTATCGATGCGCGCCTGATCGCGGTGGATGCCGACACCGGCAAATTCTGCGAAGACTTCGGCAGCCACGGCCAAGTCGACTTGAAAGCCGGCCTGGGTAACGTGCCGGACAGCTACTACCAACTGTCCTCCGCTCCGTTGATCGCCGGTACCACTGTAGTGGTGGGTGGCCGCGTGGCCGACAACGTACAGACCGACATGCCGGGCGGCGTGATCCGTGGTTTCGACGTGATCACCGGCCAGATGCGCTGGGCTTTCGACCCGGGCAACCCGCAAGACAAGCAGGCCCCGGCCGACGGCAGCACCTATGTGCGCAGCACCCCGAACAGCTGGGCACCCATGTCCTATGACCCGCTGATGAACACGGTTTTCCTGCCGATGGGCAGTTCGTCCACCGACATCTATGGTGTGGAGCGCACCGAGCTTAACCATAAATACGGTGCTTCAGTATTGGCGCTGGACGCCTCCACCGGCGCGGAAAAATGGGTCTACCAGACCGTCCACAATGACCTGTGGGACTTCGACCTGCCGATGCAGCCAAGCCTGATCGACTTCACCCCGCCCGGCAGCGACAAGGCTGTGCCAGCGGTGGTGATCGGCACCAAGGCCGGGCAGATCTACGTGCTCGACCGCGCCACCGGCAAGCCACTGACCGAGGTTAAAGAAGTACCGGTCAAGGCCGCGAACATCCCTAACGAGCCCTACTCGCCCACCCAGCCAAAATCCGTCGGCATGCCGCAGATCGGCGCGCAAACCCTGACCGAATCGGACATGTGGGGTGCCACGCCGTTTGACCAATTGCTGTGCCGCATTGACTTCAAAGGCATGCGCTACGACGGCCTGTACACCGCGCCGGGCACGGACAAATCGCTGAGTTTCCCGGGATCGCTGGGCGGCATGAACTGGGGCAGTCTTTCCACCGACCCGGTACACGGCTTTATCTTCGTCAACGACATGCGCCTGGGCCTGTGGATCCAGATGATACCGTCGCAGAACAAGGCCCTGGCCGCGTCCGGTGGCGAAGCGCTGAACACCGGGATGGGCGCCGTGCCGCTCAAGGGCACGCCGTATGCCGTGAACAAAAACCGCTTCCTGTCGGTGGCCGGCATTCCGTGCCAGGCGCCGCCCTTCGGCACCCTGACCGCGATCGACATGAAGACCCAGAAAGTCGCCTGGCAAGTGCCGGTCGGCACCGTGGAGGACACCGGCCCGCTGGGTATCCGCATGCACCTGCCGATCAAGATCGGCTTGCCGACCCTTGGCGGCACCCTGTCGACCCAGGGCGGCCTGATCTTCATCGCCGGCACCCAGGACTTCTACCTGCGCGCCTTTAACAGCGGCAATGGCGAGGAAGTCTGGAAAGCCCGCCTGCCGGTAGGCAGCCAGGGTGGGCCGATGACCTACGTCTCGCCGAAAACCGGCAAGCAGTACGTGGTCGTCACCGCTGGCGGCGCACGCCAGTCCACTGACCGTGGCGACTACGTGATCGCTTACGCCCTGCCATAACCTCCTTCAAGCGCGGTGCGCTTTGCACCGCGCCTTCTGCTTTGGAAGAACCCGCATGACCCCCGTTTCTCATCTTTCCCTTGGGCGCCTGTTGCTCGGCCTGGCCTTTGGCGCCGCCCTGCCCGTTCAAGCCAGTGATACCACCCTGACCGGCGACTGGGGCGGCCTGCGCCGTGAACTCGACGAACAAGGCATCCGCTTCACCGGCGACTACAGCGGCGAAACCGCCTACAACGCCCACGGCGGCCAACACCGCTCGGCGCGTTATTCGCAAAACCTCAAGCTCGGCGTGCAGTTCGACCTGGGCAAGCTCTACGGTTTCAACCATGGCGACCGCATTCAGGTCACGATCAATGACCGGCGCGGCAACAGTGCTTCCGAGGATTTGGTCGGCAACCGCCTGCCGATCCAGGAAAACTACGGTGGCCTCTACACCCGCCTGACCGAGCTGAGTTACGAACGCACCCTCTTCACCCCGGCACTGAACGTCAAGCTCGGCTACATGGCCATGGGCAATGACCTCGGCGGCCTGGACAGCGGCATCCTGTGCAACTTCATGAACGCCGGTTTCTGCGGGCACCCGCTGAACATGTCCGGCGGCAGCGGCTGGACCAACTACCCGAACGCGCGCCTGGGTGCGCGGGTGAAATATGACTTCTCGCCGTCCTGGCAACTGCGCGTCGCCGCGTTCAATGTGGACCCCGACAGCAATGGCGATTCCAGCCGCGCCTGGCACTTGAGCCCCAAGCACACCACCGGCACCGTGGTGCCGATAGAGCTGGTGTACAAACACGCGGGCACGCTGCCGGGCGAATACAAACTGGGCTATTACTACGACAGCTCCGACGTGAAACGCATCGGCAGCAACAAGGAGGTCAGCGGACGCGGCGGTCACTACCTGCTGATCGACCAGGCGGTGTGGGCGTCGGACTCGTCCGCCGGCCGCGTGCTACACGCCTTCGGCCAATACTCCGCTGCCAGCGCAGCGGCGTCGCCGTTCAGCAAGTGGTACGGCGCAGGCGTGGTGCTGTACAAACCGTTCGAAGGCCGGCCGCGTGACACCCTGGCCCTGGGTTATGGTCGCGCCGTACCGAACCCGCGCAGCCGTGACGTGCAGGAACTGGCCGCCGTCAACGCCGGCACGGATTATCCCAACCTGAACAATGCCGAACAGTTGATCGAACTGAGCTATGGCTACCAGGCTACGCCATGGCTGACTCTGCGCCCGGATGTGCAATACATCATCGAGCCGGGAGCGTTTTCCGGTGACAACATCGACAACGCTTTGGTGCTGGGCCTGCAGGTCAAAGCAGTCTTCTGACCCGGCTCAGTCGTCTGACGGCAACGCCCTGTTCGCCCGTTCGAGCGCAGTGATGCGCTCGACTTTCGCCCCGGAGCGCTCCGCTTCGAATTCTGACTCGAGAAACACCTTCACGATGCTCTTGGCCAGCTCGGGCCCGATCACCCGTGCACCGATCGACAGGATCTGCGCATCGTTGCTTTTGCGCGCCCGCTCGGCGGAATACGTGTCATGGGCTTGGGCCGCTCGTACCCCCTTGATCTTGTTGGCTGAAATCGCCATGCCGATGCCCGTGCCGCAAATCAACACACCCAGGCGCTGCTCACCGGCACCGACCGCCATCGCTACCGCCGCCGCGATATCCGGATAGAGCACCGGGCTGGACGAATGGCAGCCAAAGTCCTCAACCCCGTACCCCAGGCTTTCGATAAAGCGCTTGAGCAATTCCTTGAGCTCGAAGCCCGCCTCGTCGCATCCGACGGCCACCGAAAACGTCGTTTGTGCACCCATTACTGTTTCTCCACCAGACCGATCAAATGATCACTCACTGAAATTATGCACAATCATTAGCGGGCGACTGACAGGCTGCTGTCAAGGCTTATTTTGGTGAGCAAAGCGTTTAAAACTGCCATGCCACCGGAAGACGTTACGCCAGACCATTGACAAAACCGACCCAAGCGGTTTAAACATATGATCACTATCCGATCATATGATCAGGCTACTGGATAAAACACCTAATAAGAAAATCAGCAAGAGGACACACCAATGGCCCCGCCATTACTGCTCCACGCTGAACACGTTTCCAAAGCCTACGCGGGGGTTCCGGCCCTGCGCGACGGGCGCCTCTCCCTGCGTGCCGGCAGCGTGCACGCGCTGTGCGGCGGCAATGGTGCCGGCAAATCGACTTTTCTCAGTATCTTGATGGGCATCACCGGGCGCGACGCCGGCAGCATCCTGCTCAACGGCCAGCCGGTGCAGTTCGATCGCCCCAGCGCGGCACTCGCCGCCGGCGTGGCGATGATCACCCAGGAGCTGGAACCGATTCCCTACATGACCGTCGCCGAGAACATCTGGCTGGGTCGCGAGCCGCGGCGCGCCGGCTGCATTGTCGACAGCAAGGCGCTCAACCGGCGCACCCGCGAACTCCTGCAAAGCCTCGAATTCGACGTGGATGCCACCAGCCCGATGCACCGCTTGAGCGTGGCGCAGATCCAACTGGTGGAAATTGCCAAAGCCTTCAGCCATGACTGCCAGGTGATGATCATGGACGAGCCCACTTCGGCCATCGGCGAACACGAGGCGCAAACCCTGTTCAAGGCCATCCGCCGCCTCACCGAGCGCGGTGCCGGCATCATTTATGTGTCTCACCGCCTCAGCGAACTGGCGCAGATCGCCGACGACTACAGCATCTTTCGCGACGGCGCCTTTGTCGAAAGCGGGCGCATGGCCGATATCGACCGCGCTCATCTGGTACGCGGTATCGTCGGCCAGGAGCTGCAACGCATCGACCACAAAGCCGGCCGCGAATGCGCCGCCGCCACCTGCCTGGACGTCAACGGCCTGAGCCGCAACGGCGAATTCCAGGACATCAGCCTGCAACTGCGCCAAGGCGAAATCCTCGGTATCTACGGGCTGATGGGCTCGGGCCGCAGTGAGTTCCTCAACTGCCTGTATGGCCTCACCGTGCCCGACGCCGGCAGTGCCACCCTGCAAGGCCAACCCCTGCCCACCGGCACCCCGGCCGCGACGATTCGCGCCGGCATGTCACTGGTCACCGAAGACCGCAAAGACAGTGGCCTGGTGCTCAGCGCCAGCATCCTCGCGAATATCGCGCTGTCGGCCTACAAGCAGCTGTCGAGCTGGTCGGTGATCAACGCACGCAAGGAGCAAGCCCTGGCGCAAAGCATGGTCAAGCGCCTGCAGATCAAGGTCTCGTCCCTGGACCTGCCGGTGGAATCCATGAGCGGCGGCAACCAGCAAAAGGTGGTGCTCGCCAAATGCCTGTCGACCCAGCCGATCTGCCTGCTTTGCGATGAACCCACGCGCGGCATCGACGAGGGCGCCAAGCAGGAGATCTATCACCTGCTCGATGAATTTGTGCGTGCCGGCGGCGCGGCCATCGTGGTCTCGTCCGAAGCGCCGGAGCTGCTGCATCTGAGTGATCGCATCGCGGTATTCAAGGGCGGCCGCCTGGTGACCGTCAGCACCGACACCGCCCTCTCCCAGGAAGCCTTGTTGAGTCTTGCCTCATGAATAGCAAAGTCCTTGCTGCACCCGTGACCGCCGCGCCACGCAATCGCCTGCGCCTATCCCTGGACCGCTTCGGCCTGCCGCTGGTGTTTATCCTGTTGTGCGTGGTGATGGCGTTTTCCAGCGAATACTTCATGACCTGGCGCAACTGGATGGACATCCTGCGCCAGACCTCAATCAACGGCATCCTCGCCGTGGGCATGACCTACGTGATCCTGACCAAGGGCATCGACCTGTCGGTGGGTTCGATCCTGGCGTTTGCCGGCTTGTGCAGCGCGCTGGTCGCCACCCAGGGCTATGGCCTGCTGGCAGCGGTGAGTGCGGGGATGTTTGCCGGGGCCATGCTGGGTGTGGTCAATGGCTTTATGGTCGCCAACCTGAGCATCCCGCCGTTTGTCGCCACGCTTGGCATGCTCAGCGTGGCGCGGGGCATGACCTTTATTCTGAACGACGGCAGTCCCGTCACCGACCTGCCCGACAGCTTCCTCGCCCTGGGTATCGGCAAGCTCGGCCCCATTGGCGTACCGATCATTATCTTTGCCGTGGTCGCGCTGATTTTCTGGATGGTGCTGCGCTACACCACCTATGGCCGCTACGTGTACGCCGTGGGCGGCAATGAAAAAAGCGCACGCACCTCCGGCATCGGCGTGCGCAAGGTGACGTTCTCGGTGTATGTGATTTCCGGCCTGCTGGCGGGCCTGGCGGGTGTGGTGCTGGCTGCGCGCACCACCTCGGCGTTGCCCCAGGCAGGCGTGTCGTATGAGCTGGACGCGATTGCCGCCGTGGTGATCGGCGGTACCAGCCTGTCCGGCGGCACCGGCAGTATCGTCGGCACGCTGTTCGGCGCGCTGTTGATCGGCGTGATCAACAACGGCTTGAACCTGCTCGGGGTGTCGTCGTATTACCAACAAGTGGCCAAGGGGTTGATCATCGTGCTCGCCGTGTTGATCGATGTCTGGCGCAAGAAAAAACGCTAAGGGGAGTGTGTGCAATGTCCAATTTCTGGAACCAGGCGTTCGACCTCACCGGCCGTTGCGCCGTGATCACCGGGGGCGCGGCCGGTATCGGCCTGGCCTGTGCCAACTTATTGGTGGAACGAGGTGCCAGGGTGGCCCTGCTGGATCGCGACCCGGCGGTGGTGGATGTCGCCGCCAGCCTCGGCGCCGGCCACCTGGGCCTGGTGGTCGACCTGCGCCAGCTCGACTCGGTACAGGCCACCGTCGACCAGGCTGCCGCCGCGCTCGGGCGTATCGATTACCTGGTCAACAGCGCCGGCGTTGCGCTGCTGGACAAGGCGCTGGAGGTCAGCGAAAACGCCTGGGACACCACCCTCGATATCAACCTCAAGGCCAGCTTCTTCGTGGCCCAGGCCTGTGCCCGGCATATGATCGAAAGCGGCGGCGGGCGCATCGTCAACCTCGCTTCACAGGCCGCCGTGATCGGGCTGGATCGCCATGTGGCCTACTGCGCCAGCAAGGCCGCCGTGGTCGGCATGACCAAGGTGTTAGCCATGGAATGGGCGCCCCACGGCATCAACGTCAACGCCGTGTCGCCAACCATCGTCGAAACAGCCTTGGGCAAGAAGGCCTGGGCCGGTGAACTGGGCGAGCGCGCCAAATTGCAGATCCCGGTGGGGCGCTTCGCTCAGCCGGAAGAAATCGCCGGCCTGGTGCTCTACCTGGTCAGCGACGCAGCCAAGATGATCACCGGCGAGAACGTGGTGATCGACGGCGGCTACAGCATTCAGTAATCCGCTTGCTCACGAATAAGAATAAGGAAACAGCGCATGAATCGAGTGATAAACGACCCAGACCTGGTGGTCGAGGACATGCTCGCGGGCATTCTCGTGGCGCACCCGGAGCTGGTGCAGTACGAGAGCAATCCACGGGTCATCCGCAAACGTAAAACGTCACCGGCCGGCCAGGTGGGCATTGTTACCGGCGGCGGCTCGGGCCATGAGCCGGCGTTTCTCGGCTATGTCGGCCCTGGCCTGGTGGATGCGGTGGCGGTCGGCGAGATTTTCTCCTCACCCACCGCCAAAAGCTTCTTCGATGCCTTCCGCGCCGCGGACCAGGGCGCGGGCGTGGCCTGCCTGTACGGCAACTATGCCGGCGACAATATGAACGTGAAGCTGGCGATGAAAATGGCCGCCAGCAAAGAGATGAACATCCGCACCGTGGTCGCCAACGATGACGTGGCCTCTGCCCCTGCGGCGGATATCGCCAAGCGGCGCGGCGTGGCCGGTGAGATTTTCATGTGGAAGATCGGCGGAGCCGCCGCTGCCCAGGGCTACGACCTCGACGGCGTGATCCGCGTGGCCCAGAAAGCCGTGGACCGGTGCCGCTCCATCGGCGTGGGCCTTACGCCCTGCACCATTGCGGCAGTCGGCAAACCCAACTTCCAGATCGAAAGCGGCAAAATGGAACTGGGCATAGGCCACCACGGCGAACCCGGCATCGAAGTGGTGCCGGTGGAATCCGCGGCCGCCATGGCTAAACGCATGCTCGCGCCGATCCTGGCCGACCGCGACTTCAGCGCAGACGACAGCGTCGTGGTGCTGGTCTCGGGCCTGGGCGCCACGCCAGTGATGGAGTTGTACATTTTCTACGCCGAGGTCGCGCAGCAACTGCGTGCCAAAGGCCTGCGCATTCACCGCTGCTACGTGGGCAATTACTTCACGTCGCTGGAAATGATGGGCGTGACCCTGACCCTGCTCGGCCTCGATGCCGAGCTGACCACCCTGATCGACCAACCCTGCCGCTCCATCGGCATGACACAGTCGGAGTGAAGCATGAGCGAGCATTTCCCGAGCAACACCGGTAGCGCCATCGTCTCCAACCTGGTGTCGATCATCGTTGCCAACCGCGAATACCTCAGCGAAGTGGACGGCGCCATCGGCGACGGCGACCACGGCATCAACATGGCCAAGGGGTTCTCGCGCTGCGGCAAGACCCTGGAAGGGCGCGAGCTGTCGCTGGCCGAGGCGCTGGACGAACTGACTTTGGCGCTGATGGAGGGCATCGGCGGCTCCATGGGCCCGCTCTACGGCAGCCTGTTTATCGGCATGGCCGACGAAGTGCGCGGCCGCGACAGCATTGACGCGGCGAGTTTCGCCAGGCTGCTGCGCGGCGGCCTCACGTCACTGCAAGACATCAGCGATGCGGGGGTGGGCGACAAGTGTTTGATGGACACGTTGATTCCGGCCGTGGAGGCCTTTGAACGGGCCGAAGCCAGCGGCGCTTCGTTTGCCGAAGCCTTGCGCCAGATGAAAAATGCGGCCTCCCAGGGCCGCGATTCTACCCGCGACCTGGTGGCAAAAATCGGCCGCGCCAGCCGTCTGGGCGAACGTTCGCTGGGAGTATTGGACGCAGGCGCGGTGTCTTGCTGCCTGATCCTCACCAACCTCGCCGATTCGGTGGAGGCGCGACTGGTGGTGTAATTGTGGGAGCGGGCTTGCTCGCGAAGGCGGTGTGTCAGTTGGCATAAATGCTGGCTGCCCCATCGCTATCGCAGGCAAGCCAGATCCCACATTGGGTTCTGCGCCTGGCCGGTCAACTGAGCACACCCCCCATCCTTGTGGGAGCGAAGATCCGACGCACCCGCCAAGGCTGCGCTCCTATGCACCTAACGGCGCGTCGCATCATCCAGGGCGAGGATCGTGTAGGCATTCGACACGGTCGTCGCCAGGGTGTTGATCACCCCGGAACGCAACGCGCCGAGGGTCGCCGCCGCCTTGGTGTTCTCGCTGGCAATCGCCACTACATCCGGAATACGCACCAGTTCCTGCACCGACAAGCCAATCACCCTGCCCTGCATGGCGTTGACCGCCGGCTGGCCGTGGATGTCGATGAAGTCGTAGCCCATCATGTCGCCGACCGTACCGGATACGCGGGCCTGGGCAATTTCCTGGGGCGAGAACCAGCCCATGCGCACCATGTTGCTGTTCTCGCTCATGTCACCGATGCCAATCAAGGCGATATCGGCGCGGCGCGCGCGGTCGAGGGTCGAGCGTACGGTGTCGTTGTTGATCAGCGCACTGCGCAGTTCCGGGTTGGCCACCAGGGCCGGTGCGTACAGGGTTTCGCTCTCGGCGCCGAAGCGCAGGGCCAGGCGCCGGCAGATATGGTCGGGGTTCATGTATTCGCCGGCCTTGAGCGAGCCGCCAATCGCACACACAAAGGTGCAGTTGCGCGTCACCGGCAGGAACACATTGTCGGCCACCGCGCCGACATTGCGGCCCATGCCGACGGCGATGATCATGCCGTCACTGAGGGTTTTATTCAGGTAGTTGGCGACCAGGCTGGCGACGGCCGAACGCTGGGTGTCGGGGTCGCCGTGGTCGACCGCGATCAACGCGCGGTCCAGCTGGAAGCGCTCGACCAGCGCCTGCTCCAGCTCAGTGTTCAGCGCCGGGTGTTGCAACACCCGCACCTCCACCACCCCTTCATCACGGGCGCGCTTGAGCAACCGGCTGACCTTGACCCGAGACAGGTCGAAGCGCTTGGCAATGGCTTCCTGAGTGATGTTGTCGAGGTAATAAAGCATGGCCACTTCGGTCATCAGGTCGATGTCGCTGGCGGCACGCTGGGCACTGTCGGTCATGGGAGCTTCCATTTACGCCACAAAAAACCATTCTCCCTAGTCTGTACGGTGCAAGTCCAGCAGCGAATAGGCCTGGCCGGCAAAGTTTCTAATGACTCTGCTGGTATTCGCGTGGCGTACAGCCGAACTCGCGACGGAACACGGTGTGCAGGTACTGCGCGGATTTGAAGCCGCATTGCTGGGCGATATCGGCAATCGCCAGGTGGTTGCCCTGCAGGCCCTTGGCGGCGTTGGCGAGCTTGAAGCGCAGGATCTCGTCATGCACGCTGCAGCCGCGCGCCTTGCGAAAGTGCGACTCCAACGATGAACGCGACACGCCGACATAGGCCGCTACCTGGGCAGTCTTGATGCCCTGGCAGGCGTATTGGCGGATAAACAGCAGCGCCTGCATCACGTAGGGATTCCCCAACGGCTGATGCAGGCTGGATGCCTGCACGTTGATCGCATCCGGCGGCACCAGCACCTGCGTGCCCTCGCAGGGCTTGCCGTGCAGCATCTGATGCAACAGGGCAGCGGCGGTGCGGCCCATGGTTTCGGTGCCCTGGATCACCGAACTCAATGGTACGCGTGTGAGGGTGCGGGTCAGCGGGTCGTTGTCGATGCCGATCAGTGCCACTTCTTCCGGCACCGCGATGCCGGCGGTGAGACAGGCTTGCAGCAGTTGCCGGGCGCGGGCGTCGGTGACAGCGATGATACCGATGGGCTTGGGCAGGCTTTGCAGCCAGGCGATTTGCTGCTCAACCGCGCTGTCCCACAGTGGCGCGCTGGTGCCCAGGCCGCGATAGATCTGCACCGGCAAACCATCCCGTTGCATCAAACGCTTGAAAGCTTTTTCCCGTTCCTGGGCCCAGCGATTGGCCTGGGCTTCGGGCAGGCTGAAACAGGCAAAGCGGGTCAGGCCAGCCTCGATCAGGTGCGCGTACGCCATCTTCATCAAGGCATCGTTGTCCGTGGCCACGTAGGGAATGCCCTTGGGGTAGGCGCGCGCATCCTCATAGGAGCCTCCCACCGCCACCACCGGCACCTTGCTCCCGGCCAGCGCTTCGCCGATCAGCGGGTCGTCGAAGTCGGCAATGATGCCGTCGCCCTGCCAGCGCTCAATGCCTTTGAGGCGGCACAGAAAGTCTTCTTCGAGGAACAAATCCCAGGACGCGCGGGTGCTGCTCAGGTAGTTGCCAATGCCGGCGATGATGCCGCGGTCATAGATTTTGCTGCCGTTGAAGAGCAAGGCGATGCGGTGCACGGGCGGTAGGGTTTTCATTGTTTTTATCCTGGGGCCGGTGGACACAGACTAGCCCCTGCCACTCAAAATCGCACCCTCCCTTGGTGATTTTCATAATCGGCAGCCCCACCGCCGTTGCTAGTATCGGGACACCGCCAAGAACAATAAGGAAAACGCCATGCCGTACTTCCCCGGTGTCGAGAAGGTTCGCTTCGAAGGCCCCAGCAGCGATGCCCCCCTCGCCTTTCGCCATTACGACGCCAACAAAATCATCCTCGGTAAACCCATGCGCGAGCACCTGCGCATGGCTGCGTGCTATTGGCACACCTTCGTGTGGCCAGGGGCGGACATGTTTGGCGTCGGCACCTTCAAACGGCCATGGCAGCGCAACGGCGACCCAATGGAACTGGCCATCGGCAAGGCGGACGCAGCGTTTGAGTTTTTCTCCAAGCTGGGCATCGACTACTACAGCTTTCACGACACGGACGTCGCCCCCGAAGGCAGTTCGCTCAAGGAATACCGCCACCACTTTGCGCAGATGGTCGATCACTTGGAGCGTCACCAGGAACAGACAGGGATCAAGCTGCTGTGGGGCACCGCCAATTGCTTCAGCAACCCACGCTTTGCCGCCGGCGCTGCCAGTAACCCGGATCCGGAGGTGTTTGCCTACGCCGCCGCCCAAGTGTTCAGCGCCATGAATGCGACCTTGCGGCTCAAGGGTTCCAACTATGTGCTGTGGGGCGGCCGTGAAGGTTACGAAACACTGCTCAATACCGACCTGAAACGTGAGCGCGAGCAGCTTGGACGCTTTATGCGCATGGTCGTGGAGCACAAGCACAAGATCGGCTTCAAAGGCGACCTGCTGATCGAGCCCAAGCCCCAGGAGCCAACCAAGCACCAATACGATTACGACAGCGCCACCGTGTTCGGCTTCCTGCATGAATACGGGCTGGAGCATGAGATCAAGGTGAATATCGAGGCCAACCACGCGACCCTGGCCGGGCACAGCTTTCACCATGAAATTGCCACCGCCGTGTCCCTGGGCATCTTCGGCAGCATCGACGCCAACCGCGGCGACCCGCAGAACGGCTGGGACACCGACCAGTTCCCCAACAGCGTCGAGGAGATGACCCTCGCCACCTATGAAATCCTCAAGGCTGGCGGGTTCAAGAACGGCGGCTATAACTTTGACTCCAAAGTGCGCCGCCAGAGCCTGGACGATGTGGACCTGTTCCATGGGCATGTAGCCGCCATAGATGTATTGGCCCTGGCCCTGGAACGCGCGGCGGCTATGGTCGAGAACGATCGATTGCAGCAGTTCAAGGACCAGCGCTACGCCGGTTGGCAGCAACCGTTGGGCCAGGCCGTGCTGGCGGGAGAATTCAGCCTGGAGTCGCTGGCTGAACATGCGTTTGCCCATGAACTGAACCCACAGGCCGTGAGTGGTCGCCAGGAGATGCTTGAAGGTGTCGTGAATCGCTTTATCTACCGGTGACATTTGCGCGACAAATCTCTGCACAGAGCGTCGAAGGACGCTCTACAGTTTTACCCGCATCACGCTGTGTCTTTCCAACAACAATAAAAGGACGCACCACCATGAAGTCATTCAAACGTACCCTGCTCGCCACTGCCCTGGCCCTGCTCGCCCTGCCGGTCATGGCCGACTCGGCCCACCCGAAAATCGGTTTTTCCATCGATGACCTGCGCCTGGAGCGCTGGTCCCGTGACCGTGATTACTTCGTCGCGGCGGCAGAAAAACTCGATGCCAAGGTCTTCGTCCAGTCCGCCGATGCCAACGAGCAGAAGCAGATTTCCCAGATCGAAAACCTGATCTCCCGGGGTGTCGACGTGATCGTCATCGTGCCCTTCAACGCTACCGTCCTCACCAACGCCGTCGCCGAAGCCAAGAAGGCCGGGATCAAAGTGGTGTCGTATGACCGCCTGATCCTTAACGCTGACATCGACGCCTACATCTCCTTCGATAACGAAAAGGTCGGCGAAATGCAGGCCAGCGGCGTGTTGCAAGCGGCGCCCAAGGGCAACTACTTCCTGCTCGGCGGAGCGCCCACCGACAACAACGCCAAAGTGCTGCGCGAAGGCCAGATGAAGGTGCTGCAACCGGCCATCGACAAGGGCGACATCAAGATTGTCGGGCAGCAGTGGGTGAAAGAATGGAACCCCACTGAAGCCCTGAGCATCGTCGAAAACGCCCTGACCCGGAACAACAACAAGATCGACGCCATCGTGGCTTCCAACGACGCCACCGCCGGCGGTGCAATCCAGGCCCTGGCCGCGCAGAAACTGGCAGGCAAGGTGCCGATCTCCGGGCAAGACGCCGACCTGGCCGCGATCAAGCGTGTGATCGACGGCACCCAAACCATGACTGTGTACAAGCCGCTCAAGCTGATCGCCACCGAAGCCGCCAAGCTCTCGGTGCAACTGGCGCGTAACGAGAAGCCGACCTACAGCTCGCAGTACGACAACGGCAGCAAGAAGGTCGACACCATCCTGCTCACGCCTACCCCGCTGACCAAAGCCAATATCGATCTGTTGGAGAAAGACGGGTTCTATACCAAAGAGCAGATTGCCGGGCAGTGACCGCCATGTCCGACTACCTGCTGCAAATGAACGGCATCGTCAAAACCTTTGGCGGTGTCAACGCCCTCAACGGCATCGACATCAAGGTACGGCCGGGGGAATGCGTCGGCCTGTGCGGCGAGAACGGCGCCGGTAAATCAACCCTGATGAAGGTGCTGTCGGCGGTTTATCCGTACGGCACCTGGGACGGTGAAATCCTCTGGGACGGGCAGCCGCTCGAGGCTCAGTCAATCAGCGAGACCGAGGCGGCGGGGATCGTGATCATTCACCAGGAACTGACCCTGGTGCCTGACTTGTCGGTGGCCGAAAACATCTTCATGGGCCACGAAATGACCTTGCCGGGTGGGCGCATGAACTACCCGGCGATGATCCACCGCGCCGAAGCCTTGATGCGTGAGCTCAAGGTACCGGACATGAACGTCGCGCTGCCGGTATCGCAGTACGGCGGCGGCTACCAGCAACTGGTGGAAATCGCCAAGGCCCTGAATAAACAGGCGCGCCTGTTGATTCTCGATGAGCCCTCCTCGGCCCTGACGCGCTCTGAAATCGAAGTACTGCTGGACATCATCCGCGGCCTCAAGGCCAAGGGCGTGGCCTGCGTGTACATCTCCCACAAGCTCGATGAAGTGGCGGCGGTGTGCGACACCATTGCGGTGATCCGCGATGGCAAGCACATCGCGACCACGGCCATGGCCGACATGGACATCGCGCAGATCATCACCCAGATGGTCGGCCGCGAGATGAGCAACCTCTACCCCACCGAGCCGCATGACGTAGGCGAGGTGATTTTCGAGGCGCGCAACGTCACCTGCTATGACGTCGACAACCCCAAGCGCAAGCGTGTGGACGACATTTCCTTCGTGCTCAAACGCGGGGAAATCCTCGGCATTGCCGGGTTGGTGGGCGCCGGGCGTACGGAACTGGTGTCGGCACTGTTCGGCGCCTACCCAGGGCGCTATAGCGCCGAGGTGTGGTTGGACGGCCAGGTGATCGACACACGCACGCCGCTCAAATCCATCCGCGCCGGGCTGTGCATGGTGCCCGAGGACCGTAAGCGCCAGGGCATCATTCCCGACCTGGGCGTGGGCCAGAACATCACCCTGGCGGTGCTCGATACCTATGCGCACATGACGCGTATCGATGCCGAAGCCGAACTGGGCAGCATCGACCAGCAGATCGCACGCATGCACCTGAAGACCTCCAGCCCGTTTTTGCCGATCACCAGCCTGTCCGGGGGTAATCAGCAAAAGGCCGTGCTGGCGAAAATGCTGATGGCCAAGCCCAAGGTGTTGATCCTCGACGAACCCACGCGCGGCGTGGACGTGGGCGCCAAATATGAGATCTACAAGTTGATGAACTCCCTGGCGGCCGAAGGGGTGTCAATCATCATGGTGTCCTCGGAGCTGGCCGAAGTACTCGGGGTCTCCGACCGCGTGCTGGTGATCGGCGAAGGCCAGCTGCGCGGTGACTTCGTCAACAACGGCCTCACCCAGGAACAGGTGCTCGCGGCTGCGCTCAGCCATAACAATAATGATCGGAAGACCGCGTAGATGAATCAGCTCAAACAGCTGTTTACCCGCTACAAAATGCTCGCCCTGGTGATCGCCGTGGCGGTGATCTGGCTGTTTTTCAGCTGGCAGACCGAGGGCGGGTTTCTCACACCACGTAACCTGTCCAACCTGCTGCGGCAGATGTCGATCACCGGGATATTGGCGTGCGGCATGGTGCTGGTGATCATCAGCGGCGAGATCGATTTGTCAGTGGGGTCATTGCTCGGGTTGCTGGGCGGGTTGGCGGCGATCCTCGATGTGGTTTATCACGTGCCGCTGCTGGCCAACCTGAGCCTGGTGGCGTTGTGTGGGCTGATGATCGGCCTGGCGAACGGCTACATGACCGCGTACCTGCGGATTCCTTCGTTTATCGTTGGCTTGGGTGGGATGCTGGCATTTCGCGGGATTCTGCTGGGGATCACGGGCGGTACCACCATTGCGCCGGTTTCGCCGTCGCTGGTGTATGTGGGCCAGGGGTATCTGCCGCATTCGGTGGGTATTGGGCTCGGCGTCTTGTTGTTTGCACTGACGCTGTTCCTCACGTGGAAACAACGACGCAATCGCGCGCTGCATGGTCTTGCGGCACATTCCCTCGTGCGTGATCTGGTGCGCGTGGTACTTATCGGCGCCGTGCTGGCCGGGTTTGTCACCACGCTCAACAGTTACGACGGCATTCCCGTCCCCGTCTTGCTTCTGCTCGTGCTTCTGGGCGTATTCAGCTACGTCACCAGCCAGACCGTGTTCGGCCGCCGCGTCTACGCGGTGGGCAGCAACATGGAAGCCACGCGCCTGTCGGGCATCAACGTACAGGCGGTGAAGCTGTGGATCTTCGGCATCATGGGCGTGATGTGCGCCCTCGCCGGCCTGGTCAACACCGCCCGCCTCGCTGCCGGTTCGCCGTCGGCGGGGAATATGGGCGAGCTGGATGCCATCGCTGCGTGCTTTATCGGCGGCACGTCCATGCGTGGCGGCTCGGGCACGGTGTACGGCGCGTTGTTGGGCGCGCTGGTGATTACCAGCCTGGACAATGGCATGTCGATGCTGGATGTGGACAGTTACTGGCAGATGATTGTGAAGGGCAGCATTCTGGTGTTGGCGGTGTGGGTGGATGTGAGTACGCGGACAGGTCGTCGGTAACGGTCCGGAAAAACACCGAAGCTCCCACATTTGAGAGGTGGCGTTAGCGGCATTTGGTCATGGTTTGAGAAGCGCCAGCAAGGCGTGTCGCGTTTAATTGCAGGACGTTTCCTAGACAATCTTTGTCGCCTTGTGCCTGCAGGAATCAATGGCGAGCCTGCGATCCACCCTCGCGCGCCTGAAGCCATCAACAGCGCAGGCATAAAAAACAGGCGTAAAAAAGCCACTCCGAAGAGTGGCTTTTTAGTCAGTTACTGGCTCAACACAACATCGCGCATCGCCGGGATGTAACCGTAGTCGTAAGCCTCCTGCACAAACGAGCGATCGCCTTTCAATACAATCCTCACGGTGGGTGCTTCGGTGCCGCCGATGCGGTAGTCATCGCCGCTGGTGGGCACGCTGTCGATAAACGAGGTCACCAGGCCATTGGGCATCACGCAATGGGAATACGTCTGGAATGGCTGCGAAGGCGGATTGCCAAGCACCAGACCGGAAGCGTTCATCAGCGTATAGGGACCAAACAGGTGATCACTGACAAACCCATAAACGCCATCCGGGCCGGTCACGCCGTCCGCGTAAGTGAATTTGTGGCTGATGGTGAACAGGTAATACTTGTCGTCCTGGAACACATAGTGCGGACGCTCGGTCTGGTCGTTGACCCCCACGGCAGTGACCAGGGGCGGCAGAATTTCCCACTCGTCACCGTTAAGGTCTTTGGCCACGGCGATGCCGATGCAGCCAACCTGATAACGTGCCCCGCCGACATCTTCATGCCCTGGCGGCACCAGGCCTATTTCATTCGGGCCCACTTCGTGAGTCCCGCGCTCGCCGGCAACGTTGCCTTCAAACACCATGTACAACTTGCCATCTTTGGGATCGATAAAGGGGCTGGGATCGCGAAAGTTCCAGGTCGAATTTTGCGCTTCGGTTTGGTAATAGGTGCCGTCGGCATCAAACAGTGATTTGACCTGATCAAAGCCCTGCAAGGTGACACCGTTGTCGGAAGTGACCACCTGGCCCCTGACTTTAGCAATGGTGGCACCCGGCGTTACACAGGTGTAATACAAATCAATGTCACCGTTATTGTTGAGCAGGATAGGTGTGCCCGCCCATTCACGCGTGGTCGGCGAAACCCCTTCGGCCATGACCCGGCCGCCGAAGATCCAGTCCTTGCCGGTGCGCGAGTACCAATAGCAGATACGCGCATGGCCATGGCGGTCTTCCCAATCGCGCTTGATGTCGTAGCGGCCATCGGCGTTGATGAATTGTGGATCATGGGGGCGACGGTCGGCGGTCAGGGTGAAGATCACCGACCAGCCATTGACCGATACCACCGTGCCATCCAGTTCACGCAAGGGCATGGTGTCCCAGATAAAGACCGTGTCACTCATGACAGGAAAGTCAGGACTCACTAACGGCTGTGTCGTCGTCGGGTCATTCTCATTAACTTTCAGCGCATCGGCCCGTGTCCAGCGAGTGGGTGTGTGATTCGCGTGTTTCATGATGATGTCCTTTTGCTGACGCTTAAGTGACAAGCGAAGATTAAATAGCACATGACAACCAACAACTTAATAGTGGCTGAAAGAGCAAGAGATAGTTGGCTCTGCAAGTGCGAAATAAGGTTTAACATGGAAGCCTACCTGTCGCAACATGAAGAATTATTTAGATTACAAAGGCCATCACTGTATTTATATCCTTGATATAAATACAGTGGCACCCGTATTAAATGATCGTTAAGTAGAAAGCTAGCTAATCAACTACCAAAGATCAGGGCTACCGACTGGGCGCCGGCATTCTTCTGGGTAAAGTCCTTGGCTTGTGCGGCGGTCTTCAAGGTATAGCCATAGTTGGAAAGGGCCGTCCATTGCGCTTTAGGCGACTTCTGGTTGGTGATCGGCGGGACACTGTTGGTATCGGTGAACGTGCCAGTGCCTTTGTCGTCCAACATGCCTTTATTTTGGCTGCCTTCGCCAAAGTAGTTACTTTCAGAAAGGATATTGGCGTTTTGTGCCAGGGTAAAACCGAGGTGGAAGTTATTGATGTAGTTGTTGTACACATGAAAATAACCGTAACGCATCAAGCCAGGCGCACGCACTTCCATGTTGTCGAAGCGGTTATGGCACAGCGTCAGGCGCGGATAACCATTGAACTCTGCTTTATTATCATCCGCCGGGTGGCCGAAGATCAGGCCATACTTGTGGCTGCCAAAGAAGCAGTTGCTGATGGTGGCATAATCGGCCTTTTCACCGATATACAGCAGTTTATCTTCACTGCCGTCAGTGGTGGACCAGCTGTGCCCGACGAAAGAGCAATGGTCAATCCAATACTTGCTGCCGTAGTTCAAGTAGACCTGAATATCGTCATTGGCCTTGATATTTGCCGAATGCTTGAAGATAAGATTCTGCAGAATAATGTTCTGCGACTGCGCCGTTGCACGCAGGTGAATATTCTCCAGCGTGCGGTTCTGGAACGAGCCAATCAGGGTCTTGTTGGCGCCCATGTTGACTTTGGTCAGGCTCGACGCCGAGATATTACTGTTGATCACCAGTACCCGTGGGGTGGTATCGCCGATATTAGCCTTGAGTTGATCGAGTGTGGTGATACTGACCACAGGGCCGGACCAGCCACCTGTCACTTTTGCCGCTTGGGCGAAACCGGTCAAACCGGTGAGTTTGCTTTCTGGATAGGACATGAGTTCCCTCTCTATCAATAAAATGGCTCGGTAAGACGAGCTTGTGCATCAAGTTAATCCGTTAACTTGCACACAGTGTTTGGCAGGACTGAGGTTGCCGGGTGTTGGTCGATCAGCGCTTAAACACTGTGTTTATGTACAGTATTCTCGATTCACTGGATCGTCAACCCTTACGCAGCCAAAAAATGTGGGAGGGGGCAAGCCCCCTCCCACATTTGCCCTGCTGTGTTCTTTTGGCCGTCACTTGGACACAGGCATCGCAAACTCCGCGCCCTGCTCGATGCTCTCCGACCAGCGCTGCATGATCGACTTCTGCTTGGTGTAGAAGCGCACGCCCTCAGTGCCGTAGGCATGCATGTCGCCGAACAGACTCTTCTTCCAGCCGCCGAACCCGTGCCATGCCATCGGCACCGGGATCGGTACGTTGATGCCGACCATGCCCACTTCAATCCGTCGTGCAAACTCGCGGGCGATATTGCCGTCGCGGGTGAAGCAGCTCACGCCATTGCCGAACTCGTGGTCGTTGACCAGTTTGATCGCTTCGGCGAAGTCATTTACGCGCACGCACGCCAGCACCGGGCCGAAGATTTCTTCGCGGTAGATGCTCATCTCTTTGGTCACGTGGTCGAACAAGGTCGCGCCGAGCCAGAAGCCATTTTCCAGGCCCGCTTCGGTGGGCACGTAGTCGCGCCCGTCGAGCAGCAGTTGCGCGCCGGCCTGTACGCCTTGTTCGATGTAGCCGCTGATACGCTCCAGCGCCGCGCGGGATACGATCGGGCCCATTTCGGCCTTGAGGTCGCGTCCGTCGGTGATGCGCAGTTGCTTGGCACGCTCGGTCAAGGCGGCGATGACTTTGTCACCCACATCACCCACCAGCACGGCGACGGAGATGGCCATGCAGCGTTCGCCGGCACTGCCGTAGGCGGCACCCATCAGGGCGTCGACGGTTTTTTCGATATCCGCGTCGGGCATCACCACCATGTGGTTTTTGGCGCCGCCCAGGCCTTGCACGCGCTTGCCATTACGCGCGCCGGTCTCGTAGATGTATTGGGCAATCGGGGTAGAGCCAACGAAGCTCACGGCCTTGACGTCCGGGTGTTCGATCAGCGCATCAACCGATTCCTTGTCACCCTGCACCACGTTGAACACGCCTTTGGGCAAGCCGGCTTCGCGCAGCAGTTCGGCCATGAAAAGCGACGCGCTTGGGTCGGTCGGGCTTGGCTTGAGGATGAAGGTATTGCCCGCCGCGATGGCGATCGGGTACATCCACATTGGCACCATCACCGGGAAGTTGAACGGTGTAACACCGGCCACAACGCCGAGCGGTTGGCGCATCGTCCAGTTGTCCATGCCACGGGAAACCTGGTCGGAGTGTTCGCCCTTGAGCAGGTTGGGAATGCCGCAGGCAAATTCGAGAATGTCGATGCCACGGTCGACTTCACCCTGGGCGTCGGTAAAGACCTTGCCGTGCTCGGCGACGATGATGCGCGCCAGGTCATCCTTGCGTGCACGCAGCAGGTGCAGGTATTCGAACAACACGCGGGCGCGGCGGATGGGCGGAGTGTCGGCCCAATCGGCGAAGGCAGCCTGGGCAGCGGCAACGGCTTCGGAGACAGTTTGGCGGCTGGCCAAGGCGACGCGGCCAGTCTTTTCGCCGGTGGCCGGGTTGTAGACGTCCTGATAGCGATCATCGCGGCTCACGCGCTGGTCGTTGATGTAGTGCTCGATTGTGGTTGTCATGGCAGTAAATCCCAGGTGGGTAGCGTTGGGACACACGATAGGCTTCCGATTTGTTCCAAACCAGAGCAGAATCCAGAACTTATTGTCCATTAATGCGAACAATACAATTATGGAAAAAGCTGAGATCGAAGGGCTGTGGACCCATATTCACTGGCTGTCGGTGCTGGAAGAACAAGGCACCTACACCGCCGCTGCCGCGCGTCTGGGCGTCAGTAAGTCCGCCGTGAGCCAGCGCATTTCTGACCTGGAAAAGGCTACCGGGACGCGGCTGGTAACGCGGACCACACGCAGCGTCAGGCTGACCGATGCGGGGTTGTCGCTGACCCGTGAAGTGCGCAGCGCCTACGAGCAAATCGCCCGCAGCTTCTCGTCTGTGCGCGACTCGGTCGGAGAGATTCGCGGGCTGGTGCGGCTGACGGCGCCCGTGGCGTTTGCCCGTCAGCAATTGGTGCCGCATCTGTCGGAGTTTTTGCAGCAGTACCCGCAGGTGCGCATCCAACTGGATGTGTCGGACGCCCTGAGTTCTCTGGCCGCCGAAGGGTACGACCTGGCCGTGCGCCACGGTTTCCAGGTGCCGGAAACCCATGTGGCATGGAAATTGTGCGATACCGGCTCGGTGCTGGTGGCCACCCAGGATTACCTGCAACGCCACGGTGAACCCCGCGAGCCCGGCGACCTGTCCGCGCACAACTGCCTGTTCTACCCGCGCGGCACCGACCAGCCCGCCTGGACCTTCGAGCGCGGCACTAAAAACGTCGAACGCCTCACCGTGCCGATCTCCGGCAGCTTCGCCACCAATAACAGCGAAGCCTTGCGCGACTCGGCGCTCAACCACCTGGGCATCGCCCTGCTCCCGGATTTCAGCGCTCACGCCGCGCTGGCCAGCGGCAAATTGGTGCAGGTGCTCAAAGGCTGGGTGCTCAAGGGCGCGTTTGCTGATGAGATCTACCTGATCCGGCCGTATTCGCCGCATGTGCCGAAGGCGGTGAGTGTGTTGGTCGGCTACCTGAAGGACAAACTGTCGAGTGGATTTCGATTTACGAGGTGAGGTTTACCTCTTGCTCAGCAGAACCAAAAGTCCATAATGGACAAATTAGTTTACCTGCGGAGACACTCATGCCCAGCACACCTCACGTGATCCACCAGGCCCAGGCCCGCGAACTGCTCGCCCAAGTCGATGTGCCGCAGATCCTGCGCAAGCTGTTCCATGACCTGGCGGCCGGGCAAGCAGTACAGCCGGCGCAGCAACTGGTGGAGTTCCCGCAAGCGGCTGGCGACTTCATCAATTACCTGGGCGTGCTGGCCGAGGATGGGGTGTACGGGGTCAAGACCTCGCCGTATATCGTGCGTGAGCAGGGGCCACTGGTGACCGCATGGACCTTGTTGATGTCAATGCAGACCGGCCAGCCACTGCTGCTGTGCGATGCCGCCGAGCTGACCACGGCACGTACGGCCGCTACGACTGCACTGGCGGTGGATGCGTTGGCGCCTTTAGCCGCGCGGCGTTTGGCGATTATTGGCAGTGGCAAGGTGGCGCAAGCGCATTTGCACTATGTGAAGGATTTCAGGGATTGGCAGACCATCAGCGTGTATTCGCCAAGCCTGGCCAAGGCGCCCGCCGAGACCATCGAGCAGCTCAAAAGCCTGGACCCACGTGTGGTCATCGCCAAGAGCTGTGATGAGGCGGTAGAAGACGCCGACGTGATCCTGCTGTGCACCTCGTCAGCCGGGCCGGTGCTCGACCCGACGCGCCTGAGCAAACCGGCGTTGATTACTTCCATCAGCACCAACGCCCCGCGCGCCCATGAAGTACCGCCGCAGTCCCTCAATGGCATGCAGGTTTTCTGCGATTATCGCCAGACCACCCCAGGCTCAGCCGGTGAAATGCTGATCGCCGCTGAACAACACGGTTGGGACCCGCGCGCTGTGGTCGGCGACCTGCCCGAACTGCTCAGCGACCACGTCCAGCGCCCGTCCTACGACCGCCACGTATTTTTCCGTTCCATCGGCCTGGGCCTGGAAGACATCGCACTGGCCAATGCCCTCTGGAGACACCTATGAGCCACGCAGACTTCATCATCATCGGCGGCGGCATTGCCGGAGCTTCCACGGGGTTCTGGCTGTCGCAGCACGGCAAGGTGATTGTGCTGGAACGCGAAAGCCACCCGGCCTATCACTCCACCGGGCGTTCTGCAGCCCTGTATACCGCCGCTTATGGCACACCGCAGGTGCGCGCGTTGACCCTGGCCAGCCGCGAGTTTTTCGACAACCCGCCGCCGGGCTTTTGCGAACATCCATTGCTTACGCCACGCGGCGAAATGACGGTGGATTTCATTGGCGATGCAGCCGAGTTGAACGCCCAGTACCTCAGCGCCAAGGCCACCGTGTCGCAGGTTGAACTGCTCAGCGCCGACGAAGCCTGCGCGAAGCTGCCGATCCTGCGCCGCGAAAAAGTCCGCGGTGCGCTGTATGACCCGACTGCCAGCGACATCGACACCGACGCCCTGCACCAGGGCTACCTGCGCGGTATCCGCCGCAACGGCGGCGAAGTGCGCACCGACAGCCACGTGCTCGGTTTGAGTCGCGACGCCGCCGGCGTTTGGCAGGTGCAGACCCAGGACACGACCTATACCGCGCCGATCATCATCAACGCCGCCGGCGCCTGGGCTGATCACATCGGCGGGCTTGCCGGGGCCGCGTCCATCGGGCTGCAACCCAAGCGCCGCTCGGCGTTTATCTTCGCCGGCCCCGAAGGCGTCGACAGCCATCACTGGCCGATGCTGGTGGCGCTGGACGAGTCGTTCTATATGAAACCCGACGCTGGCATGTTCCTCGGTTCACCGGCCAACGCCGACCCGGTCGAACCCCAGGATATCCAGCCCGAAGAGCTCGACATCGCCATGGGCATCTACCAGATCGAGGAAGCCACCACGCTGACCATTCGCCGCCCGACGCGCACTTGGGCCGGTCTGCGCAGTTTTGTGCACGACGGTGATTTGATTTCGGGTTATGACCCTCGGATAGCGGGCTTGTTTTGGGTGGCGGCACAGGGCGGCTATGGCATCCAGACCTCTCCCGCCATGGGCCAGGCCAGTGCGGCACTGGTGCGCGGCGCACCGCTGCCAGAGGGATTGACGCGGTTCGGCCTCGACGCTGGTATGCTCTCCCCCGCCCGCCTGGAGCCGCATTGATGAACACCGCTGAACAAGACACGGTCATGCAGAACTTCCGTGCGATGGCCGACGCCATCGCCACCCTGTTCTTCCCCCACGCCGAAGCGGTGTTGCATGACCTGCGCTCGCAAAAAGTCGATTACATCGCCAACAACCTGTCCAAGCGCAGCATCGGCGATGACTCGGCGCTGGAGGACATGCTCAGTGATGACGTCAGCGAAGTGAACATCGGCCCGTACGAAAAGCTCAACTGGGACGGTCAGAAAATCCGCAGCCTGAGCACGGTGCTGCATGACCATAAAGGTCGTCGGCTGGCGGTACTGTGCATCAATCTGAATATTTCACTGTTTGAAAACGCCAAGGCGGCGCTGGACCTGTTCCTGTCGCCGAGCAAACTGATCCCGCAACCGGACTCGCTGTTTCGCGATGACTGGCAGGAGCGCATCAATACCTTTCTGCATGCCTGGATGCGCGAGCGTCAGTTGAGCCTGAACCTGCTGAACCGTGACCACAAGCGTGAGCTGGTGCTGGCGCTGCATGCCGAAGGGGCGTTCAAGGGCAAGAGCGCGTCGAACTATGTGGCCAATGTGCTGGGCATGGGGCGGGCGACGGTCTACAAGCATTTGAAGGAATTGAAGGGCTGAACAAAGTAACTGGGGGGCTGGTTTGCTGCCTGTAGTGAGCGGGCTTGCCCCGCGCTGGGTGGCGGAGCCGCCCCAATAAAGACAACGCCGAGCTCCAGATAAAACCAAGTCGCCTGATTTGGGGCGGCTTCGCCACCCAGCGCGGGGCAAGCCCGCTCACTACAGTTGCCCCGTGCCCTCGGAAGATTCCGTGCTCACAATCAATCGCCGTAGATATCGGATTTGAAGTACTGCTGCGAAAGCTTCTGGTACTCGCCACTGGCCCGAATGCCATCGATGGCCGCGTTCAACTCGCTGACCAACGCGCTGTTACCCTTGCGCACCGCAATCCCGGCGCCCTCGCCCACGTATTTCGGGTCCTTGAGTTCGGGTCCGACAAACGCGTAGCCCTTGCCACGCGGCATCTGCAGGAAGTCGTTCAACGGGATGGTGTCGGCGAAAATCGCATCCAGCCGCCCTGCCGCCAAGTCCATGTAGATCTCTTCGTTATTGCTGTAGCGCTTGACGTTGATGCCCTTGGGTTCAAATACCTCGGTGGCATAACGATCAGTGGTGGTAGCGCGCTGCACACCCACCGTCTTGCCTTTAAGGCTGGCGTACTGGTCATCCACCACCGCCCCCTCCTTCATCACCAGCCGAGACGAGGTGAAGTAGTACTTGTGGGTGAAATCCACCGACTTCTTGCGGTCTTCGTTGATAGTCATGGACGACAGGGCCATGTCGATTTTCTTCACCTTGAGGGAAGGAATCAGACCGTCGAACTCACCTTCAACCCACACACACTTGACCTTCATCTGCGCGCACAGCGCATTGCCGATGTCGTAGTCGAACCCGACGATCTTGCCTTCCTCGGTCTTGGACGCGAACGGCGGGTAAGCCGCCTCGATGCCAATGCGCAGGGTTTTCTCGGCGGCCAGTAGATGGCTGGAGGCGATCAGGCCGAGGGCCAGGGCGGTGATGAGGGGAAGTTTCTTCATGAGGGTTTCTCGCAAGTTGTTGTTGGTTTGGCAAGATTGAAGAAAAAGATGAGTCACTTTTTTGTACTTATAATTCCATACTGGACTTTTATGTATTAATCGTCAATCACATCGACTCCCAGGCTGTCAGGCAAATCTTCTCCCGAATCAAATAAAAAATGTCCACGCCCTGCAAAGGGCGTGGACATTTTTGCTCAAGCGTTTATTGCTTGGCGTGTTTCGCCTGGGCTTCAGGCATCGCCGAAGAATGATGATTGAGAATCTTCCACTGGCCACCGACCTGCTCGTAGACAAAGGTGTAGCGCGCTTGCACATGACGGACCTTGCCGCCCGCTTCAGTCAGGGTGAAGGTGTAGACCCCACTGTCCATGGCCACGTTGCTGCCCAGTTGGCGGATCTCACGGTAGTTGATCTGGCCGACGGGCTTGAGCGCCAGGAAGTGATCAAAGTAGTCCTTGATCTGATCCGGGGTGGTGCGCACTTGGTTGGACACAGTGGGCTGCAACACCGCGCCCGGCGCATACAAGTCGACCACCGTTTGCACGTTACCGGTCTGCAAAGCGCTGTTCCAACGGTCAAACAAACCGGCAATCTCGCGGTCTTTGACATTGGCCGGTGCCTGAGCCACGTCGCGGTACACGTACGGGACTGTTTGAGCCGCTTGGACAAACGGGGCGCTCAAGGCGAACATCAGGGCAAGCGTGGCGGTGTTGAACTTCATGGCGATACTCCAGTGGTGGTCCGTGAGCACACTTTGCCAACCCGCCGGCCACCGGACATCGGCCAACCGGGGCCGTTTATCTATGCCATTTGGCAGATGGCGCCCCGTGCGGTTAACGCGGTTTAATAACCGCGCCTGCGCCCGCAGCGTGTGCCCGTACCGGAGCCGAAACATGCAAAACCCGCCACACGACGCCACGCCCCCTGATCCCAACAGCGCCTTGGCTATTCGCGCGCACTATCGGCAATCCGAGAGCCGCACTGCGCGCCTGCGACTGTTGGTCGAGACCGGCCAGGAATTAACCCAACTGAGCCCACACGCCATGCGCGAGAGGGTGCTGGCGCGGGCGTGCGCATTTCTCGCGATGGACCATGGCGTGCTGCAGGAGTGGGACGCCGAGGGCAACGTCAGCACCACCGCCAGCCACGGCAGCCAGGCGCGCTTGGGCAGCCTGACCGGCATTGCTGACCGCCGCTTACGCACGCCCTGCTGGCAGGAGTTGCCGGACGGCGCCCTGCCCAGTGTGTTGCAAGTGCCGTTGCGCGGGGGTGACGGCAATGCCTTCGGCGCCTTGATCCTGGCCAACAGCGTCAGCCTGCGGGCGCCGGATAATGAAGACAGCGAGTCCCTGCAATTGCTCGCCACGCTGCTGGCCGCGCACCTGGAAAACGACCGGCTGCTGACCACCCTCAAGACCCGCGACCGGACCCTATCGGACCTGGTCAACCAACTGCTGCGTGCCCAGGAAGACGAGCGCAAGCGCGTGGCCTACGACCTGCACGACGGCCTGGCGCAAACCCTCGCCGGCTTGCATCAGCGCCTGCAAGGGTTTGCCGGCCGTTGTCCGACACTGCCAGGCACCTTGGACGCGGACCTGCAGGCGATCCTGGCCCTGGCCCAGCACTCGGTCGGTGAAGGCCGGCAACTGATCGCCGGCCTGCGCCCCACCGTGCTGGATGACTTCGGCTTGTTCAAAGCGCTCGACAAAGAGGCCGACCGCCTGCGCGACGCCGCCATCAGCGTGCAGTGGAGCGCAGGTTACACGGGGCGCTTGCCCAGCCAGGTGGAAATCGCCTTGTTCAGGATCGGCCAGGAAGCGATTAACAACGTCCTCAAGCATTCGCAGGCAAGCCACGTGCAACTGGCCCTGGGACTGCACGAGCACGCTGTCTCATTGCGCGTGAGCGATAACGGCAAAGGCTTTGCCTTCGACCAACCGCTCGACACCCAGGACGCTCAGCATCTGGGCCTGGCCACCATGCAGGAACGCGCGAGCCTGCTGGGTGGCCAGCTCACGTGCACCAGTGCAATCGACTGCGGTACCCAACTGCACGCCCGCGTGCCGGCTCAACTGAATGGAGCGCCGCAATGACCCACGTATTACGCCTGGTACTGGCGGACGATCATGAAGTCACGCGCACGGGGTTCGTCGCGCTGCTGGCCGGTCATCCGCAATTCGAAGTGGTCGGCCAGGCGCGTGACGGCCAGCAAGCGGTAGACCTGTGCGAGCAGTTGCTGCCCGACATCGTCATCCTCGATATTCGTATGCCGGTGCTCAATGGCCTCGGTGCCGCGCGCCTGCTGCAACAACGGCTGCCGGCGCTGAAGGTGGTGATGTTTACCATGGACGACAGCGTTGATCACTTGGAAGCGGCGATGAACGCCGGCGCCGTGGGCTACCTGCTCAAAGACGCCAGCCGTGATGAAGTGATCCATGCACTGCAACAGGTCGCAGCGGGCGAAGAAGCGCTCAATAGCGCCGTCAGCGCACGCTTGCTGCGGCGCATGACCGAGCGCAGCGCAGCAGGCGCCACCCCCACGGAAAACCTCACGCCACGCGAACGCCAGGTGCTGGGGCTGGTGGCGAACGGCAAGAGCAACCGCGAGATAGGTGAACAGCTGGGCATTACCACCGGCACCGCCAAAGCCCATGTGGAACGGGTCATCGGCAAGCTCGGTGCGGCAGATCGCACCCAGGCGGCCGTGCGGGGCATCGCGTTGGGCCTGGTGACACACGCATGAAGGTCTTCTACGCCAGGCGTTGGGCTGACCTGCCGCTACGGGGCAAGGCCCTCGTGGTGATTTCGCTGCCCTTGGTGGTGTTGCTGTTGTCGCTGGTACTGATCTACATCACCGAGCGCCAGACCGCCCGCGCCGAAGAAGACGTGCGCCGTGTACTGCGGGTGCAAGGCGACATCCGCGCCGTGCATACCCTGCTGGCAGAAGCGGCCGCCAGCGTGCGAGGTTACCTGCTGACCCGCCGCGAGGATTTCCTGCCGAGTTACCGCAACGCCAAGCCGCAGATCGAATCGGCCCTGCGCCGGCTCGACGGCAACGTTCGTGATCAACGGGTGCGTGAACAGCTCGCGGCGATCACGCCGCTGATCAACAGCAAAATCGACGGCCTGGAGGACATGCTCGGCGACCCGACCACCAACCAGGCATCGATCACCACGATTCTGGTCAGCAACAAGCACATCCTGGATGCCTTGCGTCAGCACATCGGCACCATGCTCACCCTTGAGGACTCGTTGCTCGCCGAGCGCACCGCAGCCGCGGCCGAAACGCGCCAGCGGCTACTGCTGTCGACCTGGCTGGCCGCCATCTGTGGGCTGTTCGGGGCCATCGTTGCGGTGCTGTTTCTGTCCAAGGGCATTGTCGCGCGGGTGCAGAATGTTCAAGGCAATGCGCAACGCCTGGCATTGGGTCAGCCCCTGCTGCCGCAACCCCCGGAAAACGATGAAATTGGCCAACTGGGCACGCGCCTGGTGGAAGCCGGGATGCTGCTGGCCGAGCGCGAACGCGCGTTGCGCGAGAACGAAGAGCGCCTGCGGCTGATCATCGACGGGGTCAAGGACTACGGGATTTTCGCCCTCGACACGGCGGGCCACGTCACCAGTTGGAATGCCGGTGCCGAGCGGATCAAGGGCTACACCGAGGAGGAAATCCTCGGCCAGCACTTCTCGGTGTTCTACCTGCCGCAGGAATGCCCGCAACACCCGGCGATGGCGTTGGCCGAAGCCACTCGCAACGGCGACTACATGGAAGAAGGCTGGCGCTGCCGCCAGGATGGCACGCGCTTCTGGGCCAGCGTGGTGATCACTGCGCAGTTCGACGCGACCGGCGCCTTGCGCGGTTTCTCGAAGATCACCCGCGACATTACCGACCGCCGCGCGGCCGAGATTGCGCTGGGCACCGCCCGTGAGGAAGCCGAACGCGCCAGCCGGGCCAAAAGCGAGTTTCTGTCGCGTATGAGCCACGAGCTGCGCACCCCGCTCAACGCGATCCTGGGCTTTGCGCAACTGCTGGACATGGACGCACCGAGCGGCCAGAAGGCACAGATCGGCCACATCCTGCGTGCCGGTCAACACCTGCTGACGCTGATCAACGAAGTGTTGGACATTGCCAAGATCGAAGCCGGGCGCTTGCCGTTGAACATCGAATCGATCCCGTTGGCGATCACACTGCACGAGGCGCTGACACTGGTCTCGCCCATGGCCGCTGACGCGGGAATCCAGTTGAAAGCGGTACCCGCCCTTGCTGCCGACCTCGGGATTGTTGCTGATCGGCAGCGCCTGACCCAGGTGCTGCTGAACCTGCTGTCCAACGCGATCAAGTACAACCGGCCGCAGGGCCAGGTCAGCATTGAGGTAGAGGTTGAGCCGCCGCACATCCGCGTATCGGTGTGCGACACGGGCAACGGCATTGCCGTGGATCGCCAGGGCCAGTTGTTCAAGCCGTTCGAACGCCTGGGGGCCGACCCCAATGTGGAAGGCAGCGGCCTTGGCCTGGCGCTGAGTAAAAGCTTGCTGGAGATGATGCAAGGCAGCCTGAGCGTGCAAAGCCAGGTTGGTAGCGGCTCGCGCTTTACCCTGGCGTTACCGTATGCGCGGTTGCCGGAGCCTCAAGGCATGACCGTCGCCGTCATCGAGAGCCAGACACCGGCGCCGGCCCTCGCCTCCCCGCCCATCCAGGGCAAGGTGCTGTGTATCGAAGACAACCTCTCCAGCCTGGCGCTGATCGAAACCTTGCTGCAACGTCGTCCGGGGATAAAGCTGCTCTCCAGCATGCAAGGCCAACTGGGGCTGGACCTGGCTGCGCAGCACGCGCCGCAGTTGATCGTGCTGGACGTGTCGCTGCCGGACATCGATGGTTTGAGCGTGCTCAGGCGCCTGCGTCAGTCCGCGATCACACGCAACACGCCAGTACTGATGATTACCGCCGACGCCAGCACCCTCACCCGCCTGGCCTTGCACGACGCTGGCGCGACGGCGGTGCTGAGCAAGCCGATCAACGTGCCGTCGTTTCTCGCCCACCTTGACCACTGCTTCCCGGAGCCCGTGTGACCACCGACCTGCGTATCCTGATCATAGACGACCAACGCCCCAATCTCGACCTGGTCGAGCAACTGCTCGCGCGCGAGGGTTTGACCAACGTGCTGAGCAGCACCGAGCCGCTGCGCACCCTGGACCTGTTCAACAGCTTCGAGCCGGACCTGGTGATTCTCGACCTGCACATGCCGCAGTTCGACGGGTTCGCGGTGCTGGAACAGCTCAACCGGCGCATCCCGAGCGGCGAATACCTGCCGATCCTAGTGTTGACCGCCGACGCTACCCGCGACACGCGCCTGCGCGCCTTGGCGTTGGGCGCCAGGGACTTCATCAGTAAACCGTTGGACGCGCTGGAAACCATGCTGCGGGTGTGGAACCTGCTGGAAACCCGCATGCTCTACAAGCGGCTGCGCACCTTGGTGCCGGCGGACCAGATTGAATTGCTGCAACGGCGCGACTCGACATCTACCGCACCGAACATCCGCCGCTGCTAGGTCACAAGGTCAGGTCTACAACTGGTCACGCGAGACACCGTTGCTCACGCGAACGATATCCGACATGACCGCAAGGGCAATCTCTGCCGGGGTCTTGCTGCCAAGTTTCAGGCCAATCGGTGCATGAATGCGGTCAAGGTCCTGCTGCCCTATTCCACCAATACGCTGGACACGCTCCATACGCTTTTCGCTAGTGCGCCTGGAACCCATGGCGCCGATGTAAAACGCCGGAGTCCTGACCGCCACCAACAACGTCAGATCGTCCATGCGCGGGTCATGCGTCAGGGCCACGATGGCCGTGGCGGCGTGGCAACCCCCTTGAGCAATATAGGTGGCTGGAAACAGCTTGACCAACTCAACGCCCGCCATCGTGAAACCGTCCGTCAACTCGGGTCGCGGGTCGCACACAATCACTTCAAAACCCAACGCCGCTGCAAAACCGGCACAGAACTCCGCCACTGGCGACAGACCGGCAATCAGCAGGCGCAGGGCAGCGCCAATGACGGCGCGAGCCCTCCCTCGCCATACGCTATGGCCTTGCTCGAACCATGCCAGTGCTTGCTGGATTACCTGAAGGTCTAGATTTTTCATGCGTTGCGAACCGGCCCTCTCAACTCGGACTGTATTGACTTGAGTATGTGGGGTGAAGCGCTGGGGCAATTGCCTGATCGAGGGATTTTGTTGCCCAATCCAACGACAAGCGTGAACACGCGGCCTCATATGAGGAATGCCACAGGCATGACTTTTTTGCACAACGCTCTGGTGTTTTTGGGCGTTCTGCTCTGATTTATGCGTGCCTATACTCGGCCCAGCCTCTCGGTTCGGCCGAGGGCCAGTCCCACAACAATAATTAAGGACAGCCACCATGACCCAGCCCTTCCTGGCCGCTCGGGATTTTCTACTCGCTCACCGCACCGACTACGCCACCGCCGTACGGGATTTCCGCTGGCCGCAACTGGGCGAATTCAACTGGGCCCTGGACTATTTCGACGCCATGGCGGAGGGCAATGCGGCCAATGCGCTGTGGATCGTCGAGGAAGACGGCAGCGAGCAGCGCTACAGCTTCGAGCAACTGGCCGCACGTTCGAACCAAGTGGCCAACCACCTGCGCGCCCACGGGGTTGGGCGCGGTGATCGCGTACTGCTGATGCTCGGCAATGATGTGGCGCTTTGGGAAACCATGCTCGCCGCCTTCAAGCTCGGTGCAGTGGTCATCCCCGCCACCGCCCTGCTGAATGCCGACGACCTGCGTGACCGTATTGAGCGCGGGCAGGTTCGTCACTTGGTGGTCGGCGAGGCACATGTGAGCAAATTCGCCGGGCTGGCTGAAGGCTGCAGCCGCATCTGCGTGGGTTCGGCGCCTGCCGGCTGGGTCGCACACAGCGCCGCCTATGAATATCCCGAGCAGTTCGAAGCCGAAGGCCGCACCCTGGCCACCGACCCGATGCTGCTGTATTTCACCTCGGGCACCACATCAAAACCGAAGATGGTGTTGCACAGCCACCAGAGCTACCCGGTGGGCCATCTGTCGACGATGTACTGGATCGGCCTGCAGCCGGGCGACCTGCACCTAAATATTTCCTCACCGGGGTGGGCCAAGCATGCTTGGAGCTGCCTGTTTGCGCCGTGGAACGCCGGCGCCTGCATTTTTATCCATAACGTCGCGCGGTTTAGCGCGCCGGCCTTGCTCAGTGCATTGGAACGTTACGGCGTAACCAGCCTGTGCGCGCCGCCCACCGTGTGGCGCATGCTGATCCAGGAAGATCTGGCCAGCTACAAATCGCGCCTGAACCTGCGCGAACTGGTCGGCGCCGGTGAGCCACTGAACCCGGAAATCATCGAGCAGATCCAGCAGGCCTGGGGGTTGCCGCTGCGTGATGGTTTCGGTCAGTCGGAAACCACGGCGCTGGTGGGCAACACTCCTGGGCAGTTGCTCAAGCCAGGCTCCATGGGCCGCCCGCTGCCGGGCTATCACGTGGCCCTGCTCGACCCGGATGGCAACCCCGCCAATGAAGGCGAAGTCGCCCTGCCCCTGGACGTGCGCCCGCTCGGGCTGATGCTGGGCTACGAAGACAGCCCGGAAAAAACTGCAGAAGTCATGCGTGACGGCTATTACCGCACCGGCGACACCGCGCAAATCGACGCCGACGGCTACATCACCTTTGTCGGTCGCGCCGACGATGTGTTCAAGGCCTCCGACTACCGCATCAGCCCATTCGAGCTGGAAAGCGCGCTGATCGAGCACCCGGCAGTGATGGAGGTGGCCGTGGTGCCCAGCCCCGATCCATTGCGCCTGGCCGTGCCCAAGGCATTCCTGATCCTGGCCCATGATGCCCCCGGCAGCGCCGAGCTGGCCCGGCATATCCTTGCCTTTGCCCGCGAACACCTAGCGCCCTACAAGCGGGTGCGACGTATCGAGTTCGTCACCGAGCTGCCCAAGACCATTTCCGGCAAGATCCGCCGCGTTGAACTGCGCCAGATGGAGGTACTGCGTCGTCAGAGCGATACACGCGGCGAGCAGGAACACTTCGAGGAAGATTTCGCATAAAAAAGCCCGGTGACACACGCGGATGTGTCACCGGGAAAAGCGAAGCGACCAAGCTTCAGAAACGCGGTTTCACAGTCTTCCAATCCGGCTGGTAACGCTGCATCTGTTTTACGTCGTCGCGCTGGCGAATGCCGCAACTGAGGTACTGGTCATGCAGCTTGCCCAGTTGGTCATGGTCAAGTTCCAGGCCCAGCCCCGGTGCACGGGTAATCGTCACGCAGCCATCGACAATCGGCACCTTGCCGCCCTTGATGACTTCCTCGTCCGGCTCCTGCCAGGGGTAATGGGTGTCGCAAGCGTAATCAAGGTTGGGCACCGACGCGGCCACATGGGCCATCGCCATCAGGCTGATGCCCAGGTGTGAATTGGAGTGCATCGACACGCCCAGGCCGAAGGTCTGGCACATCTTGGCCAACACCTGGGTGTCGCGCAGGCCGCCCCAGTAGTGGTGATCGGCGAGGACGATCTGCACGCTGTTCAGTGCTACGCTGCGGCGGAACTCGTCGAAATCGGTGACCACCATATTGGTCGCCAGCGGGAGGCCGGTGCGTTTGTGCAGCTCGGCCATGCCGTCCAGGCCCGGGGTCGGGTCTTCGTAATACTGCAGGTCATCGCCCAGCAGTTCAGCCATGCGAATCGAGGTTTCCAGCGACCAATTGCCATTCGGGTCGATGCGCAGCGGCACGCCGGGGAAAGCTTTTTTCAGCGCCTTGATGCAGCGCACCTCATGTTCCGGTTCCAGCGCGCCGGCCTTGAGCTTGATGCTTTTGAAGCCGTAGGCTTCGATCATCCGCCGGGCCTGGGCGACGATCTGCTCTTCGTTGAGTGCTTCGCCCCAGCTGTCGGGCTTGTAGGGCGAATCGATGTGTTCGGCGTACTTGAAAAACAAGTAGGCACTGAACGGGATCCGGTCGCGGATCGCCCCACCGAGCAAGTCCACCAGCGGCACGTTCAAGGCGTGGGCCTGGAGGTCGAGCAAGGCCACTTCGAACGCCGAATAGGCATTGCTCACGGCCTTGCTGGCGTGGGAGCCCGGCGCCAGTTCTGCGCCGCTGAGGCTCACGGGCTTGTGCGCGGCCACCGTGGCCTGGACGATTGCACGCAGCCCGTTCAGGTTGAAGGGATCGAGGCCGATCAGTTGCGGCTGCACCTGTTGCTGGATCGCCAGCGCCGGGGCATCGCCGTAGCTTTCGCCAAGGCCGATGTAGCCGGTGTCGCTCTCGACCTCGATGATCGAGCGCAGCGCGAAGGCTTCGTGGATACCGCTGGCGTTAAGCAGCGGCGGGTCGCGAAAGGCAATGGGCGTGACGGTAACGCGGACGATTTTCAAGAGGCTGCTCCCTGTGGGCCTGGACGCGAAGCGTGCTGATGTGTAGTCGGTGTGGGGGGCACGGTGCCCCTTGGTGCGGTGCGCACAAAAAACACCACCACCGCCGCCACCAGGGAGGTAGCGGCCAGGCCATACAGCCCGCCTTCGATGGAGCCGGTGGTCTGTTCCAGCAAACCAAAGGTGGTGGGGGCGACAAAGCCTCCCAGGTTGCCGACCGAATTGATCAAGGCAATCACCGCCGCGGCGATCCGGGCATCCAGATAACCCTGGGGAATTGGCCAGAACAAGGCAGAGGCGGCCTTGAAGCCAATCGCGGCAAAACAGATGGCGACAAAGGCGAACACCGGCCCGCCGGTGGTAGACATGAACATACCGAACGCGGCAATCACCAGCATCAGCGCAACCCATGCCTGCTGGTGCTTCCATTTGCTGGCGAGGGCGGCGAAACCGTACATGGCGACGATGGAAATCAACCAGGGAATCGAATTGAACAAGCCCACCTGGAAGTCGCCCAGGTTGCCCATTTTCTTGATCATGCTGGGCAGCCAGAAGGTGGCGCCATAGATGGTCAGGGCGATGGAAAAGTAAATAAAGCAAAACAGCGCGATTTGTCTGTCGGCGAGCAGCTTGAACATCGAGGGTCGGACAGTCCGGACGGCTTCACGCGCTAGCTGTTCCGCCTCGATGGCACTCACCAACGCGTGTTTTTCCTCTGCACTGAGCCATGTCGCCTGATCGGGACGGGACTGCAACCAGAACCATACAAAGCCACAGAGCACGATCGAGGCAAACCCTTCAATCAGAAACATCCACTGCCAGCCATGCAGGCTAAAACCATTGATGTGCAGCAAGGCCCCCGACACCGGGCCGGAAATCACCGAGGCAATGGCAGAGCCGCTGAGGAAAATCGCCATGGCCTTGCCGCGCTCGGAGGCTGGCAGCCACTGCGTGAAGTAGTAGATGACACCGGGAAAAAAACCCGCCTCGGCGGCGCCGAGGACAAAACGCAGGACATAAAAACTGGTTTCACCTTTGACGAAGGCCATGGCCATCGCGGCCGCGCCCCAGGTGAACATGATGCGCGTCAGCCAGGCCCTTGCGCCGTAGCGCTGCAGGAGCAGGTTGGACGGCACTTCAAAGATCGCGTAGCCAATGAAGAACAAACCGGCACCGAGGCCGTAGGCGGCCGCGCCAATGCCCAGGTCGATCTCCAAATGGCTGCGCACAAAGCCAATGTTGACCCGGTCGATGTAGTTGACGATGAACATCACCACAAATAATGGCAGTACATGACGCTTGACCTTGGTGGCCGCACGGGCGAGCACGGTCGGGTCTGGCGGATTCTGAACAGTGTCCAAGGGCAACTCCCAATCATTGTTTTTTTAGGGACGCGTTGATCATGGACGTCGGGCATTGATCCCGTCTAATCTAACTTGGCATCCGATTGATACCTGGATTAGATCAATGTTCGAGCTCACTCAACTGCGTTGCTTCACCACTGTGGCCACCGAGCTGAATTTTCGGCGCGCGGCCGAACGGCTGAACATGACCCAGCCGCCGCTCAGCCGACAGATCCAATTGCTGGAACATCACTTGGGGGTCGAACTGTTTGCCCGCACCACCCGCAGCGTTGCCCTCACCGCCGCCGGCCGCGCCTTTTTTATCGAGGCGCAGAACTTGCTGGAACGTGCCCAGCAAGCGGCGGTGACGGCGCGTCGCTTCGCTGAGGGCGATATCGGCACGGTCAATATCAGCTTCGTCGGCAGCGCGGTGTACGAGTTTTTGCCACGCGTGATCGCCGAGGCGCGGCTCCGGCAGCCCCAGGTGAAGATCGACCTGTCAGAGATGAACACCTACCAGCAATATGAAGCGCTGCGCGCCCGCCGGATCGACCTGGGGATTGTCCGCGCGCCGCTGCTGGAGCCGGGCTACGCCACCGAATGCCTGGTGCGCGAGCCCTTCGTGCTGGCAGTTCCCAGCAGCCATCGGTTGGCCAATGCCGAGACGGTCAGCGTGCACGACTTGGACGCCCAGCCCTTCCTGATGTACGCCCACTCGGCCTACCCGCCGTTCAACGAACTGCTCACCGGCCTGCTGCGCTCAGCGCGCGTTGCTCCGGAGTTTGTGCAGTGGCTGGGGTCATCCCTGACCATCCTGGCGCTGGTCAATGCCGGTATGGGCCTGGCACTGGTGCCGCGTTGCGCCAGCAGTGTGGTGTTCAAGAACGTGGTGTTCCGCGATATCGACTTGGGCGAAGGGGCGCAAAGTGAGCTGCATTTGATCTGGCGCGAGAACAACGACAACCCGGCGTTTGCAATGTTGCTGGACGGGATTCGCAGTGCGGTACGTCAAGAATGGGATCAGGCACGCTAGCTCAATCCTCTTGAATACTTGCCTGATCCTCCGACTTCTCGGATTTCGGATAGATAGCCCTTGCACCGTGGTCTAGAGTTCGACAATGAGCGGCCGCCGCAACCTCATACTAAAAATGGCCGCATACACCGATGATCAGCAGGTGAGCCATGGAATTACGAATCAACCAGAAAACCTATCAGGTCGAAGCCGACGCCGACACGCCACTGCTGTGGGTGATCCGCGACGACCTGGGCCTGACCGGCACCAAATACGGCTGCGGCCTGGCCCAGTGCGGGGCCTGCTCGGTGCTGGTGGACGGTAATGTGGTGCGCTCGTGTGTCACGCCAGTGGCCGGCGTGGTCGGGCGTGAAATCACCACCATCGAAGCGATTGAAGACGATGAGGTGGGCAAGCGTGTGGTCGCGACCTGGGTCGAGCATCAGGTGGCGCAATGCGGGTATTGCCAGTCCGGGCAGGTAATGGCCGCGACTGCGCTGCTCAAGCACACCCCCGCCCCTAGCAAGGCGCAGATCGACGCGGCGATGATCAACCTGTGTCGCTGCGGCACCTATAACGCCATCCATGCGGCGGTCGACGCACTGGCCAAGCAGGAGAGCGTCTGATGAGCATCCTCAATGAACTGCTCGAAGCACCGGTAAACCTGTCGCGCCGCCGCTTCCTGGCGAGCACGGCGGTGGGCGCGCTGGTGATCGGTTTCGGCCTGCCGCTTGGCGCGTCGAGGGTGCAGGCGGCCACGGCCAACGCGGCAGAACGTGGCACTCAGGTGCCGGCGTTTCTTGAAATTCGCCCGGACGGCACGGTGCGCCTGCTCAGTCCGTTCATGGAAGGCGGACAAGGCACCCACACCGCCATGGCGCAGATTGTCGGCGAAGAGCTGGATGCCGACCCCGCTACGTTTATCGTCGAAGCCGCGCCACCCGGCGAAGCGTATGTGGTGATGGACAACGGCCTGCGCATCACCGGCGGCAGCATGTCGGTGCGCATGAGCTACCCGACCATGCGCCGCCTGGGCGCCCTCGCCCGCGCGATGCTGCTGCAAGCCGGTGCCGCGCAGTTGGGTGTACCGGTTGCCGAACTGACCACCCAGCCTGGCCGGGTGGTACATACGGCTTCCGGCCGTTCGTTGGGCTACGGCGAATTGGCCAGTCGCGCCCTGGACATGCCGGTGCCCGACCCGGCCAGCATCACGCTGCGCGACCCAAGCCAGTTCCGCTGGATCGGCAAGCCGGTCAAACGCCTGGATGCCTACGACAAATCCACCGGCAAGGCGCAATACAGCATCGACCTGAAAGTCGACGGCATGCTTCACGCGGCTGTGCAGCATGCGCCACGCCTGGGCATGACCGTGGGCAGCCTGCGTAACCAGTCACACGTGCAAGCCATGAAAGGCGTGCATTCGGTGCACGTGCTCCCCGGCGCAGTGGCGGTGGTGGCTGAACGTTGGTGGCACGCCAAGCGTGCGGTTGAAGCGGTCCAGGTCGACTGGCAAGAAGCGGCTGCCGACTCGACACTGCGCGTCATGCCGGCGGACTTCTCCAGCGACAAGCACCGCGACTTCCTCGCCGCTCAGCAAGGCCCGGCCCGTGACGACGAAAATGAAGGTGACGTGGCGGCCGCACTGTCAGGCGCCAAGACCAAAATCGAAGCGACGTATCACAACCAGTACCTCAACCACGCCCAGTTGGAACCGCCATCCGCCCTCGCACGCTTCAACCCCGATGGCACCCTGGAGATCTGGCTGCCTAACCAGGCGCCGGACATGTTCCGCGCCGACATCGCCAAGCGCACCGGCCTCGACCTCGACAAAATCACCCTGCACTCGCCATTGCTGGGGGGCTTTTTTGGGCGGCACTTCTTGTATGACTCGGCCAACCCCTACCCGCAGGCCATTGCGCTGGCCAAGGCAGTGGGGCGTCCGATCAAGCTGATCTGGAGCCGTGAAGAAGAATTCCTGCGCGACGTGCTGCGCCCGGTGGCCGTGGTCAAGTTCCGTGCCGCACTGGATGACAAAGGCTTCCCGGTGGCCATCGAAGCGGTCAGCGCGACCGAAGGCCCGACCGAAGCGCTTGCCGGCAAACAGGGCGATAAAATCGACCCCACGGCCCTCGAAGGGTTGTCGGGCAAGTCCTACACCATTCCCAACAAACGCATCGCGCAGATCTACGTCAAAGGCGCGCCCATGCTCGGCTATTGGCGTTCGGTGGGCAACTCGCTCAACGACTTCTTCTATGAGTCGTTTCTCGACGAGCTGGCGGACAAAGGCGGACATGATCCCTATGAGCTGCGCTTGCATTTGCTGCGCGACAACCCACGGCTGACCACGTTGCTGCAAGTGGCGGGTGAATTGTCCGGTGGCTGGAAGCGTGGCCCCTTCACCGCCGAGGACGGCACCCGACGCGCTCGCGGCGTGGCCATGGCCTCGCCGTTCGGCTCCCACACGGCAGCGATCGCCGAAGTGTCCATCGAGAATGGGAAGGTCAAGGTGCACGATATCTGGCAGGCCATCGACCCGGGCAGCATCGTCAACCCGGCGATTGTCGAGGCGCAGGTCAATGGTGCCGTGGCGTTGGGCTTGTCCCAGACCTTGCTGGAAGAAGCGGTGTACGTGGATGGAAAACCACGGGCGCGCAACTACGACCTGTACCCGATCCTGGCGCCCGCACAGATGGCGCGGGTGCATGTACGGGTGGTCGAGAGTGGCGAAAAAATGGGCGGTATCGGCGAGCCGCCGTTGCCCGCCGTGGCACCGGCCGTGGCCAATGCGGTGGCGCAGTTGACGGGCCAGCGCGTGCGCAGCCTGCCTTTGAGCCGACACACTTTCAGCTGACCCTCAGGAAACGCCCATGAACAACCGTCGATTCGCAAGAACCGCAGGCTGGCTGGCGCTGCCCTGCCTGGTCGCCGCAGGCCTGCTGGCCTGGTATGTCACCCGTGAACCTGCTACTGCGTTCGAACAGGAACAGGCGGGTGCCAGCTTCGAACCCGCCTTGGTCAGCCGTGGCGAGTATGTCGCCCGCCTCAGCGATTGCGTGGCCTGCCACAGTTTGGCAGGCAAGGCGCCGTTCGCCGGAGGGCTGGAAATGGCCACGCCGTTGGGGGCGATTCACGCCACCAACATCACGCCGGACAAAAACACCGGGATCGGCACTTACAGCCTGGCTGACTTCGACCGCGCAGTGCGCCATGGCGTGGCGCCGGGTGGGCGACGGCTGTACCCGGCCATGCCCTACCCGTCCTACGTAAAACTCAGCGATGACGACATAAAAGCGCTGTACGCGTTCTTCATGCAGGGCATACAGCCGGCCAACCAACCGAATATCCCCAGCGATATTCCCTGGCCGTTGAATATGCGCTGGCCCATCGCACTGTGGAACGGCGTGTTCGCCCCAACCGCTACCTATGCAGCCAAGCCAGACCAGGACGCGCTGTGGAACCGCGGCGCCTATATCGTCCAGGGCCCCGGCCACTGCGGCAGCTGCCACACACCACGCGGCCTGGCCTTTAACGAAAAAGCCCTGGATGAATCCGGCAAGCCGTTCCTCGCCGGCGCCCTGCTCGACGGCTGGTACGCACCGAGCCTGCGCCAGGACCCCAACACCGGGCTGGGACGCTGGACTGAGCCGCAGATCGTGCAGTTCCTCAAGACCGGGCGTAACGCGCATGCAGTGGTCTATGGCTCAATGACCGAAGCCTTCAACAATTCCACGCAGTTCATGCAGGACGACGACTTGGCCGCCATCGCGCGCTATCTCAAGTCGCTGCCTGGCGACCCGCAGCGCGACGGCACGCCCTGGCAGTATCAGGCGGTGAGCACGAACCAGGACGTCCCCGGCGCCCGCACTTACGCGACCCGTTGCGCCTCGTGCCATGGCCTGGACGGCAAGGGCCAGCCCGAGTGGATGCCGCCCCTGGCCGGCGCCACGTCGGCACTGGCCAAGGAAAGCGCCTCCGCGATCAACATCACCCTCAACGGCTCGCAACGCGTGGTCGCCGCCGGCGTACCCGACGCCTACCGCATGCCGGCGTTTCGCGAGCAATTGTCCGACCAGGAAATTGCTGAGGTGCTGAGCTACGTGCGCGGCACCTGGGGTAATAACGGCGGTGCGGTTGAGGCGAAGGCGGTGGGCAAGTTGCGCGGGCATACCGACCCGGCGAGCAGCAGCCCGATCATCCTGCATATGCGCTGAATTCAGGACTTCAGGTTCTTCACGCTGGCAAACGTTGCCTCGCCCCGCGCCTGCTCCAACACGTTCATGGGCGCGGGCGCAGGCAACGCGTGCAGCACCGGCTTGAGCACGACGGATCGCTCGCTGTCCGTGACTGAACGCTCATCGCTGGGCGGTACGCCGAAGTATTCGCGGTAGCACTTGGAAAAGTGCGGCGTGGACACAAAGCCACAAAGCACGGCCAATTCCACGATTGAAATGGGTGTCTGCTTGAGCAACTGCCGCGCACGGATCAGCCGCAGCCTGAGGTAATAGCGCGAAGGCGAACAGTGCAGGTACTTCTGGAACATGCGCTCAAGTTGGCGACGCGACAACGCGACATACGCGGCCAGCTCGTCCAAGTTGATCGGTTCCTCCAAGTTCGCCTCCATCAAGGCCACGATTTCCTGCAACTTGGGTTGCTGGGTGCCCAGCATATGCTTGAGGGGCACGCGCTGATGGTCCTGCTCGTTGCGGATCCGCTCGTACACAAACATGTCGGAAATGGCCGCCGACAGCTCATGCCCGTGATCCCGACCGATCAAGTGCAGCATCATGTCCAAGGGCGCGGTACCGCCCGAGCTGGTGAGACGGTCCCGGTCGAGGCTGAACAGGCTGGAACTGACAGTCACCCGTGGGAAGGCCTCCTGCATGGCGGCCAACCACTCCCAATGCACGCTGCATTCATAGCCATCCAGCAAGCCGGCCCGCGCCAACACAAAGCTACCGGTACAAATACCGCCCAGTCGCTTGGCGTAACGCGCCTGGCTGCGCAACCACTTGACCAGCTCGCCAGTCACGGTGCCCTGGATGCCGATGCCGCCACAGACAATCACAATGTCGGCGGGCGGCACGCCGAGTATCGAACCGTCAGGCGTGATGGGCACGCCGTCACTGGCCCACACAGGGTTGCCGTCCGGGCTCGCGGTATGCCACTTGTAAAGCTCCTGGCCGGACAGCTGATTGGCCATGCGCAACGGCTCGACTGCAGCCGCCAGTGACATCAAGGTGAACTGGTCCAGCAACACGAAAACGATGCTGCTGACAGGACGGGCACTCATGGCTGCGAAGCTGCGGCCACTGTTTTTTGCGCGCGTTCAGGCTGCCGCGCGGTGAGCAAGCCGATCAGGGAAATTATCAAGGCCAGGCCGATTGTCGAGGACACTTCAGAACGGTGCTCGGGGGTCACCAGCATCACCGTCAATGCGGTACAGATGAACGCAATGACCAACCAGGTCAGCCACGGAAACAGCCACATCTGGAAGGTCAGCGTGACGTTGCGCTGCCGTAGGATCTTGCGCATGCGCAACTGGGAAATGGCGATCACCAGGTACACCAGCAAGGCGATGGCGCCCGAACTGGCCAGCAGGAACTGGAACAGCCCGGCCGGCGCGAAGTAGCTGAACAGAGTCACTCCCGCGCCCAGGATCGTGCTGGCAATCACCGCCGCCCTCGGCACGCTCGCCGCCGAAGTCTTCCTCATCAGCTTGGGTGCGTCGCCCCGCTTGCCCAGGGAAAACAGCATGCGCGAGGCGATGTAGATCGAGGAATTCATGCAACTGGCCACGGCGATCAACACCACCCCATCCACCAGCAGTTTGGCGTGGGGAATGTTCATCAGCTCCAGCGCCCGTTGATACGAGCCTACAGACGCCAACAGCGGGTCATTCCATGGCACCACGGAAATCACCACGAAAATCGACAACAGGTAGAACACGCCGATGCGCCACATCACCGAGCGCGTGGCCCGGGCGATGTTCTGCGCCGGGTTGCTGGATTCGGCCGCTGCGATGGTGACCGCTTCGGTGCCGATGAAACTGAACATGATCGTGATGAAAGCCCCGACCACTGCCGACAGCCCGTTAGGCGCAAAACCGCCATGGTCCTCCATCAATCGGCTCAAGCCACTGGCCTCCCGCTCGGGAATCCAGCCCATCAACACCGCGAAGCCCAGACCGATGAAGCCGATGATCGCAATCACTTTCGCCATGGCGAACCAAAACTCGAACTCACCGTACTTGGACACGCTGAACAGATTGGTGACCACCAACAAAAAGATCGACAGCAAGGCAAACAGCCAAGCGTCGATCTGTGGGAACCACTGGTTGAGAATATGCCCGGCGGCCAGGGCTTCGATGGGGATCACCAGCACCCAGAACCACCAGTACAACCAACCGATGGTGAACCCGGCCCAGCGGCCGATGGCCTGGTCGGCATAGGTCGAGAATGACCCTGTATCGGGGTTGGCCACCGCCATCTCCCCCAACATGCGCATGACCAGCACCACCAGCGTGCCGGAGAACAGATAGGCCAGCAGCACTGCCGGCCCAGCCGCGGCGATCGCGTGTCCGGAACCGACGAACAACCCCGCGCCGATGATGCCCGCAATGGAAAGCATGGTGACATGACGCGGCTTGAAGCCCTGCGCCAACTGGCCGTTCGAATCGTTGGAATTCAGGCTATTCATTGTTTTTGTTGTTCTCGGTGATCGACGTCAGGGCGTACTGACTGAAGGGTCAGGCGATCATCATTTCTTAATGATGGGTCACCTTACGCGGCCTGACTTTCCTGAAAACAGCCTGAAAGCGGCAGGGATTGGTCTGATATCGACATCGGTGCGGGGCCTGCGTTTATACCGCTCTGTTATGGGCAGACTCTCGCGGAGCCCCGGCGTGTTCGCCTTGCTGATTGTCGACAACGTTCATGACCACGTGGTGCTCCCTGCTCCACACCACTCACCTTGATGAGCAGACGTTTACACCCCGCCACAAAAAGTCATCTCTTGGACCTTTCATCGCATCACTGCGTCCTCGGTTTATTTCTGACTCTTGCGCTTCTGGTATTATGGTATACCATCATACGCAAACCAATCGCATCCCGTTGGAGCAGCCATGAGTTTCGAAATCCGCAAGATCGTCAGCTACGTAGAAGAAACCTTCATCGAAGGCGGCAAAGCCTCCGACACCCCCGTGAAAATGGTCGGCCTGGCCGTTGTGCTGAAAAACCCCTGGCTGGGCCGTGGTTTTGTCGAAGACCTGAAGCCGGAGATCCGTGCCAATTGCTCCGACCTCGGCGCGTTGATGGTCGAGCGCCTGGTGGGCATCATCGGCGGTGCCGAGAACATTGAGGCCTACGGTAAAGCGGCTGTGGTCGGTGCCGACGGCGAGATCGAACATGCCAGCGCGATCATCCATACCCTGCGTTTCGGCAACCACTACCGCGAAGCGGTCAAAGCCAAAAGCTACCTGAGCTTCACCAACAAGCGCGGCGGCCCGGGCACCTCGATCCAGATCCCGATGATGCACAAGGACGACGAAGGCCTGCGCTCGCACTACATCACCCTGGAAATGCAGATCGAAGACGCGCCGCGGGCCGACGAAATCGTCGTGGTGCTGGGTTGCGCCGATGGCGGCCGCCTGCACCCGCGCATCGGCAACCGGTATATCGACCTGGAAGAACTGGCCGCCGAAAAGGCCCAGTAAGCCAGGCAAGCCCCCCAATAAAAAAAGGCATGCAGGAGCGCTCCATGATTCGGCTCACCGCTGAACGCACCCCGGCTGGCACCAGTTATCTGGCGACCGGCCAAGGCCAGCCTGTGGTTTTGATCCACGGCGTGGGCCTGAACAAAGAAATGTGGGGCGGGCAAGTCGTTGGCCTGGCCACACACTACCGCGTGATCACCTACGACATGCTCGGCCATGGCGCCAGCCCGCGCCCGGCCGCCGGCACGCCGCTGCTGGGTTATGCCGACCAACTGCTGGAGCTGCTCGACCACCTGCAACTGCCCCAGGCCACTGTGATCGGGTTTTCCATGGGCGGTTTGGTGGCGCGAGCGTTTGCCCTGCACTACCCCGACCGCCTCAAAAGCCTGGTGGTGCTCAACAGTGTGTTCAACCGCAGCCCCGAGCAGCGTGCCGGCGTGATCGAACGCACCGCCCAGGCCGCCGAACACGGGCCGGATGCGAATGCCGAAGCGGCGCTGTCGCGTTGGTTCAGCCGCGAATACCAGGCGGCCAACCCGGCGCAGATCGCCGCGCTGCGTCAGACCCTGGCGGGCAACGACCCCCAAGGCTACCTGACCACGTATGAGCTGTTTGCAACCCAGGACATGTACCGCGCCGATGACCTCAAGGGTCTGCGCGCCCCCACCCTGGTCGCCACCGGCGAACTGGACCCCGGCTCGACGCCGGAAATGGCCCGGCAACTCGCCGATCGTATTCCGGGGGCCACGGTTGCGGTGCTGGCTGAGCAACGGCATATGATGCCGGTGGAATCGCCGCGCCTGGTCAATCAGTTGCTGCTGGGGTTTCTTGACACCGTATACGCCCAAAATAATCCAATAAAGGGGATCGTTGCATGACGCTTGAACGCTTCCAGATGTGCATCGGCGGTGAATGGGTCGATGCCCTTTCCGGCAAGACCTTCGACAGCCTTAACCCGGCCCTGGCCGAGCCCTGGGCGCAACTGCCCGACGCCGACGAAGCGGATGTGGAGCGCGCCGTACAGGCGGCCCAAACGGCCTTTGACAGCCCGGCCTGGCGTGGCCTCACCGCCACCGCGCGGGGTAAACTGCTGCGCCGCCTCGGTGACCTGATCGCCGAGAACAAAGAGCAACTGGCCCAGCTGGAAAGCCGCGACAACGGCAAGCTGATCCGCGAAACCCGTGGCCAGGTCACCTACCTGCCGGAGTTCTTCCACTACACCGCAGGCCTGGCCGACAAGCTCGAAGGCGGCACCCTGCCCCTCGACAAGCCCGACCTCTTCGCCTACACCGTGCACGAAGCCATGGGCGTGGTCGCCGCGATCATTCCATGGAACAGCCCGCTGTACCTGACCGCGATCAAACTCGCGCCGGCCCTGGCAGCAGGCAATACCATCGTAATCAAACCCTCCGAGCATGCCTCGGCGACCATCCTCGAACTGGCGCGCCTGGCCCTGGAAGCGGGCATCCCACCTGGCGTGGTCAACGTGGTCACAGGGTATGGCCCCAGTACCGGCGCCGCCCTCACCCGCCACCCGCTGGTGCGCAAGATCGCCTTTACCGGCGGCGCGGCCACGGCGCGGCATGTGGTGCGCAGCAGCGCGGAGAACTTCGCCAAGTTATCCCTGGAATTGGGCGGCAAGTCACCGAATATCATCTTTGCCGACGCGGACCTGGACAGCGCCATCAATGGTGCGATTGCCGGCATTTATGCTGCGTCCGGCCAGAGTTGCGTCTCCGGTTCGCGCCTGCTGGTGCAGGATGAAATCTACGACGAGTTCGTCGAGCGCCTGGTGGCGCGCGCCCAGCGTATCCGCATCGGCAACCCTCAGGACGACGCCAGTGAAATGGGCCCCATGGCCACCGCACAGCAACTGGCCGTGGTCGAAGGCCTGGTGGCGGATGCCATCGCTGAAGGTGCACGCCTGCGTACCGGCGGCAAGCGCCCGCAGAACCTTGGCGAAGGCTGGTTCTACGAACCGACGTTGTTCGAGTGCGACCGCAACTCGATGAAGATCATGCAGGAAGAAGTGTTCGGTCCGGTGGCGTCGGTCATCCGTTTCAAGGACGAGGCCGAAGCGCTGGCCATCGCCAACGACTCGCAGTTCGGCCTTGCCGCCGGCATCTGGACCCGTGACCTGGGCCGCGCCCATCGCCTGGCCCGCGACGTGCGTTCGGGCATCATCTGGGTCAACACCTACCGTGCCGTCTCGGCCATGGCGCCCATCGGCGGCTTCAAGAACAGCGGCTACGGACGTGAAAGCGGCATCGATTCGGTGCTGGCCTACACCGAGCTGAAGACGGTGTGGATCAACCTCTCCCAGGCGCCCATGCCTGATCCTTTTGTGATGCGTTAAGAGTCCACCACCATGATCGAACCCGGCATTTACAAAGACGTCATGAGCTCCTTCCCTTCCGGCGTCACGGTGGTTACCACCCTTGACCCGGACGGCGGCATCGTCGGCATTACCGCCAGTGCGTTCAGCGCGCTGTCGATCGACCCGGCGCTGGTGCTGTTCTGCCCCAACTACGCCTCCGACACCTACCCGATCCTGCGCGACAGCAAGCGCTTTGCGATTCACTTACTGTCAGCCGACCAGACCGCCGAAGCCTATGCCTTTGCCAGCAAGGGCAAGGAAAAAGCCAAAGGTATCGAGTGGCACTTGAGCGAACTGGGCAACCCGCTGCTGGCCAAGGCCACCGCGATCATCGAGTGCGAACTGTGGCGCGAATACGACGGCGGCGATCACGCGATCATCGTCGGCGCGGTGAAGAACCTGATCCTGCCCGAGCAGCCGGTCACACCGATGATCTATCACAAAGGCAAGCTGGGCCCGCTGCCCACCCTGGCCTGAGGAGTGCTGAAGCATGCGTAACGACAAATATGAGCAGGGCCTGAAGATTCGTACTCAGGTCCTGGGTGAAGCCTACGTGCAGCGCTCGATCGAGAATGCCGACGACTTTACCCGGCCGCTGCAGGAGATGGTCACCGAGTACTGCTGGGGCCACGTGTGGGGCCGGGAGGGCTTGTCGCTTAAAGAACGCAGCATGATAAACTTGGCAATGATTTCGGCCCTCAATCGGCCCCACGAACTCAAGCTGCATGTACGCGGCGCCTTGCGTAACGGGCTGAGTCGTGAACAAATACGCGAAATTTTGCTTCAAGTCGGTATTTATTGCGGGGTTCCCGCCGCCGTGGACAGCTTCCGGCTGGCCCGAGAAGCCTTCGCCGAAGCCGATGCCGAGGCCTCCAGTTAACCGTTACATTCAGAGCAGACCCCATGAAACGCGCGCCCCTCGACGACAGCTTCAAGGTCAATCACAACCCGGTCACCCTGCGCGAAATCGTGCTGGAGAAACTGCGCAGCGCCATCATGAACTTCCAACTGCTGCCCGGTGACCGCCTGGTGGAACGCGACCTGTGCGACCGCCTCGGCGTCAGCCGCACCTCGGTGCGCGAAGCCTTGCGCCATCTGGAGTCGGAAGGTCTGGTGGAGTTCGCCGATGCCAAGGGTCCGCAGGTGGCGATCATTACCCTCGCCGATGCCGTCGATATTTATGAACTGCGTTGCGTGCTTGAAGGCTTGATCGTGCAGTTATTCACCCTGCGCGCCAAGGCCAAGGACATCAAGGCCCTGGAAAAAGCCCTCGAGGAAAACCGCAAGGCCCTCAAGGAAGGCGAATTGCAGCAAGTGATCGATTCGGTGCAGGGTTTCTACGACGTGCTGCTCGAAGGCTCCGGCAACCATGTGGCCGCCACCCAGCTGCGCCAGTTGCAGGCGCGTATCAGCTACTTGCGAGCGACCTCGGTGTCCCAGGAAAACCGCCGTGGCGCCAGCAACCAGGAAATGGAACGCATGGTCCAGGCGATCAAGAGCGGTGACCCCCTCGCCGCCCACCAGGCCTGTGTCGATCACGTGCGCGCCGCCGCCGCCGTGGCCCTGGATTACCTCAAGCGTAAACAGGAAGAGACCGGCAAACTCCCCGAGATCACCCTGCCCATCGCGCTCAAAGAACCGCGCATAGGTCACTGACCATGCCCAGCCCCAGCTTTTGCCCGACATGCGGCGGCAGTGACCTCGGTCACCAGCTGCCACCGGGCGATACCCATGAGCGCCTGATGTGCCGGGGCTGCGGCTATATCCATTACATCAACCCCAAGATCATCGCTGGCTGCATCATTGAGCAGGACGGCAAATACCTGCTGTGCCAACGCGCGATTCCACCGCGCCCCGGCACCTGGACCCTGCCCGCCGGCTTCATGGAAGGTGGCGAAACCACCGAACAGGCCGCATTGCGCGAAGTCTGGGAAGAAAGCGGTGTACGCGCGGAGATCCTCTCGCCCTACTCGATCTTCAGCGTGCCCAGGATCAGCGAGGTGTACATCATCTTCCGCGCCATTGCGCTGGAGATCACCGGGGAGTTCGGGCCGGAGACCATGGACTATAAGTTCTTCGCGCCTGAGGATATTCCCTGGGACAGTATCTACTACCCGGCGATCAGGCAGATTCTCGAGCGGTATATCGAAGAGCGGCAGGCTGGGGTGTATGGCATTTATATCGGGAATGACGACAGCGGAAAAATCCACTTCATCCGCTAACCTCCAGGCCGAACCGGTTACAAATGTGGGAGCGGCGGTTCGACTTGCTCGCGAAGGCGGAGTTTCAGTCGATTCATTCGGTATCTGACATACCGCTTTCGCGAGCAAGCCCGCTCCCACATTTAAATCGGCTTACACCCGAAAAATCTAAGGTGCCAGGCCTTCCACAATAATAATCTGCGCCTGTCCCACGCCCTCTCGGTGCGCCTTCGCCGCCTGATACTCCGCCGACTCATAACAAGCCACCGCCTGCTCGTAGCTGTCGAACTCGATCACCACATTCCGCTGGCGTGCCGGCCCGCCTTCCAGCGCCTCGCTGCGCCCGCCCCTGGCCAGGAATCGTCCGCCATACAAGGCAAACGCCGCCGGCGCGCGTTGGGTGTATTGCGTGTACTGCTCTGCATCAGACACATCCACATGAGCAATCCAGTAGGCCTTCATCGTGACATCCTCTTGCTGTATTTTTGTGGTATACCATAATACATACAACCAACTGACCGAGCATCCTACATGTCCTTCAACAGCATCGAAGACATCATTGAAGACTACCGCCAGGGCAAGATGGTGCTCCTGGTGGACGACGAAGACCGAGAAAACGAAGGCGACCTGTTGCTGCCCGCAGCGTGCTGCACCGCCGAGACTATCAGCTTCATGGCCTGCGAAGCCCGTGGCCTGATCTGCCTGACCCTCACCGATGAACATTGCCAGCGCCTGGGCCTGGAACAGATGGTGCCGAGCAACGGCAGCGTGTTCAGCACGGCGTTTACCGTGTCCATCGAGGCCGCCACCGGCGTGACGACCGGCATCTCAGCCGCCGATCGCGCGCGCACCGTCGCGGCCGCAGTCGATATTAATGCCGGGCCTGCCGATATCGTGCAGCCGGGGCATATCTTCCCGTTGCGCGCTAAAGACGGCGGTGTACTGACCCGCGCCGGCCATACCGAGGCCGGTTGCGACCTGGCGCGCCTGGCCGGGCACACGCCCGCCTCAGTGATCGTAGAAGTCATGAATGACGACGGCACCATGGCGCGGCGTCCCGAACTGGAAATTTTCGCGCGCAAACACGGGATCAAGATCGGCACCATCGCCGACCTGATCCACTACCGCCTCAGCACCGAACGCACCGTGGTGCGCATCGGCGAACGCGACCTACCCACGGTGCACGGCACGTTCCGCCTGATCACCTTTGAAGACCGCATCGACGGCGGCGTGCACATGGCGATGGTGATGGGCCAGTTGCGCCGCGATGAACCTGCGCTGGTGCGCGTGCACGTGATCGACCCGCTGCGCGACCTGGTCGGCGCCGACTACAGCGGCCCGTCCAACTGGACGCTGTGGGCGGCTTTGCAACGTGTCGCCGCTGAAGGCAGCGGCGTGGTGGTGGTGCTGGCTAACCATGAGTCGTCCCAGGCGCTGCTGGAACGCGTGCCGCAACTGACCCAGGCGCCGCGCCAGTTCAACCGTTCGCAGTCGCGCATCTATTCTGAAGTGGGCACCGGGGCGCAGATCTTGCAGGACCTCGGCGTCGGCAAGCTGCGTCACCTCGGCCCGCCCCTCAAATACGCCGGGCTGACCGGCTACGACCTGGAGGTGATCGAGAGCATTCCCTTCACCGAATGACGGATAACCGGTAAGGCAAAATGCTTGCACAAAGTTTGGAATACCATAATATGATATTCCATAGGCCGAACGCTTCTGCCAAGTGCGCCCGCCAGGGAGAGCACCAATAAAAGCCCTTGGCACGGTCGCCTTTTGGGGTCTCGATTAGAGGCTCCCGATGGACCTACTGCTCCCGATAGGCGGGCATTACCAAGCCCGCTCAATAACAAAACAAATGAGGGCGTGAAAATGGTGTTGAACAAACGTGCAACCGCGGTGCTGTTCGCGGGTTTATTGGCTACGGCCACTCACGCGGCCCTGGCAGCCGAAAGCGTCAATTTCGTGAGCTGGGGCGGTAGCACCCAGGATGCGCAGAAGCAGGCCTGGGCCGACCCGTTCAGCAAGGCCAGCGGCATTACCGTGGTCCAGGATGGCCCCACCGACTACGGCAAACTCAAGGCCATGGTCGAAAGCGGCAACGTGCAGTGGGACGTGGTGGATGTCGAAGCCGACTTCGCCTTGCGCGCCGCTGCCGAAGGCCTGCTCGAACCCCTCGACTTCTCGGTGATCCAGCGCGACAAGATCGACCCGCGGTTTGTCTCCGACCATGGTGTGGGCTCGTTCTTCTTCTCCTTCGTGCTCGGCTACAACGAAGGCAAGCTCGGCGCTGGCAAGCCTCAGGATTGGTCCGCGCTGTTTGACACCAAGACCTACCCTGGCAAACGCGCCCTCTACAAATGGCCAAGCCCTGGCGTGCTTGAACTGGCGCTGCTGGCCGACGGCGTAGCCGCCGACAAGCTCTACCCGCTGGACCTGGACCGCGCCTTCAAGAAACTCGACACCATCAAGAAAGACATCGTCTGGTGGGGCGGCGGCGCGCAATCGCAACAGCTGCTGGCCTCCGGCGAAGTCAGCATGGGCCAGTTCTGGAACGGCCGCATTCACGCCCTGCAGGAAGACGGCGCGCCGGTTGGCGTGAGCTGGAAGCAGAACCTGGTGATGGCCGACATCCTCGTCGTGCCTAAAGGCAGCAAGAACAAAGCCGCCGCGATGAAATTCCTGGCCAACGCCAGCAGCGCCAAGGGCCAGGCTGACTTCTCCAACCTGACCGCCTACGCACCGGTGAATATCGACAGTGTGCAGCGCCTGGATTCGGTACTCGCGCCGAACCTGCCGACCGCCTACGTCAAGGATCAGATCACCCTCGATTTCGCCTACTGGGCCAAGAACGGCCCGGCCATTGCGACACGGTGGAATGAATGGCTAGTCAAATGAAAATGACGGCAACCACACCGACCGGGAGCGCCCTCGGCGCTGCCGGCGCGGTTTCGGCCAAGGCCGGGGCGCCGTCCCTGGCGCAGCGCTGGCGGGGGTCGAGCAACCTGATCCCGGCCCTGCTGTTCCTCGGCCTGTTCTTCCTGGCGCCGCTGATCGGCCTGTTGCTGCGCGGCGTGCTGGAGCCGGTGCCGGGCCTGGGCAACTATGAACAACTGTTCGCCAACTCGGCCTACGCCCGAGTGCTGCTCAACACGTTCTCGGTGGCGGGCCTGGTGACCTTGTTCAGCCTGCTGCTGGGCTTTCCGCTGGCCTGGGCGATCACCCTGGTGCCACGCGGCTGGGGACGCTGGATCCTCAACATCGTGCTGCTGTCGATGTGGACCAGCCTGCTCGCCCGCACCTACTCCTGGCTGGTCTTGCTGCAAGCCTCCGGGGTGATCAACAAGGCGCTGATGGCCATGGGCATCATCGATGTGCCCCTGGAGATGGTGCACAACCTCACGGGCGTAGTGATCGGCATGAGCTACATCATGATCCCGTTCATCGTGCTGCCGTTGCAGGCGACCATGCAGGCCATCGACCCGATGATCCTGCAGGCCGGCTCGATCTGCGGCGCCAGCCCGTGGACCAACTTCTTCCGCGTCTTCCTGCCGCTGTGCCGGCCGGGCTTGTTTTCCGGCGGCCTGATGGTGTTCGTGATGTCCCTCGGTTACTACGTCACCCCGGCGCTACTCGGCGGTGCGCAGAACATGATGCTGCCGGAGTTCATCATCCAGCAGGTGCAATCGTTCCTTAATTGGGGCCTGGCCAGTGCCGGCGCCGCGTTGCTGATCTTCATCACGCTGGTGCTGTTCTACTTCTACCTGAAGCTCCAGCCGGAATCCCCGGTTGGCGCCAGCAACGCGAGGTAAGCCGTCATGCTTCTGACCCCCAATGCCATGAGTCGCAGGATGCGCTTGGGCCTCTACACCACCACCGGGTTGATTGGCCTGTTCCTGCTGCTGCCGATTGTGTTTATCGTGCTGCTGTCGTTCGGTTCATCGCAATGGCTGGTGTTCCCGCCGCCCGGCTGGACGCTCAAATGGTACGGCCAGTTCTTCTCCAACGCGGATTGGATGAACGCTGCGATGGCCAGTCTCAAGGTGGCGGTGCTGACCACGATCTTCGCGGTGGCGCTGGGTTTGCCCACCGCCTTTGCCCTGGTGCGTGGCCGTTTCCCCGGCCGCGAGCTGCTCTACGGCCTGTTCACCCTGCCGATGATCGTGCCCTTGGTGATCATCGCCGTGGCGGTGTACGCGCTGTTCCTCAAGCTCGGCTACACCGGCACGATGTTCGCGTTTGTGGTCAGCCATGTGATCGTTGCGCTGCCGTTCACCATCATCTCGATCATCAACTCGCTGAAGCTGTTCGACCAGTCGATTGAAGACGCGGCGGTGATCTGCGGCGCCTCGCGCTTGCAGGCGGTGTTCAAGGTGACCTTCCCGGCGATCCGCCCGGGGATGGTGGCCGGCGCATTGTTCGCCTTTCTGGTCTCGTGGGACGAAGTGGTGCTCAGCGTGATGATGGCCAGCCCGACCCTGCAAACCCTTCCCGTAAAAATGTGGACCACCCTGCGCCAGGACCTGACGCCTGTGATCGCCGTCGCGTCGACGCTGCTGATCGGCCTGTCGGTACTGGTCATGGTGATTGCCGCCGCCGTTCGCCGGCGTACCGAAACCCGCGCCTGAGCGCCGAGGAGAAGAACATGAGTGCAGTGATCAACGATGTCGCACAGAGCCACGGCCACCCCCTGGTCAGCCTGCGCAACCTGAACAAGCACTACGGTGAATTCGCTGCCGTGGACAACATCTCGCTGGACATCCAGGACGGCGAATTCCTCACCTTCCTCGGCTCCAGCGGCTCGGGCAAAAGCACCACGCTGTCGATGCTGGCCGGCTTCGAAACGCCGAGCAGCGGCGAGATCCTGGTCAGCGGTCAATCCCTGGTCAACGTGCCGCCGCACAAGCGCGACATCGGCATGGTGTTCCAGCGTTACTCGCTGTTCCCGCATTTGTCGGTGCGCGACAACATCGCCTTCCCCCTGGCGATTCGCAAACTGGCCAGCGCCGAACGCGAAAAGCGCGTCGACGCCATGCTCAAGCTGGTGCAGCTGGAACAGTTCGCCCATCGCCGCCCATCGCAACTGTCCGGCGGCCAGCAGCAACGGGTCGCCATCGCCCGCGCGCTGGTGTACGAGCCACGCATCCTGCTGATGGACGAACCCCTCGGCGCCCTCGACAAGAAGCTGCGTGAAGACCTGCAAGACGAACTGCGCCAACTGCACCGGCGCCTGGGCATCACCATCGTCTACGTGACCCACGACCAGGAAGAAGCCATGCGCCTGTCCCAGCGCATCGCGATTTTCAGCCACGGCAAGATCGTCGGCCTGGGCAGCGGCTTCGACCTCTACCAGAACCCGCCGAACGCGTTTGTCGCCTCGTTCCTCGGCAACTCCAACTTCCTCAAGCTCAAGGCCCAGGGCAACGCAGTGGCGTCGTTCGAAGGCCAGGCGCTGTCGATCCGCCTGACCATCGGGCTGCACACCGAGCAGGATGTGCTGTTGATGGTGCGCCCGGAAAAAGCCCTGGCGCTGAATGTCGAACAGGCCGCCGAGCAGCCGTTGGCGGCGGGCTGGAATGAAGTATCGGCGATCGTGGGTGAAGTGCTGTTCCTCGGTGAAAGCCAGACCTGCACGGTGAAAACCCTCGGTGGCACGTCGATGACGGTCAAGGCGTTGTCCGCTGCGGGCATGCCGCTCAAGGCCGGCGACCCGGTACGTGTGCGCTGGGCGACGGCGGATGCGTGTGTGTATACGGAGTGGGCCGAAAGCGACCTGAACAAGGCGGCTGGCGCGCATTGAGTCACCCTTGGGTCCCTCTTTTAAAGTTGCACGGGGCGGTTGATACACCTCGATCCAAAATGTGGGAGCAAGCCCGCTCCCACATTTTGAACTGCGTTTGCCCGTTAAAGCGTGCGTTCGAAAATCGCCCCCTCGATCCCCAGCACCTCACGGGTATCGGCATAAATCCCCACGCCTTTCTCCCACACCTGCTTGATCGACTGATCAGCACAGCGAATCCGGTAACTGAGTTCGAACGGCTCCTGACGCGACAACGCATTTTGCACCTCACGCCAGACGTAGTCGGCATCCTGCGCGAGAATCAGGCTGTTGTAGGTGAACTCATGGTTGTCCACCAGGCGCTCGGCGGGGTAGCCGGTGAGTTGCAGGCAGCCGGCGCTGACGAATTCCATAGTCCAGTCGCGGTTGTTGCGGCCGCGATAGATCAGGCCCGGCATGCTGTCGAGCAAGCTCATGCTGCTGCGCTGGCTGGCCTGCAAGGCGGTTTCGCGGCGTTTGTGGGCCGTAACGTCCCCGGCCACCAGGTAGAAGCCTTGGGGGCCGCGCTTGAGGCTGATCTCGAACCAGCGCAATTCGCCGCTGGGGTGCACAAAACGCAGGCGCTGGTTGAATGAGGTGTCGGGGCGGCGGCGCAGTTCATTCAAGGCCTGGCGCCATAGCGGGCGGTCTTCCTGGTGCACGTAGTCCATCAGGTTACGCTCCGCGCCGTGCGGGCCCATCAACGCGGCCCAGGCCAGGTTGGAGTGGGCGATCTGGCCGTTGTCGCGCAGTTGCACTAAGGCGGCGGGAAAGCAATCCATCACGTCCATGGGCGGCGGCGCAAACGCTTCGGGGCTGTCCCTCATCTAGTGGCGCTCCTCGTGTTTCATCAAGGCGCCGCTGTGCACCCAGGCCGCCAGCTCCAGGCGCGAATGCAGGCCGAGTTTCTGCAGCAGGCTGCGCACGTAGATCTTCACCGTGCCGTCGCTGATTCCCAGTTCGCGGCCGATCTGTTTATTGCTCATGCCGGCGGCGATCAGCGCCAGGGTCTGGCCTTCGCGCTCGGTGAGGTTGCCGCTGTCGATGGGGTCGCACGACGGCGACGGCTCAGCCTGGTCGGCGAGCAAGGCAATCAGGGTCGAGTCCAGTACGATCGCGCCCTTGTGACAGTTGCGCATATACGCCAGCAATGCATCCGGCTCGGTTTCCTTGAGCACATAACCGCTGGCGCCCAGGCGCAAGGCCGTGAGCAACTCGGCGCGGTCCATGGAGGCGGTGAGCACCACCACCTGGCAATCCAGGCGCAACTGGCGCAGTTCGTCCAGTACCTGCAAACCGCTGAGGCCGGGCATGTGCAAATCCAGCAGCACCTGTTGCGGCGTCAGGCTCACGGCTAGGTTGATGCCCTCTCGGCCGCTGGCCGCCTGCCCCACCACTTCGAAGTCGCCGCTGGCATCGAATAACTGCGCCAGGCCCTTGCGAAACAACGGGTGATCATCGATCAGTAATAAGGTCGTGCAGTCCATCGAGACTCCCCTGTGGCAGATCGTGATGGCGACGCAGGCCAAGGTGCACACGCACCCCGTGCGGACGGATCGCCTCTATGCTCAGCCGTGCGCCGATGCTGGCGGCGCGCTCGCGGATAATCGCCAGGCCGAAATGGTTGTGCTCGTCGCAGGCCGGGATCAAGCCGATGCCATCGTCTTCCACCGACACCGAGGCGTCGCCCTCCTGGGTCTGGCGCAGTTCGATCCGCACGTGGCGCGCGTGGGAATGCCGCACTGCGTTGGTCAGGGCCTCGCGGATGATCTGCAGGATCTGCAATTCGGTTTCCGGGCTCAGGGCGTCGTCGGCCAGGCGGTTGTCGAGTTCGAAGACAATGATGCAACGCCGCGAGAACTCCGCGACCGAATCGGCCAGGGCCTGGCGCAGCGAGCGCCCGTCCATGGTCAGGCGCGCACTGGTGATCAGCTCGCGCACCTGGCGTTGCAGTTGGCTCAGGCCGGTGCACAGGTCCTGCAGGGCCGGCTCGCCCAGTTGCGACTGCAAGCCATGGGCCTGGAACGACAGGTAGCCCAACTGCTGCGCCACCGAATCGTGCAGCTCACGGGCCAGGGCGCCGTGGCGGGAAGTCGCCTGTTTGCGCTGCTGCTCACGGTTGTGGCAGCGCAGGCGTACGGTCACGCCCACCGCCTGCGCCGCCTCTTCCAGTATCCGGCGCCAACTGGCACCGGCCCGCCGAGGGGTGTCGAGCAGCAATGCGCCCTTTTCACCCTCGGGCAAGGCGCACACCAGACGGTGCACGCCCCTTTGCCGGCAAGGTCCGCAGGCTTGGGGAGCGTCCGTCACGCTGGCGTCGCGCCAGGGGCAGCGCGCGACGGCCTGGCAGCCGTCGACCGCCCCTCGCCGCGTCGGGCCCAGGTCTTCGCCGCCGAGGATCAGGTTAAGCCTGGCAGGCGGCAGCAGTGCGTCGAAACGGTCCAGGAAACCCGACAAGGCACCGTCAGCGTGCAGGGGCAACCCGGCCAACAACCTGCGCACGCTGCGCGCCTGTTCGGGTCGTACAGGCCCCAACCAGAGCGGCCAGCCTTTTGGTCGTGTCAGCACTCTTTGATAACTCCCCGTCCGGTTGCTCTGCGTGGTCAAGAAGCCCAGCAACTTCCATGCCCCGAATGGCCGGCGCACAAGGCTTATCTCCAAAGGCATAGCCCTTTTTCCAGATTGAGAACATTTTCCCCATAGGAAAGTATCTCTCCCAACAGGAAACAAAAACGCACCGTGGAGAGCCCGCATGACGTTCACCCGCAGCCGCCCCATCGTGGTGATGCAATCCGCCACCGCCCGCGCAGCGTTCATCAGTGAACTGCACATGCCCGTGTTGTTGAACGGCGAACACCCTGACTTTGCGCGGCGCCTGCAACACGCGTTGGCCAGCGCCACCGTGGGGTGCCGGCTCTACCTGTTGGGCGACGAAGCCTTTATCTGGCGTGTGCACGGCGAGGCCCGCGCCGCGGGCCTGGAAGACGACGAGATCGACATGACCTGCACCACGCCGGGCCTGCGCCAAGTGTATTGCGCGCACTGCGGCCTGACCCAGGCGGCCGGGCCGGCCCCGCTGTTGAACTGCATTGGCTGCCACGTCGGGCTGGAGGTCCGCACGCATTTTTCCCGGCGCCTGGGGGCGTACCTCGGCGTGTGCATCAACCCTGACCAGCCCTACGCGGGGTTCCAGCCATGAGCGCGGCCCTCAACGTCCAAGTCAGCGCAGCACGCATGCTCACGCCCGTAGTTCGCGAATTCACCCTGACGCCCGCCACGGGCAGCCTGCCCGGCTTCTCGCCCGGCAGCCATGTGCAGGTGCATCTGCCGCTGGCCGAAGGCACGGTGCGCAACGCCTATTCACTCACCAGCGACCCGGCGTACCCCCAGCACTACCGCATCGCAGTGCGCCTGCAAGACGCCTCGCGCGGTGGCTCGCAGTACCTGCACAGGCAGGTGCAGGTCGGCGACACCTTGCAAATTTCGCCGCCGGCCAATCTGTTCGCGCCCTATGGCACCGCGCGCCTGCATATCCTCATCGCCGCCGGGATCGGGATCACGCCGTTCATGGCCTATATCGCCGCAATGGAACAACAGCAGGCCGACTTCGAACTGCATTACCTGTTCCGCCGGGGCCTCAGCGACGCCTATCTCGACGAGCTGCAACAGCGCCTCGGCCCGCGCCTGCACACCTACGACCGGCGCCCGGACCTGAACCCAATCCTCGACAACCGGCCGCTGGGCAGCCACGTCTACACCTGTGGTCCGCAGCCCTTGCTCGAGGCGGTTGAGCAACACGCCGCACGCCTCGGTTGGCCGAGTAAGCGTGTGCATTCGGAAGCCTTCAAGGGCGCACAACCCGGCCAGCCGTTCGACCTGCAGCTGCTGCGCAGCGGCCGACGACTGCGGGTCGAAGCCGAGCAAAGCCTGCTCGAAGCCTTGGAGCAGGCCGGCCTGCAAGTGCCCAACCTGTGCCGTGGCGGGGTCTGCGGGCAATGCATCACGCGCCACCAAGGCGGCGCCATCGAACACCGTGACAGCTTCCTCAGCCCGGCCGAGCAGGCCGACTTTCTGATGCCCTGCGTCTCGCGCGGCAGCGGCCCCTGCGTTTCGCTGGACCTATAGGAGTGAGTGCCATGCCTCTGCAAACGAGCCCCGTGCTGAGCTATCGCGACGATTTCAGTTTTCGCAACAGCCCGGCAGCGATCCGCCGTTTTCCCTTTCCCTTTATCGAGGACAGCTACCTGTACTCGGTGAACATCGAACCGGCCATCTCCCGCGACCCCGGCTCGATCTATGAGCACGCCTTCGACATCGACGAGCACTACCGCTCGGAAATGGCCGAGCGCGCCCTGGTGCTGGACAAGGACCCGCGCCGCTACCTGGTGATGCCACACATGCAAGTGGCCGCCTGGGATGCACTGCAGATGATCATGGAGCACCTGGCTACCGACTACCCGCAGTGGTTCAGCCTGGTGCAAGACGGCGAGCGCTGGCAGTGGCGCAACCACCTGCTGGACATCGACCAGCCGTTCATCTTCGGCGATACCACCAGCCTGCCCTGCGCGCCGCTGGAGTACATCGGCCGCCAGGTGCAGGGGGATTTCGCCCTGCTCGACCAGCGCGACGGCGACCTGTACATGGACGCCGGCCTGGTCACCAGCCCGGCCGACTGGTCGTTGGCGTTCGACGCCGGCATGAGTTTCAAGCAATGGCACGCACCGGTGCCCATGGCCCATCAGATGGGTGTGTTCGAGCGGGCACTGAAGTACCTGCTCAACTTGCAGGTCGGCCAACCGGTACGGCGCTTGAACTGGACCCTGACCATCAACCCGCGCCTGGATTCGTCGCCGGAAACCTTCCATGAATGGGGCGCCGATCGCGGCCAGATCACCGCGCAAAACGTCGGGCAGCAGGTACACCTGCGGGTCGAGCTGCAAGTGATGGCGCGCCTGCCGCGCAGCCACGCGGTGATGTTCAGCATCCGTACCTACCTGATCAGCCTGGACGAGTTGGTCACGCAACCCGGCTGGGGCTGCCGCCTGCACCGTGTGCTGCGCGACCTGCCCGACCCCATCGCCGACTACAAGGGCATGACCCGCTACCGCCACACGCTGGTCGAGTGGCTGAGCCAGTTCGACCCACAGGCCTGACGCCCCCTCTTCTACGACAAGGAACCTCACATGACCCACTCATGGCGTATTTCTGCATTGGCCGAACGGCACCGCGCCCTCGGCTCGAATCTCGAAGACTGGAACGGCATGGGCACTGCCTGGACCTACAGCAGCGACCTCGCCGACCACCACCAGGCGATCCGCACCCGCGCCGGACTGATGGACGTGTCGGGGCTGAAAAAAGTCCACTACGTGGGACCCCACGCCGAGAGCCTGTTGCAGTGGGCCACCACCCGCGACATTGCCAAGCTCTACCCCGGCAAATCGGTGTATGCCTCGATGCTCGACGAGGACGGCAAGTTCGTCGATGACTGCATCGTCTATCGCACCGGTCCGAATGCGTTCATGGTGGTGCATGGCGCTGGCACCGGGCATGAAATGCTCGTGCGCTCGGCCCAGGGCCGGCAAGTGGCGGTGCTGTTCGATGACGACCTGCACGACCTGTCGCTGCAAGGTCCTTTGGCGGTGGATTTCCTCGCCGAACACGTGCCCGGCATCCGCCAACTGGCGTACTTCCATCACCTGCAAACCCGCCTGTTCGACCGCCCGGTGATGATCTCCCGCACCGGCTACACCGGCGAGCGCGGCTACGAGATTTTCTGCAAGGCCGCCGATGCGCCGTTCCTGTGGGACAGCATTCTTGAACAAGGGGCGAGCCTGGGGATCATCCCCTGCGCCTTCACCGCCCTGGACTGGCTGCGGGTGGAAAGCTCGCTGATGTTCTTCCCTTACGACAACTCGCAGATGTACCCCTTCGCCGACCAGAAGGCCGGCGACACCCTCTGGGAAATGGGCCTGGACTTCACCGTTTCCCCTGGCAAGCACGCCTTCCGTGGTGCCGAAGAACACCTGCGCCTGCGCGGCCAGGAGCGTTTCAAGATCACCGGCGTGCTGCTTGAGGGCGTCCGCGCCGCCGAGGCTGGCGACACCTTGTGGCAAGGCAACCAGCAAGTCGGCGTGATCACCTGCGGCATGTATTCGCGCCTGAGCAAACGCTCGATGGCCATCGCGCGCATGAGCGTCGCCTGTTCCGAACCCGGTATTGCCTTGCAGGTTCGCGGCAGCCTTGAGGCCAGCGCCAGCACCCACGCCCTGCCCTTCGACGACCCGCAAAAAACCAAGCGCACGGCCAAGGGCTGAGCCTTCCTTCACCGAATTCAGGAGCCTTCGATGGACGCCTCACGCGAACATTACATCCTCAAGATCACCTGCCCGGCGGCGTCCGGGATTGTCGCCGCGATCAGCGCGTGCCTGGCCCAACAGCAGTGCTACATCAGCGAGCTGGCGCAGTTCGACGACGAGTTCACCGGGCAGTTTTTCATGCGCGCGGTGTTCCGTTTCAACACCGGCGTGAGCGGCGACATCGGTGCCCTGCGCAACGGCCTCGGCGACCTCGCCGGTGGCTTCGACATGCACTGGCAGTTGTTCAGCTCACGCCAACCGACCCGCGTGCTGCTGATGGTCAGCAAGTTCGACCACTGCCTCACCGACCTGCTCTACCGCCACAGCAAGGGCGAGATGGACATGCACATCACCGCCGTGGTCTCCAACCACCTGGACCTGCGGGCGATGGCCGAGCGCGAAGGCATTCGTTTCATCTACCTGCCGATCACCCAGGACACCAAGGCCAGCCAGGAAGCCGAGCTGATGCGCATCGTCGAAGACACCCAGACCGACCTGGTGGTGCTCGCGCGCTACATGCAGATCCTGTCCGACGGCCTCTGCCAGCAACTGTCGGGCCGGGCGATCAATATCCACCACTCGTTCCTGCCCGGTTTCAAGGGCGCCAAGCCCTACCACCAGGCCTATGACCGAGGCGTCAAGCTGATCGGCGCCACCGCCCACTACGTCACCAGCGACTTGGATGAGGGCCCGATCATCGAGCAGGAAATCCAGCGCGTCGACCATACCCACTTGCCCGACTCGCTGGTCGCCATCGGCCGTGACACTGAAACCGTAGCCCTTTCCAAAGCCCTGAAATACCACCTGGAACACCGGGTGTTCATCAACCAGGACAAGACAGTGATCTTTCGCTGAACCCTTCAGGAGGCACGCTCATGACCCTACGTGTTGCAATCATCGGCGCCGGCCCGTGCGGCCTGGCGCAACTTCGCGCCTTCCAGTCGGCCCGCGACAAAGGCGCCGCCATCCCCGAACTGGTGTGCTTCGAGAAACAGCAGGACTGGGGCGGTATGTGGAACTACACCTGGCGCACCGGCCTCGACGAGAACGGCGAGCCGGTGCACGGCAGCATGTACCGCTACCTGTGGTCCAACGGCCCCAAGGAATGCCTGGAGTTTGCCGACTACACCTTCGAAGAGCACTTCGGCCGGCCCATCGGTTCCTACCCGCCGCGTGAAGTGCTGTGGGACTACATTAAGGGCCGCGTGGAAAAGGCCGGCGTGCGCGACTACATCCGCTTCAACAACGTGGTGCGCCAAGTCACCTTCGACGAACAGAGCCAGCGCTTCACCGTCTACGCCCACGACTACACCAGCGACACCTTGACCTGCGAAGCATTCGACTACGTGATCAACGCCTGCGGCCACTTCTCCACGCCCAAGGTGCCGTACTTCGAAGGCTTCGAACAGTTCGCCGGGCGCATCCTGCATGCCCACGATTTTCGCGAGGCGCTGGAGTTCAAGGACAAGGACCTGCTGATTATCGGCAGCAGCTATTCGGCCGAGGACATCGGCTCGCAATGCTACAAGTACGGCGCGCGCAGCATCACCAGTTGCTACCGCAGCGCGCCCATGGGCTATGCCTGGCCGGATAACTGGGAAGAAAAACCGCTGCTCCAGCGCCTGGAAAACAACCGCGCCTACTTTGTGGATGGCAGCAGCAAGCACATCGACGCGGTGATCCTGTGCACCGGCTACAAGCACCACTTCCCGTTCCTGCCGGACGAACTGAGCCTCAAGACCGACAACCGCCTGTGGCCGATGAACCTCTACAAGGGCGTGTTCTGGGAACCCAACCCCCGCCTGATCTACTTGGGCATGCAGGACCAGTGGTACTCCTTCAACATGTTCGACGCCCAGGCCTGGTATGCCCGCGATGTGATCCTCGGGCGCATACCACTGCCCGGCCACGCTGACATGGTCGCCGACAGCCAAGCGTGGCACGCACGGGAACAGGCCCTGGAAACCAACCAGCAGATGTTCGAGTACCAGGGCGCCTACATCCAGCAACTGGTGGACGCCACCGACTACCCGAGTTTCGACATCGCCGCCGTCAACGAAACCTTTCTGCACTGGAAGCACGACAAGGCGGAAAACATCATGGGCTATCGCGACAAGTCCTATCGCTCGCTGATGACCGGCACCCAGTCGCCGCCGCACCACACGCCGTGGTTGCAGGCCCTGGATGACTCGATGGCGGCCTACTTGGGAGAGCCCACGACCCCCATCAAGTCGGTCGGCTGATGATGAATGCACCCCGTGTTTCCCATCCCCGAGAGCCCGGGCTGTTTGCCCGCGCGCCGAACCTGGAACGCTACCGCGTGGCCGCCGGCGGTGTGACCCTGGTCGACTTGCAACCCGGCGACGGCCTGCAAGTGATCGACGTCGAAGGCCGGCAAACCTGCACACTGCTGGCCCTCGACGCTGGCGGTCGCAGCGCCCTGGCAAGCTGGGGGCTGAACGCGTCAACGGCTTGCCGTGTGCCTGGGCGTATCGGCCAGGCGCTCCAGCGGCGCGGCATCGACGCACAGGCATTGCCGCTGGCCGCCTCGCTATGGGACGCCAACAGCCCGCCCGGCCACAGCCGACAGTTTGTCGCCGAGGACGCGCTGCTGGTGATTGTCGCCGCACCCGCCGAGGCTACGGCCGTCGACCGGCAATACCGGCCCAGCGAGCTGCGCCTGATAGTGACGCGGGCCAACCCGTCGCCGCTGCTGGTGCCCGCCCTGCCCGAGCCGTTGGGCGATGTACTCGACGAATTCACCCTGTGCGCGGGCACGGCCCACAGCTACACCGTCGCCAAGGGGCAGTACATCCAGGTGCTGGACGTCGCGGGCCGCCAGTGTTCGGACTTCGTCGCCCTCGACCGTCGCGCCCTGGATCGCGGCGTGGAGCTGGACCTGGACCAGACCGTCACACGTACGCTCAACGGCAGCGCCTACCCGGCACCGGGGCTGTTCTCGAAGTTTTTCGACCGCCATATGCAACCGATGCTGGAGGTGGTGCAAGACACAGTCGGGCGCCACGATTCATTCGCCCTGGCCTGCGCGGCGCGCTACTACGAAACCCATGGCTATTTCGGGCACGACAACTGCAGCGACAACCTCAGCCGCGTCCTTGCGCCCCATGGCGTGCAGGCGCGCAACGGCTGGCCGGCGATCAATTTCTTCTTCAACACCGGCATCGATGCGCACCAGCAGATGACCCTGGATGAGCCCTGGTCGCGGCCCGGCGATTACGTGCTGCTGCGGGCAATGAACGACCTGCTGTGCGGCAGTACCTCGTGCCCGGATGACATTGACCCGGCCAACGGCTGGAACCCGACCGATATCCATGTCCGCATCTACAGCGAGAAGGAGCGTTTTTCCATCGCCATGAGCACTCGAAGCACGGCGGATGCCGACCCGATCCTCACCCGTGAGTCCGCGTTCCACTCACGCACCCGCGCCCTCACCGGCAGCTTCACCGACTACCGCAATTGGTGGCTGCCGCTGCGCTACGACGGTTACGGCGTGACTGAGGAATACCTCGGTTGCCGCGAACGGGTGGCGGTGATGGACCTGACCGCCCTGCGCAAATTCGAAATCATCGGCCCCGACGCAGAAGCCCTGTTGCAGTACTGCCTGACCCGCGACGTACGGCGCCTGGCGGTGGGCCAGGTGGTGTATTCGGCGATGTGTCACGCCCACGGCGGCATGCTCGACGACGGCACCCTGCTGCGCCTGGGCCCGGACAACTTCCGCTGGATCTGCGGCGAAGACTACGCCGGCGTGTGGTTGCGCGAGCAGGCACAGAAACTGGGCATGAAGGTGTGGGTCAAGTCGGCCAGTGAGCACATTCACAACCTGGCGGTGCAAGGGCCGCTGAGTCGCGAGCTGCTCAAGCAGATGGTCTGGACGCCGCCCACGCAACCGAGTGTGGAGACCCTCGGCTGGTTTCGCTTCCTGGTCGGTCGGCTGGACGGTTTCGACGGCTGCCCGTTGATGATTTCGCGCACCGGCTACACCGGCGAACTGGGCTTTGAGGTGTGGTGCCAGCCCGAAGACGCCGTACAGGTCTGGGACCGCATCTGGCAACTAGGCCAACCCTTGGGCCTGGTGCCCCTGGGCCTGGAAGCGCTGGACCTGCTGCGCATCGAAGCCGGGCTGATTTTCGCCGGCTACGAGTTCAGCGACCAGACCGATCCGTTCGAGGCCGGTATCGGTTTCAGCGTGCCGCTCAAGAGCAAGACGGATGACTTTATCGGTCGCGACGCCCTGCTACGGCGCAGCGCCCACCCCAGCCACAAACTGGTCGGCCTGCAGCTGAGCGGCAATGAGGTCGCCCACCACGGCGACCCGGTGTACCAGGGCCGCGCCCAGGTCGGGGTAATCACCAGTGCCTGCCGCTCACCGCTGCTGGCCAGCAATATCGCGCTGTGCCGGGTCGACGTGAGCTGCGCCGAACCCGGCACTGAACTTGAGATCGGCAAAGTCGATGGCCTGCAGAAGCGCATCAGCGCCACGGTCAGCGCCGCGATTTTCTACGACCCGGACAAAAGCCGGGTGCGCAGCTGATCGTCCCGAAACGGGAGTGCCAGCGCATTTTGACTGCCCCAACCTAACCGCTATTCAGACATGGGAATACGAAGATGGAAGCGACGACGTTCGAGGCTGTACCGCAGGCTGCCGGCTCGGTGGGCAGCCTGCACCGCAAGATCGATTGGCGCGGGGCATTCTGGGTCGCCAGTGGCGTACCCGCGCTGGTGCTGTTCTCCATCGGTGCGATTGCCGCCACGGTGGGCAAACCGGCGTGGATCGTGTGGATCGTGTCGATCCTGTTCGGGTTTATCCAGGCCTTCACCTACGCCGAGATCGCGGGGCTGTTCCCGCACAAATCCGGCGGCGCCTCGGTGTACGGCGCGGTGGCGTGGGTGCGCTACAGCAAGCTGATCGCCCCGGTGTCGGTGTGGTGCAACTGGCTGGCTTGGTCACCGGTGCTGTCCATCGGTTCGGGGCTGGCGGCGGGGTATATCCTCACGGCGCTGTTTCCCGCCGATGCGTTGATCAACACCTGGCAACTGACCCTGCTGGACCTGGGCTGGGTGAAAAGCGGTCTGTCGTTGCGCATCAACGCGACGTTCGGTATTGGCCTGCTGATTCTGCTCACGGTGTTTGCCGTGCAGCATGGCGGCATCCTGCGCTCGGCGCGCCTGACCTTGGTGCTCGGCGTGACCTCGCTGATTCCGCTGCTGCTGGTGGGCGTGGTGCCGTTGTTCACCGGGGATGCGACCCAGGCCAACTTCCTGCCGCTGTTCCCCTTGGCCCATGACGCAGCCGGGCAAGTCATCGATGGGCCATGGGATATGTCCGGCTGGTCATTGATGGCCGGCGGGCTGTTCATGGCGGCGTGGTCCACCTACGGGTTTGAAACGGCGGTGTGCTACACCCGCGAATTCAAGGACCCCAAGCGCGACACCTTCAAGGCGATCTTCTACGCCGGCCTGCTGTGCATCCTGGTGTTCACCCTGGTGCCGCTGGCGTTTCAAGGCAGCCTCGGGCTGGGGCAACTGGTGACGCCAGCGGTGCTCGATGGCAGCGGCGCAGTCGTCACGCCCGCGGTGTACAGCGGCCTGCTTTCGCCGGCGATCTACAGCGGCATGGGCGTTGGCCAGGTGATGGCCGACAGCATTGGCGGCGGCAAGGTGGTGGCCAATATCGTATTGATCATGCTGGTGCTGGCGACGTTGCTGGCGATCATGACCTCGATGTCCGGCTCGTCGCGAACGTTGTACCAGGCGTCGGTGGACGGTTGGCTGCCCAAGTACCTGGGGCGCACCAACGAACATGGCGCGCCGACGGCGGCGATGTGGACCGACCTGTCGTTCAACCTGCTGCTGTTGCTGATGTCGGACTATGTATTCGTGCTTGCGGCTTCAAACGTCAGCTACATCATCTTCAACTTCCTCAACCTCAATGCCGGCTGGATCCACCGCCTTGACCGTCCCGACTGGGTGCGCCCGTACAAGGCCCCCACCGTGCTGCTGGCGGCCGGCGGCGTGCTGAGTTTCGTCAACCTGGCCTGCATGGGCCTGGGCGCGGACATCTGGGGCGCGGGCACGCTGGTCACCGGTTTGTTGCTGGCGCTGCTGATCCTGCCGGTGTTCTGCTACCGCCACTATGTGCAGGACAAGGGCCGCTTCCCCGCCGCCATGCTCACTGACCTGTATATCCAGGCCGATGACGGGCAACGCCGCGCCGGCTGGCTGCCCTATGCCACGCTGGTCGCCGGTGTGCTGGTGGTGTATGCCTGCCATCAACTGGTAGCCTGAGCCTTCTGGCCTGCCTATGGCTGAGGGATTCTTATCCCTCAGCGCCTTGATTCCCCAGACAACGGTGACGCTTTTGACCAGTTCTCTCCCCACGCTTGCCCGCGATATTGACGGCAAGGCCATCTCTGCCCTGGTGCTCGACGAGGTTCGCGAAGAGGTCCTGCTGCTTGCCTCACAGCAGATCTACCCGGCCCTGGCAGTATTGCTGGTGGGCGACGACCCGGCCAGCCACGTCTACGTGCGCAATAAACTGCTGCGGGCCAAGGACGTCGGGATTCGCTCCCTGGAATACCGGCTGCCGGAGGATGCCAGCCACGCGCAGGTGCTGGACCTGCTTGCCCAGTTGAATGCCGACACATCGGTCAACGGCATCCTGGTGCAATTGCCGCTGCCGGCGCAGATCGACGAAGCGGCGGTGATCCACGCGATCGACCCGATCAAGGATGTGGATGGCTTCCACCGCGAAAACGTCGGCGGCCTGGTGCAAGGCATCGAGGTGCTCACGCCCTGCACACCCAGCGGCTGCATGCGCCTGCTGCACGAAACCTGCGGCGACTTGAGCGGCTTGCACGCGGTGGTGATCGGTCGTTCGAACATTGTCGGCAAGCCCATGGCGACCTTGCTGTTGCAAGCCAACTGCTCGGTCAGCGTGGTGCACTCGCGCAGCGTCGATGCACCGGCGTTGTGCCGCTTGGCCGACATCGTCGTCGCCGCCGTGGGCCGACCGCAGTTGATCAATGCCCGTTGGCTCAAGCCCGGCGCGGTGGTGATCGACGTGGGGATCAACCGCATCACGACCGAGACCGGCACGCGGTTGGTGGGAGATGTGGATTACGCCAGCGCACGCACCATTGCCAGCGCGATCACGCCGGTGCCCGGCGGTGTGGGGCCGATGACGATTGCCTACTTGCTGAAGAACACCCTGGTGGCGAGCCAGCTGCAACGCAGCAAGGCAAATGCGGGAGGGGACTTGCCCCCGATGGCCGTGGCTCAGCTACAACCAAGCTGACTGACAGACCGCTGTCGGCGCATAGGTATCCACAACGGTAACCACGATGCGAAGCGAGCCGCTCTTGATCTTGCTTTAGATCTTGATCTTGATCTCAGGCGCCCCGTCAACCACGCTGGCCGGAATTCGACATTGATTTGGGGGGTAAACCGGCAGGGATGCCGGTTTAGCCGCCCCGCGCCATGGATGGCGCGTGGCGGCGGCCCCCCAAATCAATGTCGGATTACGGGCACACCGAGCCTGGGCGAGGTGCCGAGTGGTGGGGCGAGGACCTTTTGGTTACTTTTGGGTCCGTCCAAAAGTGACCCGCTGTAAGAGCGGAACCCTAAGTCGCCGTTACCGCAGCAATGGATATGTACTCATTCCACTCCAACATCCTGGTCGGCTGTCAGGCCGCCATCGGCGGCAAGTCGAATCGTCGCACCGCCCCCCACGTTTAGGTAGCGGGGCATCAGTTAGATAGTCGTCGGCTCCTGAGCCGTCACGGGAGCAAGCTCCCTCGCCACAGGTACAGTGCTCGCCCTTAACTGACTGGCATAAGGGCAAGCCCCCTCCCACATTTTGAGCTGCGTTAACTCTGGGGGAATGATCAGTGGTTGTAAGCCCGCTCGTTATGCTCGGCGAGGTCCAGCCCCATCTCTTCCACCGATTCATGGGCACGCAGACCGACCAGCGCATTGACCACCTTGAGGATGATCCAACTGATCACAAAGCAGTACACCGTGGTCAGCAGCACGCCCTTGAGCTGGGCGACTACCTGGCCGCCCATGGTCACGCCTTCCACCAGGCCGCCCATGGACGGTACGCAGAACACCCCGGTCAACACCGCGCCGATCATGCCGCCGATGCCGTGCAGGCCGAACACATCGAGGCTGTCGTCGTAGCCGAAGCGGCGCTTCAACACGGTCACGCTCAGGTAGCAGAACACCCCGCACAGCAAGCCGATGGCCAATGCACCGCCGACACCGACATAAGCGCACGCCGGGGTAATCCCCACCAACCCCGCCAATGCACCGCTGGCCAGGCCAAGGGCGCTGGGCTTGCCGACCTTGAACCACTCAGTGAACATCCAGCCGAGAATCCCGGCGCAGGCGCCCAACTGAGTGTTGAGCATGACGATGCCCGAGGTGCCGCTGAGGCCGCCACCGGAGCCGATATTGAAGCCGAACCAACCGACCCAGAGCATCGCCGCGCCGGCCATGGTCAGGCTGAGGTTATGCGCAGGCATCGGCGTGTTCTGGTAGCCCTTGCGCTTGCCGAGGATCAGGCACGCGGCCAGCGCGGCCACACCCGCATTGATGTGCACGGCAGTACCGCCGGCAAAATCAAGCACGCCCCAGTTATGCATCAAGGCCCCCGAACCGCCCCAGACCATATGCGCCACCGGGGCATAGACCAGGGTGAACCAGATGGCCATGAACAGCAGCGCCGCCGAGAACTTCATGCGTTCGGCAAAGGCGCCGGCGATCAGGGCCGGGGTGATGATGGCGAACGTCATCTGGAAGGTCACGAACACCCCTTCCGGGATATCCCCCACCAGGCTCTCCGGGGTCATGCCTGCCAGGAAGGCCCGGCTGAGGCCGCCGACAAAACTGTTAAAGGTCACCTGCCCTTCGACCATGCCGGTGGTGTCGACCACCATGCTATAGCCGTAGATCACCCACAGCACGCCCACCAACCCAGCGATGCCGAAGCACTGGGTGAACAGCGAAAGCATGTTTTTCGCACGGACGAGGCCACCGTAGAACAGCGCAAGCCCCGGCAAGCACATGAACAGCACCAGCACGGCGGCGGTGACCATCCAGGCGGTGCTGCCGGTGTTCAAAGTGGGTGCATCAGCGGCGTACGCCAAGGGTGCAAAGGCACCGGCCACTAATAAACCGAAGAGGGATTTGCCGAGAAGACGATTGACCATGTTCAAAGCTCCTGCAAAAGAAATGTGTAGGAGCGACCGTGCTCGCGAAAAACGCGCAGGCAACGTGGGCATCCAGAATGCCTGCGTTATCGTTGACGACCTTCGCGAGCAAGCTCGCTCCTACAGGGGGGTAAACTCAGTAGCCGGAACCGGGTACCCAACGGGTCCCCGCCAGCGGTACCCGGGCCATGGCGGCCGACTCCACGGTCAGCGCCACCAGGTCCTCGGGGTCGAGGTTGTGCAGGTGCGATTTGCCGCACGCACGCGCCATGGTCTGTGCCTCCAACACCATCACCCGAAGGTAGTTGGCCAACCGCCGCCCGCCTTCCACCGGGTCAAGGCGCTTGGACAGCTCCGGGTCCTGAGTGGTGATGCCCGCCGGATCGCGGCCGTTCTGCCAGTCGTCGTAGAAGCCGGCGGCCGAGCCGATCTTTTTCAGCTCCGCGTCCAGCCGTGGGTGGTTGTCGCCCAGGGCAATCAGCGCCGCCGTGCCGATGGCCACCGCGTCCGCGCCCATCGCCATGGCCTTGGCCACATCGGCACCATTACGAATCCCGCCCGACACGATCAACTGGACCTTGCGGTGCATGCCCATCTCTTGCAAAGCCTGTACCGCTTGCGGGATGGCCGACAAAATCGGGATGCCCACATGCTCGATAAACACTTCCTGCGTCGCGGCGGTGCCGCCTTGCATGCCGTCGAGCACGATCACATCGGCACCGGCCTTGACCGCCAGCTTCACGTCGTAATACGGCCGGCTCGCGCCGATTTTCACGTAGATCGGTTTTTCCCAATCGGTGATTTCACGCAGCTCGGCAATCTTGATCGCCAGGTCATCCGGGCCGGTCCAGTCCGGGTGGCGGCAGGCGCTGCGCTGGTCCACGCCGATGGGCAAGGTGCGCATGCCGGCCACACGCTCGGTGACCTTCATGCCGAGCAACATGCCGCCGCCGCCGGGCTTGGCGCCCTGGCCGAGGACGATCTCGATGGCGTCGGCCTTGCGCAGATCATCCGGGTTCATGCCGTAGCGCGACGGCAGGTACTGATACACCAAGTGCTGGGACTGGCCGCGCTCTTCCGGGGTCATGCCGCCGTCACCGGTGGTGGTGCTGGTGCCGGCGATGGTCGCGCCACGGCCCAGGGCTTCCTTGGCGTTGGCCGACAACGCACCGAAACTCATGCCAGCGATGGTCACCGGGATCTTCAGGTGGATAGGCTTCTTGGCGAAGCGATTGCCGAGGATCACATCGGTGCCGCACTTCTCGCGATAGCCTTCCAGCGGGTAGCGCGACACGCTGGCGCCGAGCAGCAGCAAGTCATCGAAGTGCGGCAGCTTGCGCTTGGTGCCGCCGCCGCGAATATCGTAGATGCCAGTTTCGGCGGCACGCTGGATTTCCTGGATGGTCAGGCGGTCGAAGGTGGCCGACTCGCGCAGGACCGGAGGGGTTTGTTCAGTCATGGTGGAGCTCCTGATCAGTACGCGGAGGCGTTATCGACTTTGAAGTTGTAGAGTTGACGGGCCGAGCCGTAGCGCTTGAAATCTGCCGCCTGGTGGGCGAAACCGGCGCGGTCGAGCAGTTCCTGCAGCTCGTGCAGGTGTTCGCTGCGCATCTCTTTTTCGACGCAGTCCGAGCCCAGGGACTCCACCGTGCCTTTCACGTAGATGTGGGTTTCGTAGAGCGAATCGCCCAGCGCATCGCCGGCGTCGCCGCACACCACCAGACGCCCGGCCTGGCCCATGAAGCAGCTCATATGGCCGATGCTGCCGCCGACGACGATGTCGATGCCCTTCATGGAAATCCCGCAACGCGCGCCCGCGTCGCCCTCGATCACCAGCAGACCGCCATGGGCCGTGGCCCCGGCAGCCTGGGACGCGCTGCCTTTGACGCGCACAAAGCCGGACATCATGTTCTCGGCGCAGCCCACGCCGACATTGCCGTGCACGGTGATCGAGGCCTGTTGGTTCATGCCTGCGCAGTAATAACCGGCGTGGCCCTCGATATCGATGGACACGGCCTGGTTCACGCCCACGGCGAGATTGTGCTTGCCGTTGGAATGGGTCACGCGCCACTCGTTGTCGATGGCCTGGGCGTGCAACGCCTGGTTGAGGTCACGCACGGTGGCGGTGGAAAGATCGATGGTTTTCATGTGTGCGCTCCTTAAGCTGCTGACTCGCGTTCCCAGATGTACAACGTGGCCGGTGCCGGCTCCCAGATCCGCGCGTTCTCGATGCCCGGCAGGCTCGACAGCGCCTGGTACTCGGAGGCCATGGCGACGTAATCGTCGGTCTCGGCGAGGATCGCCGGCTTGCACGCAATCGGGTCGCGGATCACCGCAAAGCCGTTGCGCGTGCCGATGGCGAAGGTGAAGAAGCCGTCGAGGTCTTCCAGGGAATGGTCCAGCGCCTCTTTGAGCGAATCACCCTGTTGCAGACGCCAGGTCAGGTAGCCGGCGGCGACTTCGGTGTCGTTGTCGGTTTCAAAATGGATGCCTTCGCGCTTGAGTTCCTGGCGCAGGCGGAAGTGGTTGGACAGCGAGCCGTTGTGCACCAGGCACAGGTCGGCGCCGGTGGAAAACGGGTGGCTGCCTTCCATGGTCACCGCGCTTTCCGTGGCCATGCGCGTATGGCCGATGATGTGGCTGCCCTGCATGTTTGCCAGGCCGAAGCGCTGGGAAATCTCCTGGGGCAGGCCCATGCCCTTGAGGATCTCGATACTCTGCCCGGCGCTCATGATGCGCACGCTCGGCGCCAGTTCGGCCAGGGCCAGGCGTACCGGGGCTTCGTCGGCGTGGATCTTAAGTACAGCGGCGCTGGCGTTCTGGAACCAATCCAGGGAACAGCCGAGGCGCCCTTCCAGCTCGCCCATCAAGCCTTTCCAGTCGAAGGCTTCGGTGGTGGCTTGCAGGGTCAGCTTGACCCAGCCATCGGCGACTTCATCGCCGTAGATGGCGAAACCGGCGCTGTCCGGGCCACGGTCGGTCATGGCTTGCAGCATGGGTTCAAACAGCTTGCCGAGCTGGGGTTCCAGCTGCGGATTCTTCAGGTACAGGCCTACGATTCCACACATAACAAGTCTCCGTCACACGGTGTCAGAAAAATTCGGTGTAGCGCTGGATTTCCCAGTCGCTCACATGGCGGCTGTACTCCACCCACTCCATACGCTTGAGCTTGATGAACTCACCCACAATCTGCGGGCCGAGCACTTCGGCGAACAGCGCGTCGGCTTCCAGCGCGTCGCAGGCTTCCTTGAGGGACTGCGGCAGGGTATTGATGCCGCGCTCGGCGATCTGCTCGAGGCTCAGGCTGTAGAGGTTTTCGTTGCAGACGTGGTCGATTTCCAGCTGGCGATCGATACCGTCCAGGCCCGCGGCGATGATCGCGGCGCTGACCAGATAGGGGTTGCAGCCGGCATCCGGCAGGCGAAATTCCAGGCGACCGTACGGCACGCGCACCATGGCCGAGCGATTGTTGGCGCCAAACGCGATAAAGGCCGGGGCCCAGGTGGCGCCGGACAACGAGTTGCCGACCACCAGGCGCTTGTACGAGTTGACGGTGGGCGCAGCGAACGCACACAGCGCCGGGCCGTGGGCGAGCAAGCCGGCGGCGAAGTGATAGGCGAGTTTCGACAAGCCCATGCCGCTCGGGTCGCTGGCGTCATGGAACAGGTTTTTGTTCTCGGCGCTGCTGATCGACAGGTGAAAGTGCATACCATTGCCGGCGCGTTTCGGGTCGGGCTTGGGCATGAAGGAGCAGATCATGCCCAGGTCATTGGCGATCTCGCCGGCGGCCATGCGGAAGAAGGTGAAACGGTCGGCGGACGTCAGGGCGTCGCTGTAGGTGTAGTTGATCTCGAACTGGCCGTTGGCGTCTTCGTGGTCGATTTGATAGACCTCGAAATCCACCGCCTGCAAGGCTTCGGTCAGGCGCTCGAGGAACACCCGCGAACGCGACAGGCCCTTGTAGTCGTAGCAAGGCTTGTCGAGGTTGTCGCTGGGGTCGACCAATTGCAACGTGCCCTGCTCGTCACGGCGCATCAGATTGAACTCGGGTTCGAGGCCGGTGTTCAGCGTCCAGCCCTTGTCCTGCAGGCGCTGCACTTGTTGCTGCAACACGTAGCGGCTGTCGTAGGGGTGGGGTTTGCCGTCGACATGGCCGACGCACACCACGCGCCCATAACCTGGCTGCCAGGGTACCGGGGTCAATGTCGACAGATCGCCGCGCGCCATGAAGTCCGGACCGTGGGGCTCCATGCCCATGCCGCTGATGGCAAACCCGGCAAACCCCGCGCCCTCTTCGGCCACCGTCTTGAGCCCGCAGATGGGCACCGACTTGGTCTTGGCCGCACCGTGTATATCCACAAACTGCGCAAGCACGTACTTGATCCCGTGCTTGTCGATGATGCGCTGGGTTTCTGCTGGCAACATTGCGTGTCACTCCTCGCGAAAGGCAAAACCGTGTGGGTGGGCCTAGGCTGTCTTTTTATTCCTAAAAAGAAAGTTAGTTTCCCTACAGGAATGCAATACCCTTGCCAGATTCGCGGACGGCTGTTTGACGTGCCGGTGAAAGCGCTTTTGTGCTGTATATATGGGAAAATTCTTTTCCCTGCAGGAATACGTACAGCAGGGTGGCCTTTAAGCGCCAGACGTTGCACTTTCCCAGTGCGAAAATAATATTACTGAACGGAAACCGTGCAGGAGCCGATGATCATGTCCACCGAAACCGCCCCGCGCCTCAAGCTCGAGCAATACCTGGGGCTGCAGATCAAACGCCAGCGCCAGGCCCAAGACCTGAAGCTGTCTGACGTGGCAAAAATTGCCGATATCAGCCAGGGCATGTTGAGCAAGATCGAGAACGCCCAGGTCTCCACCAGCCTCGATACCTTGAGCCGCCTGTGCGATGTGCTCGGGCTGCCGCTCTCGAAATTATTCAGCGAATACGACCAGCAGGATGGCAGCGCCTTGCTGGTCAAGGCCGACCAAGGCATGGAAGTGGTGCGCCGGGGGACCGAGAAGGGGCATACCTATCACCTGCTCAACCATACGCGCGGGCCGAAGAAGAGCTTCGAGGCGTACATGGTCAGCATGGATGACGCCAGTGAGGAGTTTCCTACGTTTGCGCACCCAGGGACCGAGTTTCTGCACCTGCTTGAAGGGGAGCTGATTTATCGCCACGGCAACCAGTTGTATCGCATGGAGGCCGGGGACAGCCTGACGTTTGAGGGCGAGATTCCCCATGGGCCTGAGGAGTTGGTGCGGGTGCCGATTCGGTTGTTGTCGATCATGAACTACGGTAACGACAAAGAGTGATGAACGAACCGAGAGCGGCTCTGCTGTGGGAGCCTGATGGGTATCTGCACATCTTTTAAAGGCACATGAGCACCTTGTAGTGAGCGGGCTTGCCCCGCGCTGGGCGGCGAAGCCGCCCCAGTAAAAACATCGCCGAGTTCCAGATAAGACCAAGTCGCCTGGTTTGGGGCGGCTTCGCCGCCCAGCGCGGGGCAAGCCCGCTCACTACAGTTTTTGCAGAGACCTATGACCATCGCAGGCAAGCCAGCGCCCACCTTTGATCGCATTGGACCTCCCAGTCGCCCCGCAAAAAATTCCCCCCAGTTAAAAATCTTTCCCAAAACCCCTGGACGCCCCGCCTTCATTCCCCTATAAAGCCACTTCAGGAATATTTTATTCCCCACAAGAAAACGCGCTCAAGGAATGAGCCTGCTGTCCTCAGACATTTTTTCGCTATGCGATGAGCTGCCGCCATCATCCCGAGGACGTGTCATGCAACACGAAAAAAACCATTTCATCATCAAGGTGACGTGCCCCGCCGTGTCCGGCATCGTTGCGGCCGTCACCACTTACCTGGCGGACAACGCGTGCTACATCGGGGAAATGGCGCAGTTCGATGACGATTTCAGCGGCCGCTTCTTCATGCGCGCCGTGTTCCGCTTCAACGATGGCCACGAAGGCAACCTGCAAGAGATCAGAGACGGTTTCGCCGATGTCGCCCAGGCCTTCGACATGCAGTGGGAGCTGCACGACACCCGCGAGCCGATGCGCGTGATGCTGATGGTGAGCAAGTTCGACCACTGCCTCACCGACCTGCTCTACCGATACCACAAGGGCGAGATGGACATGACCATCACCGCCATCGTCTCCAACCACCTCGATCTGCGGCCGATGGCCGAGCGCGAGGGCATTCGCTTTATCTACCTGCCGGTGTCCAAGGACAACAAGGCCGCGCAGGAAGCCGAGTTGATGAAGATCGTCGACGACACCCGCACCGAACTGGTGGTGTTGGCGCGCTACATGCAGATCCTCTCCGACGACCTGTGCCGGCAACTGTCGGGGCGGGCGATCAATATCCACCATTCGTTCCTGCCCGGTTTCAAGGGTGCCAAGCCCTATCACCAGGCCTATCAACGCGGCGTGAAGTTGATCGGTGCCACCGCGCACTACGTGACCAGCGACCTGGATGAGGGCCCGATCATCGAGCAGGAAGTGCAGCGTGTCGACCACGTGTACAAGCCCGACGACCTGGTCGCCATCGGTCGCGACACCGAAACCGTGGCCCTGTCCAAGGCGGTCAAGTACCACCTGGAGCACCGGGTCTTCCTCAATCAGGACAGAACGGTGGTGTTCCGGTGAACGCGCATAAAATGATCGACGGCAAAGCCGCCGCCGCACAGGTGCTGCTGCAAGTGCGCGAGGACGTGGCGCGTCTGCATGGGCAGGCTATTCAACCGGCGCTGGCAGTGATCCTAGTGGGCAACGACCCGGCCAGCCAGGTGTATGTGCGCAACAAGATCCTGCGCGCCGAAGAGGTGGGCATCCGCTCCGTGGAGCATCGCCTGCCGAGCGATACCAGCACCGAACAATTGTTGATCCTGATCGGCCAATTGAATGCCGACCCGGCGATCCACGGCATCCTCCTGCAATTGCCGTTGCCGGCGCAGATGGACGAACTGCGCGCTCTGGAGGCCATCGCGCCGGACAAGGACGTCGACGGTTTTCACAGCCAGAACGTCGGCGGCCTCAGCCAAGGGCGCGCGGTGCTCACGCCGTGCACCCCAAGCGGTTGCCTGTACCTGTTGGAGCAAACCTGCGGCGACCTGCGCGGGAAGCACGCGGTGGTGATCGGCCGTTCGAACATCGTCGGCAAGCCCATGGCCGCGCTGCTGCTCAAGGCGGATTGCTCGGTGACCGTGCTGCATTCGCGCAGCCACGACGCCCAGGCCCTGTGCCGCCAGGCCGATATCGTGATCGCTGCCGTGGGCCGCGCCCGCTTGATTGACGCGAGCTGGTTGAAACCCGGCGCGGTGGTGATCGATGTCGGCATCAACCGCATCGACGACGACGGCCGCAGCCGCCTGGTGGGTGATGTCGACTTCGACAGCGCCCTGCCCCATGTCGCCGCCATCACCCCGGTGCCCGGCGGTGTCGGGCCGATGACGATTGCCTTCCTGATGAAAAACACCGTGGCCGCCGCCCTGGCGCAACACCACGCCCTACGCAGCCAATCGGAGGCCGTATGCCATTCAATCTATTGAAATACGGGCTGAGTTCGGAGTACCCGGTGGAAGTGGATCTGCCAGCGCCCAAGGAACTCAAGTCGAGTTACGACGTGGTGATCATCGGCGCCGGCGGCCATGGCCTGGCGACGGCCTACTACCTGGCCAAGTACCACGGCATCACCAATATCGCGGTGCTGGAAAAGGCCTACCTGGGCGGCGGCAATACCGCGCGCAATACGGCGGTGATCCGCTCCAATTACCTCACCAGCGAAGGCGTTCGTTTCTACGCCGAGTCGGTGAAGATGTTCCAGTCGCTGTCCAACGAATTCGATTTCAACATCATGTACTCCGAGCGCGGCCAACTGACCCTGGCCCACACCGACGCCACCGTGCGTTCGTTCCGCCAGCGTGCCGAGGTCAACAAGCACTTCGGCGGGCGTACCGAGATGATCGATCGCCAGCAGATCCGCGAGCTGGTGCCCAGTCTCAACCTCGACCCCGGCCACTTGCCGGTAATCGCCGGGCTCTGGCATATCGACGGCGCCACCGCGCGTCACGATGCCGTGGCCTGGGGCTACGCCAAGCAGGCAGCCAAGCGCGGCGTGGAAATCCATCAGCTCACCGAAGTGCAGGACCTGGTGATCGAAAACGGCGCCATCACTGCGGTGAAAACCAATCGCGGCACCATTAAGTGCGGCTGCGCGGTGCAGGCGATTGCCGGGCACAGCTCGCTGCTGATGGCCAAGGCCGGTATCCGTTCGCCGATCCAGACGTTCCCGCTGCAGGCCATGGTCACCCAGCCGTTCAAGCCGTTCCTCGATCCGCTGGTAAGTTCCTCGGCGCTGCACTGCTACGTGCAGCAAACCAGCCGTGGCGAAGTGGTGTTCGGTGGCGGTTCCGACCCGTACCCGCTGTTCAACACGCGCTCGACCCTGGACCTCAAGGAAAGCCTGTTGGCCCATGCCATCGAGATGTTCCCGTTCCTGGCTAACGCCAAGTTGATGCGCCAGTGGGCCGGGATCACCGACATGACCCCCGACTACAGCCCGATCATGGGCCTGTCGCCGGTGAAGAATTACTACCTCGACGCCGGCTGGGGCACCTGGGGCTTCAAGGCCACGCCGATCTGCGGCAAGACCATGGCCGAGCTGGTCGCCAGCGGCGGCAAGGTGCCGGACTTGATCAAACCCTTCGGCCTCGAGCGCTTTTCAACCTTCCAGCAAGTCAACGAAATGGGCGCCACAGCGGCCAGCCACTGACGGAGAGCAGACGATGAAAATCATGATTTGCCCGCTCAACGGGCCGCGCAATATCAGCGAGTTCACCTACGGCGGTGAATTCAAACCGATGCCCGACCCGCTGACCTGCAGCGATGCCGAATGGGCCGACTACGTGTTCAACACCGACAACCTTGCCGGCGTGGTGCGCGAATGGTGGATGCACACGCCGTCCAGCTACTGGTTCCTCGCCGAGCGCCACACGGTCACCGACGAGATAGTGCGCACCTTCGATCCGCGCGAAGTGTTCACCACCCGCGTCGACTTCACCACCGCCAAGGAGATCGCCGGATGAACCGCCTCCCCGCCCCCATGGGCCTGCTGATCCAGCGTGACCAGCCACTCGACTTCAGCTTCGACGGCCTGCCCTACCAAGGTTTGCAGGGCGACAGCATCGCCAGCGCCCTGCTCGCCAACGGGCGCTTCCTGATGTCGCGCTCGTTCAAATACCACCGCCCACGCGGCCCGTTGACCATGGCCGGCCAGGACGCCAACAGCCTGGTGCAACTGCCTCGCGAACCCAACGTATTAGCCGACGCCCACGCGCTGTCCGCCGGCTTGGCGGTGACGGCGCAGAACGTCAACGGCTCGCTGGACAACGACAAGGACGCCTACCTGGGCAAGTTCTCCAAGTTCATGCCGGTGGGCTTCTACTACCGTTCGTTCTACAAACCCAAGGGCATGTGGAAAGTCTGGGAGCCGATCATCCGCAAAAAGGCCGGCCTGGGCGTGCTCGACCTGACGTTCCAACCCGAGTACTACGACAAGGCCTACCTGTTTACCGACCTCGCCGTGATCGGCGCCGGCCCCGCTGGCCTGCAGGCCGCGCTGACCGCCGCGAATGCCGGCGCCAAGGTGCTGCTGATCGAGCAGCAACCGATCCTCGGCGGGTCGCTGACCTACGCGCGCTTCGATATTGCCGGCACCCGTGCCGACACCTTGCGCCGCGAGTTGCTGGGCGCGGTGCAGCAACACGCGAATATCCAGGTGCTCACCGACGCCACCTGCAATGCCTGGTTCACCGACAACTACCTGCCGGTGATCCAGGGCAAGCGCCTGTACAAAGTGCGCGCAAAACAGTGCCTGGTGTGCAGCGGTTCATTCGACCAACCGGTGGTCTTCCGCAACAACGACCTGCCGGGCGTGATGCTCACCAGCGCCGCGCAACGCCTGATGAAGCTGTATGCGGTCAAGCCCGGCAAGCGCGCAGTGGTACTCACCGGCAACGATGACGGCTACCTCGCCGCCCTCGACCTGCATGACCAGGGCGTGGACGTGGCCGCCGTGATCGACCTGCGTCACGCCCCGGCGGACAAAGCCCTGCCGGGCGCCCTGGCCCAGCGCAAGATCGCGTGCCTGAGCAACAGCACGGTGTTCGAGGCCCTGCATGAAAAAGGCCTGCGCCATGTGAAGGGTGTCGACGTGCGCCAGATCACTGGCCAGGGCCAGGTCAGCGCCAGCGGGCAAGTGATCGACTGCGACCTGCTGTGCATGTCGGCCGGTTATATGCCGGTCTATCAGTTGCTGTGCCAGGCCGGTGGCAAGCTGGCCTATGAAGACTCGCGGGCGGAGTTCAGCCTCAGTGGCCTGCCGCGCAATCTGGGCGTGGCCGGTTCCGTACACGGTCGGCATCAACTGGACAATGTGCTGACGGATGCGACCAACGCCGCCGCCGACAGCCTGCTCGCCCTCGGATTGAACAGCTCCAGCCCGCCTGCAGCGCTGCGCCCTGAAGCTCAGGTCAACTTCCCCTGGCCGATCTTCCCGCACCCCAAGGGCAAGGATTTCGTCGACTTCGACGAAGACCTGCAGGTGGCGGACATCGTAAACGCCACCCGCATTGGCTACCGCGATGTGCAGTTGGTGAAGCGCTATTCCACGGTCGGCATGGGCCCGTCCCAGGGGCGCCACTCAGCGCTGCCGACCGCACGGCTGGTGGCCTGGGCGACCCAGCGCACTATCAGCGAAACCGGGGTCACCACCGCACGGCCGCCGTTCGTGGCGGAGAAACTCGCGCATGTCGCCGGACGCGCCTTCGACCCCTACCGCCAAACACCGATGCACGCGCGCCATGTGCAAGCCGGGGCGAAGATGATGCCCGCCGGGATCTGGCAGCGCCCGGCCTATTACGGCAAGGCCCAGGACCGCGAAGCGTGCATGCAGGCCGAAGCGCTGCACGTGCGCAACAAGGTCGGGCTGATCGATGTGTCCACACTCGGCGGTCTCGACGTGCGCGGCCCGGACGCCGCCGAATTGCTTAACCGCCTCTACACTTTCGCGTTCCTCAAGCAGCCGGTGGGCCGTTCGCGTTATGCGCTGATGACCAACGAACACGGCGTGGTGATCGATGATGGCGTGTGCGCGCGGCTGGCCGACAACCATTTCTACGTCACCGCCACCACCAGCGGCGTCGATCGTATTTACCAGCAGATGCTCAAGTGGAACGCGCAGTGGCGCCTGGATGTGGACGTGACCAACGTCACCGCCGCGATCTGTGCGGTCAACGTGGCCGGGCCGGACTCGCGCAAGGTGCTGGCGCAGGTGTGCAGCGATCTCGACCTCAGTGCCGAAGGTTTTCCCTATCTGGGCGTGCGCCAGGGCACGGTGGCCGGGATCAAGGCACGCCTGCTGCGGGTCGGGTTCGTCGGCGAACTGGGCTATGAAATCCACGTACCGGCACGCCACGGCCTGGCGTTGTGGGACGCGTTGATGGCGGCCGGCAAGGCCTTTGACATTCGCCCCTTCGGCGTCGAGACCCAGCGCCTGCTACGCCTGGAAAAAGGCCACGTGATCATCAGCCAGGACACCGATGGCATGACCCACCCGGCGGAAATCGACATGGGCTGGGCAGTCAGCCGCAACAAGCCGTTCTTCGTCGGCCGCCGCTCGGTGGACATCCTCGAAGCCCAGCCGCTGAAACGCAAACTGGTGGGCTTCAGCCTGCCCAAGGGCAGCGTGCAACCGCTGGAAGGTCACCTGGTGCTCAACGGCGCGGACATCAGCGGCAACGTCACCTCCTGCGAATACTCCACCAGCCTGGGCCGCATCATCGGGCTGGCCTACGCCGGGATCGACCAAAGCACACCGGGGCAGCGCATTCCGATTCGCGTCGAAGGCGGCATCGTCGTCCAGGCCGAGGTGGTGCAACTGCCGTTCTTCGACCCCACTAACCAACGCCAGGAGGGTTAAGCCATGACCAGTCTGAAGGCCCACGAATTGTTCACGCCGGCCTGCCAACTGCAGGACCAGACCGACCTGCCCCGGGTCGGTTTTCGCGGCGCACAAAGCGCCGAGTACCTCACGGCGCGCGGCTTCACGTTGCCAGGCGCGCCTAACCAAGCCTGCGCGCAAGCGGACGGCAGTTGGGTGGCGCGCCTGTCGCAGAACGAATACCTGGTGCTGGGCAGCCCACGGGATCAGGGGCAACGGATTGCCGATGAAGAAGCGCGTTGGGAACTAGACCACCGCGCCAACTACCTGCTGCCGCGCCAGGACAGCCATGCCTGTGTGCGGCTCAGCGGGGAGGTGATTGCGCAGGTGATGGCGAAGCTGTGCGGGGTGGATCTCAGTTTCCCGGCCTTCAAGCCGGGGATGGTGGCGCAGACCTCGGTGGCGCGGGTCAATGCGATTGTCATCCACACAGGCAGTGTGGAGCTGCCGGCGTTTCATATCCTCTGGGATCGCGCCTCGAAGGCATACTTCGAGGGCGCGTTGCGGGATGCGCTGGAGGAATTCGGTGGCGTGGGTCAGTCGGTGTAGCCCAACCGCGCCGCCCTGACCTTTTGGGTGTGTTGACGTGTCGCCAGGCAGTAGTACAACGGGCACGTCACCACCAACCCCACCAACCACGACAAGTCCGCGCCTTCCACCAGGTTGGCCCACGGCCCCACATACAGCGACGTATTGGCAAACGGCAGTTGCACGATGATGCCGATGAAGTACGCCACGATCGCATGCAGGTTGAAACGCCCATACACCCCGCCATCGGCCTGGAAGATCGAGGCAATGTCATAGACCCCTCGCTTGATGATGTAGAAGTCGATCAGGTTGATTGACGCCCACGGCACCAACACCAGCAACAGCGCGAGGATCAGGCCGATAAATTGCGAGATGAAGTCCGCCGACGCGCCCAACGCCACCACGCAGCAACCGGCCAGGACCACGCCCGACAGCGCCACGCGCACCTTGATGCTCGGTGTCCAGTGGCTGGCGAAGGTCTGGACCGAGGTGATGATCGACAGCACCGCGCCGTACAGATTCAGGGCGTTGTGGCTGATGATATTGAGCAGGAACAGCACCATCAGGATCGGCCCCAGCCAGCCGGTGGCTTGCTTGACCGCGACCATGGCTTCGGTGCCTTCGGGCGTAGCCAGTGCAGCTACCAGGCCAAAGGCGAAGGACAGGATGGTGCCGAGGGTCGCGCCCAGGTAGGTGGCGAGGAACGGCCGGGTGATGCCAATGTCCGCCGGCAGGTAGCGCGAGTAGTCGCTGGTGTAGGGCGAAAAGCTGATCTGCCAGATCACCCCCAGCGACACGGTAGCCAACCAGCCCGCCGCGTTGAAGCCGCCACGGGTAAGGAAATCTGCCGGCAGGTCATGGGCAAAAATGTAGATAAAACCGGCCAGCAAAGCGCTGCCCATCACCCAGGTGCCGATGCGGTTGAGGGTATGGATAAAGCGATAGCCGATCACGCCGATGGCGGTAGCGCTGAGGGCGCCGATCAGGATGCTCGCCGGCACCGGCACCGACGGCACGATGCCGACGATGGACTTGCCAGCCAGGACGATATTGGAGATGAAAAAGCCGATGTAGATCAGCGCGGCGAAGAACACGATCAGCAGCGCGCCGTAACGGCCGAACTGGCCACGGCTCTGCACCATCTGCGGGATGCCCATGCGCGGGCCTTGGGCCGATGCGAGGGCAATCACGATGCCGCCGAGCAGGTGCCCGAGGGCAATCGCCAGCAGCCCCCACACCAGATTGAGATGGAACACCTGGGCGACCATGGCACCCGTGACGATCGGCAACGGCGCGATGTTGGTGCTGAACCATAACGTGAACAGGTCGCGGGCCTTTCCATGGCGCTCTGCGAGGGGGACGTAATCGACCGTGTGATGCTCGATCAGGGGGTCTTGCCGGGACATCTGGGGCATGGAAATGAACTCGCGTTTGTCTGATCTTATAGTTGTTTGACGCCAAACCGGGGGAGCTCTCTGGCTGCCCCTCAGATGAACACCATATTATGGTATTCCAACATTTTCACAAGACTGATCCGTAGTCTTAGCGCGCATCTGATCCGCAATTGTGCCACAGCGCACCCTGTTATTTCCCGCCATAGCTCCCGTATTTATTGGTGATAAGCCCCAGAATTGACGTTCATCGGGCGATTGAAAAAGCGGTTGCATCGATTGTATTACGGTATACCATCAGACCTACAAACTCATAAAAACCACATTACCCGCAGAGGACCGTCCCATGATTGATGCCGCTATCTACAAACAAGTGATGGGTTCGTTTCCGTCCGGTGTCACCGTGATCACCACGCTCGATGACGAGGGGCAAATCGTCGGGTTGACCGCCAGTGCCTTCAGTTCACTGTCCATGGACCCGGCCCTGGTGCTGTTCTGCCCCAACTACAGCTCCGACTCGTACCCGGTGTTGATCAAGAACAAGCGCTTTGCCATTCACGTGCTTTCCGGGGGGCAGCAAACCGAAGCCTATGCCTTTGCGCGCAAAGGCAAGGACAAGGCCCAGGGCATCGAATGGACGCTCAGTGAGTTGGGCAACCCGATCCTGGCCAATGCCACGGCGGTGATCGAGTGCGAGTTGTGGCGCGAATATGAAGGCGGCGACCACGCAATCATGGTCGGCTCGGTGAAAAACCTGATCGTGCCCCAGCAGAACGCCGGGCCACTGGTGTATTGCCACGGCAAGATGGGCGCCCTGCCCTTGGTTGCCTGATCCCCGACCCTTTCTGAAAACACCGAAGATCAAATGTGGGAGCGGGCTTGCTCGCGAAGGCGGTATTTCAGTCGTTGGATTCAGTGACTGATGCACCGCCTTCGCGAGCAAGCCCGCTCCCACAGTTTTGACTGCATTCCAAAGCGTGTCTGCCGGTGTCCATGTTTGCGCTAGGGTGCCAGTCAGGTGCGGAAGCGGCTGACCAATTGATTCAACGTCTGCGACAACGCCGTCAATTGCTGCGCATCCTGGCGCGTGGAGTCGGCCAGGCTTGCCACTAACTGCGCATCCCCATGAATCTGGCTGATGTGCCGATTGATGTCCTCGGCCACCTGGTGCTGCTCTTCGGCGGCGGTGGCGATTTGCGTGTTCATGTCGCGGATCACGTCGACCGACTCGCGGATCAGGCCAAAGCTGGCCCGCGCGTCGTTGATCGACACCACCGTTTCCTGGGACACCTCCAAGCTCGCATGCATCTGCTTGCCCATCTGATGAGTGCGGCGTGCCAGGTTGCCGAGCAGTCCGTCGATTTCACCGGTGGAGTCGGAGGTGCGCTTGGCCAGTGCGCGCACCTCGTCCGCCACTACCGCAAAACCGCGACCCTGCTCACCCGCCCGCGCGGCTTCGATAGCGGCGTTCAGCGCCAACAGGTTGGTCTGCTCGGCGATGGAGCGGATGGTGCCGAGGATCGACTGTATGTCATTGCTGTCTTTTTCCAGCTGCTCCATGGCCTGGGCGGAGTGGCCGATTTCCTGGCTCAAGCGCCCGACACTGCTCACCGCCGCGTCGATCTGCTGCTGCCCGGTATGGGCCTGACGCTGACCGTTGTCGGCCGAGTCGGCCGCCTGGCTGCAGGAGCGCGCGACTTCGTTGGAGGTGGCGACCATTTCATGAAACGCCGTCGAAACCATATCCACCGCTTCACGCTGTCGCTCGGCGACTTCGGCCATCTCCACCGAGACTTCAGTGGCACTGCCTGAGCTGGTGTGGATCTGCGCGGCGGCCTGGCCGATACGTTGGATCAGCGTGCGGATGGCTTCGAGGAACTGGTTGAACCAACCGGCAAGCTGCGCCGTTTCATCGCGACCTTTCACATCCAGGCGCGCGGTCAAGTCGCCCTCACCTTGGGCAATGCCTTCCAGGCCGCTGGCCACGCCGCGAATCGGCTTGACGATCAGCCCGGCAAACCAGGCGCCGGCCACCGCGAATAACGCACCGCACACCAGCGCAATGGCCGCAATCAGCCAGGTCAGGCGTGCTGCGCCGGCCATCACTTCACTCTCGCGCACCAGCCCGACAAACCGCCAGCCCAAGGCCTTTGATGGCCATACCAAGGCCATATAGCGCTCACCCGCCAATTCGACTTGCACAAGCCCCTGGCCGGCTTCGCTCAACTGCCGATAGCCTTCCCCCAGCTCGCCAAGCTTCTTGAAATTGTGGGACGGGTCATTCGGGTCCACCAGCACGGTGTTATTGGCTTCCATCAGCATCAGGTAGCCGCTCTCGCCCAGCTTGATCTGCTTGACCAGGTCGGTCAGTTGCTTGAGGGACACGTCGATGTTGACCACCCCACTCGCCTTGCCCTGGCGATCGTTGAAGCTTTGCACGGTGCTGACCAGCACCACATCGTCGGCGGCCCAGTAATAGGCCTCGGTGCGCAGGGTCTTGCCCGGCTGGGCCATGGCCGTTTTATACCAAGGCCGTGTGCGTGGGTCGTAGTTGGCTAGCTTGGGGTCGCCGGGCCAGAACACATAACCGCCGTCCTCGGTGCCCAGGGACAGATAGGTGTAGGCCGAGTGACTCTTGGCCAGGCCCTCGAACAACGTGAAAAGTTGCCCGTCACGCGCGCCGGGAGCGATCTGCGCCGCATCACTGGCCAAGTAGCGTTTCACATCACCATTGATACTCTGCAACTGCGGGTGTCCGGCCAGATAGGCGACGTTCTGGCTGATGCCTTCAAAAAACAGCTGCATCGCGTTGTCCACCTGGCGGATCTCGCGCCCACTGCTGTCGACAAAGCCGTCCCTGGCCTCATGGCGCACATTGAGGATGATCAGCACAGCCACCAGAATCACCGGCAGGCTGGCGATCACCGCAAAGGCCAGGATTAATTTTTGTTTTATGTTCATCGAGCTCGCCTTCCTTGTGAGGTGAGGGTGCAACCGTTGGAGAGAAAAGTTTTGCGGATATTCCGTATTATGGTATACCAACAATCAATCCGCCGAACAGCCGTTATCACCGGCACGCTTCACAGTGGCGAGAGCACTTAAGGGCCCGCAGTCGACAGGCCGATCACAATAGATCCGAGGTAAGCGTCATGAAGTTTTCCCTGTTCGTACACATGGAACGTTGGGATGAGAGTGTCAGCCATCGCCAGCTGTTCGAAGACTTGACCGAACTGACCCTGATGGCCGAGGCCGGTGGCTTCAGCACCGTATGGATTGGCGAGCACCACGCCATGGAATACACCATCTCGCCAAGCCCGATGCCGCTGCTGGCTTACCTCGCGGCCAAGACCACCACCATTCACTTGGGCGCTGGCACCATCATTGCGCCGTTCTGGCATCCATTGCGGGTGGCAGGCGAATGCGCCCTGCTCGACGTGATCAGCAACGGGCGTATGGAAGTCGGCCTGGCCCGGGGTGCCTATCAGGTCGAGTTTGACCGCATGGCTGGCGGCATGCCCGCCTCAAGCGGCGGTCAGGCCCTGCGCGAGATGGTGCCGGTGGTACGTGCACTGTGGAAAGGCGACTACGCCCACGACGGCGATATCTGGAAATTCCCCACCTCCACCAGCGTGCCCAAACCAATCCAACAGCCCAACCCGCCGATGTGGATCGCCGCCCGCGACCCGGACTCCCACAACTTCGCCGTCGCCAACGGCTGCAATGTAATGGTCACGCCGCTGATGAAGGGTGATGAAGAAGTCCTCGACCTGAAAAACAAATTCCAGGCCGCCCTGGACAACAACCCTGACGTACCACGCCCGCAACTGATGGTGCTGCGCCACACCCATGTGCATACGGCTGACGACCCGGAAGGCTGGAAAGTCGGGGCCAAGGCAATCTCGAAGTTCTACCGCACCTTCGATGCCTGGTTTGGTAACAAGAGCGTGCCGGTCAACGGCTTCCTCGACCCTAGCCCGGAAGAAAAATTCGCCGGTCGCCCTGAGTTTGAACTGGAAAGCCTGCATAAGACCGCGATGATCGGAACGCCGGAAGAGATCATTCCGCGCATCCAGTACTACCAGGAACTGGGTGTCGACGAGTTCAGCTTCTGGTGTGACAACAGCCTGCCCCACGCAGAGAAGAAAAAATCCCTGGAATTGTTTATCAAGCATGTGGTGCCGGCGTTTCGTTGAGTACGCGGTGAACTGCGTAGATTGAAAAGCTGCGGACACTGGGTGAAGCCGGGGTGCAACGCTTGTCCCCCGCTCCTCACCGCTCTTACGGGTTCGGGCAGGATCCATCTGCTTGGGGATAAACGCCTGCACAGCAGGCTACTGACGGTTTTTACAAAATAGACATTTAAGCGTACATTTCATAAATCGCAGGCAAAAAAAAGCCACTCACCAGAGTGGCTTTTTCTTGTATTTGGAGCGAGAAACGAGGCTCGCATCTGGCGTCCGAGTCATTGAAATCAAACGGCCCCCGTCAAAAATCGACGGTAGCCGATAATTGTAACGTGCGCGGATACCCCGGGGAAAACGCACTATAAGAGGCCACGCCCGACCAATACTCACGGTCGAATACGTTCTGCACCGTGGCGCGGAAAGTCGTCGGCCGCCCTTCAATTTTGGTGGCATAGCGCGCGCCTGCATCGATACGGGTCCAGGCGTCCAGCGCTTGGGTGTTGGCCTGGTTGACGTATTGGCTGTCGGTGTAGATCGCGCCACCGGTAAGGGTCAAACCTTCCAGCCAGGGGGTGTCGTATTCCGCCCACAGGTTGGCCTGGATGTCGGGCACGCCGACCGGCTTGTTGCCCTGGTTAGCGGCAGTCGCAGATTTGGTCAGCTCGCCATCAAGGAAGGTCACTCCCCCCATCAAACGGGTGCCGGTGGCCACTTCGCCGAACACGCTGAGTTCCAGGCCACGGTTGCGCTGTTCGGCCTGCACCGAATACACGCCATTGGCGCCCAGTTCACCGGCTGGTTTCTCGATCTGAAACAACGCCAGCGTGGTCATGAAGGTGCCGTGTTCATACTTCACCCCCAGTTCGTGTTGCTTGGACTCGTACGGCGCAAAGGTTTCCCCGGCGTTGCTCGCCGTGCCCGGTGCCGCATCGCCTTTGCTCAGCCCTTCGACGTAGTTGTAGTAGAGGGAGACGTCCTCCCAGGGCTTGACCACCACACCCAGCAACGGCGTGGTGGCGTTGGCGTTGTAACGAGAGCTGACGGAGCCGGCAGCATTATAGTTACGTGACTCGATAAACTGCCGGCGCACGCCCAGGGTCAGTTGGAAACGGTCATCCAGCATCCCCAAGGTGTCGGTCAACGCCACGCCGGACAACTCCGACTCGGAGACTCGCAGCACCTTGGGCGTATTGATGTATTGCTTGGGCGTGTCCACCGGGTGGTAGATATTGGAGAGGATTGTCGTGCCGTTGTTGATGCCCCGCGACAGCTCATCCTGGTAACGGGTCGCCATCAACGTGGTGGTATGGGTGACCGGGCCGGTGGCGAAGAGCCCGCGCATCCCCATATCGGCGGTAGAACGGTCGACGTTGAATTTGTAATAACCCGGGACGTTGCTGGTGTCACCGGCATCATTGAGGATGCGCGGCACCTGGTCAGACAGGCGCTTCACATCCGACTTGCCGCCCCCTGCATGCGCGAACACGGTGAGGTTGTCGCTCAGATCATATTCACCGCCGAGCAACGCGGACTGTTCCTTGGTATCCGACCAACCCCATTTCTGCGGCAGGCTGGTGCGGCCATTCGGGGCGGATGGCACGTCAACGCCCGGTGCGATGGTAAACGGGCGTGATGCGCCGTCGAAGCTTTCTTTCTGGCTGATGTAGTCGAGATTCAGGCGCAGCCGCTCGCCGCGATAATCCAGGGCAATCGCACCGATCCCCACGTCGCGATGCTGGTCGTTCACGGCCGTGTCGCCGCCCTGCAGGCTGCCGTTGAAGCGCACGCCGAACTGGTTTTCCTCACCGAAACGCCGGCTGATATCCAGGTGTCCGCCCGTTTGGGAGTCCGACGCGTAGCTGCCGGTAAAACGGGTCAGGTCCTGCTCCAGCGGCCGCTTGGGCACGATGTTGATGACCCCCCCGACACCGCTGTTGGGCGAGATGCCGTACATCAAGGCGCCCGGCCCCTTGAGCACTTCGACACGTTCGGCGTACTCGGTAAAGGCCCGGTAGTTGGGGGCTACGCCATACACGCCGTCGTAGGCCAGCTCACCCAGGTTGCCTTCGCCAATCGCAAAGCCGCGAATGAAAAACGAATCGACGATCCCGCCCGTCTGCCCCGTGGAGCGCACCGAGGGGTCACGTTCCAGCGCATCGGCAACGGTGACGGTTTGCAGGTCGGCGAGGGTTTTGGCGGTGTAGCTGGTGACGCTGAAGGGTGTATCCATCACGTCTTTGTTGCCCATCATGCCCAGCCGCGCGCCGCGCGCTACCTGCCCACCGGGGAGAACGTCGGGCAGCGCCGTCGGGCCGTTGTAGCGACCGTCGATGGTGGTGGTGTCGAGTGTCAGGCTGGGCGTGCTGTCATCCGTGGCGGCAGGCGTTGGTGTCTCAGCCCAGGCATTGGCGCCCGCTGCGACCATGACGAAATTCAACAGGGCGGTTCGAATGGCGAGTGTTAACACGCGCTCACCGCAGGGCCGACTGGCAACAGGCATGACGAGAGGATCCTTTCAACGAGGGAAAATGGGAATCACTCCTAATGCCAGTCGACGTGCGAAAAAGTATCACCCTCCCCCATGATTTTTTTTGCACGGCTCATTCGTACAGGCGATCCAGCGGTATCGCGATGACCGGCAACGCCGGATCAAACACATGCCGCGTGGTCTTGTACGGAAAGATCTCGCCGCGAGCGATGGTGTTGAAAATCCGCGCGACCTCGAACGCCTGCCCCGTGCGCCAGTGCCTTACGCACACCCGTGGGTCCGTATAGTCGAGCTGGATGCACGGTACTCGACACAGACCCAACTGCAACGCTGCATTCAGGCGGTGGTTACCGTCCATCACGATGCCATGCGAGCGCTCGACGATGATCGGTTCCAGCCAATGCCCTGCGCGGATAATCGAGTCGCATAGCCACTGAACATTGGCCGGGTCCACCTGTTCCGATTGCCGTACTTCGCACACCGGCCGCAGCGCAATCTGATAGGTCTGCCCCATGGTTCCCCCCTGCCCTGGCAGCATGTTCAGCAGGTCCCGGTCTTGGCGACCGCTGCGTATCGATGGGCCAGATCCAGCAGACGTTGCGCCTGCTCGATCAGCGGCAGATCGACCATTTCGCCGTCAACTTGCACCGCGTGGCTACCGCCGGCCACGGCACTCATCACCCGATCCGCCCAGGCCAATTGGTGGGCATCGGGCAAGAACGCGCGCTGCACCGTCGACAGCTGCGCGGGATGGATGCACAGCTTGGCCCCGAACCCGAGGGAGCGCGCGTAAAGCGAGTCCTGGGCGACCACCGCCAGGTCGTTGATCGCAGGCGTTACCCCGTCGATTGGCGCCGGCAAACCCGCAGTGCGAGAGGTCAGCACGATGCGGTTGCGTGCGTACAGAAACGCCTCGGGCACCTGGCCGCAATTGATATCCAGGGAAAAATCCAGCGAGCCAAAGGCCAGGCGCGCCAGGCCGGGAATCGCGGCAATCGCCTCCACCTGCTGCAAGCCTTTGGCCGTCTCGATGATCGCGACAATGTGCAACTGGGGTTGCCATGCCAGCAGCTGCTCGACCACCCGCGCCAACGCCTGGGGAGCCTCGGCCTTGGGCAGGAATACCCCGGTGCAACGCTCGGGGTAACGCATGTCGCCCAACCACGTCAGGTCCTGGCGGAACAACGCGCTGCCGACACTGTTGAGCCGGATAAACCGCTGGCACGCAACGCTCGACGTACTTTCCTGCCACGCCCACACGGCAGCTCGGGCAGCGGCTTTGCTCTCGGGATGAACCGCATCCTCGAGGTCCAGGATGATTGCATCCGCCCCGGCCTCAACGGCTTTGGCAAAGCGCTCCGGACGGTTCCCCGGAACGAACAGGTAGCTGATGGGAAGCAGCGTGGTCGTGCTCTGACGATCAGTGTTCATGGCATCTCTCCTTGGCGTGCATCAGTCGTGGTTTTTGAAAAAATTTTCAGGGGCTCCGAGGGGGTAAATTGCGCCTCTGGCGCCACCCTCGCCGATCAACGTTTAACCCCTTATTGATCAATGAATTAACAACGCTTTCAAACTAGGGACGAACGCCCGAAAGAGCATGCCAATACGGGTTCGCGCACTGATCTTCAGCGGGCATTAATGTGAAATATTTGAAAACCTTACTTGATAATCATTCTCGGTAGCAATATTGTTCACGCCGCCAAGAGAAACTTTTCTTGTGCACATGCAAATCCTAATGTTCACCGAAAGTATGGCCTCGCGACATCATTTACCCATCACTCACCGGTGAATTAGATCAAGAAAATCAGCAGTTAGTGGCTGATCGCTACACTCGTATAAACCTTATGAAATGGGGTTCTTATGCAATTGTTTTGTGAACCGACTATGACTGTCAAAGCCACAGTTTCGCCTGCAGGATTCGTGTGGCATCCACCGCCAAACACATAAGCGTAAAAACACGACGAGCGACAAGACCACATTCATCGATCTCTTTTAGAGATTAAAATATGAATGACGACGCTATAAGCGCCAGGGAATAGTTATGTCCATTGCAACAACGCACCCAAATAAAGTGCGCACTGAAGTTCATCTTTCGAAAATGCTTAATCCATTATTGGATGTAAGCATCGCACAGCTGTTACATAGCCAGCCCGACACCCTGCTTGAACTCGTCGCACAATACGGTTCGCCCCTGAATCTTGTATGGCCACATGCTTTTGCACTGAACACCTGCGCATTGCGATCAGTGCTGGAACAGCATGAAGTCCAGCATGCGGTCTTCTATGGCGCCAAAGCCAACAAGTCGCAATGTTTGCTGGGCGCGGCCAAGGCGTCCGGTATCGGCGTCGACGTTTCCAGCCTTTACGAGATGCAGGCAGCACTGCGCGCCGGTGTGCCAGCCGATCAGTTGTGTGCCACCGGTCCTGCCAAAACCGAGGATTTTCATCGGCAGCTCGTCCAGGCCGGCGCACTGATCTGCGTGGATTCACTGGAAGAATTCGACCATTTGAAAACACTGCTCGAAGCCCGCAGCAAGGCCATCAAAGCCCGGGTTTTATTGCGTTACAGGCCCAAAAACTGTGCGACCAGCCGCTTCGGAATGGGGGCCTCGGACGTGTTGGTGTGTTTGCACTTACTGACCGGGCTTCGGGCTTTTTTTGACTTCGAGGGTTTCCATTTCCACCTGGGTAGCTATGGGTTCGAATCCCGAGCACAGGCCTTTCGTGAAGTGACGGATTTCGTCGATGAGGCTCGAAAGATGGGATTGAACCCGACCATGATCGATATCGGGGGAGGCTTGCCCATCCGCTATATTGAGCCACACGCCTACGATCGTTTTATACACAACGACAATACACCCAGTCACTATTACAACCAATCCGTGCCCAACTCTTACTACCCTTACGGCAGCAACTTGACGGCGAGCCAGTGGCTGCATTCATTTCTGGAAAGTGCCTACTCGCCGCACCAGAACATTGCCCAGTATTTGAAAGCCAACAACATCACACTGGGATTGGAGCCAGGCCGAAGCCTGGTGGACCAAGCCGCCATTTCAGTGTTCCGCATTACACGCTGCAAAAAACTGGCAAATAACAAAACTGTGTTGTTTGTCGAAGGCAGTAGTTTCAGCGCGTGCGAAACATGGTTCGCGTCGGAATACCTGGTCGACCCGATATTAATCAGCGCGGCACCAACATCGGCCACGCCGATGCAAGCCTATATTGCCGGGCATAGTTGTCTGGATGATGACGTCATCACCCAGCGCCTGATCAACTTTACTACGTCCCCCAAGGCCGGCGACTTATTGATTTATGCCAATACCGCCGGCTACCAAATGGACTTGCTGGAGAACGAGTTTCATCGTCACCCCTTACCTCGGCGAATGGTGGCGACCTGTTGCACGCACGGTAACTACGCGTTTTCACCTGACTACTAGAGGGAGTACTTCCTATGATACTGAACAAAGTTTCCGAACTGATTGGTAATACGCCAATGTTGGGTATTTATATCCCGGGAACTGACGCCCGGCTGTTATTAAAGATAGAGAAAAATAACCCCGGTGGCAGTATCAAAGACCGCATGGCGCGCAACATGGTACTCGCCGCGCTCAAATCCGGACGCCTGAAACCGGGCGGTGTGGTGGTCGAGTCGTCGTCGGGCAATACCGGCATCGGCCTGGCCATGGCCGCCGTTGAATTCGGCCTGCAGTTTATCGCGGTGGTTGACCATCACGCGGCGCAGGACAAGATCGCGGTGATGAAGGCACTGGGCGCGGATATTCGGTTTGTCGCGGGGACCTATCGCGAAGATGAAGTCGCGGTGGTAGAGCGCCAGCGCCTGGCGGCCGAACTCGCCGAGCAGATCCCGGGCGCCGTGTTCATGAACCAGTCCGATAACGCGGCCAACGCCGGCGGCTACAGCGACTTTGTGCGGGAAACCATCGTTCAGGCCGAAGGTGTTATCGGCGCGTATGTCGGTTGCGTCGGTACCGGCGGGTCGATGACCGGAATTGCCCGGGGCCTTAAACAGCACAACCCCGACATCGTCACAGTGGCAGTGGAACCCGCAGGCTCCATCGTCTTCGGGCACCCCGGCTATCCGTATTATCAGTCCGGTACCGGCACGCCTGCCGGGGACACAGTGGGGCTGGTGCTCGATTACAGCTGCATCGACCTGGGCGTGCAGGTTACCGACTCACAAGCCTTCGAGACCTCCCGCTATATCGCCCGCCACCTCGCCCTGCTCGTAGGCGGCTCAACCGGTGGTGCGATTTTCAAGGCCCTGGAACTGATTCACAAAGGTGTACTGAGCGGCAACGTAGTGGTGCCGATTGCCGATGGCGGCGAAAAATACCTGCACACGGTCTTCGATGATAAGTGGCTGGACGAACGTGACCTGCTCGACCCCGGCGTCGCGTCGCAGCTGGATGCCTGGTTGGGCAAGAACCATTGGCAGGAGTCCAGCTCCGCCCCGCTGCAACTCAGCGTTGCATGACCCTCTTTCGACTAAGGAACGCCTCATGAAACCGCTGAAAGTCGCCATTTGCGGCGGTGGCCGGACCGGTCATCTCAACGCCATCCTGTTCAAACAACTGCCCGACGTCCAGGTTGCGCTGCTGACCAGCAATCTGGACGTCATCGACCACCACGCCCGGCAGGTGCCGCTCCAGGCTGTGCTGCCGGACGGATCCACGCTGACCGCCCGGCTGGACCGGGTGACCGCCGAGGCCAGGCCCGCCGTCGAAGACGCCGATATCGTCATCATCACGGTGCCAGCCCATGCCCGCGCCAAAATCCTGCAAGCCATCGCGCCGCATTTGAGCACGAGTAAACCGGTGTACATCGGGGCGATTCCGGGCTTCTGCGGGTTCGACTGGCTGGCCGAGGCCACACTGGCAAATCACCCGAACCTGGTGATATGGGGCATGAAGGACGTGCCCCATACCGCCTTCGAACTCAAACCCGGCCGGTCGATAAAAATGGGCGGCGGCAAAAGCCAGTTGTATGTCGCGACCCATTCGCGAGAATCCCAGACGTCGCGCCAGCACCTGCACGACATCCTCAAACGGCTCTACGGCCCTTGCGTCACGCTGCTCGATCACTACCTGGAAATCACCCTGACGCCCGGCAACCCGATCATGCACAGCTCGGTGATCTACGGGTTGATCGGCCCCTACGGCCAATGGCACCGCAAGATCTTTCCGCAGCGCCTGTGCTGGTGGACGGAGTGCCCCGAACTGGGCGCTTACTTCCTGGAACGCATGGATCAGGAAAGCCAGGAACTGTGCGCGGTCATCAGTGAGCGCATGGGCGTCGATCTGTCGTCCGTCAAATCCTTGAAACAGGAAATCGTCGAGGCGTACGGCGATCAGATTCGCGACCAGAGCAGCATGTTGTCGATTCTGCGCACCAACCAGGCCTACAACGACATCCTCGCCCCCATGGTGCCGGCCGGCGATAACCGCGCCGGGTATGTGATCGAGCGTGAGAGCCGCGCGTTCAACGAAGACGTCGCCTATGGGCTGGTGTTGCTGGTGGAAATGGCCAGGCGGTTTGAACTGAAAGTGCCCTATATCGAAGAAGTCCTCCACTGGAGCGTTGCCTACATGCAAGGCCTGCGCGACTCGGCGCTGGATTACTTCCCGAGCCAATGGCCTCGCACGGCATAACCCTTTTAATGAATGACTCAACGAGCAGATAGCTGATATGGATGACCTCAACACCTTGATCGCCTACTCCCGCAAAAACGCCCTGCGCCGGCTGATTCGTTGCTTGTTTGCGGAAAATATCCTGGATCGTTCGGCGCTGGCGTTTACCCCTGACGGCCGCCAGGCCACCTACCCGCTCAAGCAGCGCGGCGCGCAGCTGTTTTTCTCCGAGATTGCACTGGGGCCGGCCGACACGCTGGTCAATGACGGCGACGTGGTGCTGCTGACGGCCGAAGGCGTGCGCCAGGCGATCACCCGCCATCAAGACTTGCTGGATGTACTGCGCGACAGTTTCGACTTTGAGCCCAGCGACGAAGGCGTGGCCGGTCTCAAGTCGGATATGGAAAACAGCCTGCTGAACGACGCCCATGCACGCCAGTATCGCCAACACTGGAACGCGCGCCTGGCCCAGGCCGCTCAACGCCAGGGCCTCATCAGCCTTACCGATTACTTGCGCCGGCATTCGAGCACCAAGGACGCCGCCATCCTGCTGGACCAGTGGGGCTCATTGGAAGGTCACCCCTACTACCCGACCTGGAAAGCCCGCCCCGGACTGAATGACTCTGAGGTCGAGCAACTGTCTCCGGAGTTCAACGCCCAGGTGCCCCTGCGAATTGCCGCCTTGCGTGCTGACATGGCCAAAAGCGAAAGCATGCCCCACGTGACCAGCTACCCCGCCTGGTTCGCCAGCAACTTCCCGGCACACTGGGAGCAATGGAAGGCGGCGCTGAACGCTAAGGGACTGGATGAAACACAATGGCTGCCACTGCCGATTCATGGCTGGCATTTGCAGGCCTATGTGCTCAAGACGTTTGCCGCAGAAATCGAAGAAGGTCTCCTGATCACCGAGGGGCCGGATATTCAGACGTTGCCGACCATGTCATACCGCACGATGATGCCGGTACTGGACCACGCTGCGCCGCTGATCAAATTGCCCATCGCGTTGTGGATGACCAGCGAGTTGCGCAGCCTGCAAGCCAAGTCGATCCATATGGGGCCGCGCATCAGCACGGTGATCACGCAAATCCTGGAAGCCGAAAACGGTTTCGACCAGCAACTGGAAATCTTCCCTGAAGAAATCGGCGTGCGCTATCGACACGCGATCACCCAGGACGACGTACCGGGAAAACACCTGTCCGTGGTATTTCGTGCCAGCCGGCAAGCGTTCGAACGCAACGATGATCGCCTGCCGATCACTGTAGCTTCGTTGTTCACCCGTTTGCCGGGCAGCGGTCGGCCGCTGTTTACCGACCTGATCGAACGCGACGGGGAGCGCGCCGACGCCGCCAGCGTAGAACGGTGGTTTCGCCACTATGCCAAAGTCGTCACCCACCCCGTGGTGGCAATCTACCTGCTGTACGGTATCGGGCTCGAAGCGCACCAGCAGAACACCATGGTGCTGTTCTCACCCGATGGCTTGCCGCGCAGCCTGCTGATCCGCGACTTTGGCGATGGCAGGACCTACGCCCCGCTGCTGGAGGAACGCGGTTATACGTTACAGCCACACGTGCAGCCTGGCATTCTGCCTACGGTCTTTACCGGTGATATCGAACCGGTGCGCATGTTTGTACTGGACGCCGCGTTCCTCACGCACCTGCATGAAATGGCCCTATGGCTGACCAAGGAATACGGCATGGACAACACGCGCTTGTGGGCAGTATTGCGCGAGGAAACCGAAAACGCCTTCGCCGCCGTACGCGATCGGGTTTCGCCGCAGGTGTGGGAAGTGGAACGCCAGGCCTTTGTCGAGGATCCTTGGCCTACCCGTTCATTGCTGCGCATGCATCTGATGCAGTATTCCAACTACCGTTTGCAGCACACCCTGACCAACCCGCTAGCTGCCGTTTAACGATCGAGGCCGTCTCATGTCCCAAGCAGGTGCCATCCAGGGTTCAAGTGTGAGAATCCTTATTTATCTTCTGTTCGCGATCCAACTGGTCTCCATGGGCGCGATGGAAATGAGCGGGCCGTTCTGGCCCGTGCACCTGCGCGGGCTGGCCTCTTCGGAGTCGATATTCAGCTTCGCCAGCATCGCCGTGTACGTCGGGCCGATGCTGGGCATCATGCTGACCAGTGCATTCTGGGGCCGCATCGGCGATCGCTACGGCCACAAATTAATGATGATCCGCGCACTCGCGGGGTTGTCCCTGACCCAGCTCGGGCTGGCGTTTTTCAGTGACATCTGGGTCATCCTGGTCCTGCGTTTTCTGCAGGGCGCCTTTGCTGGCTATATAGCCCCGGCGCAGGCTTACGGGGTCAGTATCGAAGCCCCGTCGCGACGGGCCCGGTTATTTGCGATCCTGCAGATATCGACCAATGTCGGCTCACTGCTGGGCGCGGTCGTAGGCGGCCTGATCCTCGATTTCGCGACGTTTTTCTGGATCAATATCGTCGCCTCAGTGCTCTGTGCACTCTGTACCGTCATCGCCGCCGTGACGTTGCCGGATGTGCCTCCCGTACCGAAAAAACCGGCGGTGGCCACCCGCGCGCCGGCCGCAGGCACCGACAGCGTATGGCGCAGCTCTCCCCTGCTGTCGCTGCTGTGTGTCATGGGGATCCTGCTGCTGGCGCGCATGTTGCCGCAGACATCCTTTTCGCTGTACGTGAGCTCGACGTTCGAGGTCAGCAACTCAGTCGTCGGCCTGTGCTATGGGTTGCTGGCCCTGGGCTTTATCCTGTCGGCAACGGCGTGGTCGCGCTACTTCGAGCATCGTTCCCAGGCAGAAACCCTGCAACGCATCACGTATATCGTCATGGGCTGCATTGCCTTGACTGCCGTGGCAGGCGTAACGCGCAGCCCCGTGGTATTTATCGTTGCCTACTTCATTTGGGGGGTGCTGCTGGGGGCGACCACCCCTGTGCTGATGGCATTGGTCTCGAAAACCGCCGACAGCTCGCGACAAGGCTACGTACTGGGTATTGCTCAAAGTACGGCGCAGTTCGCCTCGATTGCCGGCATCTCCATTGGTGGCTTGCTGAGCCAGGTCTATGGCCTGCAATACACCTATCTTTTCGTGTGCCTGGCCTATGCAGTGGCGCTGATTCCCATGATCGCGTTGCGGTACTGGTCGGTGTCCGCGCCTTCCAATCGCGTTGCGGACGGCGACTGAACAAGGAGTGAGGGTGTGAACGTTGAACAACTGCGTGCCGACACACCGGGTGTCGAGCATTTGATCCATTTCAATAATGCCGGTGCGGCGCTGATGCCTGAGCCGGTGGTCCAGGTCATCACTGGGCACTTGCAACAGGAAGCGCGCCTCGGCGGGTACGAAGCGGCCGCCCAATGCGCGGCTGAACTGGAAAATGTCTACGCCGCCATCGGGCGCCTGATCAATGCGCGCCCCAATGAAATCGCGGTGGTCGAAAACGCCACCCGGGCCTGGGACATGGCCTTCTATTCACTGGCGCTCAAGCCCGGCGATACCGTGCTGACATCAATGACCGAATACGCCGGCAACTACATCCCATACCTGCAATTGAGGCAGCAGCGCGGGATCGAGATCCGGATCATCCCCAACGATGAACACGGCCAGGTGTGCCTCGCGGCCTTGGCGACCCTGCTTGAAGACGAGCGCGTCGCCCTGGTATCGCTGCCGATGATCGCCACCAATGGCGGGCCTGTGCAACCCGTCGAGCAGATCGGTGCCCTCGCCCGGGCGGCGGGCGTATTGTTCCTGCTGGACGCTTGCCAGGGGGTGGGGCAGGTACCGATCGATGTGCAAAAGATCGGCTGGCATATGCTCACCGCCACCAGTCGAAAATATCTGCGCGGGCCCAGGGGCATGGGGTTCCTGTACATCGAGCCGTCCCTGTGCCAGCGCTTGGAGCCGGTTTTTCTTGACCTGCACGCGGCCTCGTTGCTCACGGCGGATAGCTTTAAAATTCGCACTGATGCCCGACGTTTTGAAAATTGGGAATGCAACGTCGCGGCCAAGCTGGGCCTGGGGGCAGCGACGGAGTATGCGCTGGCGCAGGGCATCGAACCGATGTGGCAGCGCATCCAGCACCTGGCAGGCTACTTACGCCATCGACTGACGGAAGTGACGGCTATCACTCCCCAGGACCTGGGACCTGTAAAGTCCGGCATCGTAACGTTCAGTCATCGGTACAGCAGCGCCCCACAGGTGCAGCAGTGGCTCGCCACGCACCCCAAACGTATCAACGTGAGCACCTCTAACGCAGGCTCCACCCTGCTCGACATGCAACATCGGGGCTTGCGTGAGGTCAGCCGTGCGTCAGTTCATGCCTACAACACCGAAGCCGAAATCGATTCATTGATTGACGCCTTGATACGCCTGTCACATGCCTGATCACGGGAGACAATCGCGCTTGCGCTCAAGTCGGGTTGTCAACTAGCATTGGGAATACTTCTCAATTACAAACAAATCTGCCGCCATGAGCGAAACCTCTTCCGCGAATCATCTCAATCACCTGCGTGCCATCGAGGCCCTATACAGCGGGCATCACGGCTGGCTGTACGCCACGCTGAAGAGAAAACTGGGTAACGCCATGGATGCGGCGGATCTGGCCCAGGACACCTTCACCCGGATCCTCGCCTCACAAGTCACGGTGATTGACCAGCCACGGGCGTACTTGAGCTGCGTGGCCAAGGGCATTCTGGTCAACTGGTACCAGCGCAAGGCACTGGAGCGCGCCTACCTGGATGCACTGGCGAACGTGCCCACCCACGAAGCGCCGTCGCCCGAGGCGCACTTCATGGTGCTGGAAACCCTGCACGAAATCGACGTCATGCTCGATAGCCTTGCGCCGCTGGTCAAGCGGGCCTTCCTGCTGTCGCAGATCAACGGCCTCAAGTACGACGACATCGCCGAGCAGCTGGGTGTATCGCTGATCACCGTCAAGCGCTACATGAAACAGGCCTTCGTACAATGCCTGATGCTGGTGGAATGAATGCTCGGTCTGCGCAGGGAGCCACCGCTGGACCCGCAGGTACTCGAAGAAGCCGCCGAGTGGCTGATGCGCTTGAACGAACGCGAACTGAGCGAGCACGAGCGCGCCGAATGGGAGCGCTGGAAGGTCAGCAGCCCGGAGCGTGATCGTGCCTGGTCGCGTGCTCAATTGCTGCAGAGCAAGTTCGGCGGCCTGCCACCCTCCCTGGCGATGTCGGCGCTGGACCGGCCAAACAGCCCGGAACGTCGTGCAGCACTGGGCAAGCTGGCGATCCTGCTGGCGGTGATGCCTGTGGGTTGGGGAAGCTGGAAGCTGGCGCAATCGCAGCAATGGTCAGCAGACTACCGCTCCGACGTTGGCCAGCGCCGCGAACTGACCCTGGCCGATGGCTCGCGTATCACCCTGAACACCGATACCGCTATCGACGTCGTATTCGACGACCGCCAACGCCTTATTCACCTGCGCGAAGGCGAAATCCTGGTGCAGACCGCCGTGGACAACGCCCCCCAGCCCCGGCCGTTCCTGATCAGCACCCGCCAGGGGCGCATGCAGGCGCTGGGCACACGTTTTACCGTACGAGAAGTGAGCCCACGCACGCACCTCGCCGTGATCGACGGCGCGGTGAGCGTGATATTGGCCGATAACCGCCAGACCCCACCGTTGATCGTCAACGCCGGGCAGCGCACCGACTTCTCCTCACAGACCTTTGGTGAGCTGGCGCCGACCGATCGCTATATCGGCTCATGGACCCAAGGCATGTTGATGGTCGACAAGATGCGCCTGGCGGATTTCGTCGCGGAACTGACGCGCTACCGCCGAGGCTTCCTGCGCTGTGATCCGGCCATCGCCGACCTGCGCATTTCCGGGGCCTTTCCGGTCGGTGATACCGATCGCACTTTGAGTATGCTGGTGCACACCTACCCCGTGCTGGCGAACAGTCATTTGCGCGGTTATTGGGTCACCCTGTCGCCCGCCTGATTTCACGCAAAAATAAACGGCGGTCGGGGTGATACTTTTTTCGATCTCGGCTGGCAAAGACAGGAACAGCCTTTTCCTCTCGTCCATTGGGTCCTCCTTTCATGCCTGTAGCACGGCCCCTGCGTCCGGCTCGTCCGCTCAAACCGATGGTGCACGGCGTCGTGCTCAGCCTGCTGCTGGCCGGTGCCGTCTGCCCGGCAGCATTGGCGGGCGAACCGGCCCAATTGGACGCGGTCGCTTTGCAGGCCTACCACATTGCCCCCGGCCCGCTCGGCGCAACGCTCTCAAGCTTTGCCGTGGACGCCGGCATTGCCCTGTCGTTCCAGCCGTCGCTCACGGAGGGGCTGATCAGCCCCGAACTGCGCGGGACCTACTCCACCCAGGAGGCTGTCACGCGTTTGCTCGAAGGCAGCGGCCTGGAGATGGTGTTGCGCAGCGATGGCAGCTACACCCTGGTACCGCGCCGGCTAACGTTGTCGGCGACCACGGTGGAGGCGGCGCAAAAACATACCGATAGCCTGCCGCCGGTGTACCCGGGCGGCCAGGTAGCCGAGGGCGGGCGTCTCGGCCTGCTGGGCAATACGGATGTGATGGACGCGCCCTTCAGCATCAGCACCTATACCGCGTCATTGATCAAAGACCAGCAGGCGACAACCGTAGGCGACGTGCTGGAGCGCGACTCCTCGGTCCGCTCCACCGGCCAGACGGGGGGTATCGTCGATTCATTCTTTATTCGTGGTTTTCCGGTGGGCGAAGGCAACCTTGGGGAACTGGCGTTCGACGGCGTGTACGGCGTGGCCTCCAATTACCGGGTCTTCACCGACTATGCCGAACGCATCGAAGTGGTCAAAGGCCCCGGCGCCCTCCTCTACGGCATGTCCCCCAACAGCGCCGTCGGTGGCGTGATCAACGTGGTCCCCAAGCGCTCCCTGGACGAGGACCTGACCCGCGTCACGGCCACCTATGGCCAAGACCTGCAACTGGGCACCCACATCGACCTGAGTCGGCGGTTTGGCGAGGACCGGCGATTCGGCGTGCGCGTCAACGGCCGCGCGCAGCAGGGTGACACCGTCATCGACAAGCAATCGCGAGACGTCGGGGTGAGTGCCATCTCCCTGGATTACCAGGGTGATCGCCTGCGCACCAGCCTGGACCTGATCGCCCAGCAAGAGCAATTTGACGCGGCTTCACGGCCATTTCTGATCGCTCCCGGTGTGCCGATTCCCCACGCCGCCAACGGGCGTACCAACGTCAGCCAGGCGTGGGGCTGGTCCAAAACCCGCGACGAGTCGGCATTGCTGGGTGGCGAGTATGACGTGAACGACGTACTGACCCTGTTCGCCCATGCCGGCGGTGGGAAGTCGAACGTGGCACGCCTTTCCGACCAGACCCCGACCATCGTCAACACCGCCGGGGACACCTCGTCGATTCCCGGCTATTACAAATTCAAGGTCCGGCGCTACACGGTCGACACCGGCGCCAGACTGCGCTTCGACACCGGGCCGATCAGCCACAGCACCACGCTGCAAGTCACGCGCTATCGCGATGAGTTGTCGCGCGGCATTATTTCCGGCCCGCCGATCCTGTCGAACATTTACCACCCTATCTCCCGGCCGGAGGTAGACATTCCAACGCCTGCCACGCCGAAAGTCTCGGCGACCGAATTGTCCGGCGTCGCGGTTGCCGACACCTTGTCGATGCTCGATCAGCGCCTGCAGGTGACTGTCGGCCTGCGCAAACAGACCATCCGCTCCAACAACTATGACGCGGCAGGTGCGGTGACCACGGCTTACGACGATGGCAAGACGACGCCGCTGTTCGGGGCGGTCGTCCGCCCCTGGGATCACGTGTCGTTCTACTACAACTACCTGGAAGGCTTGAGCAAAGGCGATATCGCTCCCGCCACAGCCTCGAATGCGGGCCAGATCTTTGCCCCCTACGTCTCACGCCAGCATGAGGTCGGGGTCAAGCTCGACTACGGCACGGTTATGTCCACACTCGCGCTGTTCCAGATCACCAAACCCAGCGGCGAACTGTCAGGCACAACCTTTGCGGTACAGGGTGAACAGCGCAACCGGGGCCTCGAACTCAACGTATCCGGCGAGGCCGGCCGAGGTACACGCCTGCTCGGCGGGGTGACGCTGCTGGATGCACAACTGACCAAAAGCGCGGTTGCCGCCAACCGGGGCAATACCCCGGTGGGGGTGCCCAAGGTGCAAGCCAATCTCTGGGCCGAGTGGGACGTGCCCTGGGTCGAGGGGCTGACGCTGACCAGCGGGGCGCTGTACACCGCCAGCCAATATGTGAACCAGGCCAACACCCAGCAGTTGGCCCCCTGGACTCGCTTCGACATGGGCGTGCGCTACAGCACGCGTATCGCCCAGCGGCCGACGACCTTCCGCGCCACGGTACAGAACGTGTTCGACCGTGAGTATTGGTCGGGCGTCGCTTCCTATGGTGCGTTCTCTCAAGGCTCGCCACGCACCCTTCTACTGTCGACCACGGTCGATTTCTGAAACCTTCGGCCCGGCACGGCTAGCTGCACCGCCATCCGGCCCGACCACTGCAAAGGCTTTAACCATGGTTACCATTGTTCGACGCAGCCACGCCTTCGCCGGGTTGCTGTTTGCTGGTTTGTTGGGGTGGGCACTGCCGTCAGCGGCGGCCGAGCCGCAGGCAACACGCAGCACCGTCACCGACTTGCTCGGACGTCAGGTCAAGGTGCACCTGCCGGTCAGGCGCGTCATTCTGGGGGAAGGTCGTCAGTTGTACCTGGTTGCCGCGCTGGATACGCAAAACCCGATCGAGCGAATCGTCGGCTGGCGCAAGGACCTGATCCAGTCCGACCCGGACACCTATGGCGCTTACCTGCGTAAATTTCCCGACATCGCCAAAATCCCCACCTTCGGCGGCTTTGAAGATGGCACCTTCGATATCGAGCAGGCCATCTCCCAGCATCCCGATGTGATCATCCTCAATATCGAGGCCCAACATGCTACCGAGGATGCGCGATACATCGAGAAGCTCGACGCCCTGGGGATTCCGGTGGTGTACGTCGACTTTCGCAACCACCCGATGCAAAACACCGAACCGACCATGCGCCTGTTCGGCCAGTTATTCGGCAAAGAAGCACGTGCAGAAGCCTTTATCGACTTTCGTAACCAGCAGATCCGTCGTGTCACCGACGTGATCAAAGCGCAGCACCCTTCGCGCCCCGCCGTATTCATCGAGCGCATCGGCGGCTACACCGACGATTGCTGCCTGAGTTTCGGCAATGAAAACTTTGGGCTTTTCGTCGATATGGCAGGCGGCAACAATATCGCCAGAGACATAATTCCCACCACCTTCGGCCAGTTGAACCCCGAGCAAGTGATCGTCGCCAACCCGGAGCAGGTGGTGGTCACCAGTGCCAACTGGGAAGCCTTTGCCCCCGGTGGCCATTGGGTCGGTGTGGGCCCCGGTGCCGACATGGCGCAAGCCCGGCGCAAATTGGCCTGGTACACCCAGCGCCCGGCCTATGCCGGGATCAAGGCGCAGGATGACCAGGCGTTCCATGCGATCTGGCATCAGTTCTACAACAGCCCTTATCAGTTCGTGGCCATCCAGCAGTTGGCCAAGTGGTTTCATCCGACATTGTTTACCGACCTGGACCCTGAAGCCTCGTTTCGCGAATTGCACGAGCGATTCCTGCCGGTGCCCTATGAGCCTGGGTACTTCGTGAGCCTCAAGCCATGAGCGCCGTGATTCAACGCGACACCTACCGGCGCCTGGTGCTGCGCAAGCGCCTGATCCTCGCGGGCCTGGCCCTGCTGCTGTCGTGCAGTGTGCTGCTTGACCTGGCTCTGGGGCCGGCGAGCTACAGCTTCAATGAGGTGCTCGGTGCACTCTTTGCGCCGGACAGTGCGCCGGCACAGGTTCGCGTGGTGATGTGGGACATCCGCCTACCGATCGCCCTGATGGCGGTTGCCGTGGGTGCGGCGTTGTCACTGGCCGGCGCGCAGATGCAGACCATCCTCAATAACCCGCTGGCCAGCCCCTTCACCCTGGGCATTTCCGCCGCCGCCAGTTTTGGTGCGGCCATGGGGCTGGCGTTTGGTGTGGCGCTGTTTCCATTAGCGGCGCAGTACATGGTGCCGGTCAACGCGTTCATCATGGCCATGCTTTCGGCGCTGCTGATTCACTTTCTGAGCATGCGTCGCGGAGTCACCGCAGAAACCATCGTGCTGCTGGGTATCGCCCTGGTGTTCACGTTTAACGCGTTATTGGCCCTGGTGCAGTTTTTCGCCACCGAGCAAGCCGTAGCGGCCGTGGTGTTCTGGACCATGGGCAGCCTGACCAAAGCCACCTGGCCCAAACTGGGGGTGATCTGCCTGGTGATCGTGATCACCCTGCCGATCTTTGCCAAACGAGCCTGGGCCCTGACCGCGCTGCGACTGGGCGACGACAAGGCCGCCAGTTTCGGGATCAACGTGCGCAGCCTGCGCTTCCAGACGCTGATCATGGTCAGCCTGCTCGCCTCGTTCCCCGTGGCCTTTGTTGGCACCATCGGCTTTATCGGGCTGGTCGGCCCGCATATTGCGCGGATGTTGATCGGCGAGGACCAGCGCTTCTTCCTGCCGGCCTCGCTGCTGACCGGCGCACTGATTCTGTCCGCCAGTTCAGTGGTGAGCAAAACCCTGATCCCCGGCGCCATCTTCCCGATCGGGGTGGTCACTTCACTGATCGGCGTGCCGTTCTTCATATCTCTGATCCTCAGCGGGAAGAAAAACTCATGGTGAAGATTCAGCTGCAAGACCTGGGTGCCCGCTATGGCCAGCGCACGATCATCCGCGGCGTTACCACTGCCGCGTTCAACGGCGGCCAGGTGGTCGCCGTGGTGGGCCCCAATGCCGCGGGCAAATCCACCTTGTTTAAACGCATGGCCGGGCTGATCGATGGGCCTGGACAGGTGATCCTGCAGGACTCGAAAAAGGGCCAGCAAGGCATCTGCTACATGCCCCAGGGCTTGAATGCCAGTGCACGGTTGACGGTCTATGAATCGGTGCTCCTGGCCCGCAAGCAACTGTCGCCGCAATGGACCGTCCACGATGACGAACTGAATCTGGTGGACGAAATGCTCGAGGCCCTTGGCATCAGTGACTTGTCCTTTCGCAACCTCGGCGAACTCAGCGGCGGCCAGCAGCAACTGGTGTCAATCGCCCAGACCTTGGTGCGCGAGCCGGAAATCCTGCTGATGGACGAGCCCACCAGCGCCCTCGATATGCATCGTCAGGTGCAAGTGTTGAACTTCATGAGCGCACTGGCCCGCAAACAGAAGGTGATCGTGTTTATTGCCCTGCATGACCTGAACCAGGCGTTGCGCTTTGCCGACCAGGTATTGGTGATTGCCGACGGCACCGCGCAGGGCAGCGGCGCGAGTCATGAGGTGATCACCGAACACATGCTTCGCGAGGTGTACCAGGTTGAGGCGCGGATTGAGCAATGCAGCCGTGGGCAACGACATATTTTGATCGATGGGATAACTTGACAGCAACCCAACGCGCGCCAGCAAGCGCGACAGACGACTCGCAAGTATCGCTAGAGCGGCGAGCTCCGGCCCCAGCAACATGCGGATTATGGGCGCGGCAATGCATCAAGGTCGTAAGCCTGCACCCCTGCTGGAGGCCGGCGTGATCAGCGGTTGTTTTTTCTGGGGAGCTACAGCAGCGATAGGCGTTTTAGCCGTCTTGGCACGGGAGGATATCGCAGGAGTCGTCGATGGACACTCGTCTGAAGACCTGAGAGGACCCAGCAACAATACAAATTTGAGCCTGTCCGTTAGACAGTACTTAAAACGATACTTAAACGTACCGGATTGGATTGCCCTGGATTTCAGTGTTTTCCCGCAGAAACGAAAAAAGACGCCTAAGCGTCTATTTCGTGGATCCCAGTGCCCAATGGACATCCGCAGATCAAATTTTGGAGCGGGAAACGAGACTCGAACTCGCGACCCCGACCTTGGCAAGGTCGTGCTCTACCAACTGAGCTATTCCCGCGTCTTGGTGGTGCGCATTCTATAGAAATATCAGAACCCGTCAACCCCTTGATTCAAAAAAGTTTTATTTCTTTTCAACAGTGGTACGCAGATGCGGCCAGGCGGCGCGCAAATACTGGAGCATGGACCACAAGGTCAGGCCGGCGGCGATGAGCAGCAAGGCATAGCCGGTCAGGACCCAGAAAGAGAAATCCGACGGGTTGGCCAGCAGAATCACCAATGCGAGCATTTGCGCGGCGGTTTTCCATTTGCCCATGTTGGAGACGGCCACGTGGGCGCGGGCGCCGATTTCAGCCATCCATTCGCGTAGGGCCGACACCACGATCTCGCGGCCGATGATCACCGCAGCCGGCAGGGTCAGCCACAGGTTGCCGTGTTCCTGCACCAGCAGGACCAGGGCGACGGCCACCATGAGCTTGTCGGCCACGGGGTCGAGGAACGCGCCGAACGGGGTGCTCTGCTCCAGGCGACGTGCCAGGTAGCCGTCGAGCCAGTCGGTGGCGGCGGCAAACGCAAACACCGAGCTGGAGGCCATATAGCTCCATTCGTACGGCAAATAGAACAACAGAATGAAAATAGGGATAAGCAGGACGCGTAGAACGGTGATCAGATTAGGGATATTCATCGGCACAACTGGCTACGAGGTGGAAAGGGCATTCTATTCGCTATGCAGGTTCGCATAAATCAACTCAGCGAGCTTTTTACTGATACCGGGTGCTTTGGCTATTTCGTCAATGCTGGCACGGGACAGCTCCTGCAAGCCACCAAAATGTTTTAGCAAGTCGCGACGCCGTGTCGGCCCAACCCCCGCCACCCCTTCCAGGGTTGACGTTCGCCGGGTTTTACCTCGGCGGGCACGGTGGCCGGTAATGGCGAAACGGTGGGCTTCGTCGCGGATCTGCTGAATCAAATGCAACGCAGGCGAGTCGCCTTTCAAGGTGAACTCGTGGGCGGCATCATTCAAGTACAACGTTTCGAAACCGGCTTTGCGTGTGGCGCCCTTGGCCACGCCGAGCAGGATCAGGTCGGGCACGGCCAGTTCGTTGAGCACGTCGCGAGCCATGGACAGCTGGCCTTTGCCACCGTCCACCAGCAGGATATCGGGCAGTTTGCCCTCGCCGTCCTTCAGCTTGCTGAACCGTCGCGTGAGGGCCTGGTGCATGGCCGCATAGTCATCGCCAGCGGTGACACCTTCAATGTTATAGCGCCGGTAATCGGATTTGATCGGCCCTTCCGGCCCGAACACCACGCAGGACGCCACGGTGGCCTCGCCGCTGGAGTGGCTGATGTCGTAGCACTCAAGACGCTGTGGCGGCTCGTCCAGGTTGAGGACTTCGGCCAGGGCATCGAAGCGTGCTGCGACATGCTGTCGATTGGCCAGGCGCGCTCCCAGGGCCTGTTCGGCATTGGTCACGGCCAATTGCTGCCAGCGCGCGCGGGTGCCGCGTACGCGGTGGCTGATATCCAGCTCGCGGCCGCGCAGTTCGTGGATCGCCTCGATCAACGTGGGGAAGTCTTCATGCACCACGTTGACGATCAGCTCCGCTGGCAGGTCGCGCTCGGGGCTGCTGACGTAGTACTGGCCAAGGAACGCCGCCATGACTTCGGCGACCTCCTCGTCGATACCGGTCTGCGGGAAGAAATTCTTACTGCCCAACACCCGCCCGCCACGCACGCTGATCAGGTGCACACACGCACCACCCGGGTTAACGAAGGCTGCGATCACGTCGACGTCGCCGGTGCCGCCTTCCATGCTCTGCTGGTCCTGCACGCGACGCAGCAGGGAGATCTGATCGCGCAGTTCGGCGGCCTTCTCGAAATCCAGGGTGCTGGCAGCTTGCTCCATGGCGCTGGAGAGTTCGTCGGTGAGCGCATTGCTGCGTCCTTCGAGGAACATCACCGAATGGCGCACATCCTCGGCGTACTCGGCCGGCTCAACCAGTCCCACGCAGGGTGCCTTGCAGCGTTTGATCTGGTACTGCAGACACGGCCGGGTGCGGTTCTTGTAGAAGCTGTCTTCGCACTGGCGCACAAAAAAGGTCTTTTGCAGCAGGCTCAGGCTTTCGCGGATCGCGCCGGCGCTGGGATAGGGTCCGAAATACTTGCCCTTCGACTTCTTCGCGCCACGATGAATGCTCAGGCGTGGGAAATTACCGTCGGATAAATACACGTAGGGGTAGGATTTATCGTCACGCAGCAGAATGTTGTACGGCGGCCGCCATTCCTTGATCAGCGTCTGCTCGAGCAGCAACGCCTCGGTTTCATTGGCGGTGATGGTGGTTTCGACCTGGGCGATACGCGCCACCAGCGCAGCGGTCTTGGGCGCAAGACCGCTCTTGCGAAAGTAGCTCGCCAGACGGTTCTTCAGGTTCTTGGCTTTGCCGACATACAGCAGGCGCGCCTCACTGTCGAACATGCGGTACACGCCGGGGCGGCCACTGCAGGTCGAGAGGAAAGCACTTGGATCAAACAATGTGGTCATGTCAGGCGCTGGCGTCCACCATGCCGTGGCGCACCGCGAGCAGGGTCAATTCAACATCACTGCTGATGGCGAGCTTCTCGAAAATGCGATAGCGGTAGGTGTTGACGGTCTTGGGCGACAGGCACAGCTTGTCTGAAATCGTCTGCACCTTCTGGCAACCGACAATCATCAAGGCGATCTGGATTTCCCGTTCCGACAGCGCATCAAATGGCGAGTCGCTGGTGGGCTGGAAGGATTTGATGGCCAGTTGCTGGGCAATCTGCGGACTGATGTAACGCTGGCCCGCAAATACCAGGCGAATCGCTTGCACCATCTCCGCCAGGCCTGCGCCCTTGGTCAGGTAACCGGCCGCACCCGCCTGCAACAGGCGTGTCGGGAACGGGTCCTCTTCACACACGGTCACCACCACGACTTTGATGTCCGGGTGGCTGCGCAACAACTTGGTCGTGGCGCCAAGACCACCGATACCAGGCATCTTGACGTCCATCAGCACCACATCGGGTTTCAACTCCCGGGCCTTGATCAGGGACTCTTCCCCGGACTCGGCCTGGCCGACTACTTGCAGGCCATCGATGTCAGCCAGCATTCGTGTAATGCCTGTACGAACGAGATCATGGTCATCGACTACTAGCACCCTAATCAAGCAGACACCTCGCGATATGGTCTTATAGGTTGCTGAACACCTTAGCAAAAAACCTAGGCGCAGACCTAGCTGCAAGCGTCATATATATAGCGTTAGCACACACAGTAGCCGCCCAGCGTGGGCCGGACGGCTCAATTTTCTGGGCAACAGGTCAGGAATCCCGGGGCTACGGCGTGGTTTTACCGTTATGCGTCACACAATGCTCGGCAAGGCTAGACGTCAAACGACGGATTGCAGCCTGGTCTTCCTTGAACATCGCGCGGTAGTCCCCCAGTACTTTTTCTTCAATCTGGCTGAGATTCTCCAGTTGAAGCGGCGTGGTTTCACCGGTCAGCACGTACAACACGTCTACACCTCTTTCGGCGACACGCGACAAGTAGTCGGCCTTGGGCGCTCGCCCTCCGCTTTCGTACTTACCCTGTGCGTTGGCTTCAACACCGCCAATTTCACCAAACACTTTTTGCGACAGGCCAAGTCGCTCCCTTTCTTGTCTCAAACGCGAACCAATTCCACTCATTTGAATGCATATTCCTGTTTGACACGTTGAAGCGACAACAAGAAAGTCGCCTGCTGTACCCAGTATGCGCTTATTAGAATGGACCACAGGGATTAGCTCGATTGACAGGCACGCTCCATGCGCCAGAAGCAATCCTCTTCACCCACAACGTTCAGCCCACTGCGCTGATAGAGCTGCCTGGCAGGATTACCCTTGAACACCGTCAAGCGTAACAAACCCAAGGCTTGAGCCTTGATTGCCATCTGCTCCAATACCCAACTGCCCGCGCCCAGCCCGCGACACGCCTCGAGCATATGCAACTCACGGATATAGAGCGCGCGACTGTCGCGGCTCAGGCTGATAAAACCCAGCACGACGTCATCATTGCAGATCAGCCAGTTTTCACGGCCCGCCCAGGCAACATCAAAGCCATCGTTGGACCACACCAGGCCGTATTGCACGTAGTAGCGGCTCATGGCTTCAAAAGTCAACGTCCGCGCGAACGCCAGGTCGTGGTCCGTCGCCGCGCGCAAGTGGAACGCCATTTAGAGAGCAACCACTTGGCCAGCCCACACGTCGTCAACACGACGGGCAATCACCAGCGCGTCGCCAACACCGGGAGCGGCGGCCAGCAAACCGCCATCAGCCGCCCAGATGGCGCTGCGACCGGCGCAAACATAGCCACCGGACGGACCGCCATGGTTGGCCATCAACACCAGCAGGCCATGCTCAGCCGCATAGCCCTGGAGTAACGCGCTGTCCGTTGCGTAGCCGCCCTCGCTCACCAGCACGCCAGCGGCGTAGACAGTGGCGCCCGCCTCCGCCGCCAGGCGCGGATGACTGGCGTGGGAGAAGTCCGCGCACACGGCCAATGCTATCTGCTCATCCTCCCACTCGAGGGCCGCACCGCCCTGGCCCGGGACGAACGCAACCTCTTCGCCTGGGTGCAAATGCTGCTTGGTATAGAGCGCCAGGGAGCCATCCGCGCCCAGTACCAGCGCGCCAATCAACACACCGGCATCGGGTGCGAGGCGGACAGGCATTCCCACTACCGCCGTCAATCGCAACGCCCGGGCTATTTCACGCAGCGGCGCCAAGACTGGGTCATCTGGCGTAATCGCCAAACCGGCAGCCAATGACGGCTCGTACCCGGTCAACGACAGCTCGGGAAATACAAGTAATTGCACATTATGTTCGGCCGCCACGTGCATGAACGCCACGTGCCGTTCGATATTGGCCGGCACATCACCCGCAATGGAAATGGATTGAGCCGCAGCAAGGGTCAGGGCAGTCATGGTCGCGTCCAAGCAAATTATTGAAGTGTTACAAGCATATCCCGGCCGATAGCAGTAAGTACCCCGGCACGATAGAAATTTCTGATTGAATCCCCCCGCGTGCCTCTAGTAAGCTGCCCCCATTATTTGGAGACATACCGTGTTGCAACTCACCCACACTCAGGTTTGCCCTGCTGCCAGCGCCCCGCGCCTGGTATCGGCTACCCGCGTGAACGGTTCGAGCGCAGCGGTATGCTTTTATTTTGGGTATTGGTTTAGCCACTGGCGCGCCTGATACCTGAAATCGGCGCCCACTACTCAAGGGGTCGCCTACCAGAGAAATCTAACCCCCGGTCGGCTCCCCGACCGGGGGTTTTGTTTTTTCAGGCCTCCATCAATTTTGCAAGAACACTTAAAGGACTCATGACATGAACTACGCCACCTATTACCGCTACGACACTTCCACTGCATGGCGATTTAGCAAGCTCCGCTCGGGACAGCCTGCCGCCTCCGATCGGTCACCTATTGGTGGCACACCAGCGCACGTAGCCGATACGGCCAATTGTCGAACACCCCAGTAGGGCAGAGCGCGCGGGAATAGCCCGCCGCTTGCCCAGGAAGCCTTGAATATGAACACTGCCACCGCCGCCCTGCCCCTCTCTGCCCTGACCAGCGCCAATGAAGCCCTGACCCAGCGCCTGCCCAGTGCGCTTGAGTTGAAACACAAGCTGCCGCTCAGCCCGTTCCTCAACGAGCAAGTCCACGCCCATCGCCAAGCTGTGCGCGCCATCCTCAATGGCGACGATTCACGGTTGCTGGTGATTGTCGGCCCGTGCTCGATCCACGATCCGAAATCGGCCATGGAATACGCGCGCAACCTGAAGAAGCTCGCGCTTGAAGTCAGCGACCAGATGCTGCTGGTGATCCGCGCCTACGTCGAAAAACCGCGCACCACCATCGGCTGGAAAGGACTGGCCTACGACCCCCATTTGGATGGCAGCGATGACATGGCTGCCGGCCTCACGCTGTCGCGCGAACTGATGCGCGAAATGCTGCGCCTGGGCCTGCCGGTAGCCACCGAGTTGCTGCAACCCATGGCCGCCGGCTACTTCGATGACCTGCTCAGTTGGGTCGCGATTGGCGCGCGCACCACCGAATCGCAGATCCACCGCGAAATGGCCAGTGGCCTGGGCATGCCCGTGGGTTTCAAGAACGGCACCGACGGCGGTGTGGCGATTGCCTGTGACGCGATGCGCTCGGCTTCACACCCGCACCGCCATTTCGGCGTCGACAGCCAGGGCCACCCGGCGATCATCCAGACCCCGGGCAACCCCGATACTCATTTGGTACTGCGCGGCGGTCACCGTGGGCCGAACTACGATGCGCAAAGCGTGGCGCAGGTGAAGCACGACTTGGCCAAATCCAAGGTGGCGGCGCGGATCATGGTCGACTGCAGCCATGCCAACAGCGGCAAGGACCCGTTGCGTCAACCGGCCGTATTCAACGACGTACTGGAGCAACGCCTGCAGGGCGACACCGCGCTGATCGGCATGATGCTCGAAAGTCATCTGTTCGAAGGTTGCCAGCCGTTGAGCGCGTCGATGAAGTACGGTGTGTCGGTGACCGATGGTTGCCTGGGCTGGAGCGGCACCGAGCAACTGCTGCGCAGTGCGGCGGAGCGGTTGCGCGAACAACACAAAGCCAACTGACGGATGGAGATAAAAATGTGGGAGCTGGCTTGCCTGCGATCGCGGTACATCAGCTACAGACTTTTAGCCTGACACGCAGCCATCGCAGGCAAGCCAGCTCCCAGGCGCTATTCGTGACGTGGGGTAAAAAGTCCTTTTCGGATTCGGCGGTTTTTCCAGAGGAACGACGAGCGGATACTCGACTCCATTGTTTACACCCCTTCTGGAGTTACTGATGTCTATCCCAACGCAAAACGTTCCGGCCTTCGGCCTAGGCACCTTCCGCTTGCAAGGCCAGGTGGTGATCGATTCTGTCAGCACCGGCCTGGAACTGGGCTACCGCGTCATCGACACCGCGCAGATCTATGAGAACGAAGCAGACGTCGGCCAAGCCATTGCCGCCAGCGGCATCCCGCGCGATGAGCTGTTTATCACCAGCAAAATCTGGATCGCCAATTTCGCCAGAGGCCAGTTGATCCCAAGCCTGCGCGAAAGCCTGAGCAAACTGAAAACCGACTATCTGGACCTCACCCTGATCCACTGGCCATCGCCGGAAGACCAGGTATCTGTCACCGAATTCATGGGCCAACTGCTGGAAGCCAAACGCCTGGGCCTGACCCGCCAGATCGGCATCTCCAACTTCACCGTCGACCTGATGAAGCAAGCGATTGCTGCCGTTGGTGCCGAGAACATCGCCACTAACCAGATCGAACTGCACCCCTACCTGCAAAATCGCAAGGTCGTGGATTTTGCCACCGCTCACGGTATCCAGATCACCTCCTACATGACCCTGGCCTACGGCGAAGTGCTCAAAGACCCGGTGATCGAGCAAATCGCCGAGCGCCATCAGGCTACCCCGGCGCAAGTGACGCTGGCTTGGGCCATGCAACTGGGCTACGCGGTCATCCCATCGTCGACCAAACGTGCCAATCTGGAAAGCAACCTCAGGGCCCTGCAACTGACCTTGAGTGCTGCCGACATGGCGCAGATTGCCGAGCTGGAGCGCGGCCACCGCCTGACCAGCCCGAAAGGTATCGCACCAGAGTGGGACTAGGCCCCGGCCACGGGCGCGCGCGATAACTCCCGCAGCCACGGTAACACCCGCAGGCCGGTGGTGGCTGCGGGTGGGTCGATGATGTCCATGAAGTGTTCGAGGTTGACGCTATCCGGCACGCCGGGCAGCCGCACCAGCACCGCCGGCGTTGCGTCGGCGGTGGCGTCCATATCCAGGCTCAGGTCCTGGTGATCGTAGACCAGCACATGATGCGCCTGAGGTTGAAGCCCGCAAGCGTGGACCGCCAGCCCCGCATTGATGATCAGCACGTCAAAGGGTTGGGCCGGGATAGCAGTGAGTAGCTGGACCTCTTCGAAGGTTTGCACCGGTACGATCCGGTGATACCCCAGCTTGTTGAGCATTTTCTCGATGTACAGGCGTTGCAGGTGTTGCTCATCGGCAATCAGGATAGTCAGTGCTTTGTTTGGCATGGCAAACCCCTGGGCAGGCAGTGCTCGTCAGTGAGCGAGGCCCATTTTCCAGACATATGCCGAAGACAAAATCAGGCTTGTTCCCCTTCCATGTAGGAGTTCTCCCAAATCCGCCGAATGGCTATCCACCTCAGTCAAGCCTGCTTGCTGTGCCGGCTCAGGCTGTGATGCAAACCATCGATGGCCGCGTCCAGCGCCTGTATCGCGGCCGCCAATGCCTGGTGGTCATGTCTTTCACACACCCCTTCCAAGGTTTCGCAACAGGCGACCAACCTGTGGGCCTTGACCATGCGAGCGCCCCCTTTCACGCGATGAGCCAGGTCATGCAACTTGGCGATATCCGCGTGATTTTGCAGCGTCGGCAGCAGCAGGCGATCTTCTGCAAGACTGATGAGCAATGGCACGAGTAACTCGTTAAGCGCGGCAGTGTCACCGCCTGTCAGCGTAGTCAGCGTACTGAGGTCGTACGCCGGCTCGACCTCACCCGTCACGGCTGCTGCGCTGCGAGGTGCCAGCGCCGCACGCAAATCATCAAGGCCGGTCGGTTTGAACAGGCAACCATCCATGCCCGCCTGCCTGCAGCGTTCGGTTTCCTCCGGCTGGGCGTTGGCAGTGAACCCCAGCAGCAGGCACGGCACCAGACCACGCTGACGCTCTTGGGCACGGATATTACGTGCCAGCGTGTAACCGTCCATAACCGGCATGTTGCTATCCGTGATGACGCCATCAAAATGCCCGGCCTGCCACAGTGCAAAGCCCTCGGCGCCATCTTCGGCCGTGACGATGTGATGCCCAAGGAAGCTCAGCTGACGAGTCAGCAACAAGCGGTTGGCCGGGTAGTCGTCGACCACCAGGAGGTTCAACGCCTGCGTCGGTGGAACACGTGCGACGGGAGTCGAAACCTGTGCTGCGCTGGTCAACGCCAGCGCCAACGTCACGTCCACCCGCGTCCCCTTGCCCAGCACACTGCTCAAGCGCAGTTGACCGCCCATCATCTCGCACAGGTTGCGACTGATCACTAACCCGAGGCCGGAACCACTGCGCGCCGACTGTTCGTTATTACTCCCTTGGATAAATGGGTTGAACAAACGCTGCTGATCTTCAGCACTGATGCCAACCCCCGTGTCTTCGACATACAACCGTAGGTTCAAGTGGTCACCGGCCAACGCCGGGGCGCACTGTGCACCCAGGCGAACCTGACCGGTGGCGGTAAACTTGATGGCATTCCCCAGCAGATTGGACACCACTTGCTTGAAGCGCAAAGGGTCGATGAGCACCGAGCGGGCAGTCATCGGATCGAGCTCCACTTGCAGCTGCAAGCCTTTGTCCCGCGCCAGCCCCTCAAACACACGCGCCACAGATGCCAACAACTCGTGGAGATTGGCCGGCGCCAAGGTCAGGGATAGGTGGCCGGATTCTATCTTCGCAATGTCCAGAATATCGCCGATCAATTCCAGCATGCTTCGCGAGGCCATCGACGCCACCTCCAGCGCATCCTGATCGACGCGGCCCTGCTCGGCGTTTTTCTGGGCCAATTCGATCATGCCGATCACGGCATTCATCGGCGTGCGGATCTCATGGCTCATGGTCGCGAGGAATGTGGTCTTGGCGCGGTTTGCCGAGTCTGCGTCCTCCTTGGCTGCCTGCAACTGGCTCAACAGCCGCTGGCGCTCGCTCACATCCACCCAACCCGCAATCATGCCTACAACGTGGCTATTGCTATCTCGGTACGGCAGCATCCATTGGTAGATGGTTAGCACACTGCCATCGGGAACCTTGAGTACGCGATCCTGGATCTGCGGCTCACCCCGCGCCATCAAGCTCAAGTATTCGGCGTGGAACGACTGTGCCTGGGGCGGGTTGCCCGTATCGGTTTGCACCACGGTCTTGCCGATCACATCCTCCAACTTAAAGCCAAATACATCGAGGTAAGCGTTATTGCAGGCCATTAACCGGCCCTGGCGATCGCGCACGTAAATTGGGTGCGGAGTGCCGTCGATCAGAACGCTCATGAACCGCATCTGGTCGCTCAGGGCCCGTTCGGCCTGTGTTCGCTTGTGAATCAGGTTGCGCAGGTAGAGCACCCAGCCCAGGGTGATCAGCAGCAGCAACGCGGCCACGCCAAATCCTTGGATAATCACGTTGCGATGACTGATCCAATAGCTGTCTTCGATGATGATCTCACTGCGCCAACGGTTGGTCAGCTCGTCCATTTCTTCAGGCGTGATACTCAACAGCGCCTTCTCGAGGATCGAATACAGCTCCAGTTGGCTGCGATTGACACCGAAAGCAATCCGCGCTGGCTCCGTACCGACGGTGCTGGTGATACGCAAGCGATCACGGTAATGGCGCGCAATCATGTAGCGTGCACTGATCAGCGAAATAACGGTCGCATCGACACTGCCCTTGGCGACCAAATCCATGGCGTCCTCCGGGTTTGCGACGTCGACAAATTCGATACCTGGATAGTCGCGGGCAATTTGCGCGGCGAGGCTGTTGCCGCCAATAAACGCCAGGCGTTTTCCGGGCATGTCTTCGAGCGTAACCAAACGTTCGTCGCCGGCGCGCGCCACCAATACATAAGGATTGGACAGATAGGGTCGGGTAAAGCGCAGCTTTTCGGCACGCTCGACGCTGGGCGTGATCACCGCCAGCATGTCCACTTTGCCGGTGCTGACGTCGTCAACTTGCTGAGGCAACGAGCTGCCTTGCACCACTTCGAACTTCAAACCCGTACGCAAGCTGATCCGCGACAACACCTCGTCGCTCAAACCCACCGGTTGGCCTTGCTCATTGAAAAATGACAGCGGCATGAACTTGTCGAGCACAGCCACTGTTACGCGTGGGTGCTTTATCAGCCAGCGCTGCTCACTCTCACTCAAACGCAACCGGTCAGCGGCCAGGGAACCGCTGTCGCCTGCACTCCAGCGGCGCAGGATTTCCATCTGCTGGCTGGGCGTGATAATGCCCAGCGCTGCATTGATGATGTTCAGCAGACGGATGTTGTCCTGGTTGAAAGCGAACCCGAACGGGTTGACCTCCAGTGCGGAAAAATCTGCCATGCGGACGTTATTGAGGTGGTTCTTGTTGATCAGATAGCGAGTGCTGATGGCGTCGCCCAAGTAGACATCCGCCTGACCGAACGCCACGGCACCGATCGCCTGGTGAGTCGAGCCGTACAGCTGCAGTTGCGCCTGGGGATAAAAGGCCTGGACAGCGTCAGGCTGCATATAGTGGTAAAGCATCGCTACGCGCTTGCCAGCCAGGTCGACGCTCAATGAATGGCTGTCACCCGTGCGAGTCACCAACACGGGTTGATCATTGGCGTAGGAACGCGACAGTATCAGTTCCTTATCGGCCGCTTCGTAACCGTTGGCAGACCCGACTAAATCCACCTCGCCCCGTTTGAGCGCTTCGATGACTTCATCACGGGTGTCGTAGCGTCGAACCTCGATAGGTATGTTTAAAATAAGGCTGATCAGCCACGTATAGTCAGCCGTGATGCCTTCAAAGTCGTTTTCGTTGGATTGGTCGAAAGGTATGTAGTCGGGCGCTGACACTCCCATCACCAACACCCGTCGCTCGCGCAGCCAACGCCAGTCACTTTCCTCAAGTTCCAGGCGTGGGTTTTCAAGCGTGGAATGGCCGAACAGTCGCAGTGTATGTGGCTCATCCAGGGCCATCGCCGCGCAGGGCAACAGCCCCATCAGCAGGAAGGCCGTGAATATCAACAGCCGGGAGATGGTCATTTCAGATCAGATGATTGCGCTGGGCGAACTTGGACAGGTGCACCACCGAGGACATACGCAGCTTCTCCTTGAGTCGCGTCTTATAGGTGCTGATGGTCTTGTGGCTCAACAACATGTCCTCAGCGATTTCCTTGTTGCCCAGGCCCAGCGCCAGTTTTTGCAATACCGTCAATTCGCGATCCGACAGCGCGTCCACCAGTTCTTGCTCGGTGGTCTGCAAATCATCACGGCGCACCGAACTGGTGGCCACGCTGGGGAAGCAGCTGTAACCGGACCTGATCGCCCTGATAGCCTTTTGCAACTCGTCGAGTTCACCCGTCTTGGCAACAAAGCCCATGGCTCCGGCGCGCATGCAGCGGGTAGAGAAGAACACTGCCAAGTACGAAGTCAGCACCAGAATTTTGCAAGGCAGTTCCAGTGCCTTGATCCGGCTGATCACCTCCAGGCCGCCGAGCTTGGGCATTGCCAAGTCGAGGATGACCAGATCGGGGCGTTCCTCACGCGCAATCTGCATGGCGTCAGCACCGTTGCCTGCTTCAAATATTTTGTCGAAGCCTTCCTGCTTCAACAGAAACTTCACGGTTGAGCGTATGAAAGGGTGATCATCCACAATTAAAGCTTTGCTCATAAGACTCCCCGAGGGATCGGTACGCTTACATATCACACGGGACCTATCTACCTGTGAAAAGTAACAGTTCCGACAAACGGTGCTGATTACTCTGCATGACACTTCAGGCAGTACAGACCCCCTCCTTTTGATAAAGCACAGTAAACACGTCGAACCGCGCCCTTGTTCCTGAGGCGCAAGCGCGCAACCTTAGCAACGTGGCGCCTTATCAAATGAAGGGATAGTCCTGATTGCTTGTGGGACTTTTCCTAGCATAGTCAACTTTGCGCGGGATAAATCCCTACAGCTGGAGATTACTCGGTGGTACTCGGACTCCAGAACGCCTGCACCACCAGAGTCGACATCGATATCCTTGCCACCAGGGCGTCCAACTCGTCACCGTCGACCGATGTCACGGCCAGGGTAGCTTCGATTTCTACTTCCTCCGTGCCAAAGGGGCGCACGTCAACATCGCTGGCTGGGTAATTGCAACGCGCCAGCTCGGCCTCCAGCAACGCCAGCACGGCTTTCTGCTGGGTACGCCGGGCGATCACATACAAGATATTGGTCACCTCTGCCGACACCACATCCAGCGGCTGGCGGTTGATATTGTTGACGATCGGCCGCAGCAAGGTGTTGGCCGCCAGCACGAACAGCGTGCCCAGCAGCGCTTCGAGGATCAGGTCGGCACCCGCGCAAGCCCCCACCGCCGCCGACGCCCAGAGCGTGGCGGCGGTGTTGAGCCCGCGCACATTGCCCTCTTCACGCATGATCACACCGGCGCCGAGAAAGCCGATACCCGACACGACATACGCCACTACGCGCACCGCGCCTTCTGCACCGCCGAGACGGTTGGCCATGTCGACGAAAATCGCCGCGCCCACCGCCACCAGCACGTTGGTGCGCAGACCTGCGGTGCGCTGGCGGTATTGACGTTCGAAACCGATCAGGCCACCGAGGATGAATGCCGCAGTGAGGCTGACCAGGGTGTCGATCAGGGAATTGAGGTTGATATTATTGATTGCTTGCATAGGAAATCGTCCCTGTTTATTGCCAGCCAAACTTACGGATGTAGTAACCCTTCACCGCCTGGGTCAGGGCCATGTACGCCAGCAGGATCACGGGCAGGAACACAAAGTACAGCGATGGCAGCGCCTGCAATTTAAAGTAATGCGCCAACGGTCCCATCGGCAGGAAAATCCCCACGGCCATGATCACGCCGGTCATCACCATCAACGGCATCGCCGCACGGCTTTGCAGGAAGGGGATTTTCGGGGTGCGGATCATGTGCACGATCAGCGTCTGGGTCAGCAGCCCCACCACAAACCAGCCGGACTGGAACAGGGTCTGGTGGTCGGGGGTGTTGGCATCGAAGACATACCACATGAGTGCAAACGTGGTGATGTCAAAGATCGAACTGATCGGCCCGAAAAACAGCATGAAACGGCCGACATCGCCCGGTTGCCAGCGTTGTGGCTTGGCGAGCATTTCTTCATCGACGTTATCGAACGGAATCGCGATCTGCGAAATGTCATACAGCAGGTTCTGCACCAGCAAATGCATCGGCAGCATCGGCAGGAACGGGATAAATGCACTGGCCACCAGCACCGAGAACACGTTGCCAAAGTTGGAACTGGCGGTCATCTTGATGTACTTGAGCATGTTGGCGAAGGTACGCCGCCCCTCCAGCACGCCCTCCTCCAGGATCATCAGGCTCTTTTCCAGCAGGATGATGTCGGCGGCTTCCTTGGCAATATCCACCGCGCTGTCCACCGAAATACCGATGTCAGCGGTACGCAACGCCGGCGCATCGTTGATGCCATCGCCCATAAAGCCCACCACATGTCCGTTAGCCTTGAGCAGGCGCACGATGCGCTCCTTGTGGCTCGGCGTCAGCTTGGCGAACACGTTGGTGGTTTCCACAGCCTCTGCCAGCTCGGCGTCGGTCATGTCCTCGATGTCGTTGCCCATCAGCAGGCCTTGTTGCTCCAGGCCCACTTCGCGGCAGATTTTGGCGGTGACCAGCTCGTTGTCACCGGTCAGCACTTTTACCGCGACGCCATGGGCTTTGAGCGCCTTGAGGGCGGGTGCGGTGCTTTCCTTCGGTGGGTCGAGGAAAGCCACGTAGCCGATCAGCGTGAGGTTTTGCTCATCCGCCAGGCTGTAGGTGTCGCGCCCCGGTGCCATCGGTTGCGCGGCCACGGCCACCACGCGCAAGCCTTCTTCGTTGAACGCAGCGGTGACCTGGCGAATACGTGCCAGCAGTTCATCGGTCAGCGCCTCGTTGGTGTCGCCATGGCGCACGTTGTTGCACACCGAGAGGATTTCCTCCACGGCACCCTTGCAAATTAACAGGTGCGGCAAGCCTTCCTCGGCCACTACCACCGACATGCGGCGACGATTGAAATCGAACGGGATCTCATCGACCTTGTGGAACGCGGTGCCGACTTTCAGCTCGCGATGCACCTCCACGTGCTCCAGCACCGCCACGTCCAGCAGGTTTTTCAGACCCGTCTGGTAGTAGCTGTTGAGGTAGGCCATTTCCAGCACATCGTCGGACTCTTCGCCCCACACGTCCACATGGCGCGCCAGGAAAATCCTGTCCTGGGTCAGCGTGCCGGTCTTGTCGGTGCACAGCACATCCATGGCGCCGAAATTCTGGATCGCGTCCAGGCGCTTGACGATGACCTTTTTGCGCGACAGAAACACCGCGCCCTTGGCCAGGGTGGAGGTGACGATCATCGGCAACATTTCCGGGGTGAGGCCCACGGCAATCGACAATGCAAACAGCAGCGCCTCAGTCCAGTCACCCTTGGTGAAACCGTTGATGAACAGCACCAGTGGCGCCATCACGAACATGAACCGAATGAGCAACCAGCTGACTTTGTTAACGCCGTGCTGGAACGACGTGGTCGCGCGGTCGGTGGCCGTCACACGCTGGGCCAACGCGCCGAAATAGGTGCTGTTACCGGTGGTCAGGATCACCGCCGTCGCCGCGCCGGACACCACGTTGGTGCCCATGAACAGAATATTCTCCAGGTCCAGCGGGTTGCGGGTGTTGGCGTCCTGCTGCTGGGCGAACTTCTCCACCGGCATCGATTCCCCGGTCATCGCCGCTTGGCTGACGAACAGGTCCTTTGCGCTGAGCACACGGCAGTCGGCCGGGATCATGTCGCCGGCCGAAAGCACAATGAGGTCGCCGGGCACCAACTGCTTGATCGGTAACTCGATGCGCTTGGCCTCATCGCGACGCAGCACCGTGGCGGTGTTGCTCACCATGGCCTTCAGTGCATCGGCGGCCTTGTTGGATTTGGCCTCCTGCCAGAAACGCAGCAGCGTCGACAGCACTACCATGGAGAAAATCACCGTGGCGGCCTTCATGTCTTCGGTCAGCCAGGAGATGACTGCCAACAGGGTCAGCAAGAGGTTGAACGGGTTCTTGTAGCAGTGCCACAGGTGCACCCACCAGGGCAGCGGCTGCTCATGCTCGACTTCGTTGAAGCCGTATTGCACGCGCAGGGCATCGGCCTCTTGGGTGTTCAAACCTTCGGAATGACTGCCTAGCGTGCCTAGCAATTGCACGGCGCTGTTGTTGGCCGAGACCACCAGGGTTTGTGCCAGGGTCGGTGGTACTTCGCGGCTGACACTGGCGTCGGTCACGGTTTCGAGCATCGCCAGGCGGCGGAAATGCCGGGCAATATGCCGGGTCCGCAGGAAGCCGGCGAAGAACTCTTTGAGCAGCGTGAAGTTCATGGTGTTACTCCTGCGCGAGGAAACACTCGTGCAGGTACGGCCGTCTGCCCCGCGCCATTTTACAGGCACAGTCAGCTTGGCCCGCCCACCGTAAAGGCAGGCGCGTCCGTAGCATCCCGAGGTGAGTCAGGTGCTGGTCAGCGTCGATGAGAGGGATTCGGGCAGGCGCCAGGACTGGCTACTGCCGGGATGCCGCTTCTCGCTTTTATTGGCGAGACAACGGCATCGGAAGAATGCGCGTTACCTTGCCAAGCCTGTGCCGGTTACCAGAACCGGCCGACTACTGTCACTCGAACAAGTACCCACTGAGGGTCTCCGCTATTGATGAAAACGCGCGAAGCTTACGCCCCGACTTCAGGAGAGTAAACCGTAGGAAAGTTTCCCGATGGGGAATGAGAAGATTCTTCAGGGTGGGTTCAGGAAAGCCGTTTTCCCGGATACGCTGAAGATCAAATGTGGGAGCTGGCTTGCCTGCGATGGCGCAGTGTCAGGCAATGGGGCTATGCTGAAAGGCCGCCATCGCAGGCAAGCCAGCTCCCACACCGATTGGCGTACATCCGTTGCTATGGCGTACCCGGTCGATCCCTCGCCACCCGCCTCAAGTAATCCTCAACCGCCCCACCCGCCAGCGCCTTGACCTGAATCGACACCCGGTTCACCTGCCGTCCCATCGTCACGCCCTCCCGCGTACGTACCTGCACATACCCAAGCCTGGGCCAGAAACGCTCGGCTTTGATATTGCCGATAACCACCGTCAACCGCAGCCATTGGGCGCCCTTCTTCGCAGCCCATACTTCAAGGTCCGCATGCAGTCGTTGCGCAAGGCCAGTGCCATGCAGGCACGAATCGACCAGCAGCAGCCCGATATGCCACACCCCGCTCGCCAGCAAGTCAGCGGCAATGTTCACCACCGCGACCAATCGGTCGTCAGCATCGCGATAACCCAGCCAATACATCCGGCGGCAGGTCCATCCTGTGGGCAGTTGCCCGTGCAACTCCTCGCACGCCTCAGTCGGCGTGGCCGGCTCGCCGTTCACCGCAATGAAATAATCCGGCGCTCGCTCGAAAAACCGTTGCAGATCGGCCTCGTCGCTAGCGCACAGCTCAACCACCCGAATACCTGCAACAGAGCAAGCGGGCAACACGTGCTCATCAACATCCATGTTCATCCGCCCTCAATCATCTCGCGTCAGCACTTCCAACAACTCAATCTCAAAACGCAGGTTGCTGTTGGGCTTGATATGCGCGCCCATCGACCGTTCGCCATACGCCAGATGCGCCGGCACGAACAAGGTGCGAACACCGCCCACCTGCATACCCATCAAACCCTGGTCCCAGCCCTTGATCACCCGCCCGGTGCCGATCACACACTGGAACGGCTTGCCGCGCTCCCAGGACGAATCGAATACCGTGCCGTCCTCCAGGGTGCCGGTGTATTGGGTGTTAATCAACGCGCCCTTGACCACGGCTTTGCCGGTGCCGAGGCGGATGTCGGTGATCTGGAGTTCGTCGTGGCTCATGGGGGGTCTCATTAGGACGCAAAGGATGGCGTTTTTCCCAGAATCAAACGGGTTTGGCAAGCTTCAAACGCAACACTGATAGTTGCGACACGCCGCAGCGCCTTTCAGGGGGAGAGGGTTCTCTCTGCGCTTGCTGCTTGAAATGCACTTACAAAAAAACACGACGCTCCCTCCCCCAAAAACACCTTCAGACTATTTCTCGCGTCCAGTGCCAACGCTCAACCTATGAAGCGTTCATTACTCTGAATAGGGAATATCAGAATGACCATCGGTTCCGGCTTCAACTACCCCGCAGACATTGCCCAGCGGCAGCATCGAGAAAAGCGCTCTACCGAGAACAAATGGAGGGCAACATTCCCCAATCCACCCGACCTGTGCTTTGACTATCGCGCGTTGGTTGAACAGGTAAACGGGATTGCCCACGCCACTGAACCCGATCATAAAATCTGCGTTATTGGCGCTGGCATTACCGGCCTGACGACTGCGCGCGAGCTTTACAGGTGCGGGTTCACAAACATTACCTTACTTGAAAAATCCAAGCGTATTGGCGGCCGACACCTTACCGCCCTTGGGAGCAATCACACCAACACGCCAGGCAGGCCCCCTTTCGAGATGGGTGCAATGAGGATGCCGTTCTTCAACAAGACAAATGAGCCGCCCAAAGACGGTCGTTCACTGATGGCCTATTACGCTAACGAATTCGATTTGCGCCATTCAGACTTTCCAAACCCGGGCAGCCCGGCAGTCCGCTCAACCGGTATATTCCTAAGAGAAGGGAGCATAGATAACAGCAGTGAACCCACCCTACTGATATGGAAAAACGCCGATGGAAAAACAGCCCCGCCAGGGCAAACGCTGGGTAACGTTTTCGCGAAATGGAAGACATTTGCCGAGCGTATGACGCTGTGCGTCTCCGAATATTACGGCTCCGAACGCTGGGAGGACATGTGGGCATCGATAGTAAGAAAATACGAAGGTATGTCCTTTCGGGACCTGGTCAAGCTGCCAAGTATTGATACGTGGCACCACAGTGATCCTGGAAACTTTGGCGGCCTGGGTATGAGTGCCCAGGAATCTGCGGTTTTCTACGCCATCGGAATTGGTGATGGTAGTTGGGGCGCCTTCTATGACGTATGCGCGCTTTACCCTCTGCGCACGGCGATATTTGGATTCAGCAGTCATCTGCAGTTGATTCACGGTCGGGTTGACGCAGACGGTACCCCCATGGACGCACCGTACCTGGATGCTAAAGAGACCCTGGACTCCAGAGGGCTTAAATTTAACAAACCACACTATATTGGCCTTGGATCGCTGGCGGAATCGCTGCTATTCATAAAGCCCGACGAGACTGATGAATCTTTGTACGAACACCTTTTAAAGAGCCCATCCGGTTTACTGACCCGCAGTGCAGTGACAAAACTAAAAAAACTCAAGGACGGAAAAATACGCGTGTATTACAGCTGGAACGCCACACAAAAAGATCAAACGGAAAACGTATTTATCGATTGTGACTCTGTCGTAATGACACTCCCCTCCTGGCTGATCGAGACACAAATACCAATTGAAAACTTCAACCAGAAAACACTCCCATTCGACATTATAGAAGCCTATAAAACCGCCCACTGGGAAACCAGCTGCAAAGTCTACGCCCCACTGAAAAAGTCGTTTCTTTCAGATAACAAAAACATACCTCAAGCGATCATTACGGACAGCTGGCTACATGATGTATATACCTACCGCTACCACAATAATAATACCTATGACTGCATCCTGCTCAGCTACACGTGGGAAGACGACGCTACCAAGCTATCGGTATTTGACGACGAACAACTGGTCGATAAATGCATAAAGGAGCTAGACCGAATCCTCTTGAAGTCCACAAACATCAAAGAAAAAATCTCACCGTATATAGGCCGTAAACAGGCAGTCGTTCAACGCTGGATGAACGACAAACACTCGCTGGGTTGTGCAAAGCTCTATCGCGCAGGCACCTACTACCACGCGGTGTCCTTAATGAAATACAACAGGGACTTCTCTCATAAGTCGGGACTTTATCTCTGCGGCGAGTCGTTTTCCGTTGATGCTGGCTGGACTGAGCCTTGCTTCAGAGGCGCCGTCGACACAGTGATAAACATCTGCAATAAAACACGCGCCAACTTCAACGGCGGCTTTGATATGCAGGACTACCCAGAATACAAAACCGAGCAATAAAGGAAATAGACTACGTAGCAACGAGAACCGTCTGACTTTTAATTAAACATATTGTCGCCTCTTATAAACATCCAACCATCTTCCGGTTGTATAACAATAAGAGGTCACCTCAATGAGCGAACCAGTAAGCCCTGCACGCGTAGCGGTCATTCAACTTGATCCACAGGTCGGCATGGCCAACCGCGCCAATAACCTGAGTCAGAGCCTCGCACTGGCGGCCGAAGCCGCGAGCGGCGGAGCCAACCTGATCGTGTTGCCCGAGCTCACCAATTGCGGGTATTTCTTCAGCAGCCGCCAGGATGCTTTTGATCACGCAGAGCGAGTGCCAGACGGTACCAGCGTGCAAGCGTGGATAGAGTTTGCCTGCAGGCACCAGGTGTATCTGGTAGCAGGCCTGTGTGAAATAGACGGTATGCAGCTATTCAATACGGCCGTGCTGTTAGGGCCCGAAGGCTACATCGGAAAATACCGCAAAGCGCATTTGTGGAACCTGGAAAAGCTTTGGTTCACCCCCGGCGATACAGGCTTTCCGGTATTTGAAACGCCGATCGGCCGTATTGGCTTGCTGATTTGCTGGGACATCTGGTTCCCGGAGGTGCCACGCATTCTCAGCCAACAAGGCGCAGATATTATTTGTAGCCTGAACAACTGGGTGTGGACACCACCGCCGCTATTCGATGAAGCGGGCAAATGCATGGCGTCATACCTGACGATGACCGCCGCCCACGTCAACAACGTGTTTATCGCTGCCGCCAGCCGCATTGGCGAGGAGCGAAACGCCCGTTACCTCGGATGCTCATTGATTGCCGGAACCAATGGCTGGCCGATTGGCGCTGTCGCTTCGGCCAATCGCCAGGAGATTTTGTTCGCCGACATTGATATCACCAGCGCCCGCAGTGCACCGATCTGGAACAGCCTCAACGACCTGCAACGCGATCGACGCAATGATCTCTACGATCAAATGCTCGGTTACGCCCAACACCCTGCCCTGCCGCGCTGATTGGAGGGTTGACTATGGGTAACCTCTTAGAAAAACCACGAACCCCCTGGCCCAACATTGACAGGACTGTTGTTGTGATTGCGCTGACCAGCGCTCTGATCATTGTGTGGTTAGCGTTCACCGAGCCCTGGCCTGGCTACACCGATATGGTGCAAAGCCTTCCACACCCCGTTGCCTGGCTGCGCTGGGTACTTGGCGATATCAGCGAGGTCGCTTTCTACAAACATGAACTGGCGTCGCTCGGCCTGCTGGGAGGTGCCTACCTGGCCTGGTGGGCCAGCCGGAAGGGGAAGGCCTGGCAAGGTTTCTCCATTTCCTATGGGACCGGATTATGGCCTTGGCTGATAACCAGCTCGTTGCTCGGCCTGCTACTCAGCAACTTGCTGTGGGGATGGGCTGTCACCGCTGAGACATGGCAACCGACGTTCGCGGCGTTCGTCTCGTTGCCGGCAGCCATGGTGCTGATGTTTGGCGGCGGGTGGAAGGTCACCCTCACTGGCGCAGCACTTGGCGCAGTGCTGGTTACGCCGATGTGCCTGTTGATCGTCAACGTCGTCTGCGTGCCGCTGGGGTTGCCGGCGGTGATTGGCAACGTGATGGGCATGGCTATCGGTAGCGTGATCGCGTTTATGCTATGTCGTTGGATGCCCTCTATGGTGCGCTCGGACTTTACCCCACCGGCCAAACCGAAGCCTGCCGCTCTTCCCACTTATGGCGTGACTTGGAGCCTGCGCCGGGTGCTGGCAGATTTCTCCGAAGCCCCTTTTTTCGGCAACGAGCTAGCCAGTCTGGGTCTGTTGGCGGGAGTCCTATTGGCGTACGCCCTGAATCCCGTGAGCCCGGCGTACGGCTCAGGCCTCATATTGCACCTGATAGGCGCGCAAGCATTGACGTCTGCGCTGGGCGTGGTCATCTGGCGACATGAGTGGATCAAGCGAGGATGGTATCCCACCTATGTTCCCTTGGTGTCAGTGGTACCGGCTGCCGTGTTGACCCATGGAGGAAGTTGGATGGTGATGGGTTCAAGTGCGCTGCTCGGTGCATTGATTGCTCCGCCTTTAGCGTGCGCCATCGCGGGAAAGTTGCCGGCTCACTTCCACCCCTACATCGGTAACGTGCTTTCTATGGCGTTGAGTACGCTGATCATCGTGCCAGTCGTGGGAGGGTTAGTGGTTTAGCAAAAGCGTGGTGAGAGGTCCCCCTCTCACCACCCTCATCACAAGAAGTCAGGCCAACGGCACACGACGATTAGTCAGCGCCATACGCCCCACAAAGAAGCTCAGCGCCGCACCCAACAGCAGCATCGCCAAGGCGCTCCAGGCCGCACGGGAAATCTGCTTGGCAGCCACTTCAGACGCTTCACGGGCTTTCTGTTCAGCCTGTTGCTTCAGCTCTTCGACCTTCTGCATGGCTTGCTGATAAGCCTGGGCGTAGTTATCGACGATCTGCGTGGCCTCTTCCTTGCTCTTGCCGGTACGCGCCGCCACGATGTTGACCAGTGCTTCTTTATCCGCCGCGTTCAGCGCAGGTTCACCGGACGCTTTCACGCGTTCAAACCACTGCTTCAACTGGTCGCCAGCCTGTGCGGGATTGGTCGCTGCATCCGTCGCGGCTTGCTTGCCATCAGCGCTGGCTTGGTCAGCTTTTTGCTCGACGTTCGCAGGGTCCAATTCTGGTTTTCCGCTCTGCTTGAGCAACGTATCGAGTTCGCCCTGCAGGCTGTTCCAGTCCAGTTGAATACCTTGTTCGTTCAGTTGCTGCTTGACGCTGTCGCCAATGCCAGGCGCCGCCGCGGCAATACCGCTACCGGCAGCCGACAAGCCTTTACCCACCATGTTGCCGGCGGTGCCAACCACACTGGCAGCCAGACCCGCGAGTAGCCAAGTGGTGAGCAAGGTGGTGACGGTCCAGGTCAACACGCCGTGCAGGCCACCGCGATCCGGTGCAGTACGGCCGGCGACAAAGGCGCCGACGCCGATCGCTACAAGGGTGGAGACAAACAGCCAGATGCCCGCGCCCGTGCCGAAACCGCTCAATGGGTTGCCCGCTTCCATTGGTTCAACTGCACTGGCGCCAATGGCAGTGCCGAGCACGCTGAGGACCAGGTAGGTCACCAGGGCAATTGCACTACCGGCCAATACCGAGCTCCAGGACACGCGAAACAGCGAGCGATTGGTTTCATAGACAGTGGTCATACAGAGGTCCTTCACAAGTTATGGGAGCAAGGCAATGTGCCTTGTTGAGTGGGAGTGTGGCGAAACGACATCCGTTCGGTCGTGGCGCAAATGCACCAGATCGCCTGATGCATTCGCACTTGGGCCCCCTCACATTCTCTGCACTATCCTGAAGCGTGGATGTCGGAGTTTTTATACGCTTTTATCCGGAGAAATCATGAGCCAGGACGTCCTCGCCAAAGAAACCAACCGCCGCCAACTGCAGCAGATCATTTCCGGACTATCCGATGGGATCATTCTCGCCGAGGTCGACCAGACCATCCTGTGGGCCAACGAAGCCGCACTGAACATGCACGGCGTGGGCGACGTGATGGGGCTAGGCGCGAATGCGCAGGAGTATGCCGAGCGCTTCACGCTGCGCTATCGCAACAATCACCCACTGACGCTGGAAAACTATCCCCTGGCCCGTGCTGCTGCTGGCGACGAATTCAGCGACGTCGTGGTGGAGGTGATTCCAAACGCCGATTCGGACAAAACCTGGGTGCACCGCCTGCGCAGTCTGGTGATCACCGACTCGCGTGGCGAACCGGAGCTGCTGGTACTGATCCTCAGCGACGCCACCGAATGGGCCAGTGCCGAGCAGCGCTTCGAGAAAACCTTCAATGCCAACCCGGCGCCTGCGGTGATCTGCCGTCTGAGCGACTTGCGCTATATCAAGGTCAACCAAGGCTTTCTGGAGATGACCGGTTACAACCGCGACCAAGTCATCGGCAAGTCCGTCTATGAGCTGGACGTGCTGGAGCAGGCCGAGCGCAAGGACCTGGCGATCCAGCGCCTGGGCGATGGCGCGACCATACCGCAGATGCAGGCCGAACTGAGATTGCCCGAAGGCGGCAGCAAACTGGTGATCGTCGCCGGCCAGCCGCTGGACATGAACGAAGAGGCCTGCATGCTGTTCTCCTTCACGGACCTGGAGCCTCGGCGCAAGGCCGAAACCGCGCTGCGCCAGAGTGAAGAACGGTTTGCCAAATCATTTCGCCTGACCCCGGTGCCGACGTTGGTCTGCAGCGCCGCGAACCGTCAAGTGGTGGATGTGAATGAGGCGTTCATGACGATCACGGGGTACACCAGCGAAGAATTGATCGGCAAGGCCATCGAAGAAATTGGCTTTATCGACAGCGCACCGGCTGGCGCCCTGTTGTTCACCACCCTGGAAAAAGCCGGAAGCTTTGACGGCCAGGATTTGAAGGTGCGCAAGAAAGGCGATGAGGTTATCGACTGTGTCGTGTCCGCGGACACCGTGATCATTCAGGATGTGCCCTGCTACCTGCTGGTGCTGATGAACATCACCGAACGCAAGCGCTCGGAGCTGGAACTGGTGGCCGCCATCGAGGAAGTCATGCAAGACGCTTCATGGTTCAGCCAGACACTGATCGAGAAACTGGCGAACGCCAAAAGCGTCAACAGCCCGAACCTGCCGAATGTCGCGTTCACCGACCTCACGGCCCGCGAACGGGATGTTTTGGGGTTGATCTGCGAAGGGCTGGCTGACAAGGAAATTGCCTCGCGCCTCAAACTGGCGCCCAACACGGTGCGTAACCATGTGGCCACGGTGTACTCCAAGCTGGGGGTGCATAGTCGTAGTGCAGCGATCGTTTGGGCCCGCGAACGCGGACTGTTTGCCGGCGAGTTGCGGCTCAAGAACAAGTGAACGCGGTGCAAATGCACTAGTGCGGCTAGTGCGAATTCAACTTATGACGCGGGCAAGTAAACCCTAACCTTCAGGGCGTGGGCACAAGGCTTTGATCGTGTGCCACCGCATTTACACCCTGAAGGAACCCCCATGTTTACCCTCTCTCAACTGCGCAATTGCATCGAAGAAGGTCTGTCGCCACTGACGTGCGAATTCACCCTGTGCCGGGACGCTTCGCTGACCCTCAAGGTCTACGACGCGGAGACCGGCCGGGTTGATCTGGTCGTCACCGGGATCAGCACGAACCGGCTGCAGACCCCGCAAGAAGTTGAAAAAATGGTGGAAGAGCTGCGTTACGAACTGCAATGCAACACCGTCGGCAAGCTCACGCTGGATGACTTGCCTTCAGCGACGCACCAATGAAATAGAACACCCCGCCCCCAACGATAAACGCCCCCAGCATGTAAAACATGTAGTGGGCCGGCAGGCTGGCCAGCACCAGCCCACACAACACCGGCCCCAGGGCGGCCCCCAGATTGGACAGGTTCTGCGCCCCGTAGTACATGCCGCGCAGGTGGTCCGGAGCGATGCGGTCGATAAACATGTACTCGGCCGGAAACACGATGATCTCCCCCACCGTGAACACCGCCATTGCCAATACCCACCACAGCACGCTGGTGGACAGCGCAAAACCAATGATCCCCAGCATGAACATGCCCAGTCCTGCGATCAGCCACTGGCCCAAGTAGCGATGCGAGATGCGCCGACCAATCACATACTGCAGGGCAATCACCAACACGGCGTTGGTGGTCAGCACGGCGCTGACCACGGTGTAGGTGTATTCGGCGGTGGTGGTGGTGACCAAATATTGTGACAGCCATGCGGTGAACTGACCAAATACCACGGCACTGAGCACGCCGCCAACGGTGAAGCAGACCAGGCGACGATCGCGCAACAGCACGCGGCCAACGGCAAGAAAGGGCACCGGCTTTTGCGTGGCATCGACGGTCGCCAGCGTACGGTCACCCCAACGCCAATACAGCAGGAAAAACCCTACCCCCAATAGCGCCGAAAGGATAAACGGCAAGCTGATGTCCAGCTTGGCAATCATCGCCCCGAAAAAAGGCCCTACGGCATAACCGATATTGGTCAGGGTGTACTTGATGGAAAACACTTCGCTGCGTGCCTCTTCGGGCAACAAGCTGGCAAAACCGGCTTTGACCGCAATATCGATCACCGCGTAAGCCAGGTTGATCAGGATCAGGCAGCTGTAGAACGTCCAGATATCCTGCGCGAGCAGCGTGCCGATAAAGCCCAGTACAAACAGCACGCTCATGCCGAGCAACAGTCGGTAGCTGTTGATACGGTCGACCAGGAAGCCGCCATACACACTGAGCAGCGAGCCGACAATCAGCGAACTGCCGATCACCAGGCCGACCTGAGTGATATCGAGGGCAAAGTGGCTGGTGAGGTAGATCACCAGGTACGGAAATGTGATCGCCTTGGCCAACGTGAGCATCAACGTGGCGGACAGCAACAGGTTAACGGTGCGGGGGTAATTTCTTATTGTGGCAAGCATCCTGCTCTCTTTCCTGGAAGGTAACGCGGCCATTACGGCCGGCTACCTTAACTCAGGAACAGGGCAAAAATGCAAGGTCATTTCTTGACGGGAGTGATCTCAAGGATGGTGCCGTTGGTGGTCTTGAGCAGGACGAATTTATCGCCCACCCGCGCCCACTGGCTGTCTTCTTCAGGCTGCTTGAGGCCGTGTTTTTTCCAGTCGCTGACGGCTGATTCCTTGCGCATCAACATATCCGGCGCGCGGTCGCCCTCTTTCAAGTCACGGGCGTTGATAGTCGAAGGCTGCACGGTTTCCTGGGGGGTATCACCGGCTTGCACGACAAAGCTGGCGGTGGACAGGCTGGCGGCAACCAACAGGCAGGCGATTAGGGACTTGGACTTCATGGGTGCTCCTTCAATTAATGGCGCTTACCCAGGTTCGGACCGCTGGCGCGTCTGATCATTCAATCAAGCCTTGCCTCGGAGTGAGCTAGGCAACTGCCACAGGTGTGCCTTGATGGAACACCATCCGCCACTGCCCTTCTTCTACTCGCCATACCGAGCTGCGCAGCGAAGCCCCACCTGCGTCCCGATGAGAGCGATAGGTCACAAGAGCCACACCTTCAGTCAGCCTTTTCACCGTGAAATCAGTTATACGGCGCGCAGAAAACACCTCATCCTGCAGTCCGGAAATCACCTCTGCCTTACTGCCCCATACATTTCCACTGGCACCAAACTCAACAAAATCATCCGCCAACAGCTGCGCCAACCGGGCCGCATTCGAACGGGTAGCCGTTTGCTGTAGCTCCTGTTCAAGCTCAAACAAGTGCGCGCCTAAATCCATTTCATTGCCTCCATGAAATAAATCCTGTAATTTTTCATGAAATTTATCGAAATAAATTTCATGACTCCACAAGAAGAACTCGCCACCCTGGCCGCACTGATCCACGACCTGCGCAAGCACAAGAAGCTCACCCTCGCCCAGCTCGCGCAAAAAATCGAGCGTTCCGTGGGTTTCCTGTCCCAGGTCGAACGCGGTCTGTCACGCCCGACCGTGGCCGATTTGACCGCCATCAGCCATGCCCTCGACGTCCCCACCACGTACTTCTACAGCCAACCTAAACCCAAGGCGGTGGACTGGATCACCCGGCCCAACGAGCGGCGCACGGTGTATTACGCCAATGGCATCACCGACATCCTCGTCTCGCCAAGCATGAATGGCGCCTTTTCGATGCTCGACAGTCTGTTGGCTCCCGGCGCCAACAGCGGTGAACAAACCATGAGCGACCGCGCCGAGCAGGCGGGTTTTGTACTGGAGGGCGAATTGACGCTGTGGGTCGAAGGTGAGACCGATCCGGTCACCCTCGGCCCCGGCGACAGCTTCCACCTGGCCAGCTTCGCCCATTGCCGCTACGCCAATCTGACCGACCTGCCCGCCCGCGTGTTGTGGGTTTACAACTAGGAGCTGCACCCGTGAAAAGCCATGCCACCACGTTACTGGCCGAAGTACGGACCTTTCGCCAAAACCATCCCGACGTGCGGTACGTAGACCTGATCGCCTTGGACATTCCAGGGCACTTCTACGGCAAGCGTTACCCCATCGAGATGCTGGAAAAAGTCGCCGCCGGCAGCCCGCTGAAGCTGCCGCAGAACGCCGTGCTGCTGGGGGTTCAGGGAGGGCTGTTCAAGATTGGTGACTATTGCTTCAACGACGGCGACCCGGATGCCAACCGCCGTCTGGTGCCGGGCACGCTCAAGCCGGTGAGCTGGGAGTCGCAGCCGCTGGGCCAGATGCTGATCACCTCAGACGGCACCGAAGCCCCCATCGAATTCGAACCCCGTGAAGTGCTGGCGAGGGTGCTGGAACGCCTGCAAGACAAGGGCATTCACCCGGTGGTAGCGTTCGAGTTGGAGTTCTACCTGTTCGATAAGAAACTCGACAATGGCCTGCCGCAATGCGCCCGCGACCCACTGAGTGATGACCCTGACGACCAACCCAACCTGCATATCGAACGGCTGTCACGCTTCAGCGAAGTGCTCGACGACATGGCGCAATCCGCCAAGGACCAAGGCATCGACATCACAGTGATCACCGCCGAAATCGGCCCCGGCCAGTTCGAAATCAACTTCGGTCACCTCGACGACGGTATGCGCGCCGCCGACTGGGCCGCCCTGTTCTGTCGCAGCACCCGCGGCGTAGCGCTCAAGCACGGTTACCGTGCGAGCTTCATGGCCAAACCCTATCTTCAATTCCCCGGTAGCGGCATGCACGTGCATGTCAGCCTGTATGACGGCGCGGGCAATAATTTGCTGGCGGCGCACCAGCAACAACCGCTGCGCCACGCCGTGGCGGGTTGCCTGGAATTGCTGCCGCACTGCATGCCGATCTTTTCGCCCAACCACAACGCCTTTCGCCGCCTGGGCGGCGCGGTCAACGCGGCAACGCGCGCCAGTTGGGGCTTTGAAGACCGTGATGCGTGCGTGCGCATTCCCGAGTCCGACCCGCGCAACCTGCGCATTGAGCACCGCCTGGCCAGTGCGGATGCCAACCCGTACCTGGTGCTGGCGGCGATTTTGGTGGGCTTGGAGCACGGCCTGGAAGCCAAGCGCGAACCCATCGCCCCATTGAACGAGGACCGCAACAGCGGCACCGACTTCCCCGTGGAAATGCTCGACGCCGTGCGCGCCATGCAGCATCAACCGGTATTGCGCGATAAGCTGGGCGCCGAATTTATCGACGTGTACTGCGAGAACAAACGCCAGGACCACTTGGCTTTCCAGCAGGAGATCCCTGCGCGGGAATACCGCTGGTTTCTCTGAATCTGCCCATACACCTGCATGGAATCACCGATGACCGAACAAAGCGCCCCGGCGCTCAAGGAAATCTTCAACCTCGAACGCCTGCACCACATCGCCACGGAAATGACGGCGGTGTACCCGGCGTTCGACGCCAAGGGCTTCCTCCAGCACGCCAAGTCCGGGCTGACGGAGTTGTCGGTGATGCAGCGCATGGCGCGGGTCAGCGAGAGCCTGCATGCAGTGATCCCGCTGGATTATGCGCAAACCCTCAAGCTGCTTTACGCCCTCGCCCCGCGCCTGAACAGCGCGTTCGTCAGCCTGTTCCTGCCGCACTTCGTGGCGAATTACGGGCGGGATGACTTCAAGCGCTCCATGGCTGCACTCAAATACTTCACCACCTTTGGCTCCGCCGAATTCGCCATCCGCCACTTCCTGCTGGATGACTTCCAACGCACGTTGGCGGTGATGCAGGCATGGTCGCTGGATGACAACGAACACGTGCGCCGCCTCGCCAGCGAAGGCTCGCGGCCGCGTCTGCCGTGGTCGTTCCGCCTGGCCGAAGTCCAGGCGAACCCCGAACTGTGCGCGTCCATCCTCGACAACCTCAAGGCTGACGGCAGCCTTTATGTGCGCAAGTCCGTGGCCAACCACCTCAACGACATCACCAAGGACCACCCGGAGTGGGTGCTCAGCCTGATCGAGGGCTGGAACCTGGACAACCCGCACACCGCCTGGATCGCCCGCCACGCCTTGCGCAGCCTGATCAAGCAAGGCAATACCCGGGCGCTGACGATCATGGGCGCCGGGGCCAGGGCCGAGGTGACGATCCATGACCTTAAGGTGACGCCGGCGGTGATCAACCTGGGGGAACGGATCGAGTTGTCCTTCAGCCTGGAATCTACCGCCGACACTGCGCAAAAACTGGTGGTGGATTACGCCATCGACTATGTGAAAAGTGCCGGGCACAGCGCGGCAAAGGTGTTCAAGCTCAAGGCGTTTACTCTCGACGCGGGGGAACATCTCAGCATCCGGCGCGAGCAACATATCCGCGAGCTGACCACGCGCAGGCATTACCCCGGCAGGCATAGCGTGCACGTGTTGGTGAATGGAGAGCGGTTGGGCAGCGCGGAGTTCGAATTGCGCGCCTGACTTGGTTTCAGAAATACCGTAGATCCAATGTGGGAGCTGGCTTGCCTCTCCCGCCTAGTTAATCCGGTTTCAGCTGGATTCACCGAGGAGTAACCCCTGCTCCCGCGCGCACAACTCCACCACGTAATCCCACAACACCCGCAGCCGCACTGACTTGTGCAACTCCCGCCGCGAACTGATCCAGTAGCTGCGCTGAATCCCCTCCCCCGGCAGCAACGCCACCAGCTCCGGATCAGCCGAGGCCATGAAACACGGCAACACCGCAATGCCCAACCCTGAGCGTGCCGCCTGGTGCTGGGCGATCACGCTGGTGCTGTGGAACACCACTTTGGGGTTGCGGCAGAAGCTGCTGAGGAATTTCAGCTCCTGGCTGAACAGCAGGTCGTCGACGTAATCGATCCACGCATGCACCGCGAGGTCTTCGCGCTTTTCGACCGGCGGGTTACGGTCCAGGTAGGCGCGGCTGGCGTAGAGGGCCAGGCGGTAGTCGGTGAGTTTGCGCGTGACCAATTGATCGACGCTGGGCCGTTCAAGGTGGATGCTGATTTCCGCCTCGCGGTTGAGGATGCTGACAAAGCGCGGCACGGCCACCAGCTCCACTTCCAGCCCGGGGTAGCGTTCGAACAGCCCGCCCATGCGGCTGGCCAGGAACATCACGCCCAACCCTTCGGCGACGCCCAGGCGGATCTTGCCCAAGGGCGCGGCGGAGTGGGTCAGTTCGTCCTCGGCCAGCAGCGCGACGTTTTCCATGGCTTCGGCGTGTTTGAGCAAGGCTTCGCCGGCAGGGGTCAGTTCGTAGCCCTGGGCATGCTGCACAAACAGCGCGGTGCCGAGGCTTTTCTCGATCGCCTCGATATGCCGGGCCACAGTAGCGTGCGTGGTTTTCAGGCGTTGCGCGGCGGTGAGCAGGCGGCCGCTACGCTGCAACTCGAGAAAGTACCGCAGGTCATTCCAATCGAACATGACGCCTCCATTCCGTGCCCCTGGGTCGTGCTGTTTAAAAACGCACAGCAGCTGGGTAAAAACTAACATTTTTAAGACGAAAACTAACAACTAGGATGGAACCAATAAGAAAAACAAGCGAGACCTTCAGATGCCCATTGCAACTGCTGAATACGATTACATCGTCGTAGGCGCCGGCCCCGCGGGCTGTCTGCTCGCCAATCGTCTGTCCGCCAACCCCGCTCACCGCGTGCTGCTGCTTGAAGCCGGCGGCCGCGACAATTACCCCTGGATCCATATCCCCGTCGGCTACCTGTTCTGCATCGGCAACCCGCGCACCGACTGGTGCTTCAAGACCGAAGCCCAGGAAGGCCTGCAAGGCCGTGCACTGAGCTATCCACGCGGCAAGGTGCTGGGCGGCTGCTCATCGATCAACGGCATGATCTACATGCGCGGCCAGGCCCAGGATTACGACGGCTGGGCGGCAGAAGGCAACGCCGGCTGGGCCTGGAAAGACGTGCTGCCGTTGTTCAAGCAGAGCGAAAATCATTTTGCCGGTGGCTCCGAATTCCATAGCAATGGGGGCGAGTGGCGAGTCGAACAACAGCGCCTGCACTGGCCGATCCTAGACGCCTTCCGTGACGCGGCGGCGCAAAGTGGCATCGCGCCGATCAGCGACTTCAATCAGGGCGACAACGAAGGCTGCGGCTATTTCCAGGTCAACCAGAAGGCCGGTGTGCGCTGGAACGCGGCCAAGGCATTTCTCAAGCCGATCCGTCAGCGCCCCAATCTCACCGTGCTGACCGAAGTGGAAGTGGACCGCGTGCTGCTGGAAAACGGCCGTGCCTCCCAGGTGGTGGGCCGTCAGCAGGGCCAGCAGGTGAGCTGGAAGGCGCGCAAAGAGATCGTGCTGTGCGCCGGCTCCGTCGGCTCGCCGGGGATTTTGCAGCGCTCGGGAATAGGGCCTTCCAGCGTGCTCAAGCCGCTGGGCATCGACGTGCTGCATGAACTGCCGGGCGTGGGCGGTAACCTGCAGGATCACCTGCAATTACGGCTGATCTACAAGCTGGAAAACGCCCGCACCCTCAACCAGATCGCTGGCACCGTATGGGGCAAGATGGGCATGGGCCTGCGCTACCTGTACGACCGCAGCGGCCCACTGTCGATGGCGCCCAGCCAGCTCGGCGCATTTGCCCGCTCGGGGCCGGAGCAAACCTCGGCTAACCTTGAATACCATGTGCAACCGCTGTCGCTTGAGCGCTTTGGCGAACCGCTGCACGCGTTCCCGGCGTTTACCGCGTCGGTCTGCGACCTGCGCCCGCAAAGTCGCGGACGTATCGACATTCGCTCGGCCAACCCGGCGGACGCACCGCTGATCCGCCCTAACTACCTCAGCCATCCGCAAGATTTGCGCGTGGCCGCCGATGCCATCCGCCTGACGCGCCGCATCGTCGCAGCCCCGGCCCTGAGCCAATTCAAGCCAGTGGAATACCTGCCGGGCGATTCACTGCAAACCGAGGACGAACTGCACGAAGCCGCCGCGCGCATCGGCACGACTATCTTCCACCCGGTTGGCACCTGTCGCATGGGCAGCGATAAAGACGCGGTGGTCGATGCCCAGCTGCGCGTGCATGGCGTGCCTGGATTGCGCATTGCCGATGCGTCGATCATGCCGCGCATTACGTCCGGCAACACCTGTTCACCTACGCTGATGATCGCGGAGAAGGCCGCTCAGCTGATCCTTTCGCCGAATACAAGGAGTCTCGCCCCGGAGAAAGAACTGGTTCATGCAATCTGAATAGCGGCGCTGAAACTGGCGCCGACAGTGGAACAACAATAAATAATCACTGTGAGGGCTACCCGATGTCAGAACGTGCTCAACCCCTGGGCTCGGCGGTCACCACCGCCAGCACCAGCAACGACTCAAAGAAAGTCATCTTCGCCTCGTCCCTTGGGACGGTGTTCGAGTGGTATGACTTTTTCCTCTACGGCGCCCTGGCGGCGGTGATCAGCAAGCAGTTCTTTGCCGGGGTCAACGACACCACGGCGTTCATCTTTGCCTTGATGGCCTTTGCGGCCGGCTTTGTGGTGCGGCCGTTTGGTGCGTTGGTATTTGGCCGGTTGGGCGACATGATCGGGCGTAAATATACCTTCCTCGTCACCATTATTTTGATGGGCGTGGCGACCTTCTGCGTCGGGCTGCTGCCGACTTACGCCAGCATTGGCATTGCGGCACCGATCATTCTGATCGTGCTGCGCATGCTGCAAGGCCTGGCACTGGGCGGCGAATACGGCGGCGCGGCGACTTATGTGGCCGAGCATGCACCCGCCGGCAAACGTGGCTTCCACACCAGTTGGATTCAATCCACCGCGACCATCGGCTTGCTGCTGTCGCTGCTGGTGGTGCTGGCCTGCCGTTACTTTACCGGTGACCAGTTCGAAGTGTGGGGCTGGCGGATTCCGTTCCTGTTTTCCATTGTGCTGCTGGGTATTTCCACTTGGATCCGCATGAGCCTGCATGAGTCGCCGGCGTTCCTGAAAATGAAAGAGGAAGGCAAGGTCAGCAAGGCGCCGATCCGCGAGTCCTTCGGCAAATGGGAGAACCTCAAGATCGTGCTGATCGCCCTGTTCAGCATCAACGGCGGCCAGGCGGTGACCTTCTACGCGGCGCAATTCTATGTGCTGTTCTTCCTCACGCAGTTCCTGAAAATGGACCCTGCCCTGGCCAACATGCTGTTGATCATCAGCGTGGTGATCGGCGCACCGTTCTTTATCTTCTTTGGCTGGCTCTCGGACAAAGTGGGCCGCAAGCCGGTGCTGATGCTCGGCCTGCTGCTGGCCACCGTGCTGTACTTCCCGATCTTCAAGAGCCTGGCGCACTACACCAACCCGGCGATGGACCAGGCCAGTCGCCAGGCACCGATCACCGTACTGGCCGATCCGGCGACCTGCACCTTCCAGTTCGACCCGGTGGGCAAGGCGAAATTTGACAGCCCATGCGACAAGGTCAAGACCTTCCTGGTCAAGCAAGGCCTGCCCTACAGCAGCGCCGTGGCACCTGCCGGCAGCCCGGTGCAGGTAAGCGTGGGTGACGTGCGTATCGACGGGTTTGACGAAAAAGCCCTGCGTGGCGCCGTGACCCTGGCCGGCTACCCGTCTTCGGCGGATGTGGCCCAGGTCAACAAGACCATGGTGGTGGTGCTGATCGTGGCGCTGATCCTGATCGCCGCCATGTGCTACGGCCCGCTGGCAGCGCTGATGGTGGAACTGTTCCCGACGCGTATCCGCTACACCTCGATGTCGCTGCCCTACCACATCGGTAACGGCTGGTTTGGCGGGTTCCTGCCGACCGTGTCGTTTGCCCTGGTGGTGTACACCGGCGATATCTTCTACGGCCTGTGGTACCCGGTGGTGGTGACCGGGGTGAGCCTGATTGTGGGGATGATCTGCCTCAAGGAAACGCGGCACGTGGATATCGATAACAACTGATCTACAACACGCCGAAGATCCCCTGTGGGAGCGGGCTTGCTCGCGAATGCGGTGGATCAGTCACAGTTGAATTGACTGATCCACCGTCTTCGCGAGCAAGCCCACATTTGTTTTGTGCTGCCCACACAATTTGCTGTACATCCATACAGATAATGGTTGCCTGAACGCCGCTGACTAAGCATCCTGCACAGCATCAACCCGATCTGATGTGACGACCATGCGGCTGTACCTCTGTGAAAAACCCTCCCAGGCCAAGGATATTGCGGCTGTGCTCGGCGCCAGCCGGCGCGGCGATGGGTGCTGGCTGGGCAATGGGGTCACCGTCACCTGGTGCATCGGCCACCTTCTGGAAACCGCCCCGCCGGATGCCTACGACGCCAAGTACAAGCGCTGGGTGCTGGCCGACCTGCCGATCGTCCCGGAAAAATGGAAGATGCGGGTCAAGCCCAAGACCGCCAGCCAATTCAAGGCGGTCAAGCGTCTACTGGGGGAAGCGCAGGAGTTGGTAATTGCGACCGACGCCGACCGTGAAGGCGAGATGATTGCGCGCGAGCTGGTGGAGCATTGCCGCTATCGCGGGCCGATCCAGCGGCTGTGGCTGTCGGCGCTGGATGATGCCTCCATTCGCAAGGCCCTGGCGGCACTCAAGCCAGGCGCCGAGACTTTCAGCCTGTATCACTCGGCCCTGGGCCGTTCCCGCGCCGACTGGCTGATCGGCATGAACATGAGCCGTCTGTTTACATTGCTTGGGCGCCAGTCGGGTTATCAAGGCGTGCTGCCAGTTGGCCGCGTGCAAACACCGACCTTGCGCCTGGTGGTGGACCGCGACCGCAGCATCGCTGACTTCGTGCCGGTGGCTTATTGGGCCATCGATGTCGACCTGCACCATGAGCGCATGACCTTCACCGCCCAATGGCGCGCGGCCGAGGACGCCTGTGATGACCACGGCCGCTGCCTCAACCCGCAACTGGCGCGGGACGCGGCTGATGCCATGCGCAATGCCGCCACCGCACGGTTGGTGAAGTTGCGTACCGAGCGCATGCGCGAAGTGGCACCCCTGCCCTTCGACCTCGGCACCCTGCAGGAAATCTGCTCCAAGAAACTCGGGCTCGGCGCGCAGGAAACCCTGGATATCGCTCAGTCACTGTATGAGACGCACAAAGTCATCACTTATCCGCGCAGCGATTGCGGCTACCTGCCGGTGAGTCAGCACAGTGAAGCACCGAAGATCCTTGCGGCACTGGGGCGCGCCGATGCAGCGGTGGACGAGTTGATGCCGCATATCGATGCCCAGCGGCGCTCGCGGGCCTGGAACGACGCCAAGGTGAGCGCCCACCACGGCATCATTCCTACCGGCGCCGGCAAGGATGTCGGGCAACTCACCGGCAAGCATCGTGCGGTCTACACCTTGATTCGCGCACGTTACCTGGCGCAGTTTCTGCCCAACCATGAATACGATCGTACCCAGGCGGATTTTGAATGTGCCGGCCAAGCGTTGCGCGCAGTGGGCAAAGTGGTGATCGAACCGGGCTGGAAACGCGCCTTGCCCGAAGCGCTCGCGCCAGCCAAGGGGCGTGAGGCGCCAGTCCCCCAAGCGCTGCCGACATTGGTGCAGGGCCAGGATTACGCGGTGGCCAAGGTCAACCTCAAGGACTTGTGGACCCAACCGCCCAAGCCCTTTACCGAAGGCGACCTGATCAAGGCAATGAAAAACGTCGCCAAGCTGGTGGAGGACCCGCTGCTCAAGCAAAAGCTCAAGGACACTACCGGTATTGGCACCGAAGCCACCCGCGCCGGGATTATCCAGGGGCTGCTGGACCGTGGTTACCTGGTGAAGAATGGCAAGTCGCTGTCGGCTACCCCGGCGGCATTCAGCCTGATTGACGCGGTGCCACGTGCCATCGCAGATCCGGGCACCACCGCAATCTGGGAGCAGGCCCTGGATATGGTGCAAAGCGGCGAGATGAGCCTGGAGGAATTCGTCGCCAAACAAGCAGCCTGGATGAGCAAGCAAGTGGCGCGCTGCAATGGTATGCGCATGACCATCACCGGCCCGGCCAGCCCGGCGGGTCAAGGCGCCGCGCCGTGGAAAAAGAAACGCAAGAGCGCGCCACGCAAGACAACCGCCAGCCCCAAGCGAGCTAAAAAGCCGACAAATGCCGGGTAAACACTGAAAAAATCCAGCGGATGACGTTTTTCGACGGTTTTAACGCCGCTTTGGTCCTTGCTCCGGCGCGGGCCGTCTAGGATTCTGTAGGGGAGCTCGACTACCTAACAACAACACCGGAGTGGCCGTCATGAAAACCGTTGCACAACTGCTCAAAGCCAAGGACCAGAAAAACCAGGACGTCCATACCATCAAACATGACCATACCGTGTTTGAAGCACTGGTCCGGATGTCGGAGAAAAACGTCGGGGCCTTGCCGGTCGTCCAGGATGGCGCGGTGGTAGGCATCATCAGTGAACGTGATTACGCACGCAAAATCATGCTTAAGGGACTATCGTCGGTCACCACAAAAGTCCATGAGGTGATGAGCTCTCCGGTGATAACCGTCGACACCCACAAGAGCGTCGATGAATGCATGAACATCATGACCGACAGTCACCTGCGCCACTTGCCTGTAGTGGAAGAAGGCAAACTGCTGGGCCTGCTGTCCATCGGTGACTTGGTGAAAGAGGCCATTGCCGAACAGGCTGACCTGATCAAGCAGCTGGAGCAATACATCCGCGGCGAATAGGGGAACCCATGCTCGACACGCTGGAACATCAAGAGGATCACCTCGACACCCTGCACCGAGCCATGGCCGAACGGCGCTTTGTGGTGCTGACCGGTGCGGGGATCAGCACGTCGTCGGGCATCCCCGACTACCGCGACAGCGAAGGCGTGCGTCGAGGTAAAGCGCCAATGATGTATCAAGAGTTCCTTGCTACCCCGCAGGCGCGGCGCCGTTATTGGGCGCGGGCGATGCTCGGGTGGCCGAGGGTACGCATTGCGCAACCGAACAAGGCCCACCTGGCGCTGGCGACACTGCAGCATCGCGAGCGCATCAGCGGGCTGATCACACAAAACGTCGATACGCTGCATGATCAAGCCGGAAGCGATGAAGTGATCGAACTGCACGGCAGCCTGCACCGGGTGCTGTGCCTGGATTGCCTGCAGCGCAGCGAGCGTGACGTGATCCAGCACGTGATGGAAATCGAAAACCCCTACCTGGCCGGCGTCGATGCCGTGCAAGCGCCCGATGGCGACACCTTGCTGGACCCGGCGTTCGAAGAGCGCTTCCAGGTCCCCCGCTGCCCCCATTGCAACGGCGAACGCCTGAAGCCGGACGTGGTGTTTTTTGGCGAAAACGTAGCCCCGCCGACAGCGTCCAAGGCAATGGCTGCGGTGGAGCATGCGGAAGGTTTGCTGGTAGTGGGTTCGTCGCTCATGGCCTATTCGGCGTTTCGTCTGTGCAAAGCGATGGTCGAGCAAGGCAAACCGGTGATCGCCATCAACCTGGGCAAGACTCGGGGGGATGAGCTGCTGCAGGTGAAGATCGAGGCGTCCTGCGAGCGTTTGTTGCCGTTGCTGGTTGAGCGGCTAGGATAGAAAGAACGCCACAAATCAAAATGTGGGAGCTGGCTTGCCAGCTCCCACAAGGGTTCGGTGTTGGATTGCCCATCGCGCCCTTACGACCCACCCCTCCAAAAAATGACGCCCAAGTCACGTTTCTCCGCATTCCCCTGCCCCCACAACAAATTATGTAGTGACCAAAAATAATCACTACATAATCGTTGACGTAACGTTTTTGTCCTTGCATTATCGAGACGTCTCCCGGATCGGGAGCGTTGGCAACAAGCGTTTTGAAAGAGCTCGTCTGACCGCCGAGCTGTTTTTTCCGGATGTGCACTGCCCACAAGGCGGATTGATGAAGCTGACCGGCCCGAGAGGATCGGTACAAGGAGCGCAAATGCTGCTTGTCTTCGTTGAGAAAGCATTGCGTAGCAGTTCATCAGCAAGACTACATGCATCAGGTTCAAGACCCTGCCCGTATTCGGCAGACAGTCGCTGACGCCCGGTATTCAAGACCTGAGACAACTAAGCAGTTTTAACGAATCAATTGATAGATCGCCAACTGGTCAAGGGGCTTACACATGAATCTGAACAACCAACCAACTATCGATGAATTGGCTGAGATGTTCGCAGCGCAAAAAGACACACTCGACGACCATATCCTGTGGATTGGCAAATCGGGCGAAGTCCAAATTGACTGCCTGGCGCCCCATACCGAAGAAGCCGAGTTCGACCGCAATAACCGTGAACTGGCGGCGCGCCTGAAGATGTACCGCCGTGGCCAAGGTTATGTGGGTAAGAAGGCTGCTGCCGATCGCAACTTTATCGAACAGGTCTTCCACACACTTAATACCGAATGGCAGAACCTCAAAGGCCAATCGCAGGTTAAAGTGATTGATAGATACTGCTGATAACACGGCCTTAAACATTTAAGCCCGCTCGTTAATTCGAGCGGGCTTTTTAATAGGTGTTTTACAACAACGCGGGTAACCGTCCCTTACCCGCCTCGTCGCAAAAGATATCAAACAGCACCTGAGCGGCCGCCGAAAGTTCATGCCCAGGCTTGGTCAGCACCCCAATCGGCCGTTCAATCACCGGATTGCTCAAGGTGATGCAATGGGCCCCCGCCTCGATCATCTGCCGCGCGCACAATGCAGGTACGGCACTGACCCCCAAACCATTCGCCACCATCTTGCCCACTGTCGCCAGTTGATGGCTCTCCAGTGCTACCGGCAACTTCATCTGCAGGGCGCCCAGGTGTTCTTCCAGCATCACCCGCACCGTCGAAGGCCGTTGCAGCGTAATGAACGGCTGCTCCAGCAGGGTTTTCCAATCGATTTCGTTGCATTGCGCCAAGACTGAGTCACCCGGCACAACCGCAATAAACCGGTCCAGGTACAGCGGCGTAAACGCCAGCGATGATCCTTCAGAGGGCTCGAATGCCACGCCCAGTTCCACTTGGCGATCGCGAACCATCTCCAGCACCTGCTCATTGATCAAGTCATGTACGGTCACATTTACCTGAGGGTAACGCGCGCGGAATATTTTCAGGATCGGCGGCAGCAAATTGCCGGCAAACGATGGCATCGCCGCCACCGTGACGCGCCCGCGCTGCAAGGTGAAGCGTTGGCGCAGTTCGTCTTCGGCGTTGTCCCAGTCGGCCATCAGTCGACGCGCCAGGGGCAACAGGGATTCGCCTTCAGGGGTCAACGCGACGTTACGCGTATTGCGGCTGAACAGACGCCCGCCCAACCCTTCTTCCAGCCCCTTGATGGTCAGGCTCAGCGCCGATTGGGAAAGATGCAGGCGCTCGCAGGCGGCGGCAAAACTCAGGCTTTGGGCCACGGCGAGAAACGCCCTCATCTGTTTAACTGTCATGACGCAACTCCAAACGGCTGGGCGACTATGCTGTTTTTTAAATCAATCAACCTTAAAAAACAACTTAACAAATCAATCCGTCGGAGCAACACTCGGTTCATTGGCTGGCCCACAAACAATAATAGAGGTGCATATGGCAGGTTTCGATAAGCGCGTGGCGTCCTACGAGGAAGCACTGGCAGGCCTGGAAGACGGCATGACCGTCCTCTCCGGCGGTTTTGGCCTGTGTGGCATTCCGGAAAACCTCATCGCCGAGATCAAGCGCAAAGGCACCCGCGACCTGACCGTGGTTTCGAATAACTGCGGCGTCGACGGTTTTGGCCTGGGCATGCTGCTGGAAGAAAAGCAGATCAGCAAAGTGATCGCGTCCTACGTCGGTGAAAACGCCCTGTTCGAGAAGCAATTGCTCAGCGGCGAAATCGAAGTGGTGCTGACCCCCCAAGGCACCCTGGCCGAAAAAATGCGCGCCGGCGGCGCCGGCATCCCAGCCTTCTTTACCGCAACCGGCGTCGGCACCCCGGTTGCCGAAGGCAAGGAAACCCGCGAGTTCAACGGTCGCCCGTACCTGATGGAAGAATCCATCACCGGCGACTTCGCCATCGTCAAAGGCTGGAAAGCCGACCATTTCGGCAACGTCATCTACCGCCACACCGCCCAGAACTTCAACCCCCTGGCCGCCACTGCGGGCAAGATCACCGTGGTCGAAGTCGAGGAAATCGTCGAACCGGGCGAGCTGGACCCGGCGCAGATCCACACCCCTGGCATCTACGTCGACCGGATCATCTGCGGCACGTTCGAGAAGCGCATCGAACAGCGCACCGTGCGCAAATAATCCGCCTCCAGCCCGAACAATAAGGACTCATAAAATGGCTCTTACCCGCGAACAAATGGCTCAACGCGTCGCCCGCGAAATGCAGGACGGTTTCTACGTCAACCTTGGCATCGGCATCCCGACCCTGGTGGCCAACTACATCCCCGAAGGCATGGAAGTGATGCTGCAATCGGAAAACGGCCTGCTCGGCATGGGCCCGTTTCCGACCGAAGACACCATTGATGCCGACATGATCAACGCCGGCAAGCAAACCGTCACCGCACGCATCGGTGCGTCGATCTTCTCCTCCGCCGAGTCCTTCGCGATGATTCGCGGCGGCCACGTCGACCTCACTGTGCTCGGCGCGTTTGAAGTGGACGTACAGGGCAACATCGCCTCGTGGATGATCCCCGGCAAGCTGGTCAAAGGCATGGGCGGCGCCATGGACCTGGTGGCCGGTGCAGAAAACATCATCGTGATCATGACCCACGCGTCCAAGGACGGTGAATCCAAGCTGCTCAGCCAGTGCAGCCTGCCGCTGACCGGTGCGAACTGCATCAAGCGTGTGCTGACTGACCTGGCGTACCTGGAAATCGAAAATGGCGCTTTTGTCCTCAAGGAACGCGCACCTGGCGTCAGCGTTGAAGAGATTGTGAGCAAGACCGCCGGTAAACTGATCATCCCGGACCACGTTCCAGAAATGCACTTCCAGTGAGGACAGATCCCATGCAAGACGTCGTGATTGTTGCTGCCACCCGCACCGCCGTGGGCAGCTTCCAGGGTTCGCTGGCGAATATCCCGGCACCCGAACTGGGCGCCGCCGTGATCCGTCGCTTATTGGAACAGACCGGCCTGGACCCGGCCGAAGTGGATGAAGTGATCCTCGGCCAGGTGCTCACCGCTGGCAGCGGCCAGAACCCGGCGCGCCAGGCCTCGATCCTCGCCGGCCTGCCCCATGCGGTGCCAAGCCTGACCTTGAACAAGGTTTGCGGCTCCGGCCTCAAGGCCTTGCACCTGGGCGCACAGGCCATCCGCTGCGGGGACGCTGACGTGATCATTGCCGGCGGCATGGAAAACATGAGCCTGGCCCCGTACGTATTGCCCGCCGCGCGCACCGGCTTGCGCATGGGTCATGCCAAGATGATCGACACAATGATCACCGACGGCCTGTGGGATGCGTTCAACGACTACCACATGGGCATCACCGCCGAGAACCTGGTCGACAAATACGGCATCAGCCGTGAAGCCCAGGATGCGTTCGCCGCCGCCTCCCAGCAAAAAGCGAGTGCTGCGATCGAAGCCGGACGCTTTGTGGATGAGATTACGCCGATCCTGATTCCCCAGCGCAAAGGCGACCCGGTGGCCTTCGCCGTGGATGAACAGCCGCGCGCCGGCACCACCGCCGAGTCCCTGGCCAAGCTCAAACCTGCATTCAAGAAAGATGGCAGCGTCACCGCCGGCAACGCGTCCAGCCTGAATGATGGCGCCGCTGCGGTGCTGCTGATGAGTGCCGACAAGGCCAAGGCCCTTGGCCTTCCAGTCTTGGCGCGCATCGCCAGCTATGCCAACGCCGGCGTCGACCCTGCCATCATGGGCATCGGCCCGGTCTCGGCCACCCGCCGCTGCCTGGACAAAGCCGGTTGGAGCCTGGGCGACCTGGACCTGATCGAAGCCAACGAAGCCTTCGCCGCGCAATCCCTGGCGGTAGGCAAAGAGCTGGAATGGGACGCCAACAAGGTCAACGTCAATGGCGGCGCCATCGCCATCGGCCATCCGATTGGTGCCTCAGGTTGCCGTGTTCTGGTGACCCTGCTGCATGAAATGATCAAACGCGACGCCAAAAAAGGCCTGGCGACGCTGTGCATCGGCGGCGGCCAGGGCGTGGCCCTCGCTCTCGAACGCAGCTGATTGTAGTGAGCGGGCTTGTCCCGCGCTGGGCTGCGAAGCGGCCCCAAAACCTGACGCCGCGCTTTACTTGAAAAACGCGGCGGCCCTATTGGGGCTGCTTCGCACCCCAGCGCGGGACAAGCCCGCTCACTACAGGTCAGTCAGAACGCGGCACCGCAAACACCGCACTCGCCCGCGCCACCACCTTCTCCCCCACCTGCAGGCTCACCGTGGCAAACGCCATCTGCCGCCCGCGTTTGTGATGCTCCAAGCGCACCACAACCCACTCCCCCACCTGCACCGCCCCCAGGTAATCCATGGTCATGCTCGCGGTAATCAGCGGCAGTGGCGGCTCACTGGAAAACGCCATCGCGTAGCCCATGCCGACATCCGCCAGGGTCGCCAGCACGCCGCCGTGCACCGTGCCGCGCCCATTGGCGTGGCGATTGTCGGCACGCAGGGCGATTTCCAGGTGCACGCCCTCACCCCGGCAATACGCCGGGCCAAGCAGATCAAGCAAAGGGCTGCTGCGGGGCAGCGAAACGAAACCTTCGGGCACGGCGTGGGCGATCATGGCGCTCTCTTCCTTGAAGTGAAGAGTGAGATGTACGCCACGCCACACGCAGCGGCCATTACCATCAACCACGCAAATCCCCCACGATGCTTTGCGTTAATCCACCAGACCCGCTTTAATCGCCGTCAAATTCCCCCGCACCCCCGCAAGGAACAGCAATGCGCCATCTGGACGGCAAGCCCCATCCGCTTCGCACCGGCTTAATGATCTTGATCACCGGCCTGGCCCTGGTCGGCTGCTCGCCCAAGGACCACAACCGCGCCACGGTGATCAACGGCGAAAAAGGCCGCGCCGGCGCACAATTGGCCTACGAGCACGAGCTGAGCCTGGCCCTGCCCGGCGCCCTGCTCGCGCCGCGCATGCAGGCGACACGCGAGGCCTGCGAAACAGCGCGCTTTGGCGCGTGCAATATCCTGGGCATCACCGAAGACGGCAACGGTGGCCAGATCATCCTGCGTATCTCGCCGACGGGCGTGGAGCCGATGGTCGCGATGGCCGCTGAAGGCGGCAAACTCGGCCAACGCATCACCACCGCCGAGGACCTGGCCGATGCGGTCGCCGACGTACGCCGCCGCCAGGACCGCCTGCTGGCCCAGCAACAACGCCTGGATGAATTGGCCAAACGCAAGGACATCACGGTCAGTGACCTGATCGCCCTGAGCAAGGAACAGGCGGGTATAGAGAACGAATTGCAGGAGCTCGCCCAAGTCGCTGCCGGCCAGCAACGCCGTCTCGACACCAACCGCGTGACCCTGAACTTCCGTTCCTCTGACGGCGCGAACCAGCCGTCACGGTTCAGTCGGATGTTCAGCAACCTGGGGGACAATATGGTCGAGGGCACTGCCGACGCCCTGGAACGCTCAAGCTATGTGCTGCCGTTCGTGATCCTGGCGTTCCCAGTGGTGTGGTTGTGGGTGTGGCTGTGGCGCCGCTTTGTCAAACGCCGCACCTGATCAGCGCTTCATGCAACGCTGATACCGCTCATCCACCCGCTTGGCAAACCACGCCGTCGTCAGGTTGCGGGTGATCTTGGGACTCTTGAGCACGATGCCCGGCAGGATCGCCCGTGGCATCGGCTTGCCAGCGGCTTTGTCCGCCAGTGCAAACACGCGTTTGTAGAGGGTGGTCTCTTCAAAATCCAGTTGCTCACCCTGCTCCAGCTGGCTGCGGATGCTCGGGTTGCGCATATCCAGCTTCGCCCCCAAGGAACGCACTGCCAGCTCGGTGGTGCCGGGCAGCAATGAACCGTACCGAATCAAATCCCCATCCAGCGCCAACTCGGTGCCCGAGGCACGGCTGACGGCGGCCTGGAACGCGGCGTTGCGGCTGGCGTACCAACCGGCATTGAAGTCGGCGAAGCGGTACAGAGGCTGGTCATAGTTCACCGGGTAACCCAGCAAATGCGCGATACCGAAGTACATGCCGCCACGGCGGGTGAAGACTTCGCGGCGAATGGTGCCGTCCACCGTGTAGGGATAACCCCGCGCCTGTTTCTGTGCAAAGTCGATGCTGACCTGCATCGGGCCTGCGGTATGCACCGGGTTGAAACCACCGAATAACGTGTTGCCCAGGGGCACCATGCTGATGAAGTCATCAAAGATGCCGCTCAGGTCCCTCTCCGTGCGTGCGGCGTTCAGGCGATCGGCGTAAGTCCTGCCTGTGGGCGAGCGCAATTGCAGTGCGCTGCGTACGACAAAGGCTGGCACATGGACCTTACCGGCACGCCGCAGGATTTCATCCTGGGCGATCTTGCCCATGTTTGGCACGGGCGGGTCGACTTGGTAAGTGGATTCCTGTTCGGTCACCGCCAGCACGGCGCAGATATTTTCCGTACTGGGGTAGATTTTCTGGGTGTCGAAGGCGGTGTAGATGTCCTGGGCCCAACCGTTGCGGTCCGAGACGTTAGCCGGCAGCAGGCGCACGATCTGCGCCTTCACCTCGGCCTCGCTGCGCTCCGGCTGTTGCGGGTTGCGTGTTGTAGAGCAACCGGCCAGCACCAGCAAAGTGGCAAGGCACAGGATCAGGCGGCTTGAATACATGGGGTTTCCTTGGATGACGGCGGGCCGGGCGTTGCAGATATCGACCGGTAAGTCTAACCAGGGTTCGCCAGCCTGGCGTGCTCGCCAGTCAATCACAAACGTGACAGGATCTGTCATCGACCATTCGTACACGGAGTTTGAATGCCATGCTCAGCCTGAACTTCCTCATCACCTGCCTGATCGTCGTGCTGATTCCCGGTACCGGCGTGATTTTTACCGTGTCCACAGGCCTCACCGCCGGCAAGCGCGCCAGTGTGTTCGCCGCGCTGGGCTGTACCGCCGGGATCATTCCACACTTACTGGCGTCGATTCTTGGTCTGTCCGCCCTATTGCACACCAGTGCATTAGCGTTCGATATGCTGAAGTACGCAGGCGTCGCCTACCTGTTGTACGTGGCATACGCCACCTGGCGGGATCGCTCGGCATTTGCGGTCAGCGAAACCCCTGCGCTTTCAAGTGCACGGACCCTGATGTTGCGCGGCCTGTTGATGAACATTCTCAACCCGAAGCTGACCATTTTCTTCCTGGCCTTCCTGCCCCAGTTCGTCACGCCAGGCAGCACGGCCCCTGCCCTGCAAATGCTGGTGCTGAGCGCTGTATTCATGGCAATGACGTTTGCGGTGTTCGTGATGTATGGCTTGCTGGCCAATGTGTTTCGCCGCGCAGTGATCGAGTCGCCACGGGTGCAGAACTGGCTGCGCCGCAGTTTTGCGGCGGCCTTTGCGGGGTTGGGCTTGAACTTGGCGTTTGCGCAACGCTGATAAACACTGCAATCAAATAATGTGGGAACGGGCAAGCCCGCTCCTACATTTAGACTTGCGGTGTTTTCTAGATCCCGGCCAGTGCCAGGTCCATCGCGAAGTAGGTGAAGATCAAGTCCGCGCCCGCGCGCTTGATTGAGCCCAAGGTCTCACGCACCACACGGTCCTCATCAATCGCACCGGCCTGGGCGCCGAACTTGATCATCGCGTACTCGCCACTGACCTGATACGCCGCCACCGGCAAACGCGAGGCTTCGCGGATATCACGGATGATGTCGAGGTAGGCACCGGCCGGCTTGACCATCAGCGCATCGGCACCTTCCTGTTCGTCCAGCAGCGATTCGCGCACGGCTTCGCGGCGGTTCATTGGGTTCATCTGGTAGCTTTTGCGGTCACCCTTGAGCGCGCTGCCGCCGGCTTCGCGGAACGGGCCGTAGAGGGCCGAGGCGAATTTGGTGGAGTAAGCCATGATCGGGATGTGGGTGAAACCGGCGTCGTCCAAGGCGTGGCGGATGGCCTGGACCTGACCGTCCATCGCTGCCGAAGGGGCGATTACATCAGCGCCCGCACGGGCAGCGGCCACGGCTTGCTTGCCGAGGTTCACCAGCGTCGCGTCATTGTCGACATGCGCACCGTGCATCACGCCGCAGTGGCCATGGTCGGTGTATTCACAGAAGCACGTGTCGGACATCACGATCATTTCCGGCACCGCGTCCTTGATGATCGAGGACATGCGCGAAACCAGGCCGCGTTCTTTCCACGTGTCGCTGCCGTTGGCGTCCAAGTGGTGGGACACGCCAAAGGTCATCACCGACTTGATGCCAGCACGCGCATAGCGCTCGATTTCACCGGCGAGTTTTTTCTCGGGGATGCGTAGCACGCCCGGCATGCTGGTGATGGGCACGAAGTCGTCGATTTCTTCTTCGACGAAAATCGGCAGCACCAAGTCGTTGAGGGTGAACTCGCTTTCCTGGAACAAGCCACGCAGCTCCGGGGAGCGGCGCAGGCGGCGTGGACGGGCTTGGGGGAACTGGCTGGTCATGGCAATCCTGGATAAAGGTCTACACTTTGGGGCGAAGCTTATGCCCCCCGGCCCCGGCAACACAAACCCGGAGGGCCCAATAGTGTATTGCGAGGGCCGTAACAATTTATTGATCTAGAGCTGTAGGCGCCCTTCGATACACACCGCGACAGCACCACCTACCCAGATTTCCTCGCCCTGGCGTTCAATGCGAATACGCCCCGCACGCCCCAACGCAGTGCCCTGGCTGACCACATAGCGCTCGGGCGCCAGGCCTTCGGCCAGCAGCCATTGCGCGACACCGGCATTCAGACTGCCGGTGGCCGGATCTTCCTGGGCGCCGTCGCCTGCGACAAAGGCACGCACTTCAAATTGCGCGTCGACGTCGTCGCGAGCAGGGTCGCAGGGGGCAATCACGCCCACGGCCAACCCCAGCAGTTGCGAATAGTCCGGCTGCAACGCCAGGACCTGCTCACGGCTGGGCAACATGACCGCGAGCCAACCGGCGCCGTTATCGACCCACTGGCTGCGCACAATGGCGCCCTGTGCCAGGCCCAACCCCAGGCGCACACGCTCCAACAACGGCGCGTCCACGGCACCTGAGCGCAACAACGGCGGCGCGATAAAGGCCAACTCATCACCTTGGTGACGGATACGCACCAGGCCGATTTCGCACTCCTGGACAATCTCCGCGCCTCGTGGCACGCCGCCAGCCTGTAACCAGGCATGGCAACTGCCCAACGTCGGGTGCCCGGCAAAAGGCAGCTCCTTCAAGGTGGTGAAAATTCGCACCCGGTAGTCAGCCTGGGGATCGCGGGGTGTCAGCAAAAATGTGGTTTCACTGAGGTTGGTCCACCGAGCGAAGTCGGCCATCTGTTGGTCGGTCAGGCTGTCAGCGCCCAATACCACCGCGAGCGGGTTGCCTTTGAGCGGTACGCTGCTGAACACATCCAGTTGTTTGAAATCGAAAGTCGGCATGCTTCAGCTCGGTATGTTGAGACCACGGATCACCGCCGGCCGGGCCACAAAGCCATCCAGCGCGCGCAGTACATTGGGGAAGTCGGCGATGCCAACAAGGTCGCCGGACTCATAAAACCCGATGAGGTTGCGCACCCAGGGGAACGTGGCGATGTCGGCGATGCTGTACTCGTCGCCCATGATCCAGGTACGGCCCAGCAGGCGTTTTTCCAGCACATCCAGCAGGCGTCTGGACTCGGCGGCGTAACGGTCACGAGGGCGTTTGTCTTCGTAAGCCTTGCCGGCGAATTTATTGAAGAAACCCAGTTGGCCAAACATTGGGCCGATACCGCCCACCTGGAACATCAGCCATTGAATAGTTTCATAACGTGTCGCCGGATCTTCGGAGAGCAACTGGCTGGTTTTTTCCGCCAGGTAGATCAGGATCGCACCCGACTCAAACAGCGCCAGAGGCTGACCGGCCGGGCCGTTGGGGTCGATGATCGCGGGGATCTTGTTGTTGGGATTCAGGGACAGGAACTCGGGGGACAACTGGTCCTGGGTCTCGAAACTGACCTTGTGCGCCTCGTAGGGCAGCCCCAATTCCTCGAGCATGATCGAGACTTTTACCCCGTTGGGCGTAGGCAGCGAGTACAGTTGCAAGCGCTCTGGATGCTGAGCGGGCCATTTGCGGTTGATCGGAAAGGCGGCGAGCGGGTTCATCGGGTTCTTCCCCTTGCAGAAAGCCCCCATGATAGACACCTACCCGGTGTCCTGCATGGGTCATCAATGCGCAACATCTGCTGGCTATTATCCCGCATGGGCGAACCAATACGCCCGCGTGCACTCTTAAGTGCGCGCTTACGGTGAATGGAGGCACCTGGCTATATCGACAAGGAATCCCCCACAAGGCGCCCACGGCGTCATTGGGGCCAGGCTTGTCCGCCTTAACGTGACGCACGAAGACTCGAACTATAATGACGATCAAGCCTCTGCGCCTTATGCAACAACTCAAACGCTACTCCTTCACCGTATTACCGATGCTGCTGGTCAGCGGCGCTCTGGTCGCGGCCCTCGATGCCCGCGAAAGCCGCGCCCAACCGGTGGATGGCGTGCAAACCCTGGTGTTCCTGCGCCACGCCGAAAAACCCGCCGGCGGCCTGGGCCAACTCAATTGCCAGGGCCTGAACCGGGCAATGAACCTGGCCACCCTGTTGCCGGAAAAATTCGGCAATGCCGACTTTGTGTTTGCCGCCAACCCGACGCGCAACGTCGAGGAAGGCGAGCAGGACAACTCCTACAGCTACATCCGCCCGCTGATGACCATCAGCCCCAGTGCAATCAAGCTCGGCCTGCCGGTCAATATCAACTTCTCGGCGAATGACACCAGTGACCTGGCCGATGAGTTGGTAGAAGACAAGTATCACAACGCCACGATCTACACGGCCTGGTCCCACGGCTACCTGCCGGAGTTGATCAACAAGGTGGCGAGTGAAGCTTCCGGCGAAAAACACACCATCACCGACGACTGGTCCGGCAGTGACTACGACACCTTGTATGTACTGACGCTGACCTGGCACAACGGCAAGGCCTCGCTGCTCAGTCGCAACTACAAGCAGGGCTTGAACCACGGTGAAGAATCCTGCCCGCCGTCGACGCAGGTGAGTGCCGATAACAGCTGACAGCGTATGATGCGCCGCTACTGACTCACCTGCGGATCATCACCATGCCTCATCTTTCCCCTACCCAGCCCGCCCGGGGTTGGTCCTTCTGGTACAAGCCTGCGCTGTTCCTGCTGGTGGCCTGCGTCGGCCTCTACTACGTTAAATGGTCGCCCTACTACCTCAAGGCGTTTGTCGCGGCGGATAACCACAGCATCGGCGCCTCGATTCTCAACGATCAACAAAGCTCGCCACTGGCGGCCGCGCTGGCCTATGCCCAGGTTTACTTCCTGGCAATCTGGAAAGCCGCCGTGCTGGCGGTGATCCTCGGCTCATTGCTGCAAGTGCTGATCCCCCGCGATTGGCTGCTGCGTCTGTTCGGTCGCGCCGGGCTGGGTTCGACCTTGCGCGGCGGGCTGTTCGCCTTGCCGGGGATGATGTGCAGTTGCTGCGCGGCCCCGGTGGCCGCGGGCATGCGACGCCAGCAGGTGTCGGTAGGTGCGGCGCTGGCCTTCTGGATCGCCAACCCGGTGCTGAACCCAGCGACCCTGGTGTTCATGGGCTTTGTGTTGGGTTGGGGCTTTACCGCGTTGCGGCTGGTGGCGGGTATCGTGCTGGTGGTGGGCGTGTCGCTGGTAGCGCAACGCATTGCGCGCCCGGAGCAGGTGCCGGACGTGGCACTGGGCGCCGTGGCCGAGGCCAGCGTGGTTGAATCGCAACCCTTCTTCAGCCGATGGTTGCGCACGCTGTGGCAATTGTTCTGGAGCACAATCCCGGTGTATATCCTGGCGGTGCTGGTGCTCGGCGCAGCGCGGGTGTGGTTGTTCCCCCATGTGGACGGCGCCATGGCCAACAGCCTGGTATGGCTGGTGCCCCTGGCGATTGTCGGCACGCTGTTCGTAATTCCTACAGCAGCAGAGATCCCCATCGTACAAACAATGATGGCCCTGGGCATGGGCACCGGCCCGGCCGTGGCGCTGCTGATGACCCTGCCGAGCGTGAGCCTGCCGTCACTGCTGATGCTGCGCAAGGATTTCGACGCGCGGGTGCTGGTGACGGTGGCCGGGCTGACCATGCTGGTGGGCGTGGTGTGTGGGCTGATCGGGGCGCTTATCTTGTGATCAGGGCGCGCTCGCGCAAATACGCCACGACGGCGTCCTGATCCCCGGCGAACTCGATGCGTGCGCCTTTGCTTTCCCGCTGGAAGGCGTACATCGGGTCGTAATATTCGCGCAATAAGCCTTCGATCCAACCGCGATGCAGGTCCACCGAACCACTGCGCGCCTGTTCCGCCAGGGCGTGCTGCAAAAGTACCTGCAACCGTTGGAACCGCTCGCCCCCCAGGCGCTTGTGGATATTGGCGAGGCTCTGGGTCAGGCGTTCGGCAAACAACGCCTGGCCCCGCTCGCCAAACACTGCGATGAATTCGGCGCACAGGTCGACCACGTAATCGCGCAGGATCCGTTCGACCCGTCCTTCGACGCTGTCTTGCAGCCACACCATCGGGAATGTCTGCATGCCCTTGTGCAACGGCAAGGGCAACGCACAACTGCCGATCATGCGGCTCTCGTCCTCGACCACAAACTGCTCGATACCTGCCGCACGTTTTTTCAACACGTCCACGGCCAGGCGGTTTTCGAAATCGATGTTGGACGGTTGCGCCGTGGCCCGTTTGCCGAAGCTTGAGCCGCGGTGGTTGGCGTGGCCTTCCAGGTCCAGGGCGTTGCGCAACTGGCCCAGGACTTCGGTCTTGCCGGTGCCGGTCATGCCGCCCAGCAGCACGAAATCACACTGCGCGGTGGCCTGTTCGACCGTCTCCAAAAGAAAGCTACGCATGGCCTTGTAGCCGCCGCCGACGCGCGGATACTCGATACCGGCTTCGGTTTTCAGCCATTGCTGCACGATCTGCGAGCGCAGCCCGCCACGAAAGCAGTACAGGTACCCATCGGGATTGGCCTGGGCGAACCGTGCCCATTGTTCGATGCGTTCGGCCTTGATCGCCCCGGACACCAATGCGTGGCCCAGCACAATTGCCGCCTGCTGACCCTGCTGCTTGTAGCAGGTGCCGACCTGCTGGCGCTCGTCGTCGGTCATCAACGGCAGGTTGATCACGCCAGGGAATGCCCCCTTGGCGAATTCGACCGGCGCGCGGGTGTCCATCATCGGCCGGTCACTCAGAAAGATGTCGCGGTAGTCGGTGATATCCATTGCCATCAGAACACCTCTACCGCGTGGGTCTGTCGCTCAACCAATTCGCCGATCGGCTCAAGGTTCAAGCCCAGTTCGGCAGCTACCGTGTGAAATTCGGCATCGCCTTGCGGGGTCACAGCGATCAACAGCCCCCCACTGGTCTGTGGGTCGCACAGCACTCGCTTGTGCAATTCCTGCAGGCGCCCGAGCTTGCTTGAATAGCTGTCAAAGTTGCGCAAGGTGCCACCGGGCATGCAGCCCTGGTCGAGGTAGTCCTCGATCCCCGGCAGGCGTGGGACTTTGTTGTATTCGATACGGGCAGTCACGCCACTGCCGTCAGCCATTTCCACCAAATGACCTAAAAGACCGAAACCGGTGACATCGGTCATGGCGGTGACACCCGCCAATTTACCGAAACGGCTACCCGGCTTATTGAGGGTGCACATCCAGTCGCGGGCCAGGCCGATGTCCGCCTCGCGCAGCTTGCCCTTTTTTTCGGCGGTGGTGAGGATGCCGATGCCCAGGGGCTTGGTCAGGTACAACCGGCAACCCGCGGTGGCGGTGTCATTGCGCTTCATATGGCGCTTTTGCACGATGCCGGTCACGGCCAGCCCGAAGATCGGTTCCGGGGCATCGATGGAGTGGCCGCCGGCCAGGGGAATGCCGGCTTCGTCGCACACGGAACGGCCACCCCGGATCACTTCCCGGGCAACTTCCGGCGCCAGGACATTGACCGGCCAGCCGAGGATCGCGATGGCCATCAATGGGTCGCCGCCCATGGCATAGATGTCGCTGATCGCATTGGTGGCGGCGATGCGGCCGAAGTCGAAAGGATCATCGACAATCGGCATGAAAAAATCAGTGGTGGAGACCACGCCGCGCTCGTCGTCGATGGCGTACACCGCTGCGTCGTCCCGGGAGGCGTTGCCCACCCACAGGTTGGGGTCGAGGTTCTGTGCGCCGCTGCCGGCGAGGATCACTTCCAGGACCTGCGGCGAAATCTTGCAGCCACACCCTGCGCCGTGGCTGTACTGGGTAAGGCGAATCGGCTCGTTCATGGTGGACCTCACGCTATCAAGTGCGCGGATTCTAACAGACAGCAAAAAGCCGGCTGGGCTCTTGTGAGCACAGCCGGCCTTTACGTGTCAGCCGTTATTGCCGCGCGGCGAGCAGGCGCTTGTGGCGGTTGCGTCGGGCGATGTTCAAGCACTCGATTGCCGCCGAGAACGCCATGGCCGCGTACACGTAGCCTTTAGGCACATGGGCACCGAAGCCTTCGGCGATCAACGTCATACCGATCATGATCAGGAAGCCCAGGGCCAACATCACCACGGTCGGGTTGTCATTGATGAACTTGGCCAACGGCTCGGCCGCCACCAGCATCACGATCACCGAGGTCACCACGGCAATGATCATGATCGGCAAGTGCTCGGTCATGCCCACGGCGGTGATGATGCTGTCGATGGAGAACACCAGGTCAAGCAACAGGATCTGCCCGATGGCCGCGGCGAAACCGATGGCTACCGTATTGCCGACGCTGGCCTTCTCTTCTGGCTCGGGGTCCATGCTGTGGTGGATCTCGGTGGTCGCCTTCCACACCAGGAACAGGCCACCGGCGATCAGGATCATGTCCTTCCACGAGAAACCCTGGCCGAGTACTTCGAATACCGGCGTGGTCAGTTGCACGATAAACGCGATGGTGCTCAACAAGCCCAGGCGCAATATCAACGCCATGCTGATACCAATGCGCCGTGCCTTGGCCCGATGCTTCTCCGGCAGCTTGTTGGTGAGGATCGAGATAAAGATCAGGTTATCGATGCCGAGCACGATTTCCATGACGATCAAGGTGGCCAGGGCAACCCAGGCGGTGGGGCTGGCAGCCAGCTGTAACAGGTAATCCATAGGTCAGTCCTGACGTTGTGCGGGAAATTAAGTGCGGGAAGTTAGGCTTCTTTACTGTTCGATTCTGATTCTTTCTCTTGCTGATCATCCTTCTTCTGCGGGGTGATCAGGCCGTTTGTCGCTTCACTCAATGCCTGTTCGGCGGCTTTGTGGGTGTCATCGATCGCTTGCTTGGCCGACTCGGTAGCCTTGCCCAACACTTGCTGTGCGCTTTTTTCGACCTGATCACACCCACTGATCACTACCAATGAAAGCGCAAGCAACGATGCCGCGCCCAGAGAATTGAGTTTCATGATGTATTCCTCGTTAGAACCATTGGGTCCAAATAGTGGCCCCGCGATAGCGAGGCATTCTATGCAGGAGAACAGTTCAGGAAAATTCGTATTTTTCTCGAGTATACTTCGGTTTTTACGAAGTGATGGCCGCCATGCTCAATTACCGACAACTGCACTACTTCTGGGTGGTGGCCAAGACTGGCAGCATCGTGCGCGCCTGTGAGCAGCTTAACCTCACGCCCCAGACCATCAGCGGGCAGATCAGCCTGCTTGAGCAGACCTTTGGTGTCGCGCTGTTTCAGCGCGTCGGTCGCCAGTTGGAGCTGACTGAAGCCGGGCGCCAGGCTTTGCCGTATGCCGAGCAGATGTTCCAGACCGGTAATGAATTGGAAGCCATGCTGCGCGCACAACCCGACGAACAACAGATCCAGTTTCGCGTCGGGGTGGCGGACGTGGTGCCCAAATCCATCGTCTACCGGCTGATCGCGCCGACCATGGAGCTGAGCGAGCCGATCCGCATCACCTGCCGCGAGGACAAACTCGAACGCCTGCTGGCTGACCTGGCGATCCAGCGCCTGGACCTGGTGATTTCCGACAGCCCCATGCCGACGCACCTGGATATCAAAGGCTACAGCCAGAAGCTGGGAGAATGTGGCATCAGTTTTTTCGCCACCCAAGCCTTGGCTGACAGATATGGCGGCGATTTTCCACAGTGCCTGCACGGCGCACCGCTATTGATTCCGGGGGCGGAAACCGTCGTCCGCAGCCGTTTGCAGCGCTGGTTTGCCGAGCAACAGATTCAACCACGGATCATCGGTGAGTTCGATGACAGCGCCTTGATGCAGGCGTTTGGCCAGTCCGGCAGCGGGATCTTTATCGCTCCCAGCGTGATCGCCGATGAGGTGGTGCGCCAGTATGGCGTTGCACTGATTGGCCAGACCGTCGCGGTGACCGAATCCTTCTACGCGATCTCGGTGGAACGCAAGGTCAAGCACCCCGGTATCGTGGCGATTACCGAGGGGGCCAGACGCGAGTTGTTTACCACCCTGCCCTGACCACATGAATCAGGCACAGGTCGACACCGATTTCGCCGTCATCAGCCACAATGCCAGCAGGATCGACACCAGGATAAACCCGGACGCCGCAAAACCCAGGCTGCCCAGGCCGAGTGTGTCGATCACATGGCCGCCGACCAGCGCCCCCAGCCCGATCCCCAGATTGGCCCCGGCAATATTCAGCGATGCAGCAAACGCAGGCGCATGGGGCGCGGCTTTCATCAGCCGTACATGGCTGACCAGGAACATCGCCGCCTGGGTCACGCCCCACACCGCCATCGCTGCCGCCAGGCCGACAGTGGAGTGAATCGCCGGCACCAGTGCCACCATGCCGGCGATCATGAAGCCGCAGAACACCATGGACGCGATCAACGGATGGCGATCCACCGCGCGCCCACCCAATGAATTGCCAATCAGACCGACCGCGCCAAAGCCCATCAAGCACCAGCCCACCAACGTGCCATCGAACCCGGCCAGGCGCTCAAGGATGTCTGCCAGGTAGGTGTAAGCGGTGAACATGCCGCTGAATACCAGGATCGACAGCAGGATATGGCCCTGCATCAGCGGGTTGCGCAATATCTTGAATTGCGAGCGCAACGTCACTTCATCGTTCTTCGGCGCCGTCACTGGCAGGTAGATAAACAACAACAAGGCCTTGGCCACCGCCACCACCGCGAGAATGGCAAACGCGCTGCGCCAGCCGAACATGTCGGAAATCAGCGTGCCCACCGGAATGCCGAACACCGTGGCGCAGACGATACCGAAACCAATCTTCTCGATGGCGCGCCCAGCGAACTCGGGGCCGACGATGTCCACCGCCGTTTCACTGGCCAGGGCCCAGAACACCGGCAAACCCAGCGCCGGAATCAAACGCGCCACCGCCATCACCCAGATGTTCGGTGCCAGTGCCGCCACGGTATTCGCCACGCCAAACATGATCAAAATGCTGATAAACAGCCGCTTGCGTGGGAAACGCGCGCAATAGGCCGTCAGAAACGGGCCGAACGCCGCCACGGTGAACGCAAACAACGTCACCAGCAGCCCGGCCTGGGAAACGCTGACATTCAGGTCGCGGGCAATGGACGGCAACAGGCCGACAATGACGAATTCTGTGGTCAGCACAGTGAAGCCGGCAGCCGACAGCAGCAGGATAGGAAACAACATGAAAACTCCAGAAACAACGACATCAACGACAACCCGAAGGGCTCGCTGAAGGATAGGAAACGTGAGAGGCGAGAATCTTAACAGAGTCTGTCCGGCCAGGCGAAAACCTGAGAACGCGGGTGACGGAATGCCGCACCGGCAGGGACATTTCCTACAGCATGTTAGACTCCGCACCTGCTTCCCATACCCTTCCTGCTTGCAATGCTGCGCCCTACTAAAAAAACTAGAGACAACTGCTTATGACTGCTGCCCCTTCCCTCCTGCAACGACTCGCGCGCGTCAGCCTGGTCACGCAAATCGTCATTGGCCTGATCGCGGGCATTCTGCTGGCCTTGCTGCTGCCCGAGGCGGCGAAAACCACCGGGTTTATCGGCAAGGTGTTCGTCGCGGCGCTCAAGGCTGTGGCACCGATCCTGGTGTTTGTACTGGTGATGGCGTCGATCGCCAACCATAAGCATGGCCAGGAAACCCATATCAAACCGATTCTGTTCCTGTACCTGCTGGGCACGTTTGCCGCCGCCGTGGTCGCCGTGATCGCCAGCACACTGTTCCCCTCGCCGCTGGTGCTCGCTACCCACGATGCGACGGTCAGTGCCCCTGGTGGTATCGGCGAGGTGTTGCAAAGTTTGTTGCTGAGTGTGGTGGACAACCCGATCAGCGCACTGATGAATGCCAACTTCATCGGCATCCTGGCCTGGGCCATCGGCATGGGCATTGCCATTCGCCATGCGGGCGAAACCACCCGCACGGTACTGGATGACTTGTCCAACGGCGTCACGCTGATCGTACGCGTGGTGATCCGCTTTGCGCCGCTGGGCATTTTTGGCCTGGTGGCCTCGACCCTGGCCACTTCCGGTTTCGGCGCCCTGCTCGGCTATGCCCACCTGCTGGTGGTGCTGATCGGCTGCATGCTGTTTGTGGCGCTGGTGATCAACCCGGCCATCGTCTTCTGGAAACTGCGCCGCAACCCTTACCCGCTGGTGCTGCTGTGCCTGCGCGAAAGCGGCATCACCGCGTTCTTCACCCGCAGCTCGGCAGCGAATATCCCGGTCAACCTGGCGTTGAGCAAGCGCCTGGGCCTGCATGAAGACACCTACTCGGTGTCGATCCCGCTCGGTGCCACCATCAACATGGCCGGTGCCGCGATCACCATCACCGTGCTGACCCTGGCCGCCGTGCACACCTTGGGCATCGCCGTCGACCTGCCCACCGCCGTGCTGCTCAGCGTGGTTGCAGCCATCTGCGCCTGCGGCGCATCCGGCGTCGCGGGCGGTTCGTTGCTGTTGATCCCGCTGGCGTGCAGCCTGTTTGGCATTCCCAGTGAAATCGCCATGCAGGTAGTGGCCGTAGGCTTCATCATCGGCGTGCTGCAGGATTCGGCGGAAACAGCCCTCAATTCGTCCACTGATGTGCTGTTCACCGCAGCTGCATGCCTGGGCAAAGAAGAACAACCGGCTTAAACGCCGCGTATAAAAAAACCGGGGCGATTCTTGAATGAACCGCCCCGGTTTTTTTATGGGTGTTTAGAACGCGCCCATGTAGTCGCGCTTGCCCACTTCCACACCGTTGTGACGCAGCAAGGCGTAAGCCGTGGTGACGTGGAAGAAGAACTGCGGCAGGCCATAGGTCAGCAGGTAGGACTGGCCGCTGAAGCGCTTCTCTTTAGGCGTGCCTGGGCGAGTGATGATCTCGATGCCTTCCTTGCCGTCGATTTGCTCAGGCTTGAGGGTGTCGATAAACGCCAGGACCTTGGCGATCAGCGCTTGCAGGTCGGCGAAGGTGACTTCGTTATCTTCATATTTCGGCACTTCAATCTCGGCCAGGCGCGCGGAAACGCCCTTGGCGAAGTCGACGGCGATCTGCACCTGGCGTACCAGTTGGAACATGTCCGGGAACAGGCGCGCTTGCAGCAAGGCGTTGGGCTCGATGTTCTTGGCGGTGGCGTGGGCTTCGGCTTTGGTCAACACGCCGCTCAGGGCGGTGAGCATTTGCTTGAAGACTGGGATGGAAGCGGCGTACAGGGAAATAGTCATGGCTGTCTCGCGGTAATGGCAGGATTGGAACCAGCGGCGATTATAGCCATGCCCGTCGCTTGTCTTTTATTTTTTCAGGATTAGGCTAGGCAGTTCACTGCATAGGGAAAGCGCGATGACCGCCGAGCACGACACCGACCCCCCTGAGCCGCGCCTGAACAGCACGGAAATCCGCGTCTTGGGCTGCCTGATCGAAAAACAGGCGACCAACCCGGAAACCTATCCCCTGACCCTCAATGCCTTGGTCCTGGCCTGTAACCAGAAGACCAGCCGCGAGCCGGTGATGAACCTGAGCCAGGGCCAGGTCGGCCAAAGCCTGCGCGCGCTGGAAGGCCAAGGTTTTACCCGCCTGGTGATGGGCAGCCGCGCCGACCGCTGGGAGCATCGCGTGGACAAGGCGCTGGAACTGGTGCCGGCCCAGGTGATCCTGACCGGGCTGCTGTTTTTGCGCGGGCCGCAGACCGTCAATGAACTGCTCACCCGCAGCGGGCGCATGCATGATTTTGAAGATGCCGAACAGGTGGTGCATCAGCTTGAGCGCCTGATTGCGCGAGGGCTGGCGGTGTTGGTGCCGCGTCAGGCGGGCCAGCGCGAAGATCGCTACACCCATGCGCTGGGTGATCCGGCTGATATCGAATTGATACTCGCGGCGCGTGGCAGTCCGGTGGAGCGCGGGGCTGGGGTTTCGGTAGACCGCCTTGAAGAACTTGAAGCGCGGATCGCGGCGCTTGAAGAACGGCTGGCTCAGTTGGAAAAGGCCTGACGGCATCCTCGGTGTGAGGGAGCCTGCTCCCTCATCACAGGTTCAGCGCAAGGCGTTAAATAGCATCCCGGCGGCCACCAGTACGCACAGGCTGGCAAACCCGACCTGCAAGGTGCGCGCAGGGATGACCGAACACAGGCGTCGACCCGCCAACATGCCGACGATGCTTGCGCCGATAAATACCCAGCCCACCGGCTCGATACGCACTCCAGCATGAAACGCGCCAGCCACACCGACCAGTGAGAGCAGGCTGATCACCATCAGGGAGGTGGCGACAATCCCGCGCATCTGCACATCGGTCAGTTGCTTGAACGCCGGCACGATGAGGAAGCCGCCGCCCACGCCGAGCAAGCCCGATACAGCCCCTGTGACAGCGCCGAGGGCGGCCAGGGTCGCGCTGCATTTGGCGGTCCAGGCGAAGCGCCCGGTCTGCTGGTTGAGCATGCAGTTCTTCTGGCCCCAGGACGCAGTGCCATGGTCACTCGGCCCGGCCTCGCGCTTTTCGCGCTGCAACATGCGCCAGGCCACCAGCACCATCAACGTGCTGAACAGGCCCATCAACACCGCTTCCGGCAACTGGTGGGCGAGAAACACCCCCACTGGCGAAAACAGCGCGCCGAGCAAGGCAATCAGCAACGCGGCGCGGTAGCGCACCAAGCCATGGCGCAAACCGTCGATCGCCCCCACCGCTGCCGCCGCGCCGACGGCAAGCAGCGACACCGGCGCAGCCTGGGTCATGCTCATGCCCAAGCCCAGCACCAGCGCCGGCACGCCAAGGATGCCGCCACCCGCGCCCGTCAGGCCCATGACCAGGCCCATCAATAATCCCAACACACTGGCCAGCAGCATTCAGTCCACCTTGCTCAAATGGGTCAGCCACTCGCGGCCCTTGAGCATGCCGTTCCAGTAGAACCAGGGCAGCAAGGTGGCCTTGAGGAACCACATCGAACGTCGGGCCTGGGTCGGGTCCAGGGGAAAGGTCGGCAGCAACTTGCCGCCGTAGCCGAACTCGGCCAGCACCACCTTGCCCTTCTCCACCGTCAACGGGCACGAGCCGTAGCCGTCGTATTTGAGCGGCAGAGGCGCCTGCTTGCGCAGGGCCAGCAGATTCTCGGCGACCACCACGATCTGCTTGCGCACGGCGGCGGCGGTCTTGGCGTTGGTGGTGCCACATACATCACCCAGGCCGAAGATGTGCGGGTAGCGCAAGTGTTGCAGGCTATGGGGGTTCACTTCGCACCAGCCGGCAGCGTCAGCCAGTGGGCTTTGGCGGATGAAATCCGGGGACACTTGCGGTGGGACCACGTGCAGCAAGTCGAAGGATTTTTCTTCAACGCTGACACTGCCTTCGGCGTCTTTCACTTCGAACCAGGCCTTGCGGGCCGGGCCGTCGACTTTCACCAGGTTGGCGTTGAACGCCAGGCGGGCGTTGTATTTTTCCACGTACTTCATCAACGGCGGCACAAAGGTCGCCACGCCAAACAGTGCTGCACCGGCCAAGTTGAATTCCACGTCGATGTTGTTCAGAGTGCCCTGTTTTAGCCAGTGATCGCAGGACAGGTACATGGCCTTTTGCGGTGCACCCGCGCATTTGATCGGCATGGCCGGCTGGGTGAAGATCGCCTTGCCGCCCTTGAGTTGCTGCACCAGCTGCCAGGTGTAGGCCGCGTGCTCGTAGCTGTAGTTGGACGTCACGCCATGCTGGCCGAGGGTGTCCTGCAGCCCTTCGACTTTTTCCCAGGCCAGGCGCAGGCCGGGGCAGACGATCAGGTTGTTCCAGCTGACGCGCTGGCCGCTGTCGAGGACCAGGGTTTGCTCGTCCGGCAGCAGTTCGGTGACGGCGGCTTGAACCCAGGTGACGCCATTGGGCAGTACGTCGGCCAGGGGCCGGCGGGTCTTTTTGACGTCGTATGCGCCGCCGCCGACCAACGTCCAGGCAGGCTGGTAGCAATGGTATTCGCTCGGTTCGATCAGCGTGATATTCAGCTGGGAGTCGCGCTTGAGCAAGCTGGCCACCAGGCCGATGCCCGCCGAGCCGCCGCCGATGACAACGATATCGCCACTGATGGTTGGGCCCCAGTGTTGTTCGGTCATGGTCTATCGCCTTTTATCGTCAATGCACACAAGGGGCGTTGCCGTATGGCGTCACGTCCCGTTACAGGTCGATCCTTTGCCTCGGACCGTTTTTTTCCCTTAAGCTCGCAAGCCTATGTGGAAAACATCTCGAATGTAAGCCGCAATCCGCTACCAAGGACCGCCGCCATGCCCGCGTTGATTCAAGCCTTTCTGGATGAGGCATCGTCGACCTACACCTATGTCCTACATGAAGCGGATGATGGCCCCTGTGCCATCGTCGACTCGGTGCTCAATTACGACCCGGCCTCCGGGCGCACCGACACACGCCAGGCCGACAAAGTAATCGCCTATGTGCGTGAACATCGCTTGCAGGTGCAATGGCTGCTGGAAACCCATGCCCATGCCGATCACCTGTCCGCCGCGCCGTACTTGCGCCGCACGCTGGGCGGCAAGATCGCCATCGGTCAGTCCATCAGCAAAGTGCAGGGCGTGTTCAAGAACCTGTTCAACCTCGAACCGGAGTTTCGTGCCGACGGCTCGCAGTTCGATCACTTGTTTGCGCCGGATGAAATCTTTTATATCGGCAACATCAAGGCACAGGCCCTGCACGTGCCTGGGCATACGCCGGCGGACATGGCCTATTTGATCGACGATCGAATGATTCTGGTGGGTGACACGTTGTTCATGCCGGATGTGGGTACGGCGCGGTGTGATTTTCCCGGTGGGGATGCGCGGCAGCTGTATGCGTCGATGCGCACGTTGCTGGCCTTTCCTTTGGAGACCGAATTGTACGTATGCCACGACTACCCGCCTGAGGGGCGTGAGGCGAAATGCCTGACGACCGTGGCTGAGCAGCGCGCGGGTAACATTCATGTGCATGACGGGGTGGATGAGGCGGCATTTGTAGAGATGCGTACAACGCGCGATGCGGGGCTGGGGATGCCGACGTTGCTGTTGCCGGCGATCCAGGTGAACGTGCGAGCGGGGAATATGCCGCCGGCAGAGAGCAATGGGGTGACTTACCTGAAGATCCCACTCAATCAACTTTGAAATGTTTAACCCTGTGGGAGCTGGTTTGCCTGCGATAGCGGTGGGCCAGTTGGCTCACTTGCTACTGACACACCGCTTTCGCAGGCAAGCCAGCTCCCACATTTTGGACTGTGTTTGGTCAGTGAGATCGGTGGTGTTCAGGAACCCAGGTTGATGCCGTTGGCGGGTAGCGGCAGTGCGGTTTTGTAACGCACTTGCTTGAGGGCAAAGCTGGAGCGGATGTTGGCGACGCCTGGCACTTTGGTCAGGAAGTCCATCATGAAGCGTTCCAGTGACTGGATCGTCGGTACCAGCACGCGAATCAGGTAGTCCGGGTCGCCGGCCATCAGGTAGCACTCCATCACTTCAGGGCGGTCGGCGATTGCGCCTTCGAACTGTTGCAACGCCAGCTCATTCTGTTTTTCCAGGCTGACGTGGATGAACACGTTGACGTGCAGCCCCAGCAGGTCGGCGTCCAGCAAGGTCACCTGCTCGCGAATCAAGCCCAATTCCTCCATCGCCTTCACCCGGTTGAAACACGGCGTGGGCGACAGGTTGACCGAGCGGGCCAGGTCGGCGTTGGTGATGCGGGCGTTCTCCTGCAAGGCGTTGAGAATGCCGATATCAGTACGGTCCAGTTTGCGCATGAGACAAAATCACCTGTTTATTATGGTTATGCAGTTTTTTTATCCGCAAATGATCCCGAGCGCAATGAAACACAGATAAATATTCTTCTACGCCCCGCCTATGATTGTTGTAGGACAAGATTTCTCCTATCCGGAGACTGACTGTCAGCTAGCGCGCCCACTACAAGAAATTCACAAGATAGAGCGTAGAAAGCCATGACCCAGCAGTATGAACCACTGCGCCTGCACGTCCCTGAACCCTCGGGCCGCCCAGGCTGCAAGACCGACTTTACCTACCTGCGCCTGACCGACGCGGGCCTGGTGCGCAAACCCGCCATCGACGTAGAACCTGCCGACACCGCCGAACTCGCCAAAGGCCTGATCCGCGTGCTCGACGACCAGGGCCAGGCCCTGGGCCCGTGGGCCGAAGGTGTCCCCGTCGAGATCTTGCGCAAAGGCATGCGCGCCATGCTCAAGACGCGGATCTTCGACAACCGCATGGTGGTCGCCCAGCGTCAGAAAAAAATGTCGTTCTACATGCAAAGCCTTGGCGAAGAAGCCATCGGCAGCGCCCAGGCCCTGGCCTTGAACATCGACGACATGTGCTTCCCCACCTACCGCCAGCAAAGCATCCTGATGGCCCGCGACGTGCCACTGGTGGACCTGATCTGCCAACTGCTGTCCAACGAGCGTGACCCGCTCAAGGGTCGCCAGTTGCCGATCATGTATTCGGTAAAAGACGCCGGTTTCTTCACCATTTCCGGCAACCTCGCCACCCAATTCGTCCAAGGCGTGGGCTGGGGCATGGCCTCGGCGATCAAGGGCGATACCAAGATCGCCTCCGCCTGGATCGGCGACGGTGCCACCGCCGAGTCCGACTTCCACACGGCCCTCACCTTCGCCCACGTGTACCGCGCGCCGGTGATTCTCAACGTGGTGAATAACCAGTGGGCCATCTCCACCTTCCAGGCCATTGCCGGCGGTGAAGCCACAACGTTCGCCGGACGCGGCGTGGGTTGCGGTATCGCCTCCCTGCGCGTGGACGGTAACGACTTCATCGCGGTGTACGCCGCTTCCGCCTGGGCCGCCGAGCGTGCGCGCCGCAACCTCGGGCCGACGCTGATCGAGTGGGTCACCTACCGCGCGGGGCCGCACTCCACCTCTGATGATCCGTCGAAATACCGTCCAGCCGATGACTGGAGCCACTTCCCCCTGGGCGACCCGATTGCCCGCCTCAAGCAGCACTTGATCCGCATTGGCCAGTGGTCCGAAGAGGAACACGCGGTAATCAGTGCCGAACTTGAGGCCGAAGTGGTCAAGGCGCAGAAAGAAGCCGAACAGTACGGCACCCTCGCCGGCGGCCAGATTCCAAGCGCCGCGACCATGTTCGAAGACGTTTATAAAGAGATGCCGGAGCACTTGAAGCGCCAGCGTCAAGAGTTGGGGATCTGACATGAACGATCACAACAACAGTATTGAAGTGGAAACCGCCATGACCACCACTACCATGACCATGATCCAGGCGCTGCGCTCGGCCATGGACGTGATGCTTGAGCGTGATAACAACGTGGTGGTTTTCGGTCAGGACGTGGGCTATTTCGGCGGCGTATTCCGTTGCACCGAAGGCTTGCAGACCAAATACGGCAGCTCGCGCGTGTTTGACGCGCCGATCTCCGAAAGCGGCATTATCGGCGTGGCGGTGGGCATGGGTGCCTACGGCCTGCGCCCGGTCGCCGAGATCCAGTTCGCCGACTATGTCTACCCCGCCACCGACCAGATCATCTCCGAAGCCGCACGTCTGCGTTATCGCTCGGCCGGCCAGTTCACCGCACCGTTGACCATGCGCATGCCGTGTGGCGGCGGTATCTACGGTGGTCAGACCCACAGCCAAAGTATCGAAGCGGTGTTCACCCAAGTCTGTGGGTTGCGCACGGTCATGCCGTCCAACCCGTATGACGCCAAGGGTTTGCTGATCGCCTCCATCGAAAACGATGACCCGGTGATCTTCCTTGAGCCAAAACGCCTGTACAACGGCCCGTTCGATGGCCATCACGACCGCCCGGTAACCCCGTGGTCGAAACACCCGCAAGCGCAAGTCCCGGACGGTTATTACACCGTGCCGCTGGACGTGGCCGCCATCGTGCGTCCCGGCTCGGCCGTCACCGTGCTGACCTACGGCACCACCGTGTATGTGTCGCAAGTCGCCGCCGAAGAAACCGGCATCGACGCCGAAGTCATCGACCTGCGCAGCCTATGGCCACTGGACCTGGAAACCATCGTCAAGTCGGTGAAAAAGACCGGTCGTTGTGTGGTGGTGCACGAAGCCACCCGTACCTGCGGCTTTGGCGCCGAGCTGGTAGCGCTGGTTCAGGAGCATTGCTTCCACTACCTGGAAGCGCCGATCGAACGCGTGACCGGTTGGGACACCCCCTACCCGCACGCGCAGGAGTGGGCGTATTTCCCAGGCCCGTCCCGAGTGGGCGCGGCGTTGAAACGGGTCATGGAGGTCTGAATGGGCACGCACGTTATCAAGATGCCGGACATTGGCGAAGGCATCGCAGAAGTTGAATTGTCGGTTTGGCACGTGAAGGTCGGCGACATGGTCGTCGAAGACCAGGTGCTGGCGGATGTCATGACCGACAAGGCGATGGTGGATATCCCCTCGCCGGTGCATGGCAAGGTGATTTCCCTCGGCGGCGAGCCAGGCGAAGTCATGGCCGTAGGCAGTATCTTGATCAGTATTGAAGTGGAAGGTGCCGGCAACGCCAAGGAAGCGCCCGCCGCGAAGGAAGCGCCGAAGGCCGCCCCTGTGGTGGAGGCCAAGCCTGCGCCGGTGGCGGTTGAGAGCAAACCTGTACCGGTGATCGCGGCCCCGGCGCCTGTTGCCCGTGAAGCCGACGACCGCCCGCTGGCCTCCCCGGCTGTGCGCAAACACGCATTGGACGCCGGGATTCAGCTGCGCCTGGTCCAGGGCTCGGGCCCGGCGGGCCGGATTCTGCACGAAGATGTGGACGCTTACTTGCTCCAGGGTCCGACGCAAAATAAAAACGCAGCCAACCCCTACGCCGAACGCAACACCGAGGAACAGATCCCGGTGATCGGCATGCGCCGCAAGATCGCCCAGCGCATGCAGGACGCCACCCGGCGCGCCGCGCATTTCAGCTATGTGGAAGAGATCGACGTCACCGCCCTCGACGAGCTGCGTGTGCACCTCAACGAAAAACACGGCGCCACGCGCGGCAAGCTGACGTTGCTGCCATTCATCGTGCGCGCCATGGTTGTGGCCCTGCGTGACTTCCCACAGATCAATGCGCGCTACGACGACGAAGCCCAGGTCATCACCCGTCTCGGCGCGGTGCATGTGGGCGTCGCCACCCAGAGCGACGTCGGCTTGATGGTGCCGGTGGTACGTCACGCCGAAGCCCGCAGCCTGTGGGGCAATGCCGAGGAAATCGCACGCCTGGCCACCGCCGCGCGCAATGGCAAGGCCAGCCGCGATGAGCTGTCAGGTTCCACCATCACGTTGACCAGCCTGGGTGCACTCGGCGGCATCGTCAGCACGCCGGTCTTGAACCTGCCAGAAGTGGCCATCGTTGGCGTCAATCGCATCGTCGAACGGCCAATGGTGATCAAGGGCCAGATCGTGGTGCGCAAGATGATGAACCTCTCCAGCTCCTTCGATCACCGCGTGGTCGATGGCATGGACGCGGCGCAATTCATCCAGGCCATTCGTGGCCTGCTCGAACAACCCGCCAGCCTGTTTCTGGAGTAAGGCATGTCTCAGACCTTGAATACCACGCTGCTGATTATCGGCGGCGGCCCTGGCGGTTATGTGGCAGCGATTCGCGCCGGCCAACTGGGCATCCAGACCATCCTGGTGGAAGGCCAGGCGCTCGGCGGCACCTGCCTGAATATCGGCTGCATTCCGTCCAAGGCCTTGATCCACGTGGCCGAGCAATTCCAGCAAACCATCCACCACAGCCAGAGCTCGAAACTGGGCATTGAAGTGGATGTGCCGACCCTGGACATCCGCAAAAGCGTGGAATGGAAAGACGGCATCGTCGACCGCCTGACCACGGGCGTCGCTGCGCTATTGAAGAAACACAAGGTGCAAGTGATCCACGGCTGGGCCAAGGTGGTGGACGGCAAGACCGTCGACGTCGGCGACCAACGCATTCAGTGCGAACATCTATTGCTGGCCACCGGTTCGAAAAGCGTCAACTTGCCGATGCTGCCGATTGGCGGGCCGATCATCTCCTCCACCGAAGCCCTGGCGCCAACATGCGTGCCCAAGCGGCTGATCGTGGTAGGTGGGGGTTATATCGGGCTGGAGCTGGGCATTGCCTACCGCAAGCTCGGCGCCGAGGTCAGTGTGGTCGAGGCCCAGGACCGCATCCTGCCAGCCTATGACGCCGAACTGACCCAACCTGTGAATGAATCCCTCAAGCAACTGGGGGTAAAACTGTACCTCAAGCACAGCGTCACCGGTTTTGCGGACAACTGCCTGCAAGTGCGCGATCCGAATGGCGACACGTTGTCGCTGGAAACGGACCAGGTGCTGGTCGCCGTAGGCCGCAAACCCAATACCCAAGGCTGGAACCTCGAAGCGCTGAACCTGGACATGAACGGTGCGGCGATCAAGATCGACAACCACTGCCAGACCAGCATGCGCAACGTATGGGCCATCGGCGACCTGAGCGGCGAACCGATGCTTGCGCACCGCGCCATGGCTCAGGGCGAAATGGTGGCCGAACTGATCAGCGGTCAATCCCGCGAATTCAACCCGGCCGCGATCCCGGCGGTGTGCTTTACCGACCCGGAGCTGGTGGTGGTCGGCAAGACCCCAGACGAGGCCACGGCTGCCGGCCTGGACTGCATCGTGTCGAGCTTCCCGTTCGCCGCCAATGGCCGGGCCATGACCCTGGAGTCGAAAACCGGCTTCGTGCGCGTCGTTGCACGCCGTGACAATCATCTGATCGTCGGCTGGCAAGCGGTTGGCGTTGGCGTCTCGGAACTGTCCACCGCGTTCGGCCTGAGCCTGGAGATGGGCGCACGCCTGGAAGACGTTGCCGGCACCATCCACGCCCACCCGACCCTCGGCGAGGCCGTGCAGGAAGCCGCCTTAAGGGCCCTGGGCCACGCGCTACACCTGTAAAACCGCAGCGAGGCCATTGCAGGCAAGCCAGCTCCCACAGGAGAATGCAATCCAAATGTGGGAGCTGGCTTGCCTGCGATAGCGGCGGATCAGCCAATACACAGGCTGAATGGCCCACCCACCTGCTCCCACACCGGCCAAGAATGAAGTATTGTTGCGCCCATCCAGTAAAAAACCGACAAGCCTGCTTCTGACCAGGCGGTTGACCAGAGATAGAGGGTGTCATGGGTAACGAAAGCATCAATTGGGACAAGCTGGGTTTTGACTACATCAAGACCGACAAGCGGTTTCTCCAGGTCTGGAAAAACGGCGAATGGCAAGAAGGCACCCTGACCGACGACAACGTGCTGCACATCAGCGAAGGCTCCACCGCCCTGCACTACGGTCAGCAATGCTTCGAAGGCCTCAAGGCCTACCGCTGCAAGGACGGCTCGATCAACCTGTTCCGCCCGGACCAGAACGCCGCCCGGATGCAGCGCAGCTGCGCCCGTCTGCTGATGCCGCATGTGCCGACCGACGTGTTCATCGACGCCTGCAAACAAGTGGTCAAGGCCAACGAGCGGTTCATCCCGCCGTACGGCAGTGGCGGCGCGCTGTACCTGCGCCCATTCGTGATCGGCACCGGTGAAAACATCGGCGTACGTACCGCACCGGAGTTCATCTTCTCGGTATTCGCGATCCCGGTCGGCGCCTACTTCAAAGGTGGCCTGGTGCCACACAACTTCCAGATCTCCACCTTCGACCGCGCCGCGCCACAAGGCACCGGTGCCGCCAAGGTCGGTGGCAACTACGCCGCCAGCCTGATGCCAGGTTCGGAAGCGAAAAAAGCCGGTTTCGCCGATGCGATCTACCTGGACCCGATGACTCACTCGAAAATCGAAGAAGTCGGCTCGGCCAACTTCTTCGGGATCACCCACGACAACCAGTTCATCACGCCGAAGTCGCCTTCGGTGCTGCCAGGCATCACCCGCCTGTCGCTGATCGAACTGGCACAGACCCGCCTGGGCCTGAAAGTGGTCGAGGGCGAAGTGCTCATCGATAAGCTGGACCAGTTCAAGGAAGCCGGCGCCTGCGGTACTGCTGCGGTCATCTCGCCAATCGGCGGCATCCAGTACAACGGCAAGCTGCACGTGTTTCACAGCGAAACCGAAGTCGGCCCGATCACCCAGAAGCTCTACAAAGAGCTGACCGGCGTACAGACCGGCGAAGTCGAAGCCCCAGCAGGCTGGATCGTCAAGGTCTAACCAGAACACCCGCTACACACGCTACACCACAAAACCCTGTGGGAGCTGGCTTGCCTGCGATAGCAGTAGATCAGTCACTGTCAATATTGACTGACACACCGCTATCGCAGGCAAGCCAGCTCCCACATTTGTTTCCGGTGTTCTCAGGATTGAGCCGGAATATTCCCCAAAAGCTTCTTCCCCATACTTATCCTCGGCTCCACCCCATACCCCAGCGCCTCATAAAACCCCACAACCGCATCATTCCCCCCGGTGATCTGCAGGTTGATCTTCATACAACCCAAGGCAGTCAACGCCTGTTCCGCATGCCTCACCAGCGAGGAACCCAGGCCATGCCGCCGATAATCCGCGTGCACCGCCACCGAATACAGCCACCCACGATGCCCGTCATACCCGGCAAGCACCGTACCGATCACGGCCTTTTTATCCGTCGCGACGAAAAACAGCCCATCGTTGACCGCCAGCTTTTTATCGATCGCCAGGCTTGGCACGTTATGCGCCGTCTCGTAACCAAAAGCCTCCTGCCATAACGCAACCACCTGCGCCCGATGCTGACGGTCGCGATACGGGCCGATGGGATGCCGGGACAGCAGCGCCTTTTCCATCACCAACGTGCGCTCGTTGCCATGGTAAACATCGCGCACGGTGTGAAACCCCAGTTTGGTATAGAACGGCTCGGCGGTCAGCGATGACGGCACACTCAGTACCGTCACCCCGGCCTCACGGGCGCGCAGTTCGATCTCGATCATCAACAGCCGGCCAATGCCCTGCCCTTGCAGCGCCGGATTGACGAACACCGAGCGCACTACATTGGCGTCCAGGGCCGCCGTGGCAACGATCACCTGATCCTTGATCGCCACCAGCACCACCCGGCGCGTGAGCAGCGCCAGCACGGCCTCCGGGGTAAAATGGGTCGCAACCCGCGCAATCACATCCGCCGGGTAATCCCGTGCATTGCTGCTGTGCAAAGCCGCCAGGATGACCTGGCTGATCCCCTCGGCATCGGCGGGTTGGGCAAGACGTACGGCGGTCGACATGATTCCTCCTGACTGACACAGCTATAACAACCACTACCATACCAATGTGAGAGCTGGCTTGCCTGCGATGGCGGTCCGTCAGTCGACATCTGCGGCACTGACCCAGCGCCATCGCAGGCGAGCCAGCTCCCACATTTTTAGTGCATTTCAGACTAAACAGCCGATTCGGCTGCGCCACTGTCCTTTTCAGCTTTCCCGGCTGAGCCATCCCTGCGTTTCAGCCGGGATAATCCGCCGATAACCCACACAATAACCCGACTGTACTTGCCTGCGGTGCCGCCTCACGCGCAGCAGAAAACGCTGAATGCCCCCTCGAATAACAAGGAGCCTCACATGACCCGCTACATCGACGTCAACGATCTCTGCTACCTGGTCTCGCAAAAAAGCCTGTCCACCTGCATCACCGAGATGGCCGAGTACATCCGCGCCGACTACCTGCGCTGGCAGGACTTCGAAAAATGCGCGCGCCTGGCCAACCACTCGCCGGATGGCGTGATCGAACTGATGCCGGTATCCGACGCGTCGCTGTATGCCTTCAAGTACGTCAATGGCCATCCTAAGAACACCCTGGCCGGCATGCTCACCGTGATGGCTTTCGGCGCGCTGGGCGATGTCGACACGGGCAAACCGGTGCTGCTGGCGGAAATGACCCTGACTACCGCGATTCGCACTGCCGCCACCTCGGCCCTGGTCGCCCGCTACCTGGCCCGCGACAACAGCCGCAGCATGGCGCTGATCGGCAACGGCTCGCAGAGCGAATTCCAGGCCCTGGCCTTCCATGCCATGCTTGGCATCAATGAGATCCGCCTGTTCGATATCGATGCCAAGGCCACCGCCAAACTGGCGGCCAACCTCAAGGCGTTCCCGGCGATCAAGGTGATCCTGGCCGGCAGCGTGGCCGAAGCCGTGAAAGGTGCGGACATCGTCACCACCGTCACCGCCGACAAGGCCTATGCCACTATCCTCACCGATGACATGATCGAACCCGGCATGCACCTTAACGCGGTCGGTGGCGACTGCCCTGGCAAGACCGAGCTGGACCGACGTATCGTCGAGCGCGCCCGGGTGATCGTTGAGTACGAACCGCAAAGCCGCATCGAAGGTGAAATCCAGCACATGCCGGACAATTCGCCGGTGACCGAACTCTGGCAAGTGATCAACGGCCAGCAGCCCGGCCGCGAAAATACGCACCAAGTGACCCTGTTCGATTCGGTGGGGTTTGCCATCGAAGATTACTCGGCCCTGCGCTACGTGCTGGACGTGGCCAAGGCGCTGGACGTGGGCAGCGACCTGGAGCTGGTGCCGGACCTGGCCGACCCGAAAGACCTGTTCGCACGCCTGGCGCAGCAACCACGCGTGCAACAGAAAAAGCGCGCCTGAGGCGTGTTGCAAGCCCTCAACCGCATACAGACGTTGACGGAGGAAGGCCGTACCATGTGACGGGTCCGGCAAACGCGAGACGTTTGCCGCCATTTTTTCTCAACCGTTTGAAGTGAACCCCATGGATACCAAGGCCAACGGACCCCATTCTTCCCCCGCGCTGGACCGCATCGATGAAGCCATCATCGAAGTGCTGCGGCACCAGGGGCGTATCACCTACGAAAAGCTCTCGTCGCTGGTGCACCTCACGCCTCGGCCCTGCCTGGAGCGGGTGCGCAAGCTGGAGCGACGCGGGGTGATCCGTGGGTATGGGGCGATCATTGATGTGCAGATGGTCTCACCAGGCCTGTCGTTGCTGGTGTTGGTGGCCTTGTCCAACCAGAGCGGGCGTTCGGCGCAAAAAGCCTTCGAAGCGTTTGTGAAGGCCTGCCCGCAGGTGTTCGAGTGCCAGCTGATCAGCGGCCCGTTTGACTACAGCCTACGCATGCGCTGCCGGGACATGGAGCACTACCGGGTGCTGACCGAGACCTGGTTGAACAATGACGAGTTGCACATTGATAAATTGGTGGCGCATCCGGAGTTGGCGGTGGTGAAAAACACCGCCACCGAATTGGCCTGAGCGGACGCCATTCAGGCCGCCAGTTTGCCGCTGGCGATGGCCGCCGACGCGGCCACCATCGCCCTTAGCAGCACCGCACACCCCGCCGCCAAGTCATCCGGTGCGGCGTTTTCGATTTCGTTATGGCTGATGCCGCCTTCACAGGGCACAAAAATCATCCCCGCCGGGCCCAGTTCGGCAACAAAGATCGCGTCATGCCCTGCCCCGCTGACGATGTCCATGTTCGACAACCCCAGCCCATTCGCGGCATCACGCACAGCGTCCACGCAACCCTTGTCGAAATACAGTGGTGGAAAATCTGCCGTAGGTTCCATCTCGAAACTCAAACCGTGCTTGGCGCACGTTTCATCGATCACCTTGCGTACTTCGGCAATCATCGAGTCCAGCCGCGCCGGCTCCAGGTGACGGAAGTCCAGGGTCATGCGCACTTCCCCCGGAATGACGTTGCGCGAACCGGGGTAAGCCTGCAGGCAGCCAACGGTGCCGCACGCATGCGGTTGATGCCCAAGCGCCGCCGCATTGACCGCCGCCACCACCGCCGCCGCGCCCACCAGGGCATCCTTGCGCAGGTGCATCGGTGTCGGTCCCGCGTGCGCTTCGATCCCGCGCAGTTTCAGGTCAAACCACTTTTGCCCAAGGGCGCCCAGCACCACGCCAATGGTCTTTTTCTCGTCTTCAAGAATCGGCCCCTGTTCGATATGCGCCTCGAAATAGGCGCCTACCTTGTGCCCACTGACCGGCCGCGAACCCGCATAGCCAATCGCGTTCAGCGCGTCGCCCACGCTGACGCCGTCCACGTCCACCTTGGCCAGGGTGTCCGCCAGGGTGAATTTCTCGGCAAACACCCCCGAGCCCATCATGCAGGGCGGAAAGCGCGAACCCTCTTCGTTGGTCCACACCACCACTTCCAATGGCGCCTCGGTCTCAACGTTGAGGTCATTGAGCGTACGCAGCACCTCCACACCCGCCAGCACACCGAAGCAACCGTCGAACTTACCGCCGGTGGGCTGGGTGTCGATATGGCTGCCAGTCATCACTGGCGGCAGGTTGGGGTTGCGTCCCGGGCGACGGGCGAAGATGTTGCCGATGCCGTCGACGGTCACGGTGCAACCCGCCTCTTCGCACCACTGCACAAACAGGTCGCGGGCCTTGCGATCAAGGTCGGTGAGCGCCAGGCGACACACACCGCCCTTGGGGGTGGCGCCGAGTCTGGCCAGGTCCATCAACGACTGCCACAGGCGGTCGCGGTTGATGTGCTGATGGGTGGATTGCAGAACGTCGAGGGCAGCGTTCATGGGGATCTCCTCAGGCAATATTTCTTATGATTGGAATGCGGTCAAAAATGTGGGAGCGGGCTTGCTCGCGAATGCAGTCTGTCAGTTGATAAATGCGGTGATTGACACACCGCATTCGCGAGCAAGCCCGCTCCCACATTTGGATTGCATTTCAACTTATTTACAGCGGTGTTTTCACTGCGGCCGGGCTGACACCACGCTTCGCATTCAGCCCGTAATACAACACGCCACCCAGCGCCGATCCGGTAAACCAGCCGTAGCTGTAGAACCAGCTGAATGCATCGCTGCCCAGCGACAGCAGGGTCAGCACCACCGGGACGCCAAACGCGATAAATCCGCTCCAGTTCCACGCCGGGTACACGTCATCGCGGTACAGCCCTGCGAGATCGAGCTGTTGTTTTCGCGTGATGAAGTAGTCCACCACCATGATCCCGGCGATCGGTCCCAGCAGGCTTGAATAACCCAGCAACCAATTGGAATAGACGGTTTCCAGGCTCACATCGGAAACGATCAGCCCGAGCTTCTTCAGCAGTTCATGCCCCATCAACGCCAACCCGACCAGACCGGTGAGCATCACGGCGGTGGTGCGGTTGATCAGCTTGGGCGCGATGTTCTGAAAGTCATTGGTGGGTGAAACAATGTTCGCGGCGGTGTTGGTGGACAAGGTCGCGACGATGATCAGCGCCATCGCCACGGCGACCCACACCGGGCTCTGGATGTGGCCGATCAGGGTCACCGGGTCGGACACGCTCACACCCACCAGTTTTACCGACGCGGCGGTCATGATCACGCCAAGGGAGGCGAACAGGAACATGGTCAGCGGCAGGCCGAAGATCTGCCCGAGAATCTGGTCTTTCTGGCTTTTGGCGTAGCGGCTGAAGTCCGGAATATTCAGCGACAACGTCGCCCAGAAACCCACCATCGCCGTGAGGCCGGCCATGAAGTAACCGGTGAGGCTCGCACCTTCGGGGCGTTTAGGTGGGATCGCCATCAACTCGCTGATCGACACATTAGGCATCGCCCACACCAGCAAACCAATCCCCACTGCCACCAGCAGCGGTGCCGACAGGGTTTCCAGGCGTTTGATCGACTCGGCGCCGCGCAGTACCACCCATAGATTCAGCGTCCAGAAAACCATGAAACCGATCACTTCACCGGTCCCGCCAAGGGACTTCCAGCCCTCGAAAATCGAGCCCAGGAACAGGTGAATCGCCAGCCCGCCAAACATCGTCTGGATACCAAACCAGCCGCACGCCACCAGCGCCCGGATCAGACACGGCACATTCGAACCGAGGATGCCGAACGATGAGCGCAACAACACCGGAAACGGTATGCCGTACTTGGTGCCAGGGAAGGCGTTGAGGGTCAACGGGATCAGCACCACGATATTGGCCAGCAGGATCGCCATCAGCGCTTCCCCCACCGACAACCCGAAATACGCGGTAAGCACCCCACCCAGCGTATAGGTGGGCACGCAGATCGACATGCCGACCCACAACGCGGTGATGTGCCACTTGTTCCAAGTGCGTTCGTGCACCTTGGTCGGTGCCATGTCGTGGTTATAGCGAGGGCTGTCGAGGACGTCGGGGCCGGCGTCTAGCTCGTATAGGCCGTTGCGTTCAATGACTTGCGATCTGTTCTGTTGCATGGCCGCTCCACGATTTTTTCGAATTATTTTTGCTCATCCAGCGCTGTGCGCTGGATGGCCGGAGTACCTCGTAAACAACATGACATCACGGGTCCGGCCAGCCGCCACTGCACTCAATATCCGTGCCGACACCCCACCTTGAACCCGCACCGCTTATATAACGTGCTGATGTTTATCAGCTTTCCGATTTATCCCTCGGTACTTGCCGCACTGCTCAGGCTAAACAATGCGAAAGTTGTCCGAACCTTCAGGACTCAATCTGGTGCAACACAATTATTTTTATTTCCCACCCCCGTCAAGAGGCATATCTCAAGCGTCTGATTTGCAATAAGAAATGTTGCTCAATTTAAGAACCTGTCAAGTGCGTCAAAATGGTGAGCGAGCGCTACATTTTGGTGATTTATGTTTTTTATACATATAAATCAATAACTTAATATGGATATATGCTTATAAAAAATCTTCTTGCCCAATCGAAAAACTCGGGCTAGTTTCTATTCCTGTCACCGATGACAGGAATCACCCCGCCATCGGTAAGCAGCATTACAACACTTAGAACTGGCACAAGCCGGTCAAGCCTGTGAGGAACTCGACATGTCGCTGTTGATCCGTGGCGCCACCGTTATTACCCATGATGAAAGTTACCGCGCCGATGTTTTATGCGCAGGCGGTCTCATTCGGGCCATTGGCACGAATCTGGAGATTCCCGCAGGCACTCAAACACTCGACGGCAGCGGCCAATTCTTGATGCCCGGCGGCATCGACCCCCATACCCATATGCAATTGCCCTTCATGGGGACCGTGGCCAGTGAAGACTTTTTCAGTGGCACGGCGGCAGGCCTGGCGGGGGGCACCACGTCGATCATCGACTTTGTGATTCCCAACCCACAGCAACCCTTGATGGAAGCGTTTCACCAGTGGCGCGGCTGGGCGGAAAAATCCGCCTCCGACTACGGTTTCCACGTGGCGATCACCTGGTGGAGCGAGCAGGTGCGCGAGGAAATGGCCGAACTGGTCAGCCACCACGGCATCAACAGCTTCAAGCACTTCATGGCCTACAAAAACGCGATCATGGCAGCGGATGACACCCTGGTCGCCAGCTTCGAGCGCTGCCTGGAACTGGGCGCGGTGCCCACGGTGCATGCGGAGAACGGCGAGTTGGTCTACCACCTGCAACGCAAGCTGATGGCCCAGGGCATCACTGGGCCAGAAGCGCACCCGCTGTCGCGCCCGTCCCAGGTAGAAGGCGAAGCGGCCAGCCGCGCCATTCGCATCGCCGAAACCATCGGCACGCCGTTATACCTGGTGCACGTGTCCACCAAGGAAGCGCTGGATGAAATCACCTACGCCCGCAGCAAAGGCCAGCCGGTCTATGGCGAAGTACTCGCCGGCCACTTGCTGCTGGATGACAGCGTCTACCAGCACCCTGACTGGCAGACCGCCGCCGGCTACGTGATGAGCCCACCCTTCCGCCCGCGCGGGCATCAGGAAGCGCTGTGGCATGGTTTGCAGTCCGGCAACCTGCACACCACCGCGACCGACCACTGCTGCTTCTGCGCCGAGCAAAAAGCCGCTGGCCGTGACGACTTCAGCAAGATCCCCAATGGCACTGCCGGTATCGAAGACCGCATGGCGCTGCTGTGGGATGAGGGGGTCAACACCGGGCGCCTGTCGATGCAGGAGTTCGTTGCGCTGACCTCCACCAATACCGCGAAGATCTTCAACCTTTATCCGCGCAAAGGCGCGATCCGCGTGGGGGCCGATGCGGATCTGGTGCTGTGGGACCCCGAGGGTACACGGACCATTTCCGCCAAGACTCATCATCAGAACGTCGACTTCAACATCTTCGAAGGCAAAACCGTGCGCGGCGTGCCGAGCCATACCATCAGCCAGGGCAAGCTGGTCTGGGCCGATGGCGACCTGCGCGCCGAACGCGGTGCCGGGCGGTATGTGGAGCGGCCGGCGTATCCGACGGTGTTTGAGCAGTTGAGCAAGCGGGCGGCGTATTCCAAGCCCACTGCTGTGAAACGCTGAAAGCGGCCTTCGGCCTATCGCAGGCAAGCCCGACTCCCACATTTGAACTGTGTGAACCCGACCAAATGTGGGAGCTGGCTTGCCTGCGAAGAGGCCAGCACAGACAACAAAAAACCAATGCCCATCAGAGGCAGTACCTCAACTACCGTGAGGCCAACACCGTGATCCAGACCCTGACGCACCTCCCCCATCCCGCTGAGGATGGACCCACGCTCGCCAGCCATTTCACCGACCTGGCGCCACCACTCAACGCCCGCCAGGCCCAACTGGAAGCCTCGCGCTGCCTGTATTGCTACGACGCACCGTGCGTGAACGCATGCCCCAGCGAAATCGACATTCCGTCGTTCATCCGCAATATCCACACCGAAAACGTGCAAGGCGCCGCGCAGAAGATCCTCTCGGCCAATATCCTTGGCGGCAGTTGCGCTCGGGTGTGCCCCACCGAGATCCTCTGCCAGCAGGCTTGCGTGCGTAACAACGCCGAAGAATGCGCCCCGGTCCTGATCGGCTTGCTGCAACGTTATGCAATCGACAACGCACACTTCAGCGAACACCCCTTCCACCGCGCCGCGCCGACCGGCAAGCGCATCGCCGTGGTCGGCGCCGGGCCGGCAGGCTTGGCCTGCGCCCATCGCAGCGCCTTGCACGGCCATGACGTGGTGATCTTCGAAGCCCGGGAAAAAGCCGGTGGCCTGAATGAATACGGGATCGCCAAGTACAAACTGGTGGATGACTTCGCGCAGAAGGAACTGGATTTCCTCCTGCAGATTGGCGGCATCGAGATCCGCCACGGCCAGCGCCTGGGCGACAACCTGACCTTGAGCGACCTGCACCAGCAATTCGACTCAGTCTTCCTCGGCCTCGGGTTGGCCGCCAGTAAACAGCTCGGTTTAGCCCACGAGGACGCGCCCGGCCTGCTTGCCGCCACCGACTACATCCGCGAGCTGCGCCAAGCCGACGACCTGACCCAACTGCCCCTGGCCGACCGCTGCATTGTGCTCGGTGCCGGCAACACCGCCATCGACATGGCCGTGCAAATGGCCCGCCTCGGTGCTCGTGATGTGAACCTCGTCTACCGTCGAGGGTTGGCAGATATGGGCGCCACCCACCACGAACAGGACATCGCCAAAGCCAACCAGGTCCGCCTGCTGACCTGGGCCCAGCCTGAAGAAGTGCTGCTGGATGAGCAGGGCCACGTGCGCGGCATGCGCTTCCAGCGCACGCGCCTGGAAAACGGCCGCCTGCACCCTACCGGCGAAACCTTCGAACTGGCCGCCGATGCAATCTTCAAGGCCATCGGCCAAGGGTTTGACAGCGAGGCCCTGCACGATCCGCTGGCCCAGCAACTGCAGCGTGTCGGTGAAAGAATCTTCGTCGATGAACAACTGCGCACCAGCATTCCCGGTGTATACGCCGGCGGCGATTGCGTCAGCCTCGGCCAGGACCTCACCGTGCAGGCAGTGCAACACGGCAAGCTGGCCGCTGAAGCCATGCACGCCCAACTCATGCTGAATGTGGAGGCTGCGTAATGGCCGATCTCTCGATTGTGTTCGCCGGTATCAAAGCCCCCAACCCGTTCTGGCTGGCCTCCGCGCCGCCCACCGACAAGGCCTACAACGTGGTCCGTGCCTTTGAAGCCGGCTGGGGCGGCGTGGTGTGGAAAACCCTGGGCGAAGACCCGGCGGCGGTCAACGTGTCGTCACGCTACTCGGCGCACTACGGCGCCAACCGTGAAGTGCTGGGCATCAATAACATCGAGCTGATCACTGACCGCTCCCTGGAGATCAACCTGCGGGAAATCACCCAGGTGAAAAAGGACTGGCCCGACCGCGCGCTGATCGTGTCGCTGATGGTGCCGTGCGTTGAGGAATCCTGGAAAAACATCCTGCCGTTGGTAGAAGCCACCGGTTGCGACGGTATTGAGCTGAACTTCGGCTGCCCCCACGGCATGCCCGAGCGAGGCATGGGCGCGGCGGTCGGCCAGGTGCCGGAGTATGTGGAGCAGGTCACGCGCTGGTGCAAGACGTATTGCTCGCTGCCGGTGATCGTCAAGCTCACGCCGAATATCACCGACATTCGCGTGGCGGCGCGCGCGGCGTATCGCGGTGGCGCGGATGCGGTGTCGCTGATCAACACCATCAACTCCATCACCAGCGTCGACCTGGAACGCATGGTCGCGCTGCCAGTGGTCGGCACGCAAAGCACCCACGGCGGTTACTGCGGTTCAGCGGTGAAGCCAATTGCGCTGAACATGGTCGCCGAGATCGCCCGTGACCCGCAGACACAGGGCCTGCCGATCTGCGGCATTGGCGGCATCGGCAACTGGCGCGACGCGGCGGAATTCGTTGCCCTGGGCTGTGGCGCGGTGCAGGTGTGCACGGCGGCAATGCTGCATGGGTTTCGGATTGTGGAAGAGATGAAGGACGGGCTGTCGCGCTGGATGGACAGCCAGGGTTACGCCAGCCTGCAGGAGTTTTCCGGGCGCGCGGTGGGTAATACGACGGATTGGAAGTACCTGGATATCAACTATCAGGTGATTGCGAAGATCGATCAGGAAGCCTGTATTGGCTGCGGGCGTTGCCATATTGCCTGTGAGGACACGTCGCACCAGGCGATTGCCAGTTTGAAATTGGCGGATGGCACGCATAAGTACGAAGTGATCGATGATGAATGTGTGGGCTGCAATTTGTGCCAGATCACCTGCCCGGTGGCCGACTGCATCGAGATGGTGCCGATCGACTCGGGCAAGCCGTATTTGAACTGGACGCAGGATCCGAGGAATCCCTATCGCGAGGCTGTGTAGCTCTCTAGATCGTTATCGCAGGCAAGCCAGCTCCCACATTCGATTGCATTCCTCCAGGAAGAATGCGCTCAACTGTGGGAGCAGGCTTGCCTGTGATGAGGCCTTAAGCCTCACCGCACAGCTCAAGGTTCCAACCCTATCCCCCGCAGAATCACCCCCGTCACCGTCTGTATCGCCTTCTCGAACTGCATATCCGACAACGGCTGGTGATCATTCAGGATCTTCACCTGATGATCAAAGTCGGCATAGTGCTGGGTCGAGGCCCAGATCATGTACAGCAGGCTCGACGGCTCAACTGGCAGGATGCGTTTGTCCTCCACCCACTGGCGAATCTTCGCTTCCTTCATCTTGGCCCAGTCGTACAGGCTTTCATCCAGCGCCTCACCGAGTGTCGGCGCGCCGTGGATGATTTCATTGGCCCAGACTTTCGAGCCATACGGCCGGGTGCGCGAGCGCTGCATCTTGGCGCGGATGTAACTGCTGAGCACCACCCGTGGGTCATCAAAGGTCTCAAAGCTCAGGGCGTCCTGCTTCCACACTTCCAGCAGGTCGAACAGCACCGCGCTGTACAGCTCACTTTTGGTGGTGAAGTAGTAGTGCAGGTTGGAGCGCGGCAGTTGCACTTCTTCGGCGATATCCGCCATGGCGGTGCTGCCATAGCCTTTTTCGGCGAAGATTTTCTCCGCCGCCAGCAGGATTTTTTCGACGTTGACCCGACGAATTCCGATCTTGTGATTGCCCATGAGGGCTCCCTGACAACGAGAGAGCCCAAAGACTACCATCCGCTCTAGATCGGGGCGACAGGCTGAACCGAAACTTCGTACACTGCCTGCTCCTGCCCATTGATTGGTATTGAACAATGTTGATCAAGAAAACCCTGACCTCCGTCGCCCTGCTCGCATCCTTACTGGGGGCTTCGGCAGCGTTTGCCCATGCTCACCTGAAAAGCGCCACACCCGCCGCCGACAGCACCGTCGCCGCCCCCGATGCTCTGCGCCTGACCTTCAGTGAAGGCGTCGAGGCCACCTTCACCAAGGTGTCCCTGAGCAAGGACGGCACGGAAATCGCCATCAAGGGCCTGGAAACCCCGGACGCCGACAAGAAAACCCTGGTAGTGACGCCTGCCGCCCCACTCGCTGCTGGTAACTACAAAGTGGTGTGGAACGCCGTCTCGGTCGATACCCACAAGAGCAATGGCGAATACAGTTTCAAGGTCGGCCGATAACCCATGGCGACCCTGCTGGTGCTGTGCCGTTTCCTGCATTTCATCGTCGTGTTGCTGATGTTCGGGGCTTGTGCGTTCAGGCCCTGGCTATTGGGCGCTGAACCGCAGCCGGTGCTGGACCGGCAACTCGAACGTATCACCCGCAGCCTCGCTGGGTTGGGCCTGTTCTCCGGCGTCGCCTGGCTGCTGTTGATCACCGCCAGTATGGCGGGCAGCTGGGACGCGGCGTTGCAACCGGCCACCCTCCAGTTGGTGCTGGGCAAAACCTTTTTTGGCCAGGTGTGGGTCTGGCATTTGCTGCTGAACCTGTTGCTGGTGATGGTGCTGATCACCCCCTGGCCGCTATTGCGCTTGCCGTTGACCGCATTGCTGCTGGCGACCCTCGCCCCTGTGGGTCATGGCGCCATGCTGGATGGGCTCAGCGGGCAATTGCTGATCCTTAATCAGGTGGTGCACCTGGTCTGCGTGGGCGCGTGGCTTGGGGGGTTGCTGGTGCTGGTGCTGATCCTGCGGCAACCGCAAGGTATTGCGCTGGAGCCAGTCCTGCGGCGTTTCAGCGGCGTGGGTTATGGCTTGGTTGCCGGTTTGCTGGTGACCGGGTTGATTAATGTGCGCGTGTTGACCGGGCAGCTGTGGCCGACGCCATTGTTCAGCGGGTTTGCGCTGATTCTGTTGATCAAGGTGATGTTAGTGTTAGGTATGTTGGCCCTGGCGTTGCTGAATCGATTGCGTCTTGAGCATTGCGAACAGCGACTGGGCGCCTTGAAGGCCAGTGTGATGATTGAATGGTTACTAGGTGTTTCAGCGGTAGCCGCTGTCTCCCTCCTCGGAACCCTGCCGCCGATGGTCATCGCTGGCTAAATCATGTGGGAGCTGGCTTGCCTGCGATGGCATCGCTGCGGTCCTCCTGCCAGACCACAGCGCCCGCATCGCAGGCAAGCCGGCTCCCACATTGACTGTGCCCGCTCTCGACCAGATCACGGCAGGTCATCGTATAACTTCCGCTTGACACGGCACGAAATCCCCGCAAATATCCCGCCCAATGTTGTACGACAACGTATGACAAATAATAAAAACAACAATAGAAGGGAGCTTCACTGTGAGTCAATTCGCCCGCAATTCCTGCGCACGTATCGCCCTTCTCGGCCTCAGCAGCCTGGCGTTCACCCTGCCCCTCAATGCCCAGGCCGAAGGTTTCATCGACGACGCCAAAGCCACGCTAAACCTGCGCAACGCCTACTTCAACCGCAACTTCACCAACCCGACCAACCCGCAGGGCAAGGCCGAAGAGTGGACGCAGAGCTTCATTCTCGATGCCAAATCCGGCTTTACCCAAGGCACGGTCGGCTTCGGGATTGACGTGCTGGGCCTGTACTCGCAAAAGCTCGATGGCGGCAAAGGCACCGGCGGCACCCAGTTGCTGCCGATCCACGATGACGGCCGCCCCGCCGATAATTTTGGGCGCCTGGGCGTGGCGCTGAAAACCAGGCTGTCGAAGACGGAATTGAAGGTGGGCGAATGGATGCCCGTGCTGCCAATCCTGCGCTCCGATGATGGTCGCTCCCTGCCCCAGACGTTTCGCGGCGGCCAGGTGACCTCCAACGAAATCGCCGGCCTGACCCTCTACGGCGGTCAGTTCCGCGGCAACAGCCCGCGCAACGACGCGAGCATGGAAGACATGTTCATGAACGGCAGAGCCGCGTTCACCTCGGACCGTTTCAACTTCGGCGGTGGCGAGTACACGTTCAACGACAAACGCACCCAGGTCGGCGTGTGGTACGCCGAACTCAGCGATATCTACCAGCAACAATATTTCAACCTGACCCACAGCCAACCCGTGGGCGACTGGACCCTGGGCGCCAACCTCGGCTTTTTCAATGGCAAGGAAGACGGCAGCGCCCTGGCTGGCGACCTCGACAACAAGACCGCCTTCGCCCTGCTCTCGGCCAAATACAATGGCAACACCTTCTACGTGGGCCTGCAGAAACTCACCGGCGACAGCGCGTGGATGCGGATCAACGGCACCAGCGGCGGCACCGTGGCCAACGACAGTTACAACGCCAGCTACGACAACGCCAAGGAAAAATCCTGGCAGGTGCGCCATGACTTCAACTTCGTGGTGCTCGGCCTCCCGGGGCTGACCATGATGAACCGCTATATCAGCGGCAGTAACGTGCACACCGGGGCGATCACCGATGGCAAGGAATGGGGTCGGGAATCGGAGCTGGCGTACACGGTACAGAGCGGCGCGCTGAAGAACCTCAACGTCAAATGGCGCAACTCGACCATGCGTCGGGATTTCAGCAATAACGAATTTGATGAGAACCGGATTTTTGTCAGCTATCCCATCTCACTGTTGTAGGTTTCGCGTCGGACCCAGACTGGCAGCCAACACAACCCCCCCTGTGGGAGCGGGCTTGCTCGCGAATGCGGTATATCAGACCCGAATGAGTCGACTGACACACCGTATTCGCGAGCAAGCCCGCTCCCACATTCTGGCCATCACCTGACCGGAAGGACGTTGACAACCTGGGGGATCACTCACAATACTTCGACATAGTCATATGACAACCTACAACAAAAATTTGGAATCCCCATGACCACGACCACCCCTGCTCCCTTCAACCGCCTGCTACTCACCGGCGCCGCCGGCGGCCTGGGCAAAGTCCTGCGTGAACGCCTGCGTCCTTATGCCCACGTGCTGCGCCTGTCCGACATCGCCAACATGGCCCCGGCTGCCGACGCGTCCGAAGAAGTGCAACCCTGCGACCTCGCCGACAAGCACGCCGTGCACCAGTTGGTGGAAGGTGTCGATGCGATCCTGCACTTCGGCGGCGTTTCGGTTGAGCGTTCGTTCGAAGAAGTCCTCGGCGCCAATATCAGCGGCATTTTCCATATCTACGAGGCCGCCCGCCGCCACGGTGTGAAGCGCGTGATTTTCGCCAGCTCCAACCATGTCATCGGCTTCTATAAACAAGGCGAGAAAATCGACGCCCACTCCCCTCGCCGTCCAGACAGCTACTACGGTTTGTCCAAGTCCTACGGCGAAGACATGGCCAGTTTCTACTTCGATCGCTACGGCATCGAGACCGTCAGCATCCGCATCGGCTCCTCGTTCCCGGAACCGCAGAACCGCCGGATGATGCACACCTGGCTGAGCTTCGACGACCTGACCCAACTGCTCGAACGCGCGCTGTACACACCCAACGTCGGCCACACCGTGGTCTACGGCATGTCGGATAACCTCGACACCTGGTGGGACAACCGCTACGCCGCGCACCTGGGCTTCGTCCCCAAAGACAGCTCCGAAGTGTTCCGCGCCCAGGTCGAAACCCAGCCACCGGTCGCCGCCGACGACCCGGCCAAGGTCTACCAGGGTGGCGCATTCTGCGCTGCTGGGCCGTTCGGTGACTGAGCGCACACCCACCCAAGGGAATGAGTTGCCATGACCGCTGAACTGATTGTCGATGCGCGCAATGCCGTGGGCGAATGCCCGGTGTGGGTGCCCGAGGAAAACGCCCTGTACTGGGTGGATATCCCCAACGGCGGCCTGCAACGCTGGAGCGCCGCCACTGGGCATATCGCTGCGTGGACAGCCCCGCAGATGCTCGCCTGCATCGCCCGCACCGATGCGGGCAACTGGGTTGCCGGGATGGAAACCGGCTTCTTCCAGCTCACCCCTCACAACGATGGCAGCCTCGACACCACGCCGCTGGCGAGTGTTACGCACCCACGCGCGGACATGCGTCTGAACGATGGCCGCTGTGATCGCCAGGGTCGTTTCTGGGCCGGCAGCATGGTGCTGAACATGGGTTTGAACGCGGCCGAGGGCGTCCTCTACCGCTACGCGTCAGGCCTGGCGCCCCACGCTCAGTTGGACGGTTTCATGACCCTGAACGGCCTGGCCTTCAGCCCCGACGGCCGCACGATGTACGCCTCGGACTCGCACCCGCTGGTGCAGCAGATCTGGGCGTTCGACTACGACATCGACAGCGGCACGCCGTCCAATCGCCGCGTGTTCGTGGATATGCACAAACACCTCGGCCGCCCCGATGGCGCGGCGGTGGACGCCGACGGCTGCTACTGGATCTGCGCCAATGACGCCGGGCTCATCCACCGCTTCACCCCCGAGGGGCGCCTCGATCGCTCCCTCACCGTACCGGTGAAAAAACCCACCATGTGCGCCTTTGGCGGCAGCCGCCTGGACACCCTGTTCGTCACCTCGATCCGTGATGACCAAAGTGAGCAGTCGCTGTCCGGCGGCGTGTTTGCCCTCAACCCAGGCATCACCGGTCTACCGGAGCCCACGTTCACCCTCTAGCTGCATCGCTGTGACTTGAATACAACAATAACAAGACAGGAATGAAACCCCATGGACTTCAAACGCACCTTGCTCGCCGCGGCATTTTTCACCCTCAGCAGCGCCGCCCACGCGCTGGAAATCAAATTCGCCGACATCCACCCCGCCGGCTACCCCACCGTCGTTGCAGAAGAGAACATGGGCAAAGCCCTGACCAAAGAAAGCAACGGCGAACTGACCTTCAAGTATTTCCCTGGCGGCGTTCTCGGCTCCGAGAAAGAAGTGGTCGAACAGGCTCAGGTCGGTGCCATCCAGATGACCCGCGTCAGCCTCGGCATCGTCGGGCCGGTAGTGCCGGACGTGAACGTGTTCAACCTGCCGTTCGTGTTCCGCGACCAGGCGCACATGCGCAAGGTCATCGACGGTGAAATCGGCGATGAAATCCTCGCCAAGATCACCGACTCCGAGTTCGGCCTGGTGGCCCTGGCCTGGATGGACGGCGGCACACGCAACCTCTACACGAAAAAGCCGGTGCGCAAGATCGAAGACCTCAAGGGCATGAAGATTCGCGTGCAAGGCAACCCGTTGTTCATCGACGCCTTCAATGCCATGGGCGCCAACGGCATTGCCATGGACACCGGCGAGATCTTCAGCGCCCTGCAGACCGGCGTTATCGACGGCGCGGAAAACAATCCGCCGACGATGCTGGAACACAACCACTTCCAGAACGCCAAGTTCTACACCCTTACCGAGCACCTGATCCTGCCTGAACCCATCGTGATGTCGAAAATCACCTGGAACAAACTCACCCCTGCGCAACAGGACATGGTCAAGAAAGCCGCCAAGGCCGCCCAGGCTGACGAGCGCGTGCTGTGGGACGCCAAGTCCGCCAGCAGCGAAGCCAAGCTCAAGGCCGCTGGCGTCGAGTTCATCACCGTCGACAAAAAACCCTTCTATGACGCCACCGCCGCCGTGCGTGCGAAGTACGGCGCGCCTTACGCCGACATCATCAAGCGTATCGACGCCGTTCAATAACGCCCCTCCTCCTAGCAAGGCCAGGCGCGGTCCGCACTGACGCGCCCGGTTACGGTGAACGCCATGAAGAATTTACTGCTGCGCATCAACGACCGCATCTACATGACCTGCATCTGGGTCGCCGGCCTCTCGGTATTGGGGGTCGCCCTGATCATCCCCTGGGGCATCTTCGCTCGCTACGTCCTCGGCACCGGCTCCAGTTGGCCGGAACCTACCGCCATCCTGCTGATGCTGGTGTTCACCTTTATCGGCGCCGCCGCGAGTTACCGCGCCGGGGCGCATATGTCGGTGGCCATGGTTACTGACCGCTTGCCGGCGCAACAACGCCGCCTCGTCAGCATTTTTTCCCAATTGCTGATGGCGACGGTCTGCCTGTTCATGACGATCTGGGGCACCAAGCTATGCATGTCCACCTGGAACCAGTTCATGAGCGCCATTCCTACTCTGCGGGTGGGCATCACCTACATGCCGATCCCGATTGGCGGGCTGCTGACGCTGATTTTTGTCGTGGAAAAACTCCTGCTCGGTGACCAGAGCAACCGTCGGGTCGTGCGCTTCGACCTGGTTGAAGAAAGCGAAGGGGCCGCCTGATATGGACGCATTGATTCTGTTGGGCAGCTTTATCGCCTTGATCCTGATCGGCATGCCGGTAGCCTACGCCCTCGGGTTGTCGGCGCTAATCGGCGCGTGGTGGATCGACATCCCGTTCCAGGCCCTGATGATTCAGGTGGCCGGCGGGGTGAACAAGTTTTCGCTGATGGCGATTCCGTTCTTTGTGCTGGCCGGGGCGATCATGGCCGAGGGCGGCATGTCGCGGCGGCTGGTGGCGTTTGCCGGGGTGCTGGTGGGCTTTGTACGCGGCGGCCTGTCCTTGGTGAACATCATGGCTTCGACGTTTTTTGGGGCGATTTCCGGCTCGTCGGTGGCGGACACCGCCTCGGTCGGCTCGGTGCTGATCCCGGAAATGGAACGCCGTGGTTACCCCCGCGAATTTGCCACGGCGGTGACCGTCAGCGGCTCGGTGCAGGCCCTGCTGACCCCGCCCAGCCATAACTCGGTGCTCTATTCCCTGGCAGCCGGCGGCACGGTGTCGATCGCCTCGCTGTTCATGGCCGGCGTGGTCCCGGGCTTGCTGATGAGCGCATGCCTGATGGTGCTGTGCCTGATTTTCGCGAAAAAGCGTGACTACCCCAAAGGTGAAGTCATTCCCTTGAAGCAGGCGCTGAAAATTGCCGCCGACGCGCTCTGGGGCTTGATGGCGATGGTGATCATCCTCGGCGGCATCCTCTCGGGCATTTTCACCGCCACTGAATCCGCCGCGATCGCCGTGCTGTGGGCGTTCTTCGTGACCATGTTCATTTACCGCGACTACAAATGGAGCGAGCTGCCCAAGCTGATGCACCGCACGGTGCGCACCATTTCCATCGTGATGATCCTGATCGCCTTCGCCGCCAGCTTCGGCTACATCATGACCCTGATGCAGATCCCGGCGAAGATCACCACGATGTTCCTGACCCTGTCAGACAACCGCTACGTGATCCTGATGTGCATCAACGCCATGCTGCTGTTGCTCGGCACGGTGATGGACATGGCGCCGCTGATCCTGATCCTTACGCCGATTCTGCTGCCGGTGGTGCTGGGTATTGGCGTCGATCCGGTGCACTTCGGCATGATCATGCTGGTGAACCTCGGCATTGGTTTGATCACCCCGCCGGTGGGCGCGGTGCTGTTCGTGGGCGCGGCGGTGGGCAAGACCACCATCGAGAAGACCGTGAAGGCGTTGCTGCCGTTTTACGCCGTGCTGTTCCTGGTGCTGATCGCCGTGACCTACATCCCGGCATTGTCGCTGTGGCTGCCGAGCGTGGTGCTGTAAACCTCTATCAAATACACATTGAACCTCTGCGTTGGGTCTATTCCATACGGCGGGACACCATGTCTTCATCCTTCATCGAACTCAGCGATCAACTCACCCACCTCACCCTCGCGCCGGCCACGGGTGGCAGCATCGTCAATTGGACGGTACACACCACCGGGCAGCCTTTGCTGCGCCATAACGATGAGCACGCGATAAATACCGGTTTGCCTGGAAAACTGGGCTGCTATCCGTTGGCCCCTTGGTCCAACCGAATTGCCCAAGGGGGTTTCGACAACCCCGACGGCTGGCTGGCCCTGGCGCCCAATAGCCTCACGGACCCCTTGCCGATTCATGGCTCAGCCTGGCAGCAGGCGTGGCAGGTGGTGAGCCAGTCAGCAAGTGAAGTGGTACTGGCAGTGGAGTGCGACACGCCGTTCGCCTATCGCGCCGAGCAGCGCTTTCGATTGAGCAAGGGTGAACTGAGCATTGCGCTGAGCGTGACCCATCTGGCGCAAGCGCCCGCGTGGCATGGCCTGGGATTGCATCCCTACTTGCCACGTCGGCCAGGCACACGCTTACAGGCCGAGGCGTCACAGGTGTGGATGAGTGACGCGTCCAAGTTGCCTACGGTGCTAGCGCCAGTGCCGGATGCCTGGGACTTCCGGGAACTGAAAACCCTGCCCGAAAGCCTGGTAGACAACGGCTTTTGCCAGTGGGATGGGCATTGCCTGATCGAGCAACCAGAGCTGGGCTATACGCTGGAATGCCAGGCCAGCGGCGCCGATTATTTCCTGCTGTATTGCCCACCGGGGCTGGGGTTCTTTTGCATCGAGCCAGTGAGCCATCCGGTGAATGCTCATCACCTGCCCGGCAGGCCGGGCCTGAGACTGCTGGAACAAAACCAGTCCACCCGCCTCGATTTCACCCTGAAATACAGTCCAACTGTGGGAGCTGGCTTGTCGAATCGTCGACCCGCTGCGATAGACAGAAGTATCTACACATCTTGAGCGAGTCCTCTGCGTAGCAGCTGTCGAGCCCTGGCGAGGCTGCGTTTGCGGTCTGTCTGACACACCGCTGACGCAGCCTCGCCAGGGCTCGACAGCTGCTACGCACTATCACATCTAAAATGTGTAGATACCTGTGCTGCGATAGCGGTACATCAGTGAGCGCTGCATCAGCTGACAGAGAGCTATCGCAGCGGTTCAACGATTCGACAAGCCAGCTCACACATTGACCGCATTCCGTCAGGGCGGGCTGTTTTTGAGGCGGCCTGCGGTATCGATACTGACCACTACAGACAACCCCGGCCGCAACCGCTCGCTCTCGGCCTGATCCGGATCCACCGTAATCCTGACCGGCACCCGCTGTGCGATCTTCACAAAGTTGCCGGTGGCGTTATCCGCCTGCAACAGGCTGAACTCCGAGCCGGTGGCCGGGGAAATATGCTGCACCGTGCCGTGGAATTTGCGGTGGTTCAGCGCATCCACGGTAAAAGTCACCGGCTGGCCGACCTGCACATTATCCATCTGGGTTTCTTTCATGTTGGCGATCACCCACAGCTGCGGCGGCACCAGCGCCATCAACTGCGCACCGGAGTTGACGTAAGCCCCCAGGCGCACGCCGATCTGCCCCAGTTGGCCGTCACGCGGCGCCGTGATGCGGGTGTTGGACAGGTCGATACGCGCCAGCTCCACCGCAGCATCGGCACTCGCCACGGCGGCTTCCAGGGAGCCACGATTGACGATCACCGTCTGCAAGTCCTGCCGCGCGATTTCCAGGCTGGCCTGGGCCTGGGCCACTGCTGCAATGGTCTGCGCGTTGGCGGCGCGGGTCACATCCAGCTCGCGCTTGGACACCGAGCCGTCGCTGATCAACGCTTCGTTACGGCGCAGATCGGCCGTGCTCTTGCGCGCCTGCGCCTGGCTGTCCGCCAACGCGGCCTGGCGCAATTTGATCGTGGCCTCGGCGCTGTTGCGCTGTTGCACCACGTTTGCCAACGATGCCTTCTGCACCGCCAGTTGCGCCAGCGCCTGGTCCAGGCGCTGCTTGTAGATACGGTCGTCGAGACGTACCAGCAGGTCGCCGGTCTTCACGTACTGGAAATCCTGCACCGGCACTTCGAACACGTAGCCGCTGAGCTGCGGCCCGATAATCGTGACCTGCCCACGCACCAGGGCATTTTCGGTGGTTTCCACCGCACTGCTGAACGGCGGCAATTGCCATGCGTACAGCACGATCAGCACACCGACGATGGCAATCGCGGCAAAGCCCAGGGACGAGATAATCCGCACCCGCAACGGCCGCAACTCGGTAGGCACGGCGCCTGGTGGCGTGCTGCCCTCCGGGGTGGAAGCGATGGCGGTGGTGGTGGTGGTTGAAGGTTCGGTCATGAAGGTGCGCCGCTGGGTTGAACGGGAGTGGTTGCTGCCTTGGTGGTGCTCATCAGCCACAGACTGCGGATAAAGATCCAGATCATGGTCAGTATCGCGATGATCGCGATCAGCATGAAGACATCGTTGTAGGCCATCACGTTCGCTTCACGGGTGGCCGCCGTGGCGAGGCTGCGAATGCCCATCAGATTACGCAGCTCGGGGTCGGCGACAATACCGCCGTAGGCTGAACCGCCGCTCTGCACTCGCGCGGCCACACGCGGGTCGAGCAGCGTCAGGTGCTCGACGATCATGCTGGAGTGATACTTCTCGCGCACGATCTGGAAGGTGCCAAGCAACGCCGCACCCATCAGGCCGCCGAGGTTCTGGCAAATACCGAACATCACCGAAAAACTCACCAGGTTGCGCGGGTTGGTCAACACGTTCTTGGTGCCCAGCACCATGGTCGGCCCGAGGAAGAACGTACCGCCGAAGCCTAGCAGGAACTGGCTGATGTACAGATTCTGCGGACGGGTCAGGTTGCTGGAGAAGCTGTCCATCACCGACCCCGTGGCCATCAGCGCCAGGGAAATCACCAGCGGCATCAGCAAGTGCGCCGGGTTGATCGTCAACGCACTCACCACCAGCCCGGCAATTGCCCCGGCCAGCATCACCACGTACAGCGTGTGCATCTGCTGGTAGCTCATGTTCAGCATCTGCATGAAACCCACGGCGCCGGTGGACTGCTCGGACAGCACCATGCGAATCAGCACCACCGCCAGCGCCAGGCGAATCATGGTGCCGCTGCCGAGCCAGCGGGTCATCAGCATCGGGTTGCTGCGGTTATGCTCGATGGCGAGGCCGGCCATGATCAACACCAGGGAGCAGGCCGAGGCCACGCCGATCCACGGGGCTTCCAGCCACCAGTCGATGCGGCCCAGGGACAGCACTGCGCAGAGCAAGGCGACGCCGGTCGCGAGGATGGCGAAGGTGAGGAAGTCGAGTTTTTCGAAGGTCTTGAAGCGATCGCCCGGCGGCAACTTGAGCAGGAACACACAGCCCAGGCAGATCAGCGCCAGGCCCAGCTCGAACAGGTACAAGCCGCGCCATTCGGCAATTTGCAGCAAATCTTCAGAAAACAATCGCGCCAAGGGCAACGCCAGCTGCGCCGTGCCCAACCCCAGCACCAATGCCTTCAAGCGCCACTTGGCCGGGAACGCCTGGATCATGTAGTACAAACCCAACGAACTCAGCGCCGCCCCCACCATGCCATGGGCCGCCCGTACGGCGATGGCCGAATTGAGGTCATTGACGAACAAATGCGCGAAGGTCACCAGCGCATACAGCACCAGGAACACCTCGGTAAACGCACGCAGGCCGAACTGCTGGCGAAACTTCACCAGCAACAGGTTCATGCATACGTTGGTCATGACATAGGCGGCGGGCAGCCAGGCCATTTCGGCGGTGGTCGCACCGAGTGCGCCTTGCAGGTATTGCAGGTTGGCGATCACCAGCGCGTTGCCCAGGCCCCCGGTGATTGCCACCAGCACGCCGACCATCGCGAACAGCCAACGCTTGTGCGTGGGGTGCAGCGGGGTTGACGGTGAACCGGGGAGGCTTGGCCGCTCGTGGGGTTCCCAGGTGTGGGGAGTGTATGTGTTCATTCGGTGACCTAGATGACCCGACGGGGGGAGTCGGTAAAACGGTTACTCAGGGAGTAGTAAACCTGAGCGGAGTTCATCTTGCCATGTTGGGGGTGGAATTGGTGTGGCGGCCTTTAGGCTGGCCTGGGGGGATTGGGTACATATCCGTTTTTGCGGTCATGGCGGCTATTGGTTCCGCCCTTACGGCGGGTCACTTTTGGAAAAGAGCCCCAAAAGTGAGCCGCCGTAAGGGCGGAACCCATTGCAGCCGTTACCCAAATAACGGATATGTACTCAATCAAACCCAACCCAACCAACTCCAATAAGTCGCCGCAAACACCAACATCAACAGGTACCCAATCAGCGTCACCAGAATCCCCACGTTGGCAAACTGCCGCGCCGTAAACGTCCCCGTCCCCAGGCACACCATGTTCTGCGGCGCATTGATCGGCAGGATAAACCCATAGCTCATCACAAACCCCAACAGCATGGTCATGCCCAACCGGCTGAAATCCCCCGGCAAGGTCTGCAGCACCGCGATCAAAATCGGCAGCAACGCCGAGGTCAACGCCGTGGCGCTGGCGAATCCCAGGTGAATCAGGATCAGGAATGCGCCAAGAATCGCAAACACACCCAAGGGCCCGACTTGATCCAACCCCGTGTGGGCCACGACAGCAGAACCCAGCCATTGACCGGCCTGGGTGGTCAGCAGCGCCGTGCCGAGGCTGATGCCAACCCCGAACACAATCACCGTACCCCACGGAATGCGTGACTGCACATCCTTCCAGGTCATCACGCCGATACCCGGCAATAGCAGAAACACCAGCCCAGCGTAGGTCGTGGAGGTGGTGTCGAAACTGTGCAGGCGCCCTTCCGTGGCCCAGGCCAGCAGCAACAATACCGAAACGCTCAACAGGCGCTTCTGCGGCCCGGTCATTGGCCCGATTTCCACCAGCGACTGTGCCACCGCTTCTTTACCGCCCGGGATGCTGTCGGTCTCCGGCGGCAGCAGTTTGAGCACCAGGAACAGCAACACCGCCGACATGATCAACGCCCACGGCGCGCCGGCGATCAGCCAGTCGATCCATGACACGCGCTGACCCAGCATCTTGTCCATAAAGCCAACGGTCAGCAGGTTCTGCGCGGCGGCGGTCTGGATGCCGACGTTCCAGATGCTGGTGCCCTGGGCGACGACGATCATGATGCCGGCGGCGATATTCGAACGTTTGTCGACACCAAAGGCCGCGATCACGCCCATCATGATCGGCACCACGCAGGCACTGCGCGCCGTGGCACTGGGCACCACGAGGCTGAGCAGGATGGTCACCGCAATCGCCCCCAGCAGGATGCGCCGGGTGCTGGTGCCGACCCGGCTTAACGTCACCAGGGCGATGCGCCGATCCAGGCCGGTGTGGGTCATGGCGGCGGCGATAAACAGCGCGCCGGCCACCAGCGCCAACGCCGGGTTGGAGAACCCGGTAAGGGCCATGCTGATCGCCGGGCTGGTGCCGATCAAGTGCGTCGGGTCTTGCAGCGACGGCGCGGTCCCCAACAAAAACGCTATCAGCGAAGTGATCATGATCGCGCTGGCTTCATAGGACACCGCTTCGGTGATCCACACCACCACGGCAAACGCGAGGATCGCCAGCATGCGGTGCCCGGCCACCGGCAAGTCAGTGGGCAACGGCAACAGCAGCACGCCGGTCATTACCAGCACCGCGACCACCAGGCCCAGGGGTAACTTGAATGATGCAGCGGTTGTCGCGGGGGCGTTCATGGGGTGCTCCGTCGGCCTTCAAATCAGGAAGGCAGCATGGGGCAAACCGCCGCGAGGCGTGTTGACGGACATCAACGCGCCAGGTCAACCCTCAGCGTCGATCTATCGGCTGGCCCCCCTCAGCACAGCATCCACCTGCTCAGCAGCCTGCAGCAGAAGGCTGTCGTTTCTAAACCCTCCAATTATTTGAAGCCCTACCGGAAGCTCCCCGGTTTTCCTTGCAAGCGGAATATTCACTTGCGGCAATCCAAATGCCATCCAGAACTTAATGAAGTCGGACGGCCCTGTGGCACCCAGGCCCAACGGAGCGACGATGCCACAGCTCGCGCCCAAAACAGCATCAAAAGGCTTGAATATCGCCTCAAGGACCGTGCCCAACTCCGCCAGGCGGCGCTTCGCCGCTGATTCTTGCGCCCAGCTTGTCGAGCTTGCGCGCTGGAACATATCCAACACTTCCCTGCTCATTTTGTCCGGATGCCGTTTCAACTCAGCCGACAGTGACCGGGCGCCCTCGCAGTCATTTATCAGCAAATGGTCATCAAACACGCTGGAAAACGTCTCGGGCAACTGCACTTCGCTGACGTGGTGCCCTGCCGCGCGCAGATCTTCCACAGCGGCCTCCAGTGAAGCGGCGACATCCTTGTCTACCTGGTCCCATCGGGCTGTACGGCAAAAGCCGAACGACCGTGGATGACGTGGCGGGCGACACGTCGGAAACCCCGGGACCAGCACTTGAGCGATCAAATTCAGGTCGCGCACGGACCGTCCATACCAACCTGCTGTGTCAAAACTGGGCGCCAGTGGCTTGACCCCTTCCATCGACACCAACCCAAACGATGGCTTGAAGGCATACACCCCACAATACGACGCGGGCTTGATCAATGATCCGGCCGTCTGTGTCCCCAGGGCGATCGGGAAAAAACCAGCGGCCATCCCCGCTGCCGACCCGGCACTCGAACTGCCAGGCGTTCTGCGAAGGTCATGTGGATTGCGGGTAGGCCCGGTGTGCATGTAGGCGAATTCGGTGGTATGGGTCTTGCCCATAATGATCGCCCCGGCCTGGCGCAGCTGCGAGACGACATGGGCGTCTCGAGATGGGCGGTTGTCGTCATAGATCGCAGAAAAAAAGCGGGTGGGATGATCCACGGTGTCGTAGTTGTCTTTGACGCCCACCGGGATACCTGCCAAGGGGCCTTTCGCGTTTGTCTGTGTTAATTGGCTTACTTGAGTCCGTACAGCATCAGGATCGAAAGATACAAAGGCGTTCAGGGTCGGTTCCTGCGATTCGATACACCCAAGGAAATGTTCGGCTACCGTATCTTCGCTCACGGCGCCCGAACGCACCCACTCTGAAAGGGTGGTGGCATCTGCATCAGCAAAATTGTCCATTAAGTCTCAACATACCTTGATTGAAGAAGGACACTTCCGTTTAACCATGAGAAAAAACTCTAACTTGCGAAGGCCGTTTCCAAATTAGACAAACCTTTTATCTCAATAGGATTTCCGGCGGGGTCCAGGAAAAACATAGTGGCTTGTTCACCGGGTTCCCCGGGAAAGCGAATGTGAGGTGGAAGGATAAATTCCACGCCACTCTTGACCAGACGGTCTCTGACCGCCGCCCAGTCAGACATTTCCAGTAGCACGCCAAGATGCGGCATCGGCACCAGATGATCGCCAACCTTTCCGGTATTCGTCACAGGAAAAGGGGTGCCCAAATGCAACGATAATTGATGCCCGAAAAAATTCACGTCTACCCATGTATCGGTACTTCGCCCTTGTACGCAACCCAGTACGCCACAATAGAACTGGCGAGAAAGTTCTAAGTCGCGAACATGAAAAGCAAAGTGAAAAATCGACTGCATAGTGCACTCCTTAAATCACCGCAAGTGAAACCAACGAGTGGGGAAAGACAGAGCTTGTGTCACTTTTACGCAAAGAGATAGCATGTAATTTTTATTCGAACCGAAAGAATTCTTTATGGATACGCGCTATCTGAAAAGCCTCATCACCGTCGTGGAATGCGGTTCCATTGCTCATGCCGCGCGCGCTGAAGGTTTGACAGCGGCGGCCATCAGCCAGCGAATTCTGGCCCTCGAACGACAACTCGGCTTCGAACTATTGTCTCGCCTCGGGCACGCGGCAAAGCCGAGTGAAGCCTGCCTCGCGCTGTTGCCCAGGGCTAAACGCATCGTTCGCGAGGTTGGGCTACTGGCGGGAGACGCCGACGGAGGGGGGCTTACGGGAGAGTTGAGGGTAGGTGCAATTTCGACCGTCCTCACCGGCCTGCTTCCCACCGCATTGCGCACCCTGACAGGGCTGGCGCCACACCTGAAACTGGTGATTGTGCCGGGAACCTCACGCTCGTTGTTTCAGGCACTTCTTGGCGGCGAACTGGACGCGGCCATATTGGTAGCTCCGCCGTTTGAACTGCCAAAAGCTATGCGCAGTGTGCCACTACGAAAGGAGCCGCTGGTCCTGCTATCGAAGGACAAGCCTTCAAGCAGTATCCTTTCTCAGCTGCAGACTCATCCCTATATTCGTTACGATCCAGACTCATGGGGCGGACGTCATGCGCAGCGTTACTTGGCAGACAACGGCTTAACGCCCACCCCCCTGATGGACCTCGACGCACTGGAAACCATAGCCATGCTGGTCGCTGAAGGCCTTGGGGTCAGTCTCGTGCCGTATTGGTCCGGCTTCGAACAATGGCGCCAGCAGTGCACAGTGAGCAGGGTAACGAGCGCGCGGTATGACAGAGACATCGTATTGGTCAGCCCTATTCAGACTGACCGGCCAAACATGATGAATGCTTTGCACCAAGCACTTTCTGCGAGCTGAAAAAGTCCTGGAAACGTCCGCCTACCCAATCAGACCAAGAGCAAGGCGCACAATCCGCTAGGCCAACAACTGGCTCAACACCGCGCGCAACTTGCCGGGCTTGACCGGTTTGTTCAGTAACGGCGCTTCCAGCCGGCGAAGTGCACGTCGGCATTGATCGGTGCGGTCAGCCGTGATGATCACCGCAGGAATGTGCTGCTCGAAATGCTCGCGCAGGTGCTTGACCACCGCACAGCCCACCACCCCATGGTCCAAGTGATAGTCCGCCAGGATCAGCTCCGGCGCCCTGCCCTGCAAGGCCAGCAACGCACCCGCCTGGTCGGTGGCGGTGACCACTTCACAGCCCCACTGCCCGAGCAGCGCGCGCATGCTCTCGAGGATGCTCACTTCGTTGTCGATCACCAGCAAACGCCGCCCTGGCAGCGGGTTACCCGTGATCGGTTGCACCGGCAACTGGCTGATCGGCAGGGGCATTTCGTCACTCAACGGCACCTCGATGCTGAACATCGAACCCCGCCCCGGCCAGGAACGCACGGCAATCGGATACCCCAGAATCTCGGCGATACGCTCGACAATCGCCAGCCCCAGCCCTACCCCCTTGCGGTCCGAGGCGCGGCCGACGTCGAGCTGGTTGAACTCGAGGAAGATCGCCTCCAGCCGGTCGGCCGCAATCCCGCGACCGGTGTCCCACACTTCCAGGCGCAGGCGATCCCCTCGGCGTCGAGCACCGAGCAGGATGCAACCTTCGTCGGTATAACGACAGGCATTGCTGAGGAAATTACGCAGAATCCGCGTCAACAGCCGCAAGTCGGTATTGATCGCATAACAGCCGGTGCGCACCCGCAGGTTCAACCCGGCCGCCTGGGCCACCGATTGAAACTCCGAAACCAGCGGCGCGAACAGCTCGTCCAGCCGATACAACGCCACGTCCGGTTTGACCGCCGCCTGATCCAGCCGCGAGATATCGAGCAAATCGGTGAGCAAATCCTCGGCGCCTTCCAGCGCCTGGTGCGTGCGCTCCACCAGCACCTGCTCAACGCTGGGCAACTGTCGCTCGCGCAAGGTGGCGATCAGCAATCGCGCGGCATTCAACGGCTGCAGCAGGTCATGGCTGGCGGCGGCGAGGTATTTGTCCTTGCTGCGGTTGGCGGCCTGGGCGGCGTCACGGGCATCGCGCAGGTCCTGTTCGATCTGTTCGCGCTGGGCGATCTGCTGTTGCAGGTTGAGGTTGGCTTCGAGCAGTTCATCGGTGCGCGCGGCGACGCGCTGTTCCAGCTCATCGTTGAGGCGGATATAGCGGTTGCGCTCGGCCTCCAGCTCGTCCAGTCGCGCGGCGAGTTCCGGGTAATGGCTCTTGCGCGCGGAGTGATTGCCCAGCCCCAGCAACCCCGCGAGGGCGCGTTGCTGGTCCTCAGAGCGCTTCGCCATAGACAACCTCGACGTCGCGCTGGCTCGACTCCCTCGGATTCGTGAGGATGCACGGGTCATGCATCGCATGCTGGGACAGGAACGGAATGTCCGCCACGCGCACGCCATGCAGGCCGAGGGTTTCATGGAAGCCAATCGCGTGCTTCAGTGCGATCAGATGCTCCACCAGCCGTCCGCAGATCTGCCGATGATTGAGGCCGCGGCAGTCGATGCCGAACGTCTCGGCAATCACCTGGAAACGCTCCGGCGCCGAGTTGTAGTTGAACGCCACCACATGCTCCACCAGCACCGCGTTGCACAACCCATGGGGCAAATCGAGGAAGCCGCCAAGGCTGTGGGACATGGCATGCACCGCGCCAAGGATCGCATTGGAAAACGCCAGGCCGGCCTGCATGCTGCCGAGCATGATTTTCTCGCGCAGGGCAATGTCGCCGGGGTTGGCGATCATCTGCACCAGGTTGCCGTTGATCAGGCGCATCGCCTCCAGCGCATGTGGGTCGGTCAGCGGACCATGGCCGGTGGAGACGAACGCTTCGATGGCATGCACCAGTGCGTCAATACCGGTACAGGCGGACAGGAACGGGTCCATGGTGGCGGTGGTTTCCGGGTCGATCAGCGACACGTCCGGCACCACCGCCTTGCTGACGATGGAGAACTTCATGCGTTCCTGCTGGTTGGAGATGATTACGAACTGCGAGACATCCGCCGAGGTGCCGGCGGTGGTTGGGATGAGGATCAGTGGCGGGCTGGGCACACGAATGGTATCCACGCCCTCGAACTCAAGGATGCTGCGCCCGTGGGCCACCACAATGCCGATGGCCTTGCCGCAATCCATCGGGCTACCGCCGCCAATGGCCACGATCACATCGCAGTGGTTTTCGCGGTACACCTCAGCACCGAGCATCACTTCTTCGACGCGGGGGTTGGGCGACACGGCGGTGTACAGGCAGTAGTCGACACCAATGGCTTGCAGGCTGGCTTCCACATCAGCCACCCAACCGGCGGCGATCACCCCGGGGTCGCTGACCACCAGCACCTTGCGCGCGCCAAAGGTCTTGGCATAGTTGCCGACGTTGTGCCGGCAGCCGGCACCAAAGATGATTTCAGGCGAGACGAATTTACGCAGAAGGCTCAGATTTGGGCTCATTGGAAAGCCTGTTTTTATTATTTTGGAAGAATGCGCTCCACACTAACTCATCCGGCTGCGATTGCAATCAGACCAAAGAGGCATCCTTCCTGCAGCACCCGAGATCAGCGGCTAGCGAAGTACATAGTGACTTCGAAGCCGATACGCAGGTCGGTAAACGCGGGTTTGGTCCACATGGGGGTTAGTCCTCTTGTTGTGCCGGAAGATTCCGGTAAGGGCATTAATGCATGGGTGGGTGGAGGAGCGAATGCTACTTTCGAAGTAGCGAAGACACTGCATTAGTCGCGGATAGATGCCAATCAAAATGTGGGAGCTGGCTTGCCTGCGATAGCGCTGGGTCAGATACAAATCAGTCGCTGATACACCGCTATCGCAGGCAAGCCAGCTCCCACAGTGGATTGCATTTCAGGTTTGAGGGTTAGAAGAAACCCAGTGGATTGATGTCGTAGCTCACCAGCAGGTTTTTGGTCTGTTGGTAATGGTCGAGCATCATCTTGTGGTTCTCACGCCCCACGCCCGACTTCTTGTACCCACCAAACGCCGCATGCGCCGGGTACAGGTGATAACAGTTGGTCCACACACGCCCGGCCTTGATCGCTCGGCCCATGCGGTACGCGCGGTTGATGTCGCGGGTCCACAAACCGGCGCCCAGGCCGAACTCGCTGTCATTGGCTATCGCCAACGCTTCGGCCTCGTCCTTGAAGGTGGTCACGCCCACTACCGGCCCGAAGATTTCCTCTTGGAACACGCGCATTTTGTTGTGGCCCTTGAGCAGGGTCGGCTGGATGTAATAGCCGCTGGACAGGTCGCCTTCCAGACGCTCGGCCGCGCCGCCAGCCAGCAGTACCGCGCCCTCTTCCTGAGCGATCTTCAGGTAGGAAAGGATCTTGTCGTATTGCTGCTCGGACGCCTGGGCGCCGACCATGGTTTCGGTGTCCAGCGGGTTGCCGCGCTTGATCTTGACGATCTTCTTCATCACCTCGGCCATGAACGCATCGTAAATCGACTCCTGCACCAGCGCCCGCGATGGGCAGGTGCACACTTCGCCCTGGTTGAAGAACGCCAGCACCAGGCCTTCGGCGGCTTTTTCGATGAATTGCGGCTCGGCCTGCATGATGTCTTCAAAGAAGATATTCGGCGACTTGCCACCCAGCTCTACGGTGGACGGAATAATGTTCTCGGCCGCCGCGTGCATGATGTGCGCGCCCACCGGGGTGGAGCCGGTAAAGGCGATCTTGGCGATGCGCTTGCTGGTGGCCAACGCCTCCCCCGCTTCGCGGCCAAAGCCTTGCACGATGTTGAGCACGCCCGGCGGCAGCAGATCATTGATCAGCTCGGCAAATACCATGATCGACAGCGGCGTCTGCTCAGCTGGCTTGAGCACGATGCAGTTACCGGCGGCCAACGCCGGCGCAAGTTTCCACGCGGCCATCAGCAGCGGGAAGTTCCACGGAATAATCTGCCCGACCACACCCAATGGCTCGTGGAAGTGATAGGCGGTGGTCAGTTCGTTGATCTCGGCGGCGCCGCCTTCCTGGGCGCGGATGCAACCGGCGAAGTAGCGGAAATGGTCAGCAGCCAGCGGCACGTCGGCGTTGAGGGTTTCGCGCACGGCCTTGCCGTTGTCCCAGGTCTCGGCCACGGCCAGCACTTCGAGGTTCTGCTCGATGCGGTCGGCGATTTTCAGCAACACCCGCGAGCGGTCCTGGGCCGATGTCTTGCCCCAGGCATCAGCGGCGGCGTGGGCGGCGTCGAGGGCCTTGTCGATATCGGCGGCGCTGGAGCGCGGGAACTCGGCGATGACTTCGCCGGTGACCGGCGAGGTATTGGTGAAGTACTCGCCATTGATCGGCGCGACAAACTCACCGCCGATGTAATTGCCGTAGCGCGGCTTGAAGCTGACGATGGCGCCGGGGGTGCCAGGTTGTGCGTAGATCATGGTGAGGCCTCTGTTTGTTGTGGGTGTTGTCTGGGGTGCAGGCGTTGCATCTGCTCGCGTTCGTACTGCGGGTACAGGTGGGTCACGCTGCGGATCAGTTCGTAGCGGCTGAGGTTGATCGCCGCGAAACGTTCGGGGATCGGGCTGCGGATCAGCTCAGGCATATCGCGACCTTGGACGGCGCCGTCACGCAGGAGCTGGTCGAGCCAGGTGAGGTAGTCGCGCATCTGTTCGAAGGGTTTTGCATCCGCCGCAATAGGGCCGTGGCCGGGCACGATCAGGGTCCAGGGCAAGCCTTGCAGGGTGGCGATATCCGCCAGCCACAGTGCAAGGCCCGGTGAATTGGGCGTGGTGAGCGCGCGCTGGTAGAACACCAGGTCTCCGGCAAACAGCACGCCGGTCTTCCGGTCGTGTATCGCCAGGTCGGCACCGGTATGGCCGCGCAGGTGCAGCAGTTGCAGGTCGTGGCTGCCGAAGGTTTTTACACCCGCTTGCAACACTTCACTCGGCAACACCACTTCAGTGCCGCGCATCCAGTCGCCAACCCTGCGGTACAGGTTCTCGGCCATGCTGTCGCCCTGCTCGTGCAGTAACTCGGCGGTGCCGGCCAGGGCGCCGATGGGCACCGCCTTGAACGCTTGGTTGCCGAGCGCATGGTCGGGGTGGTGGTGAGTCAGCAACACCTGGATCACCGGCTTATCGGTGACGCTGGCGATGGCCTGTCGCAAGGCTTCGCCGTAGCGCTTGGACGGCCCGGTGTCGATCACCACCACACCGGGTTCGGTGACGATGAACCCGACATTGACGATGTTGCCGCCATTGTCCTTGCCGAAATTGTCGGTGCTGCCCTCCAGCAGCCAGGTGTCGTCGGCGATCAGGCGGGGTTTCAGGCCGTAATCCAGCTCGGCCAGCACCGGCTGGCTGAGCATGATCAGCCAGAGCAGAATCCAGCGCCGGGTCATGGGATGACCGCTTCGAATTGACTGCCGCTGGTGTCGCGCAAGGTCAAACGCGTGGGGCCGGTGCCTTCGATGTCGAAGGCCAGGTTGGGGTTTTCGCTGACGGCAGGGAACAGTTCCAGGCGCGCCAAGACGGCGTTATCAGCGCCGCGCAACTCAGCGCTGTTGATGAAAAACTCGGGGATACCGCTGACCATCCCGTTATCCATCGGATGGGCGACTTGCAGCTTCACCCGGCTGAGTTCGGCGCGCGGGTAGCGCCCGCCGAGCACTTCGCCGAGGTGGTCTTCCCAACCCGCTTGCGTGCGCACCACGCTCGGCGCCGTGCAACCGCCGCCGGCGGCATCGATCAGGGTTGAGCCGACGTGCCACAGGCCATCCCGGGTCAACACCGCTGCGCGCAACGGCGTGGCCTGTTCGATGCGAATCCGGATCGACAGCCACGGCAGCACGCGCTCCACCGGCTGGAAGTCGACGATCTGCGGCAGCGGGTTGAGTTCGGCCCAGGCAAGGATCTTCACCACCTCGCCCTTGAACGCACGGGCATCAATCTCCAGCGGCACCTGGCGTGCGTCCTCGGCGAACGGCGGCGCCAAGAGCTTCACGCGCGCGTCGAATACGAACGGCGCATTGTCGAGGAAACGCTGGTGGTAGTAGCCCCACATCACCGAGGGCACCGGGTCGACGGGCGCGCCCCAGGCCAGCATCGGCAAACAGCAGACCCACCACCCGCGCAGAAGCATGGCTTACTCCTCGACGTGCACGCTGTCGAGGTAGGTGCGCACCGCCCACAGGGCTTCCTGGCTCAGGTAGTCAGCCATCTTCGGCATGTACACCCGGCCATCGCGTACGGCGCCGTGGCGGACCCGCTCGACAAACCACTCATCCCCGGCGTCACCGGCATCCAGCATGCGCAGGTCGGGGGCGATCCCGCCGGACTTGGCTTCCAGGCCATGGCACGCCGCGCAGTTCTGATTGTACGCCGAGGCACCGACTTCGACGGCCTTGTCATGCTCCGGGGAGGTACGATACGGGTTGGTCGCGGCCCAGCCATCGGCGTCCAGCGGCACGCCGGCCTCCTTGATCGGGGTGAGGCCTTTGGTTTCCACGGCCGTTGGGGTCACGTTGCCGTGGGCCCAGGCGGAACCGGCACCTATCGCAGCGGTAAGGAGGCAGGCGGTCAGCAAGGCGTTGCGTTTTGTTGTCATTATTTTTTCCCTCAGGAGTGCACGCAAAACCTCTTGGCAGAGGCTATGGCAACCATCTTAGGAAGCGCCCGGCAGCACCCGTATGCTGCTTTGGTGGGCGGGTTCTCATCCGTTGGTAGCAGGCCTTGTGGGGCACTGCTAAATCAGAGGCGGTTCGGGAAATTGTCCCGGCAACACCGGGACTTTTTCCGTATTCGCCAACCCGTCCAGGCAGCAACCTGTGCAGGCCAAAACCTCCACTGGGAACTGCAACCATGACAATAAGATCGCTACCCGCCCGCTCACCCCTAAGCCTTGCCGTGCAAGCCTTTCTGCTGGTGGGCAGCCTGTCCCTCAGTGCTGCAAGCTCTGCTGCCGCCGAACCTGCGAAGCCAACCCACAACGTCACCTGGGAAGACATCGCCAACGACCACCTGACGACCAAGGACGTGCTGCAATACGGCATGGGCACCAACGCCCAACGCTGGAGCCCCCTGGCCCAGGTCAACGACAAGAACGTGTTCAAGCTCACCCCGGCCTGGTCCTACTCGTTCGGCGACGAGAAGCAACGCGGCCAGGAATCCCAGGCCATCGTCAATGACGGCGTGGTCTACGTCACCGGCTCGTATTCCCGTGTGTTCGCCCTTGATGCGAAGACCGGCAAGCGCCTGTGGACCTACAACCACCGCCTGCCCGACAACATTCGCCCGTGCTGTGACGTGGTCAACCGTGGCGCGGCGATCTTTGGCGATAAGATCTACTTCGGCACCCTCGACGCGCGCCTGATTGCCCTCGACAAAAACACCGGCAAAGTGGTGTGGAACAAGAAGTTTGGTGACCACGCCGCCGGCTACACCATGACCGGCGCCCCGGTGCTGGTCAAAGACAAGGTCAGCGGCAAGGTGCTGCTGATCCACGGCAGCTCCGGCGATGAATTTGGCGTGGTCGGCCAGTTGTTTGCGCGCGACCCGGACACCGGCGAAGAGGTCTGGATGCGTCCGTTCGTGGAAGGCCATATGGGCCGCCTGAACGGCAAGGACAGCACCCCGACCGGCGACGTCAAGGCTCCTTCGTGGCCAGATGACCCGACCACCGAAACCGGCAAAGTCGAGGCCTGGAGCCACGGCGGCGGCGCGCCTTGGCAGAGCGCGAGCTTTGATGCCGAGACCAACACCATCATCGTCGGTGCCGGCAACCCTGGCCCATGGAACACCTGGGCGCGCACCTCCAAGGACGGCAACCCCCACGATTTCGACAGCCTCTACACCTCGGGCCAGGTCGGCGTCGACCCCAGCACCGGCGAAGTGAAGTGGTTCTACCAGCACACGCCGAACGATGCCTGGGACTTCTCCGGCAACAACGAACTGGTGCTGTTCGACTACAAGGACAAGGACGGCAAGGTCATCAAGGCCACCGGCCACGCTGACCGCAACGGCTTCTTCTATGTGGTGGACCGCAACAACGGCAAGCTGCAGAACGCCTTCCCGTTTGTCGACAACATCACTTGGGCCAGCCACATCGACCTGAAGACCGGCCGCCCCGTGGAGAACGAAGGCCAGCGTCCGGCCAAGCCATTGCCCGGTGAAACCAAGGGCAAGCCGGTGGAAGTCTCGCCGCCGTTCCTTGGTGGCAAAAACTGGAATCCCATGGCCTACAGCCAGGACACCGGCCTGTTCTACATCCCGGGCAATCAGTGGAAAGAGGAGTACTGGACCGAAGAGGTCAACTACAAGAAAGGCTCGGCTTATCTTGGGATGGGCTTTCGCATCAAGCGTATGTATGACGACCACGTTGGCACCCTGCGTGCGATGAACCCGACCACCGGCAAGGTGGTGTGGGAACACAAGGAAGCCCTGCCGCTGTGGGCCGGCGTGCTGGCGACCAAGGGCAACCTGGTGTTCACCGGGACCGGCGACGGTTTCTTCAAGGCTTTCGACGCAAAAACCGGCAAGGAACTGTGGAAGTTCCAGACCGGCAGCGGCATCGTCTCGCCGCCGATCACCTGGGAACAGGATGGCGAGCAGTACGTCGGCGTGACGGTCGGCTATGGCGGCGCGGTGCCGCTGTGGGGCGGCGACATGGCCGAGCTGACCAAGCCGGTGGCACAGGGTGGATCGTTCTGGGTGTTCAAGATCCCGAGTTGGGATAACAAGACCGCCCAGAAATAACCCCCCATCCCCGTCGTGGCAGCTGTCGAGCCCCAGCGAGGCTGCGTCCGCGGTGTGTCAGGCACGCCGCCAACGCAGCCTCGCCGGGGCTCGACAGCTGCTACGGCCGGGAGCCTGTTTGAAGAGGTTTCGAGATGAACTACCTGCCTTTATTACTGCTACTGTCCCTACCCTTCGCCCATGCCGACGACGGCGACGACGCCCCCCTGATCATCAACGGTTGCACCATCGCCGAACACAGCCAGTGCCCCGGCGCCAACCTCAAGGGCGCCAACCTGCGCAACCAGAACCTGAGCAAAATGAACCTGGCCGGTGCCGATTTGCGCGATGCGGATTTGCGCCACGCCAACCTGGACCTCGCCAATCTGGAAAAAGCCCAACTGCAAGGCGCCAACCTGACCCGCGCCAGCCTGCAGCAAGCCAATCTGCGCCTGGCCGACTTTACCGGTGCCACGTTGATGGCCGTGCAAGGCTGGGGGATGTTTGCCCAGGGCGCGCAATTCGAAAACGCCAACCTCAGCGCGGCCTACCTGCAATTTGCTCGGTTGTCAGGGGCGAAGATGCACAAGGCCAACCTGCGTGCGGCTGACCTGGAAATGACGTGGTTGAGCAAGGCCGACCTGCAAGGCGCGGACCTCAGTGATGCCAATCTGCAGGAGGCCAAGTTCGGTGAAAGCAACCTGGAGAAGGCCACGCTCACGGGGAGTCGCCAGCACTATGCGAACTTTCAGGATGCGAATATGGAGGGCTGCACGGACTGCCCCACAACTTGGGATCGCTGAGACAACGCAATCCAAATGTGGGAGCGGCGGTGCGACGATTCGACTTGCTCGCGAATGCGGTGGATCAGTAATGGATTGGGTGACTGACACACTGCATTCGCGAGCAAGCCCGCTCCCACAGGGGATTTGCGTCGCCACTGTCATCCCGCCACCCGCACCACCCCCATATCAATCCCCAAATGCACCAACTCAGCATGGGAACTCACCTGCAGCTTGCTCTTGAGCAAGGTCAGGTAATTGGACACGGTCTTGCTGCTGATACTCAGCTGGGCCGCAATCGAGCGGGCCGGGGTACCTCTGGCGAGCATCAGGAAAATCTCCAGTTCGCGCTGGGTCATGCTCTGCAAACGGCGGTCTGTGAGGTGATAGGCCAGTTGGGTCGCCAAGTCCTGTTCGATATAGGTGTGACCGTCGAGGATGCGCTCCACCGCATCCAGCATCACCGCAGGCGACGCGCTTTTGGTCAGGTAGCCCGATGCGCCCGCCTCCAGAGCCTGGCGCACCAGGGGCAACTCGGCGTGCTGGCTGAAAAACAGCACGCGCAACTGCGGCAAGCGCTGGCGCAGGCGGCGGGTGGTTTCCAGGCCGCTGATGCCCGGCAGGCCGAAGCCGATGATCACAAGGTTGGGCACCGCCTCATGCACGCGCGCCAGGGCTTCTTCGCCACTGGCCGCGTCACGCACCACCACGCCCGGCAGGCCGCTGCGCAACAGTCCGGCATAGCCCAGGCGGACCACGGCGTGATCATCGACCAACAGGATATTCATAATGCCTCCAATGGCAGCGGCTCTCGTCCCATGCTAGAACCCCGCGCCGCGCCGCGACCTACTACTTTGGTACTGGTTTTGCTGTCTATCGTCGCATTCCCAAGGCAGCGGGACTGGCGTGTAATAGGTGCATAACGATAACGACTGGACCCACCATGCTGCCCGTTCGACTGCCCCTAGCGGCCCTGTTGTGCCTGTTCATCACGCACGTACACGCCGACCCACCCCTGTTTTCCGCCGACGGCTACCGCATCAGCCTGTACCGCAGTCCTACGCCCGATCAACTGCCCGGTGCGACCATCGTCGACACCCCGGCCCTGCAAGCCCTGCTCAACCAGACGCCCGCACCGGTTCTGATCGACGTGTACCGGCGCCAGTGGCTGCAAGGCCGTTTCATCGAAGACCAGCCCCACGCCAACCTGCCCGGCAGCCACTGGCTGGCCAACACCGGCGACGGTGACCTCTCACCGGAATGGCAAGGCTATCTCGTGCGACATCTGTACAAGTTCACCGGCGGCAACCTGGCACGCCCGCTGGTGTTCTACTGCCGCTCCGATTGCTGGCTGAGTTGGAACGCGGTAAAACGAGCCGCCGAGCTGGGCTATACCTCTGTGTACTGGTATCGCGATGGCTTGGATGCATGGGAAGCGGCAAACCTGCCAGTGATGGCTGCGACACCCGAACCCTTTGAATAAAAAACCACAACAAGAAGGTGAACGGCCATGTACAAAATTTTGATTGCCGACGATCACCCGCTGTTTCGCGAGGCGATCCACAACGTTATCAGCGACGGCTTTCCCGGCAGCGAGGTGATGGAAACCGCCGACCTGGAGAGTGCCCTCGCCCTGACCCAGGAACACGACGACCTCGACCTGATCCTGCTGGATTTGAACATGCCCGGCATGCACGGCCTCAACGGTTTGATCAACCTGCGCAACGAGTCACCGACCATCCCGGTGGTGATTGTCTCGGCCGAACAGGACAAGCAAATCGTGCTGCAAGCCATCACGTATGGCGCCGTGGGGTTTATCACCAAGTCCTCGCCACGCCTGCAAATGACCGAGGCGATCCAGCAGATTCTCAACGGCAACGTGTACCTGCCGCCGGACATCATCCGCTCCCAGAAAAACACCGGGCAACGGCGCATGAACGACAACCCCGGTTTCGCCCCGGAACTGTTGCAGGCGCTGACGCGCAAGCAACTGCTGGTGTTGGAACGGATGACCAAGGGCGAGTCGAACAAGCAGATTGCGTACACCCTGGAGATTGCCGAGACCACGGTGAAGGCGCATGTGTCGGCGATCCTGCGCAAGTTGAATGTGCATAATCGGGTGCAGGCGATACTCAGTGCCGGGGATATTGATTTCGGCTCCTACCTGCGGCGCTGAACCTCCAGACAGAACACAAAACCAAATGTGGGAGCGGGCTTGCTCGCGAATGCGGTGCATCAGTATCAGATGTGCTGTCTGATACACCCCATTCGCGAGCAAGCCCGCTCCCACATTTAGATTGCCTGTGTCAGGGCCGACTGAGTAGATGACTCATCGCGGTCTTCAGCTTCATCGGCCGCACCGGCTTATGCATCAACGTATGCCCCAGTTCACGAATCTGCTGTTTCAACTCATTGCTGTAATTGGCAGTAATCATCATCGCCGGTATCGCTCGGCCCCGTCGCGCGTTGATGCGGGCCACCGCGTCAACGCCGTTCTGGTCGTTGTCGAGGTGGTAATCGGCAATCAGCAAGTCCGCCTCGGCATGGTAGTTGTCTACCTGTCGCGCCAGGTCCTGCTCCGACAGCGCGGTGACCACCCGGCAGCCCCAGCCTTCGAGCAACGTGCGCATGCCCGCGCAAATCGCCGCGTCGTTATCCAGCACCCACACGCGCGCGCCCTGCAAGCGTTCGAGCATCGGCTCGCTCATGCACGGCGCCGGCAAGGACTTGGGCGCGGTGGCGCTCAACGGCACCTCTACCGAAAACATCGAGCCTTTACCCGGCCAGGATTTGACGCTGATGCGATGGCCGAGAATCCCGGCGATCTTTTCCACGATGGCCAGGCCCAGGCCCAACCCGCGATCCTGGTCGGGGCGCTGCACGTCGCCGCGCTTGAACTCCTGGAAAATCTCCTCCAGACGCTCTTCGGCAATGCCCATGCCGCTGTCCCATACCTGAATCAACACGCGCTGATGCTGGCGTCGGCAACCCAGCACCACGCGGCCCTTGTAGGTGTAGCGGATCGCATTGCTCAGCAGGTTGCGCAGGATCCGCGCCAGCAGCTGGATATCGCTGCGCACCAGCGCCGAGCAGCCGATAAAGTGCAGCGCCAGCCCCTCGGCGCGGGCCAGTTCGGTGTATTCGACGGCGAGGTTGTCCAGCAACTCACGGAGGGCAAACGGCGCGATATCGGCCTTGATCACCCCGGCATCCAGCTTGGAAATATCCACCAGGGTGCCGAGCAGGTTTTCCACGTCTTCCAAGGAATTGCTGACGTTGCGCACCAGGGTTTCGCTGGGGCGTTCGAGCAATGCGCTGGTAAACAGGCGCGCGGCGTTCAGCGGTTGCAGCAGGTCATGGCTGACGGCGGCGAGGAATTTGGTTTTCGACAGGTTGGCTTGTTCGGCCTCCCGCTTGGCTTCGCGCAAGCGGGTTTCCATGCGCCGGCGCTCGTCGATTTCCTTGAGCAACTGGTCGTTGAGCGAGGTGAGTTCCGAGGTGCGCTGGGCCACGCGTTGCTCCAGGTGCTGGTAGGCCTGGTGCAAGGCCTCAGCGGTGCGACGACGTTCGGTGATGTCGCGGATCAATACGAAGATCCCCACCACTTCGCCACTGGCCAACAGGTTCGGCACATAGGAGCGCAGCATGTAGCGCTCCTGGTTGTTGATGTTGGTTTCGGCGAATTCGAACGTCACGCTTTCCCCCGCCAGGGCGCGGGCGACGTAGGCATCCAGGCGTTGGCAATGCTGCTCGCTGTGCACTTCGCGCAGGCTCTGGCCGAGCATCATGCCGCGCGGCCAGCAGTACCATTCTTCATAGACTTTATTGGTGAATTCATAGACCAGCTCAGCGTTCAGGTAGCCGATCAGCGCCGGCACGTTGTCGGTGATCAGGCGGATCCAGCGTTCGCTTTCCTGGGCCTTTTGCGCCGCTGCCTGTTCGCCGCGCAGGGCTTCGGCGCGCAGCCGGGCGTTGATCAGCAGGTGGTTGCTGGCCTTGAGTTCAGCCATCGCCTGGTTCAGCGCATCAGTGCGTTCGCGTACTTGCTCGGCCAATACCACCGAATGCTGGAAGGTGGTGTAGGGGTTGTTGCCCTGGGTCATGCCGGACTCGATGCGCTCGATCAGAGCCGCATTGATCCGCGCCAGCTTGTGGTTGTCCTGTTGCAGTCGCGCCACCTGGGCGAGCAGGTCAGCGTCGGCCTCGGGCAATGGCGACCCCGGTGAAGGTCTGGTTGATGTGCATGCCATTGAACTGTTCTCCGTAGGTGTTGAAGCCCATCACCCGCTGGTCGCTCAGATAGCTGCCGATCTGCTCGAGGGTGCCGTTGTCTTCCAGTTCCAGGCGCCGCAGGAAACAGTCGCAGCCAATGGTCAGCAGCAGGTCGCCAAGGCGCGACTGCAGGCCGTCGAACAGGGTTTGCAGGTTCGGCAGGATCGGGCCGGGCTTCATCGCGGTCAGGACGATGCCGTTTTCCACCGCGCAGTAGAAACTCAGGCTCAGGTCTTCGTGCACCTGCTGGATCGCGCGCACGTAGTATTGGTCGTGGATGCGCACCGCCAGCGGGTGCGCGGCGAAGGTGCGGTGGTCGAGGTTGGCCACGGCCACACCGATATGCCGCGCGTATTCTTCGGCGGCAGGCTCGGCGTTGAGTTCGAAGACCCGTCGCGACGGGCTGTCTGCGCCGGTGACCACCAGCTTTTCCGAGCGCGGCAGGATGTGGTGGGTGGTGAACACCTCGAAATCCAGCCAGGTATTGACCAGTACCACCACCGCTGCGCCGCTGTGGAACACGCCGTTGAAGTAGACATGGGTGTGCGTGAGGAAGTTGTCGTCACCCGCTGAACCGCCAAAGTGCGGGATATCACCCAACGCGGCGCTGAGGGCCGCGAGTACCATTTCTTCTCGGCTGGACAGGCCATCGAGCAGGGTCAGGGCGAAGGTGTTGCCCTTGATCGGCGCCAGCGTATTGCTGCGGCAACCGCCGACCAGGCGTTCGACCATGTCCTGGGCGTTGATCAGGCTGAAGTGTTCCACCTGGTCAATCAGCTCAGTGGCGATGGAAAAGTGCGCGTGGTTGAAGCCCACCGCCGTGATGCAGTTGCGGCCATAGCCTTGGGACGTGATCTCGCCGGCGCTAGTACAGCCGACCACGCGCACGCTGCCGAAGCACTGTTGCAGCGCGTGGCCCAGGGCCTGCAAATCATAGGAGGCAGAGCAGAAAAACAGCACGAAACCCAGGTACGGATGCAACAGTTGCCGCGCCAGCTCTTCGGCGGCCTGCCCGGCATCGGTGGCCTGGGACATGGCACTGACTACGCCTTCACTGTTGTGCATCGTTGGCTCCCCCTCTGAGACACAAGTGTACGAAGGGCCAGGGGGGAGACCTATGCTACTTGGGTACTGGGTGGGGGATGCGATGGGATGAGGTTTCAGGCACGCGCAAACACCACGGCTTTCTCGAATTGCTCTGGGGTCGGACGCACACCGGTATAGAGCACAAATTGCTCCAACGCCTGGATCGCGATCACTTCCAAGCCGGTAATTACCCGTTTGCCTTTGGCACGGCCGCGCACGATCAATGGGGTTTCAGAGGGGATCGCTACCACATCGAACACCGTTTCGGCAGCATCCACGGCTTCAGCATCAAACGCCAGGGCGTGCGCCTCAGGCCCACCGGTCATGCCGATAGGTGTCACGTTAATCAGCATCTGCGGGCGCAAGTCCCCTAGCTCGGGCAACCACTCATAGCCCAGGTTCTGCGCCAAGGCGCGGCCTGCGGCTTGGTTACGCGCCACTATTACGCCATTCGCGTAGCCGCCATCGCGCAAGGCACTGGCCACGGCCTTGGCCATGCCGCCGCTGCCACGCAGGGCGAATGTGGATGACTGCGGCACGGCGTGCTGTTTCAGCAGTTGCTCGATGGCGATGTAATCGGTGTTGTAGGCCTTGAGATGCCCATCGGTGTTGACGATGGTGTTCAGCGAGTCGATGGCTTGAACTGAATCGTCGAGTTCGTCCACTAAGGCAATGGCGGCCTCCTTGAACGGCATGGAAACCCCGCAACCACGGATGTTCAACGCGCGGATACCACCGATCGCACCGGGCAAATCCTGGCTGCTGAAGGCTTTATAGTAGAAGTTCAGACCCAACTGTTCGTACAGGTGGTTATGAAAACGCAGGCCAAAATTCCCGGGGCGCGCCGACAGTGACATGCACAGCCGAGTGTCCTTGTTGGGGTGCATCTGCATGGGTAACTCCTTGAGTAAGCGATTCGATACAGACCTTACACAACCTTTACCTAGCGGCTGTGCTGTTTTTCAGAAATACGTTGTCTTAAAAGTATCCCCGCGACATTACTTGAGTCTATTGATTGCAGACCACAAGCGCAGGGGCTAACCGAGGAATGACCATGATTCGTACAATCCCCAAGATCGCCTTGCTTGTTGGCGCACTCGCGATGGCAGGCCAAGCCTCCGCCCACGGTGGTGGTTGGGGTGGCCCGGCCGTATTGGGTGCCCTGGTCGGCGCAGCAGTCGTGGGCTCCGTGGTTGCCAGCCAGCCACGTGAGGTCTATGTGCAGCAGCCGGTGTATGTGCAACCGCAGCCGGTGTATGCCGCGCCGCCGCCGGTCTACTACGCACCGCCGCCACCGGTGTATGTGCAACAACAGGTCTACTACCGCCCGGCGCCGGTGTATTACGGTCCACCGCGTGGCTATTACGGCCCACCGCGCGGCGGCTACGGCCCTCCCCACGGCTACTACGGCCGCGGCTGGTAGTTGATCCCGCTGAAACGGGCCTCGCAGGTTGCGGGGCCTTTTTTTTGCCTGAAAAGTCTGGATTCATCCTGCAAAGGTCGCTCCGAGGACAATGCCCGCCGCGTAATCGCACATCATCAACACCAATGTCTACTTGCTCGACCGGGCCTCACGCTGTCATGTTTGTGTCACGACACACTCCCACTATCGAGCCTGTCCACCCAATAACAACAAGGACGACTGACCATGCCTACGCAAAACCCACACCGCACCGCTGGCCTCTGCACGTCCAGCAAGGTGTACAGCGCCCTCACCGAGCTCAAGCACCTGGAAGGCCACCGCAGCGCCAAATTCCTCGCACTGCTGGCAGAAAACCTGGTGCGCAAGGGTCTGCTCAGTGAGCAGGAAGTGGTGAACATGCTTGATCAGGTGGTGGACTGACGCTCGCGTTGATGTCGACTATCGAGACAGTTGATTTTTCCTACGCCGCCCAGCCCCGTAAGGTGACCTCCATAGCGATTGGAGGTCCTTATGCCCACTGTTCAGATCATGTCCGTCATCGGCAGCGCCGTCCCCGCCCCTCTTCGAGAGCTGGGCTTGCTCGCCTGCTGGTACGTAGTACGCGATGGCGAAGCCATCAGCGGCCCGCTCACGTCCTTGTCCGCCGCCGAAAAACAGCTGCAACACGCCTCGACCTTCAGGTTGCACGCCTGAGGCTCAGGGTAATGGCAACTTGACCCGCGGCTTGCTTTCCACAAACAACGCCCAGCTGGACATGAACAGCGCCGCCACCAGCGGCCCGATCACAAAGCCGTTCAAGCCAAACACCGACAGCCCGCCCAGGGTCGAGATCAGGATCAGGTAGTCCGGCATTTTGGTGTCCTTGCCCACCAGGATCGGGCGCAGCACGTTGTCCACCAAACCAATCACAAACACGCCAAACAGCGCCAGCACCACGCCCTGCCAGATCGAGCCGCTCAACAGGAAGTAAGCGGCCACCGGCCCCCACACAATCCCCGCGCCCACCGCCGGCAACAATGACAGAAACGCCATCAATACCGCCCAGAGCAACGCACTCGGGATATCGAGGAACCAGAAGATCAACCCGCCCAGCGCACCCTGGGTCACGGCCACCAGCACATTGCCCTTGACCGTGGCACGCACCACCCGATTGAACTTAAGCTGCAACCGGCGCTTCTGCGGCTCGGCCAACGGCACCGCCGTGCGCACCTTGCGCACCAGCTCCGGGCCGTCGCGCAGCAGGAAATACAGCAAATACAGCATGATGAAAAAACTCACCAGGAAATCGAACGTGCCCTGGCCGAAGCTGAACGCCTGGGTCGCAAAGAACTGGCTGCCCTGCATCGCGCTCTTGACGATATTTTCGCGCAAGCCTTCCAGGTTGCCCATGCCGAAGCGGTCGAGCAGGTGCTGGAAATACGGCGGCAGCACGTTTTTGAACTGCTCGATATACCCCGCCACGTCCAACTTACCGCTTTCGACGTTTTTATAGAGCGTCGCGCCCTCTTGCACCAGCAAGGCGCTGGTGAAGATCACCGGCAGGATCGCAATGATCAAGCAGGCACTCAAGGTGGCCAGGGACGTGAGGTTGCGGTTCCAGCCAAAGCGTTGCTGCAGGCGGCGCTGCATCGGGGCAAAGATAATGCCAAGGATCACCGCCCAGAACACCGCGCCGTAAAACGGCAGCAATATCCAGATAAAGGCAATGGTCACCAGGACCAGCAGCAACAGCAGGGTTTTGAATTGCAGGTTGGTTTGATTCATGTCCGGTCCATGTCAAAAAAGCAGTGGCCTCGTGTAGGCCCTGTTGCTTAGTCCGCAGCGAAACCTGGGAGTGCCCTCGGTTATCGAACAAGCATAGACCGCCTCACTGAAGGGCTTTGGCCTCCTTCAACAGCGCCTGGATCATCTGCTCCTGGGCCTCATAGCGGCCTTCGCCAAAATGCGTGTAACGCACCTGCCCCTTGGCGTCGATCAAGTAATGGGCGGGCCAGTATTGGTTCTCAAAGTTGCGCCAGATCGCGTAGTTGTTGTCGATGGCCACAGGGTAAGTGATGCCCAGCTTGCGCACCTGGTCCTTGACGTTGCCGATGATGCGTTCATAGCCGTATTCCGGGGTATGTACGCCGATCACCACCAAACCGTCCTTCTCGTACTTTTTTGCCCACGCTTTCACGTAGGGCAGGGTGTGCTGGCAGTTGATGCAGTCGTAGGTCCAGAAATCCACCAGCACCACCTTGCCTTCTAGAGCCTGCGAAGTCAGTTCCGGCGAGTTGAGCCATTCGACCGCACCGGCCAGCGATGGCATGGCGCCCTGTTCTTCACTCGGCGCCGGCTCGGCCTTGATCTTGCTCACCACGTAATCGACCGCCTTGGGGACGCTTTCCAGCACGCCTTTTTCCAGCCTGCTGACACCTTCGGATGAGGTACCGGCCAGCAAGGTTTTGTCGGTACCGGTTGAGATCACCACCGCCGCCGCCAGTACCGCCACCCCAGCCCCACGGCGCAGCCAGCCGGTGACGGGAATCGAGCGCTTGAGCCGATTGACCAGGCCGCGTCCGGCAAACATCAAGGTGCCCAGGGACAACGCGCTGCCCAGGCCGTACGCCACCAGCAGCAAGCTGGTTTGCGCGCTGGCGCCTTGCAGCATCGCACCGGTCAGGATCACCCCCAGGATAGGCCCGGCGCACGGCGCCCACAGCAGGCCGGTGGCGACGCCGATCAACAGCGATTTAAGTGGCCCGGACAGTGTGCGGCTGTCGGGATCGATGTGGTTGCCCAACCGTAAAAACGGGCGTGCCAGCCAGCTGCCGACCCGCGCCGAGATCAACGACAGCGCAAACAGCACCATCACGACCAGTGCCACATGGCGACCGGTGTCATTGGCCTGCACCACCCACTCACTGCTGACCACGGCCAGGCTGGATATCAACGCGAAGGTTAGGACCATGCCACCAAGGGTCAGCAGGACCGAACGGCGAGTGCGGTCAACGCCGGCGAAAAGGAACGGCACCACTGGCAGGATGCAAGGGCTGAGGACGGTCAGGATGCCGCCCAGGAACGCGATAATCAGCATGATGTTCACCTTATGGATTGACGCCAGGTTTCAGGAGTGGAGGCGGTGTGTGCCTCGTTGGAGTCAATTAAATGCCCCTGAGGTATCGCGCCTGTGTCGAGAACCCGCGCGGGCAAATCGATACGTATCAACAGCGCCTGTCGATACACAGCGATACAAAAAGCCCAAACGACGACCTGGATCAATAAACCGTCGTGACCGCTCGGCTACCTTCGCGACCTTTTGCGACCCGTGCCCATGCCTCCCATCCTCGCCCCCGAACTGCTCGCCCCTGCCGGCACCCTGAAAAACATGCGCTACGCCTTCGCCTACGGCGCCGATGCGGTCTACGCCGGCCAGCCGCGCTACAGCCTGCGCGTGCGCAACAACGAGTTCGACCACGCCAACCTGGCTCTCGGCATCAAGGAAGCCCACGCGCTGGGCAAACGTTTCTATGTGGTGGTGAACATCGCGCCGCACAACGCCAAGTTGAAGACCTTCCTCAAGGACCTGGCCCCGGTGATCGCGATGGGCCCGGATGCGCTGATCATGTCCGACCCCGGGTTGATCATGCTGGTGCGCCGACACTTCCCATCGATGCCGATCCATCTGTCTGTGCAGGCCAATACCGTGAACTGGGCCAGCGTAGAGTTCTGGCAGCAGCAAGGGATCTGCCGGGTGATCCTGTCGCGGGAACTGTCCCTGGAAGAGATCGGCGAGATCCGCCAGCAAGTACCGGCCATGGAACTGGAAGTGTTTGTGCACGGCGCTTTGTGCATGGCGTATTCAGGGCGCTGCCTGCTCTCGGGTTATATGAACAAGCGCGATGCCAACCAGGGCACCTGCACCAACGCGTGCCGCTGGAAATACCAGGCCACGCCGGCAGTGGAAAACGCCACGGGCGATATCGTCCAGGTGTTTCAACCGGAACCGACCCTGGGCATTGGCACACCAACCGACCAGGTGTTCCTGCTGCAAGAGGCCAACCGCCCCGATGAGCAGATGCCCGCCTTCGAAGACGAGCACGGCACCTACATCATGAACGCCAAGGACCTGCGCGCGGTGCAGCACGTGGAGCGCCTGGCCCACATGGGCGTGCATTCGCTGAAGATCGAGGGCCGCACCAAGTCCCACTTCTATTGCGCGCGCACCACCCAGGTGTATCGCCGGGCAATCGATGATGCGGTGGCCGGTCGCGCCTTCGACCGCAGCCTGATGAACGACCTCGAATCCCTGGCCCAACGCGGCTACACCGAGGGTTTCCTGCGCCGCCATGTGCACGATGAGTACCAGAACTACCAGAACGGCAGCTCGGTGTCGGAGCGCCAGCAATTCGTCGGAGAACTGACCGGCGAGCGTAGGGGCGAGTTGGCCGAGGTCAAGGTGAAGAACCGCTTTGCGGTGGGCGATCACCTGGAATTGATGACCCCGGCCGGCAATTTTCACTTTGATCTGGAGAGGATGCACAACAGCCAGGGCGAGGCTGTCGAGGTGGCGCCGGGAGATGGGCACACGGTGTATGTACCGGTCCCGGCGGAGATGGAGGTGCGCTTTGGCTTGCTGATGCGTGATGTCTCGTAGCCGCTGGATACCGGCTTAACACCACCGAGCATGGGTGGTGTCAGCTTGCGTAGCAGCTGTCGAGCTTAAGCGAGGCTGCGTTTGCGGAGTGTCAGGCGCGCCGCTGACGCAGCCTCGCTTAAGCTCGACAGCTGCTACGAAGGGGTCAGATTTTGAACTGGCCGACCAATTGCCCCAACCGTTGCCCCAAATCCGCCAGGCTACGTGAGGTCTGCGCACCCAGTTGGGTCTCGTCGGCCACGCTGTCCACCGCCACGGCAATCTGATGCACGCTGCGGTTGATCTCTTCGGCCACGGCGGTCTGCTCTTCGGCGGCGCTGGCGATCTGGGCGTTCATCGAATTGATGGTGCCAATCAACTGGGCCATGGTGTCCAGCGACGCGCCGGCTTGGTTGGCCTGGGCCGAGGTGCCGTCCCCGGCATCGCTGGAACGGCGCATGGCCTCCACGGCGGCTTCGGTGCCTTTTTGCAGGCGGTCGATCATGCCCTGGATTTCCTGGGTGCTGGTCTGGGTGCGGCTGGCCAGGGCACGCACTTCATCGGCGACCACGGCAAAACCACGCCCGGCCTCCCCTGCCCGCGCCGCTTCGATCGCCGCGTTGAGCGCCAGCAGGTTGGTCTGCTCGGCGATGGAGCGGATCACGCTGAGCACACTGACGATGGAGGACACGTCTTGCTGCAAGCTGTCGAGGGACACGCCGCTGCTACGGATGTCGTTCACCAGCGCATGGATCTGCGCGATGCTGCCGTCCACCACGCGCTTGGCGGCCTGGCCTTCGGCATCGGTTTGCTGGGCAGCCACCGAGGCGCCCTGGGCACTGCGCGCCACTTCTTGCGCAGCGGACGACATCTGGTTGATCGCAGTCGCCACCTGGTCGGTCTCGTGGCGCTGGCGTTCCATGGCCTGTTCGGAGCGCTGGGCCTGGTCGGAGACCTGGCTGACCAGGCCGGTGAGTTGGGTGGTCATCTCGGTGATCTGGCGCACCAGCCCATGGATCTTGTCGACAAAGCGGTTGAACGCGCCGGCAAGATCGCCCAGCTCGTCCTGGCTGGTGATGGCCAGCCGGCGGGTCAAGTCGCCTTCGCCGGCAGCGATGTCGTCGAGGTTGGCTTTCATCAAGTTCAGCGGACGCAGGATGGTATTGGCCAGCACCAAGCCGACGGCAGCGATCACCAGCAGCACCACCACGGCCACGCCGAGGATGCTCAGCAACACGCCTTCCATGCGTTTCTGCACCTTGGCCTCGACCACCGCGACCTGGGCTTCGATGCCGTCCAGGTTGACGGAGGTACCGATGACCATGTCCCATTTAGGCAGGTATTCGGTGTAGCCCATTTTGGGCACGAGTTCGGTCTGCCCCGGTTGGGTCGAGCTGTATTGCAGGTAGTGGGTGCCGTCCTTGCCGACCTTGACCAGGTCGCGGTTGACGTAGACGCCGTTGGGGTCGCGGTTGTCCTTGAAGCTCTTGCCCACGCCGTCTGGGCTGTTGCCCTTGAACAGGCGGATGGTCTCGGAGTCGTAGCCGAAGAAGTAGCCGTCCTTGCCGTAGCTGGTGTTGGAGAGCAACTTGACCACCTCTGCGCGCGCGGCGGTATCACCGGGCGCAGCCGCGTCGTAGAGCGGCTTGACGGTGCTCATGGCCACTTCTACATAACTTTGCAGGGTAACCTTGGCGTCGTTGAGCAGGCGCTGGCGGGTTTCATCCACCTCGTTGCGCGCCTGTCCTTGCAAGATCCACACGGTGGTCAGGCTGATGACCACCGCAAACAGCAACACCGGCACTACGGCGAGGGACAGGACTTTGGCCTTGAGGCTCAGACGCATGGCTTTTCTCTCTTATTAGTGGCGACTTGAGAGGTTAACGGCCAATGGTCGAGTTTCTGTAGGACGATCCGGTCAGAGCGTCATCGCCGCCAGCCAGCCAAACGCCAGCAATGGCAGGTTGTAGTGCAGGAACGTCGGCACCACGGTGTCCCAGATATGGTGGTGCTGGCCGTCGATATTCAGGCCGGAGGTTGGGCCGAGGGTGGAGTCCGAGGCCGGTGAGCCGGCGTCACCCAAGGCACCCGCCGTGCCGACGATGCACACGATGGCGACCGGGCTGAAGCCCAGTTGCACACACAGCGGCACAAAGATCGCGGCCAGGATCGGCACGGTGGAGAACGACGAACCGATGCCCATGGTCACCAGCAGCCCCACCAGCAACATCAGCAATGCCCCCACGCCACGGCTGTGGCCGATGAACGCCGCCGACGTTTCCACCAGCGAGCGCACATCGCCCGTGGCCTTGAGCACTTCGGCAAACCCCGACGCGGCAATCATGATGAAGCCGATCATCGCCATCATCTTCATGCCTTCGGTGAACAGGTCATCGGTATCGCGCCAGCGCACGATGCCCGACACCGAGAAAATCAGGAAGCCGGCCAGCGCGCCGATGATCATCGAGTCCAGCCACAGCTGGATGATGAACGCCGAGGCAATCGCCACGCCGGCCACCAGCAGGGTCAACGGGTTGTACTGCACCGCTACCTGCTCGACGCGCTCGATTTTTTCCAGGTCGTACACACGCTTTTTGCGGTAGCTGATAAACACCGCCACCAGCAGGCCAACCACCATGCCCAGGGCCGGCAGGCTCATGGCGTGAGTGACGTTGACCTGGCTGATGTCCACGCCGCTCTTGGCCACGTTGGCCAGCAGGATCTGGTTGAGGAAGATATTGCCAAAGCCCACCGGCAGGAACATGTAGGGCGTGATCAGGCCGAAGGTCATCACGCAGGCGATCAGGCGGCGGTCCAGTTGCAGCTTGGTCAGCACATACAACAGCGGCGGCACCAGCAACGGGATAAACGCAATGTGGATCGGCAGGATGTTCTGCGAGGCAATCGCCACCACCCACAGCAGGCCGATCAATAGCCATTTGACGTGACTGCCACCGCTGGCTTCCTGGCGGTCCACCAGCAGCAGCGCCTTGTCGGCCAGGGCGTGGGCCAGGCCAGACTTGGCAATCGCCACCGCGAAAGCGCCGAGCAAGGCGTAGGACAAGGCCACGGTGGCACCACCGCCCAAACCGCCGTTGAAGGCCGTGAGCGTGGCCTCGATGCCCAGCCCACCGCTAAGGCCGCCCACCAGCGCGCCCACAATGATGGCGATGACCACATGCACGCGGGACAGGCTGAGCACCAGCATGGTGCCGACCGCGGCAATAACTGCGTTAATCATGGTTACCTCAAGCAAAAAACGTAAACAACAGGCATGCCTGCGCCCTGGCGGCCATCGGGCGGCAGACGGCGTACAGGCTTGAAGGAGGTCTTATTAGAGGGCGCGCACTTTGCAGCAGGTGGGCGCGCATGTCAAAAAGCGGCGCCGCTTTCAGGGTTAAATTGATCGTTTGAATTAAGAAAATGTGAAATCAGCCGATAACCGGGCTCTATGTGTTTTCAGGTAAGGATGTACCGATGTCGCTTAGGCAGCTCTCCATTCAATGGAAAATCACCCTGCTCGCCGGCCTGTGCCTGCTGGGAATCGTGACCCTGCTGGTGGGTCTGTCGCTGTATCGCATGGAGCAGAGTTCGCAGCAGGTCAAGGCGTCCAGCATGCAGATGCTGGATGAAGCCGCCCAAGCGCGCATCGAAGCCCAAGGCGAAGTGCAAGCGCTGGGTATTCGGCAGCAGTTCATGGACGCCTATCAGTACGGCCATGGTTTTTCCCGTCAGGTGCTGTTCTTGCGCGAACAGGCGGAAAAACGCTTTCTCGACGCCTTCGACACCCGCGAAGACCTGACCCGCCAGGTCAGGGCCGCGTTGCAGGCCAACCCGGACTTGCTCGGTTTGTCCCTGGTGTTCGAAGCCAATGCCCTGGATGGCAAGGATGAGTTGTTCGCCGGCCAAGCCGAGTTGGGCAGTAACGACAAAGGCCGCTTCGCCCTGTACTGGTCGCAGCCGACACCCGGCAAGCTGACCTCAATGGCCTTGCCGGAAAGCGACATGACCGACGCCAGCGTCGGCCCCAGCGGTGAAAAGGCCAACGCCTGGTTCACCTGCCCGCGCACCACCCTCAAGCCGTGCGTGATCGAACCCTACTTTTATGTGATCAACGGGCAAAACGTGCTGATGACCAGCATCGTTTTCCCATTGATGGTCGATGGCAAAGTCATCGCCTCGTTATCGGTCGACATCAACCTCAACAGCCTGCAGGCCGTGAGCCAACAGGCCAGCCACAAGCTGTATGACGGCCAGACCCAGGTCAGCATCCTCAGCCCTACAGGTTTGCTCGCCGGCCACAGCCCGGACGCCAGCAAGCTCAGTCAGCGCCTGGACCAGGTCGACAGCGCCAACGGCGCGCAATTGATCAGCGCCCTGGCTGGCAGCACCCACATCCGCAGCCTGCGTAGCGACCACCAACTCAAGGTGCTGGCGCCGTTCGCGCCGATCCCGGATGGCAAGCCGTGGGGCGTGTTGCTGGATGTGCCGGAAAAAGTCCTGGTAGGCCCGGCCGAAGCGCTCAAGGCGCAACTGGACGCCGATAACACGCGCGGCACCCTGCTGGAACTGGGCCTGGGCCTGCTGGCGGCGGTGGTCGGCCTGATCCTGGTGTGGCTGATGGCACGCAGCGTGACCCGGCCGATCCTCGGCGTGGCGCAGATGCTCGAAGACATTGCCAGCGGCGAAGGCGACCTGACCCGCCGCCTGGCCTACGACAAGCAGGACGAGCTGGGCCAACTGGCCGGCTGGTTCAACCGCTTCCTGGACAAGCTGCAACCGATTATCGCCGAGGTGAAGCGCTCGGTGCAGGACGCCCGTGGCACCGCCGACCAGTCCGCCGCGATTGCTACGCAAACCAGTGCCGGCATGGAACAGCAATATCGTCAGGTCGACCAGGTGGCCACCGCTTCCCACGAAATGAGTGCCACCGCCCAGGATGTGGCGCGCAGCGCTGCGCAGGCGGCCCAAGCTGCACGTGATGCCGACCAGGCGACCCGCGACGGCCTCACAGTAATCGACCGCACCACCCGCAATATCGGGGAGTTGGCGGCGGATATGAGCACGGCCATGAACCAGGTCGAAGGCCTGGCTGCCAATAGTGAAAAAATCGGTTCGGTGCTGGAAGTGATTCGCGGTATTGCCGAACAGACCAACCTGTTGGCGCTCAACGCCGCCATCGAAGCGGCCCGCGCCGGCGAGGCTGGACGTGGCTTTGCGGTGGTGGCTGATGAAGTGCGCAACCTGGCGCGACGCACCCAGGAGTCGGTCGAAGAAACCCGCCAGGTCATCGAGCAATTGCAAGGCGGCACCGAAGAGGTCGTCAGCGCCATGGGCAACAGCTATCGCCAGGCCCAGGGCAGCGTCGAACAAGTTGGCGAGGCGGTGACCGCCCTGCGCCAGATCGGCGAGGCCGTCACGGTGATCAGCGACATGAACCTGCAAATCGCCAGCGCTGCCGAAGAGCAAAGCGCGGTGGCTGAGGAAATCAACAGCAATGTGGCGACGATTCGCGATGTAACCGAGTCGCTGTCGGAACAGGCGAATGAATCGGCGCGGGTGAGCCAGGCGTTGAATAGCCTGGCGAATCAGCAGCAGGGGTTGATGGATCAGTTCCGGGTCTGAAGGTTTAATAGATCCAATGTGGGAGCGGGCTTGCTCGCGAATGCTGTACATCAGTCGACATATTCAGTGACTGACACACTGCATTCGCGAGCAAGCCCGCTCCCACATTTTGATTGTGGTGTGTCAGCACTAACGCTTGGGCAACTCAATCGTTACTTTCAAACCGCCCAACGCACTTTCCTGCAACTGCAACACCCCGCCCCACACCTCGACGATATCCCGCACGATGCCCAATCCCAGGCCATGCCCATCAATCTGTTCATCCAGTCGTGCACCGCGGCTGAAGACTTGATCGCGCTGGGTTTCGGGGATACCGGGACCGTCGTCTTCCACCGCCAGCACGTAGCTGTGCGCAGTCTCTGTGACGGTCAGGCGCACCTCGGCATCCGCCCATTTGCAGGCGTTATCCAACAGATTGCCCAGCAGCTCCAGCAGGTCTTCACGGTCCCAGGGCAGTTGCAGCCCGGGCGCGGCGTGATAGCTCAGGTCCAGGTGCTCCCCGTGGATCATGTTCAAGGTAGCGAGCAGGCCCGGCAATTCCTTGTCACAGTCGAACAACGCACCCGGCAAGGTTTCACCGGCCAGGCGCGCGCGGTTGAGTTCACGGTTGAGACGTTGCTGCACGTGTTCCAACTGATCACGCAGCAGCTTGCTCAGTTCAGGGTGATCCTTCAGCGCTTCGCTTGACGCCGCGCTCAACAGTACCGCCAGCGGGGTCTTGAGGGCGTGTCCGAGGTTGCCCAAGGCATTGCGCGAACGCTTGAGGCTGTCTTCGGTGTGGGCCAGCAAGTGGTTGATCTGCGCCACCAGCGGCTCCAGCTCCAGTGGCACCTGGGTGTCGAGTTGCGAACGCTGGCCCTGTTGCAGTTGAGCAATCTGGTTACGCGCGGTTTCCAAGGGTCGCAAGGCGCGGCGCACGGTGAGCCGTTGCAGGATCAACACCAGCAGCAGCGCCGCCAGCCCCAGCACCAGCCCGATCTGACGCATCAGGCGAAAGCTTTCCCGCACCGGCGTGTAGTCCTGGGCCACGCTGATGGAAATCGACTGCCCGAAGCGCTTGTAGTCCTCGCGCAACACCAACAGTTGCTGACCTTCCGGCCCCAGTTGCAGGTTGCCCTTGAGGCCGGCCTCGGGCAGTTGCGGCAGGTCCTGGTCCCACAGCGAGCGGGAGCGCCAGTGCGTATCGGCGAAATCAATCCGGAAATAGTGCCCGGAAAACGGCCGTTGATACGCTGGCGATAGGCGCTTTTCATGCAGTTGCAAGCCATCCGGGCCGCGTACCAGCGCCACCAGCAGGCTCTCACTGTCGTTGCGCAGCCCCGCTTCCAGGTAGCGCTGCAAACCCGTTTCGAACAACCACAGACTGGTTTGCGCCAACGCAACGCCGACAATCACCATCACGCTGACCAGGCCCAGGCTCAGGCGCCGCTGGATCGACCTCATTCGGCGCTGGCGCCAAACCGGTAACCCTGGCCGCGCCGGGTTTCGATCACGCTGCGCCCCAACTTGCGGCGTAGGTGGTTGACGTGGACTTCCAGCACATTGGAGTCGCGCTCGGTTTCGCCATCATACAAATGCTCGGCCAGGTGGCTTTTCGACAGGATTTGCTCGGGATGCAGCATGAAGTAGCGCAACAGGCGGAATTCGGCGGCGGTCAGCTGGATCTCTGCGCCATCACGCAACACGCACTGACGCCCTTCATCCAAGTGCAGGCCGGCCGCCTGCAGGGTGGGCTGGTTGGTCTGCCCATGGGAGCGGCGCAGCAGTGCCTGGATGCGCAGGTGCAGTTCCTCGGGATGGAACGGTTTACTCAGGTAATCGTCGGCGCCAGCCTTGAGCCCTTCGATGCGCTCGGCCCAGGAGTCGCGCGCGGTGAGAATCAGTACCGGGATGGCCAGCGCGGCGGCGCGCCATTGCGCGAGTACTTCAAGCCCAGGCAAACCGGGCAGGCCAAGGTCGAGGATGATCAGGTCATAGGGTTCGCTGCGTCCCTGGTACACAGCATCGCGGCCATCAGCCAGCCAATCGACGGCATAGCCCTGGCGCTGCAAGCCGGCCAACAGTTCATCGGCCAGAGGAACGTTGTCTTCCACCAAAAGCAGGCGCATCAGTCTTCCTCGTCTTTGATCAGCGCACCCGTGGATGCATCCAACTTGATCTCACGCACCACGCCTTCGGCGGTGACCAGTTCCACTTCATAGGCATATTTACCGTGCTTTTTCTCAAGCTCGGCCTCCAGCAGGCGCGAACCCGGATGACGCGCCATGGCCTGTTCCAGCAACTGCTCCAGCGGCAGGATCACGCCGTTCTGGCGCAGGACCAAGGCCTCGTCCTGATCAAGATCGCGGGCTGCCAGGCTTGAGCAAAAAACCAGGAGCAGCAACGCCATTCGACTGCCGGCGTATAAATTTACCTTCATTACGTTTCCTGATGATTCTTGAGAACCTGCCCGGTGAGCGCGTCCAATTCAACCTCCCACTCGATGCCGTCGGTATCCTCCAGTTCAACTTGGTAAAGATACTTGCCGTATTCCTCGTCCAGGTCGGTATCCAGCAGTGTTGAACCCGGGTGCAAGGCCAGGGCCGTAGCTTCCAGCTGATCAAAGGCGATAATTGTAACAGTGGCAGGCACTTTCAGTGGTTTGTCGGGGTCCACGGCTTGGGCCTGGATCGCCGTGAAGGCGATGATACCGGCGGCGACCAGCCCTGTAAGGCGCTTCATGGGGAGTCTCCGTTTCAAGATTTTTCCTACGTCGGCCACCGTACCTGTAGCAACTTAATTGAAACTGAATTGCCACCATGGCAATTTCCGACATCCTCCTTCCCCAGTTATTGTGCGAGATTTCCTATACAACCCTGCTCGCTTCCACAGAGACCGGTATGACAGCGATTCACATCAAGTTTTCCGCCCTGACCTTAAAGGCCGGTAAACGCGCCTTTGCGCGCATTCGCGAACAGGGCCTGGCGCCTGCCGACGTTGGCATCCTGCCTGGCGCGGCCGGCGGCCCCAAGGCGCTGGGTATCCAAGGCCTGGACCTGGCGCTGTTTGGCGATTGGTTGCCGCGTGCACCACGGGAACGCGCGCTGATCGGCGCGTCCATCGGCTCCTGGCGGTTTGCCAGTGCGTGCCTGCCGGACCCGGTGCAAGGTCTGCTGGACCTCGGGCGCCTGTATAACGAACAAAGCTTTGCCAAAGGCGTGACCATGGCTGCGGTCAGCCAGAGCTGCCAGCGCATGCTCGACGACCTGCTGGCCGGCCGCGATGCGCAGGTGTTGGAAAACCCCAACTATCGCCTCAACATCATGGTGGTCAAGAGCCACGGACTGCTTGCCGATGATCACCGTGGGCGCCTCGGGCTGGGCCTGTCGTCGGTGATTGCCGATAATTTGCGTGGCCGCGCACGGCTGTCGCGGCACTTCGAACGGCTGATCATCCACGACCCGCGCCAGGCGCCGCCAGTGCATCCGTTGAAGGATTTCCCGTCACGCTTCCTCGCCCTGGAATTGGGCAACCTGCGCCAGGCGCTGCTGGCGTCGGGCTCGATTCCCATGGTGATGCAAGGCGTACGCGACCTGCCCGGCGCGGGCGCCGGCACCTACCGCGACGGCGGCCTGCTCGACTACCACCTCGACCTGCCTTATCAAGGCGATGACATTGTGCTGTACCCGCACTTTACTGACCGGGTCATTCCCGGCTGGTTCGACAAAGGCCTGCCGTGGCGGCGCAGCAATCCACAGGGTTTGCAGGACGTGTTGCTGCTGGCGCCGTCCAAGGACTACCTCGCCCGCCTGCCCCACGGCAAACTGCCGGACCGCAGCGACTTCAAGCGCTTTATGGGCGACGACCCGAGCCGCAACAGATATTGGCAGACCGCGATGAGCGAAAGCCGGCGGTTGGGGGATGAGTTTCTTGAGCTGGCGGATAACGGCAAATTGGGCGAGCACTTACTGGCGCTATGACCAAGCGGTATGCGCGGCAAGGGATCAAGCTGTTAAACTCGCCGCCTGCCAGACACCGACCGAGCTGAAAACACTGTGGAAATCTTCAAGGAATTTACATTCGAATCCGCCCACCGCCTGCCCCACGTACCGGAAGGCCACAAATGCGGGCGCCTGCATGGGCATTCGTTCAAGGTGGCGATCCACCTGAGCGGCGACCTGGATCCCCATACCGGCTGGATTCGCGACTTCTCGGAGATCAAGGCGATTTTCAAGCCGCTCTATGAACGCCTCGACCACAACTACTTGAATGACATCCCTGGCCTGGAAAACCCGACCAGCGAAGTGCTCGCCAAGTGGATCTGGAATGAGCTGAAACCCTTGCTGCCTGAGCTCAGTGCGATTCGCATCCACGAGACCTGCACCAGCGGCTGCATTTATCACGGCGAGTAAGCCTGCGATATGAAAAAACCACCCACGCGGTGGTTTTTTTGTGCCTGCCTCCCTTACAGTCGTGGCTTCCCTGCCACAAGGAGCACGCGGCAATGATGCGCCCCGCCACTGTCCATGATGTTGCAGCCATCGAGGCCATCGTCCAGGCAGCTTACTCGCCGTATATCGCACGGATCGGCCGTAAGCCCGGGCCGATGCTCGAGGATTATCGCCAACGGGTGGAAGCCGGCGACGTGCACGTGCTGGAAAACGCCCGGCAAGTCCAGGGCTTTATTGTCCTGCTGGAGGCCGACGGCGCGCTGTTGCTGGATAACCTGGCCGTCGCCCTTGAGGCTCAGGGCCTGGGTTTCGGGCGGTTGCTGTTGGATTTTGCCGAACAGCAGGCGATCGACGCAGGTTTCGCTGTGATCCGCCTGTACACCAATGAAGCCATGACCGAGAACATCGCGCTCTACCATCGCCGCGGCTATGTTGAAACCCATCGCGCCGAGGAACACGGCCTGCGGCGCGTGTACATGACCAAGCCTCTCCAGGAGTAACCCATGGAAAACATCTGGCTGGCCCAAGCCAAACGCTTGCAGGCGCTGGCGTCCACGGGGCTGCACTTTTGCACTGATGATTTCGAGCGCGAGCGCCTGGAAGAAATTGCCGAGATTGCCCACAGCATGCTGGCGCAATTGGGCAATGTCCCGTTGGAACGTATCTGCGGGCTGGTCACAGATTTTGCCCAGCGTTATTCGACGCCAATGATTGACGTGCGCGGTGCGGTTATCGAAGGCGACCGGATTTTGTTGGTGCGGGAGTTGACCGATGGCTGCTGGGCGTTGCCGGGTGGGTATGCGGATATCGGCTTGTCGGCAGCCGAAAACATCGTCAAAGAGATTCGCGAGGAAGCCGGGCTGACGGTAACCGCCAGGGCACTGTACAGCGTGACGCACAAGGCCAAAGGCTTGTATCGACCGGATGTGCGGGATTTCTACAAGCTGTACTTCCTGTGTGAATCGGTGGATCAGTCGGCACCGATGGCCGGGTTCGAAACCACTGACGTGGGCTTTTTCCGCCTCGGTGCACTGCCGCCGCTGTCCCGTGGGCGCACCATCGAAAGTGATCTGGAGGCCGCCTTTGCCTTCCATCGCGGCGAGACGACTCAGACGCTGTTTGACTGATCCACTTTGTATCACTGCTGCACTGCTTTCGTGCCCGACTGGGCACTGCGACCATTCCTTGCTGTGCTTCCCCCCTCTTTCGCTATAAAAATTGTGCACGGTGCACAGCGCCCACCGTGCGTTTGTCACTGCTGCCGGTTTGGCACGCACGGTGCAACAGGGCTGCGTCACTCACTCAGGGAGCAAGGCACATGACGCAGCAAGAACCGGGCAACGACTACCCCCTCAGCGAAGTCCCCATGCATGCGCGCAAGGGTCTGGCATCGACCGCCATGGTGCTGCTGGGCTTTACCTTTTTTACCGCGACCATGTTTGCCGGCGGCAAGCTGGGGGTGGCGTTCAGTTTCGTCGACATGCTCGGCGTGGTGGCCCTGGGTAACCTTTTGTTGGGTATGTACGCCGCAGGCCTGGGTTACATCGCCTTCAAGAGCGGGCTGAATTCAGTGTTGATGGGGCGCTTCTGCTTTGGCGAAGTGGGCAGCAAACTCAGCGACTTGATCCTCGGCTTCACTCAAATCGGCTGGTATGCCTGGGGTACTGCCACTGCTGCCGTAGTGCTTGGCAAGTATTTCGAACTGAGCCAGGGCAGTGTGCTTGCGTTGATGGTGTTGTTTGGTCTGGTGTTCTGCGCCACGGCCTACATTGGTTATCGTGGGCTGGAAATTCTGTCCTATATCGCGGTGCCGGCCATGGGCATTCTGCTGTTTCTGTCGATGTGGGTAGCCACAGTGAAAGTCGGTGGACTGGACGGACTGCTGGCAGTGGTACCGACCGCTGAGCTGGACTTGTCCACGGCGATTACCCTGGTGTTCGGCACCTTTGTCAGCGGTGCGACCCAGGCCACCAATTGGACGCGGTTTTCGCGTTCGGCCAAGGTGGCGGTGCTGGCGAGCCTGATCGGTTTCTTTATCGGCAACGGCTTGATGGTGCTGATCGGCGCCTACGGTGCCATCGTCTACCAGCAACCGGACGTAGTCGAAGTGTTGTTGCTGCAAGGCTTTGCCATGGCGGCGATGGCCATGTTGCTACTCAATATCTGGAGTACCCAGGACAACACCATCTACAACTTCGCCGTGGCCGGCTGCAACTTGCTGCGCACCAAACGGCGCAAGACCGTGACCCTGGCCGGTGCGGTGATCGGCACCCTGCTGGCGTTACTCGGCATGTACGACTTGCTGGTGCCCTATTTGATTGTGCTGGGTACGGTGATCCCGCCGATTGGTGGGGTAATCATGGCGGACTTCTTCTATCGCTATCGCGGCCACTATCCACGCCTGGCCGACGCCCGCCTGCCGGCGTTCAACTGGCCGGGACTGGTGGCCTATGCCGTGGGCACGGTGCTGGCGTTCAACTCGCCCTGGGTCGCGCCATTGGTGGGCATCGTCGCCGCGTCGTTGACCTACATCGCGCTCACCGCCGTACTACGGGTGCGAGCGCCGCTGGCTGACGCTCAAGCATGAGCCTGACCCTTGCCGATGTGCTCGCACTGCCAGGCTTGGAGTCCATGCGCCTGCGCGCGGGCGAGGCGGGCCTGGATAACGGCGTGCGCTGGCCTTATGTGGCGGAAAACAGCGGGATCGCCGAATGGGTGCTGGGCGGCGAACTGGTATTCGTCACCGGGATCAATCACCCGCGCGACGAAGCCAACCTGCTGCAATTGCTGGAGGAAGCCTGCGAGCGTCAAGTGGCTGGGTTGGTGGTTCTGACCGGGCCGTCCTATATCCAGGCGATCCCCCAGCGCTTACTCGACGCTGCCGAAGCCGCCGGCATGCCGCTGGTCGAACAGCCCTACTCGCTGAAAATGGTATTGGTGACCCAAGCTATCGGTTCGGCGCTGATCCAGTCCGAGCAGTTGGGGCGCTCGCGGCATGACGTACTGGAACGCTTGCTGACCGGCGACTACCAATCCCTGGATCTCTTGTTGCACCGGGCCACGCAGTTGGGCATGCCGCTGGCCGGGCATTGGCAGGTGGTGCAACTGCAACTGGAAGGCAGTGAATCGCTGTTTGCCCAGGGTGATGCGGCTTCTGTGGAGGCGCAACTGGCCCGACAACACGACGCCATCAGCCGCCGTTTACGTCAGTTCTCGGCCGGGTTGCCGGTGCAGGGTCGAGCCGGGCAATGGACGTTGCTGCTGCCGGCACAGGACGCTGCCGCAGCATTGGCCAACCGTCAGCAATTGGCCAACTGGCTCAACCCACTGAATCTGCGCCTGTCGCCGCTTAAATTGTTTATTGGCCTCAGCGCCGCCGCTCACCCACCCGCACGCCTGGCCCAGGCGCAGGAGGAGGCCCGCCAGGCACTCGCGGCTGCGCGGCGTTTCAGCGAACGCGCCGGGCTGTGCGTGTACGACGAACTGGGCGTGCTCAAGCTGCTCAGCGGCGTGCGTGATCGCGCCCTGCTCGACCAATTCCTGAATGAACGCCTCGGCCCCTTGCTGCGCCACGACCGGCACCATGGCCCCAGCCTCATGCCCACGCTGGAAGCCTGGTTTCACGAGAATGGTAACCTTGTGGCCGCCGCCCAGCGCCTGGCCGTGCACCGCAACACCCTGACGCACCGCGTCCAGCGCATCGAAGTCCTGTGCGGGCTGACGCTGGATAATGCTTATGATCGCCTGGACATCGGCATTGCGCTGATGATCTGGCGGCTGTCTGCCTGACTGTTTTTAGCCAAGAGGAACTTGCCCATGCACATCATCAACGCCCGCCTGCGCAACCGTGAAGGCCTGCATGATCTGCACCTGGAACATGGCCGGATCGCCAGCATCACCCCACAATCGGGCGCACCGAGTGCGGCGGCCGACGCCCTGGACGCCGCCGGCAACCTGGTGATTCCACCCTTTGTCGAACCGCATATCCATCTCGACGCCACCCTGACCGCCGGCGAGCCGCGCTGGAACATGAGCGGCACCCTGTTCGAAGGCATCGAATGCTGGGGCGAACGCAAAGCCACCATCACCCAGGAAGACACCAAGGCCCGCGCCAAAAAGACTATCCAGACCCTCGCCGCCCACGGTATCCAGCATGTGCGTACCCACGTCGACGTCACCGACCCGGACCTCACAGCACTCAAGGCCATGCTGCAAGTGCGTGAAGAAAGCACGCACCTGATCGACCTGCAGATCGTCGCGTTCCCCCAGGAAGGCATCGAGTCGTACCGCAACGGCCGCGAGCTGATGGAAGAAGCCATTCGCCTGGGCGCCGACGTGATCGGTGGTATCCCGCACTTTGAATACACCCGCGACCAAGGCGTGAGTTCGGTGAAGTTCCTGATGGACCTGGCTGAACGTACCGGCTGCCTGGTGGACGTGCACTGCGACGAAACCGATGACCCGCACTCGCGCTTTCTCGAAGTGCTGGCCGAAGAAGCCCGCAGCCGCGACATGGGCGCCCGCGTCACCGCCAGTCACACCACGGCCATGGGCTCCTACGACAATGCCTATTGCGCCAAACTCTTTCGCTTGCTCGGGCACTCAGGTATCAGTTTCGTCTCCTGCCCCACCGAGAGCATTCACCTGCAAGGCCGCTTCGACACCTTCCCGAAACGCCGCGGCGTCACCCGGGTCAACGAACTGCTGGAAGCCGGCATGAACGTGTGCTTCGGCCAGGACTCCATCGTCGACCCCTGGTACCCCCTGGGCAACGGCAACATCCTGCGGGTGCTCGAAGCCGGTTTGCACATCTGCCACATGCTCGGCTACCGCAACCTGCAAAGCGCCCTCGACCTGGTCACCGACAACAGCGCCAAGGCCATGGCCCTGGGTGACCGCTACGGCCTGGAGCCTGGACGGCCAGCCAACCTGTTGATCCTGTCGGCGGACAGCGACTACGAGTTCATCCGCAGCCAGGGCTTGCCGCTGTACTCGATCCGCAATGGCAACGTGTTGATGAAGCGTCAGCCAGCGCAGGTGGAGTTTATGTAAACGTCTCGGTCATACGATCGAGTCGATATCCAGCGTTTGCGCCCTCCCCCATTCGGTTTGCGTGGCGGGAGGGATACTGGCGACCTGGGCCGGTTCACGGTTTTCACGGTGGCTGAACCAGCGCTTGAGGCTGGGTTGCAAATGAGCGCCGTGGGCGTGACTGCCGTAGACATCACGGGCGTCCAGACGGCGCCAGCGCAGGGTGGCAAGGCGCTCGCGGCTGGTGTGCAAGCGATCGATCTCGGCGTTCAAGGCTTCGTTGTGTTCATAGCCACGGTCGTTGGCAGGTCTTAGCCGGGCCAGTTCCCTGCGTTTGTTTCGCAACTGCTGGCGCATGCCCTCCAGTGCATGATCAAGTAATTCAAACTCTCTTGGCGTGACCAATGGGCCGTCGCTTTCCTGGGTTTGTTGCCAGCGACGCAACGTCGCCCAGGCAGCCGGGATGTAGCTGGCGGTCATGAAGTGCTGGTTGGCCTGGAACAGCTGTTTTAGCAGGTTTTCGCGGTCGGGCATGTCGCCGTGGACTTGCAACGCTCGGTTGCAACCCGCTTCTTGAATGGATTCACAACCGGGCTTCCAAAGCACCGAAGAACGCGTGCCATCCGCGAGCATGATCGGCATGAAGTGTTGTTGTTCGCCATGGTGCTGATAAGGGTTCCCACCGAAACGAACCAGACCGGCGGCGAACAGCAGGCCGCCCGGTGCAGGGGCACTGAACAGGGTGACGGCACCAGGGACCCAGAGTTTGGCGGTGGTGTTCATCCATGGCGCCGGGACGCTGGGAACTGGGTCGTTGTGGTTGACGATGCGGTGGTGGACCAAGGTGGAGGCGCCTGCTGTGAATTCGGCATCAGCGGCGCGGGGGGCGCCGTAGGTATAGAGGAGGATGTTGTAGTTGGCATCCGGTGCTCGGCGTAGGCCTTCTGCCAAAAGCAAAGCGATTGCGCCGCCCAGGCTGTGGCCGCAGATGATTATTCGTTGGTCGGTGTGGAATTGGTCTAGGTAGCGCAGCACGAAATTACGCATTGCCCGGTAGGCCTCATAAAAACCTTCGTGAGCCTTGCCGACACCCTCGAGAAAATCCACCTGATGGGCGTTGGCATCTCGCAACCCGTCTGCAGCGCTCGCGGTACCACGCACGGCAATCAGGATTACGTCATCGTGATGGGTGATAAAAGCCTGGGTATCCGTCCCAAACTTTTCATCATCGAAAAAGTGCAAATTGGCTGGGTGCTCCTGCTCATCCTCCAGCTCCGGTTGGTTTTGTGGGTATAACTCAGGATCGAAAGGTAGAATCTCAAAACGCCGGGAGTAAGGGACCTCTTCGTAAAGGGGGTAGAAACGGTCCACTTGCTCTGCATCAAATCGCCAAGCCTCGTGGTAACCCGATAGCTCTTCGGCAAATAGATGGCCGACGCTTGGGTTGAGGGGGAATTGAACCTGGTCGTGAGGCTTTTTAGGTGGCTCCTGGCCGAAATGGCAATAACTCAAGGTGGCCATCAGTGCCAGCTGATAAAGGTTCAAGGCACAGAAACTGTCTGCCGTTGAAAGCATCGGGCGTAAGGCCCGCAGTGGTCGAACCTCCATAGCGGTGTGGTTGTTGGGAAACAACACGATTCCTGCCAAGATCGACTGAGGGGGCCCGAATCCCAAGTCACCCATCATTTTCAATGCATGCTGCTGGGGTTGATAAGTCCGTCGCATAATCGGTGGCAAGTGGGCGACATGACGGACTAAATCACGCACTTCAACTTGATAAAACCGGTTGGCCTTTTGCTGAGCAGGATTACTGTCGGGCCGCCGGCCATCAGAAGCAGCAAACCGAGTCTGCTCCGCCCGAATTTGAAGCTCGGTGATAGGTAGCTTGTAGGTGGAACGCAACATCAGCCAATGATAGGGCTGCTCTGTACCTGAATACAGGTCATCAAAAACAAGCACCACAGGCCCACAATAAATATCTTGCAACTTGGCAAACCCTTCTCCATCTAACCTGCCTTTGTACTGCTGCCCTGCACTATCGTGGACAGTGTAAGGCAGGCCACCGTATGCCGTTCCCACGCCCAGTTCATCGACGAGGCAAAAGCTCACCCAATGCCCACGCACTGAACAGGCCGGCTTTCTATCACTGAAAAAAGATTGCTTCCATGCATCCAGCGTCATGAACTTGCTCCTTGTTATTTACACGATGGATAGACATCACAAACACGACCATCCGGCATTTTTATAGGCTTAAAGTCGGTGGTATTGCCGTCACAAAAGCCGTAAAGGTCCTCAAAGTTTTTACCTTTACAACGCCTCCAGCCTCCTGGTACGACTACCCAGTTATCCCCAACAGCTGGCTCTTCCTCATCAGTGACCGTCAGCACCATCCTGAGCGTTTTCCCTGCTAACTGATCACGTTGAGCAACACCACCGGCCAGAGAATTCTGCAACTCTCCCCTTTCATTCATCGAGCGACATCGCAGAAGCTTCCTGATCGCATGAAACGGCCCCACCGTCCTGAACCGCCACTGACATTGCCCGATTAGCTCCTGTACACCCGACTCAGGCATACCAAGTTGATCATTCCAGCCATCTCGAATGGCAATACCTGCACGATCCCCACCTACGTCCGTATCACGCTTACCCCACTTCGCATAAAACTCAAATTCCAGACTTCGCAGCACCGAAGGGCAACCCTCGATTTTTTCACTCAGCGGTAGTTCATAGCTCACCCGACTTGGCAAAGATTTGTAATCAGTAAAGAACACTTTCCGTTCCGACCTCTTGCCTCGACGTCGCGGCAAAGTGCAGGTCTCACCAGTCGTGGGCAGATAATTCGCAGCCGTTTTGAGTTCAAATTCCGCTGGTAAATCCACCTCCAACGTAACGCTATCAACCGGCTCTCCCGCACAACCCATTAGACCCAGCGCGACCAACACTCCAACACTTCGCCTACCCATCCTTTTCCCCCATCAATTCCCACTGCTCCACCATCCGTTGAAAATGTTCCTGCGGTGTTTCTCCCACTTTCGGTTGCCACCGGATAAAGCTGTTCCTTGTGGCCTCCTCCAACCTGCGTACCACCAAAAACTCCAACTGCTCCGGCCCCTGCCATTGCCAGGCCCGCGCCTGTTCCAGCACCTGTATCAGCCAGATTCTCGGGTCCTGGAATTCCACCAGTGCGACCAAGTCTTCGCTGTGTTCGGTCAACAGGTAACGCAGGATATTGGCGTGCAGGATGGCTTCGGCGTTTGGGTTGGGCGTGTTCAGCCAAGGGACCGGGTCAGGCAGCGAATGCTCACCGGGGGCTGGGTTGTCAGCCGTGCGCCAGCGGTCTTCGTGCCAGTAGCACACGCTGATCAACGGGCCGAGGAATACCGGCCAGTGCTCCAGGCACAGATAGGCCAATGCACGCGCCAGAGTGCGGTTGTCGTGAAAACGGTAGAGCGATTGCTCGCCTTCCTGCCCCACCAGCAAACGGTCGCGCCAGTGTTGAGCCACGCCTGTCAGGTCCTCGCATGGCAAAGCGCCCAGCCAGCCCCAGTTCGTTTCGGGCTGTTGCAAGAGGTTGAGCAGCGCGGGCTCGCTCATCTGTTTCAACAGAAGGATCACCGGGCCCTCCACCGCCAGTTCCGCCAGCACGGTCTGGCCATAGAGGCTGCGATACTCTGACAAACTGCGCGCCGCCAGCAGCGGCTGTCGCGCGTTACTGTGCCCCTCAAGGATCAAACACAGCTGTCGCCCAGCTTGCTGCTGTTGAGCCATCCATTGGCCTGGCAAGTTCTGCATCAGGCAGCCCTCCCCGGCAGCTCACACTGGCCTTCACGACAGCGCTCGCACACCGGGCAGTAATCCGCCCCCAGGTGCCTGGACAGGTTCATGATGCTGCTTTGTACCTTGGAGACCCGTGGCACATCGGACACCGTAAAGGTGTTCTCCAGTAGGCCCCCTGACGGTGACCCCCCCTGGGTGATAGGGCGACTGCTGAAGATGCCGCCCGCCTGGATGACCAGATGCTCTCCTCCCGCTCGGAGGCTCAGTTGCGCACCGGCATCGATCACCAGGCTGGCACCGGACTTGAGGTGAAGCTGCTGCCCCGCCTCAATGACCAAGTTCTGAGTCACGTGGGTCCGGCTATCGCCTTGCACATCAAGGTAATCGCTCGCCTTGAGCACGACTTTGCGATCGCCGGTGACATGACGATGCTCTTCACTTTCAACGTGAGTCGTGCTTAAACCATGGATAACTTCTCGCCGTTCCCCCGCGACCTCCAACCGACTGTCATGGCCGACCCGTTGCTCCAGGTCGCGCTGCGCACGCAGGTAAACAAGCTCTTCGCCACGACGGTCTTCCAGGTACATTTCGTTGGAGCCCTCGCCGCCAAGGGAACTGCGGCTGCGCAAAACACTGCGGGTCTTGTGCTGGGGCAAAGGATAGGCCGGCCGATGCAGCGCGTTCGGCAGGCAACCGTTGATCAGCGGCCGGTCCGGGTCCCCTTCCAGGAAGGTCACCAGCACTTCCATGCCCACGCGCGGGATCATCGTTGCGCCGAACCCGTCTCCGGCCCACCCGGACGCAACCCGAACCCAACAACTGCTTTTGTCGTCCGCCTTGTCCAGGCGGTCCCAGTGAAAGCGCACCTTCACCCGGCCATAGGCGTCGCAATGCACGTCCTCACCGTCTGGCCCCGTCACGGTTGCGGTCTGGCTGCCATTGATGGTCGGTTTGGGGTGCTTGAGGGGCGGCCGATGCACAGCTTGCCAGGGTGTCGCGATAAAGCGATTGCGATACCCCCGGAACACGTCAGCCGCAGGTGTAGCCTCCTCCAGCACCTGCGGTTGATAACCCTCGTGACGCACCGAAGTGATCAGCCAAAGGTCGTTGCAGGAGGGGTCGGGATGATCACGCAGTTCAAGGAAATGCCCACTGCGCAGTGCGGGTTGATCACTCTTGCCCAATGCCCGATGCCGGTCGCGTTGGTGACGCTCCAGCCCTCGACGCGCCAATTGCCTGCCGCGGGCATGGCCGGCAAAACCTGCGGGGTACCGATAGTCCTCAAGCGGGAGTATCGAAGCAGAACCAGCGCTGTCCTGCAGGTGCAACGAGGGATGTTCAAAGTCGTGATCCCGGCGCACCGTCTTTTGGCTACGGATGGCCAAGCGCAGGTCGAAACGCTGGATCACTTTTGTATCGGCTTGCAGCCCGCCGTCAGGGCAGTAGCGCTGCACGGGCAAGCGGCGAAACACGGTCTGGTCATCACCAAAGACCAACAGGTGAGCGTCCGCGCTGTGACGAAAATGGTAGTGAATACCCTCCTCTTCACACAGCCGCTGGATGAAGTGCAAGTCACTTTCCGCGTACTGCACACAGAACGTGCGCGGCGGATAAACCACAGGGCCTAGCTCGAATGCATAGGCGTCCGCCAGGATGCCATGCTGTTCCAGGACCGCCGCGATGATCTGCGGCACGCTGCGCTGCTGGAAAATCCGCTGGTCATGCCGGTGTGCAAGGTAAGCCAGGCGGGGCGCCAGGGTCAGGTGATAACGAGTAATGCGCCGGCCCGGGTCATCCCGGCCCACGGCGTAAACCTGACCATGCAGGCCTTCGTTGATTTCGCCGAAGTCCAGGTAGGCGGGTTGGTGAAGCAACGCCTGTAGATCAAGGGAAGGGTTTTCACTGACCACCTGCACGTGGATAAAGAACGGTTGATCAAGGACCTCACTGCCTTTGAATGCCAGTACTTGTAAGTCGATATTTATGCGTGGAAGAATCAGATTGAAACGTGACGAAACAAACGCGTTAACCATCCGTTGTTACCCGCCGTTAATGAATGAGCGCCCTGAGATACTTCCTCTCGCTAAACATGGAATAAGTTGCTGAGAAAAAGTCCTTGAACGCCTCGAAGCTTAGCGATTCCAGGCAAAAATCGGCCGTTTTAAAATAAAAAAGAAGTTTCGTACGACGAAGTTGGAAGTGTCTTTTACAAAATAAGAAAATGAGTCAATGAGCCACTTCCTAACAATAAGAAATGCCCTACGCAAACTTTCGCTGGAATGACTAACTGATAGAGAAACAGCTGACACCGGATCGCAGCGTCAGCGGCTGAACAACCTCACGCCTGCGGCTGTGCAGCCCCGAAGAGACTGACACTCAGCAACGTCTCGCCCTGAGCGTGCAAACGCACCGGCGCAATGCCACCCGGCATCACCACGGCAACCTCACCGCTCTCAACCCATCCAGCACGCCATGCCGCGCAAGCCACAGCGCTGGCGCTGGTTCCGGAAGACGCGGTGGGCCCTTCCCCGCGCTCAAACACCCGTGCGATGACTCGGTTGCCGGGCTGGCGCGCCGCCCATTGCAAGTTGATACCGGCCACACAGGGTTCACCGCCACCCGCTGGGGGCGCGAAGGCAATCGCTTTCAAGGGTTCGAACAGGGCTGGCTGCCGCATCTGTGCGTTATCCGGCAATGCCGAAACGTGCTCGACCAGCGTCACACAATGAGGGTTGCCCACCCGCACAAACTGACTGGTTGCCCACTGTGGGTTGATCACCGCCAACGCGCTCACGTGGCTCAGTTCAGTTGCGCCTAGCATCGTCCGCCCAACGGCCTGCGCCCCCACCGCCATGGGCCCGAAAGCTGGAAAACCCAGCTCAAGCCAGAACCCGGCAACCTGTTCGTGGACTGCCGGCTCAACCCGTGTCGGTACCGGTGTCAACGCATCCGACTTGTCGTGATGCACCCGCAACTCACTGGCTCCAGTCATCAGGCCCTGGTCAGTGAGCGCCTGGGCGAAAATCGTCAAGCCATTGCCACTGCGCTCGGCCAAAGAGCCGTCGGTGTTAACGATCAGCAGGTCAAACGGCGGCTCGGCCTGGAACGGGCCGACCAGCAGACCGTCGCTGCGGTGGGCCTTTGCGCCGGCCGGGCGCGGTGTCGAGCCCCAATCGCATTCGCGGGCGATGGCGGATGTTGCCCAACGGTCACGAGTCTGCGCGACCAAGGCAGCGCTTTCGGGCAGATCAATACCCTTGCTTCTTAATGAGGCCGGGCTGACCACGCCGTAGATATTGCCGCGGGCGTCATAGAACAGGGTCATGACGTTGTTTGCCTGAAGTGTTTCATCGATGAGTCCGTGCGCTTGCCTACCTATTGAGACAACAGCGTATTACAGAACCTACCGATGATGGGAGGCGGGCTGGAAGGTGGTAATCCACCGTGAGCACCCAGGGGTTCAAAAGCGCCCACAGGGATTACGCACCTTCCAGACCGCCTCCTACACACTCGATACGGCATACGTGGCTGCAAACTGCCCTTACGTTCCAGGTTTTTAAAACAAAATCCACGACCAGCAGAATCCCAGGGGAGCCCGGCTCGCGTGCCACGGCCTGATATGCAACGATGTCGCGCCGGACATCGTTCGTTGAACGCAAGACCAAGGATTATTCATGACTGCCATCCCCACCTCAGCGCCCGTGGTTCCCGGGCGGCTGGAGCAAATGTCGACCCGTATCGCTTTCTTTATCGCCGGTTTCGGCATCGCGGCCTGGGCGCCACTGGTGCCGTATGCCAAGGCGCGCGCCGGGCTGAGCGAAGGTACGCTGGGCCTGCTGTTGTTGTGCCTGGGTGTCGGCTCGATCATCGCCATGCCCGCAGCGGGTGCGCTGGCTTCGCGCTATGGCTGCCGAAAGGTGTTGAGCGCCGGGACAATCATGATTTGCCTGGCGTTGCCGATGCTGGCGACGGTCAGTTCAATTCCGTTACTGATGGCGGGCTTGTTTCTGTTTGGTGCTGGCTTGGGCACGGTGGATTCCACCGTCAACCTGCAGGCGGTGATCGTGGAGCGGGCCAGCGGCAAAACCATGATGTCTGGCTTTCACGGGCTGTTCAGCCTGGGAGGAATCGTCGGCGCGGCGGGGGTTTCGGCATTGCTGGGGCTGGGCCTGTCGCCGCTGCAGGCAACCCTCGTGGTGATCGTCATTACGCTGGCGGCGCTGCTCAAGGCCGCACCGCATCTGTTGCCTTATGGCAGTGAGAGTTCGGGCCCGGCTTTTGCCGTGCCCCACGGCGTGGTGCTGTTCATCGGTTGCCTGTGCTTTATCGTGTTTCTTGCCGAAGGTGCGGTGCTCGACTGGAGCGCAGTGTTCCTCAGTGACGAGCGCAGCCTTGACGAAGCCTATGCTGGCCTGGGTTACGCGGCATTTGCCTTGACCATGACTGCCGGGCGGTTGACCGGTGACGCAATCGTGCGCCGGCTGGGCGCGACCTGGGTCATCGTGGCCGGTGGCGCCCTCGCCGCCGCCGGCACATTCCTCGCCACATTATCCCCAGCCTGGGAAGTGGCATTGTTGGGTTATGCACTCGTAGGTGCCGGGTGCTCCAATATTGTCCCGGTGCTCTATACCGCGGTTGGCAAACAGAATGTCATGCCAGAACACATTGCCGTGCCGGCCATTACAACCCTGGGCTACGCGGGGATATTGGCCGGGCCTGCCGTGATTGGATTTATCGCCCATGGCAGCAGCCTGGCAACCGCCTTCCTGTTGATAGGCATGTTGCTGGCGGCAGTGGCGGTCAGTGGGAAAATACTGCGGGTATGACCGCACAGCGGCATGAGCAGCTTGAGTCTTTCAGCTGCTCATGCCGCTGTGCGCTTCTTTAATTACCCTCTCTCTTTCTTGTCGTTCTCCAGCCAGCGATCAATGCTGTAGTTCTTCAACCACCCATCGTCGTTACGGCTACCGAAGATGTTGTAACCGTTAGCCTTGTAACTGTCCAGAGAGTCCAATAAGCCTGGTCTCCCCACAAGATTTTTGGCCAGATATACCTCATCCTCGCTGTATTTTTTCAAAGGGAACCCGGTGCGCGGATCCCGCACAACCTCACCCTTAGCATCCGTTACGTTAGGGTCCTTGCTAATCTCAATAATTGTCTCCCTTCGAACGTAGCGATGTTTTTCTAATCCAAACAAAATATCGTTGTCTTGTGACTTGTCCCGCCAATCATTGAATTTCCCCTTGAATGCCTGGACGACCTGCGCGTTAGTTTTCCCATGGAACGGATCCGCGCTCTGCGTGTTGGGGTTGGTATTACCGATCTGTGAGTCGCTCGCCGAGGTAAGGCTTTCATGGGTGATTTCACCGCCCTTTGCAGTAATGGCATCGTTCAGCCGGGGGCGGTTGAGTATCTCTCGCGCCAACATAATCGTGCGCTCGGAGACCTTACTGCTGCTGGGTTCCTCTTTGGCAATCTCCTGCAAAGAGCTTTGGGTCAGTCGTCCCTCTTTTTTGAAGGCGTCCAGCAATGGCAGGTTGTTCTTCAGGTCAGTCGCCAACAGATGATCGTCTGAGCTGACAAAGGGGTTACCAACCTTCGTCATGCCTCCGTACAGATTCTGACCGTCAAAGTGCCGGTCGGCGCCATTCGCGAATCGGGAGTTGATTGGCTGCGCCGCTGGCAGCGGTTTACCTAATGCGCGAGCATCGACCTCAAAACGAGAGTGACCGCTTCCCGCCGACCCTGATGTCGCTGGCGCCGCCATTTGCGTAAAGCCCGGATTATTGACACTACCAATCATGATTCACCTCCACCCTATCTAGATTCCGTAGCCTGGGCCTGATTGCCTGATCCTCGAAAACGCCTCGAAATCAACATGGCACAAGCACCGACTGAGTGGCTCTCAGAAAACAATGGTTCCGCAGACGGTCGTCCAAGACGCCCGATATGCCCCGGTGAACCTTGAGCGTTTGTAACCGCCTCAGTTTTGTGGGCCATCCATGGCCTGGAACGGCCTGCTAGCGGCGGGACAACTTGCTCCAAAAGCTGGCAAACATCGAAAGTACAGGGCTGGGCGCCGGCTCTTCCATGAACACCCGAGAGCCTTTGTCAAAATCTTCGGCGGTGGGCGCCTTGAAGCTGGACTTGGGCGAGGATGTGAGGTTGAGCCCCTGTAGCCGGGATGCTGTTGGGCTTTCTGCCTCCTGCGCAAGCCCGACCAGGGCCGAGGCGTTGTACTGGGAGTGACGGGATTCAAATGATGTCGAATTCATGGTCCAGACCTAATCCGGTAGATGAAGGCCCCCACCGGTAATCAATGACCGGTGGATATTTTCTTGGTGGTGCATTTTCGTAAACGGTTTCTGCACGCCTGGGTTGTATTTACTGCATCAAACGCCTGCCAACTTCTGCCGCGTGTGCACGGCAGAAGACAGCCAGGTCTAACGAAGCAGCGCGTACAGTTCCTGTCGAGAGATCTTGCCATCGCGTTGCCAACTGACAATATTGTCCATCGCCGACCTCAGATCTGAACGGGACATGACTTCCCTCGACAGCTGGGTGAGATGGTCGGTGTAAGGGTTGCCCGTCAACGGCTGCATGGCGCGTGCGTTGAGTTCCCTGAGCTTTATCGTGCTGCTGAAGTAGCCACCTTTCAATGCGTTGAAATTATTCAGTACGTCTTGGACGATCTGCTTGTCGTCATTCAGTTTCAAGGGGTTATCTGAACGAACAAAGCTCCGGATATCGTCCTTGGACAAACGGCCATCCAATGCACCGGTGCTGCCATTTCGGTCAAGCGATTGCAGCAACCCGGGACGCCGCAGCACCTCGTTTGCCAGTCGGATGTTCGGGTCCTTATAGGGGTTGCCCGTTAACGGTTGATCGGCCATTTTCTGCAAGCTCTGGCGCGTGACCTCGCGCGAAGGCCAGCGGCCCTTGAACGCGTCATAATTATTCAAAAGCCCCTGGGCCAGTTGCTCATTGCTTTGCTTGGAGTAGTAAGGGTCTGGCAACGTGGGGGTCGGGCGCGGAGGTGGGCCGGGATTGGGACGCACGTTTTCTGGGACTGGGCGCGGCGGCGGGCCGGGATTGGGGCGCACGTTTTCTGGGACTGGGCGCGGCGGCGGGCCACCGAATACTGGGCCGCATTGATCAGGCTGCGAGCTGAAGTTGACGCCTATCGTGACCTGGGCACTAGACGCGGTAGCAGTCCGCTCGGTGCTGGGCTTTGCATCTGCGAGGGAGGCGTTATCGAGGGAAGGAGCGACGCTCTGGTTGTATGCTGATACCGACATTCTAGTTCTCCAGTTCGGTGTATTCAGGTGCCTGGCCTCACTGTTCCAGCGACCCCGGCGCTTAATGAGTCGTCAGGGAAACCAGTGGAGGCAGGCATATCCTGTGTGGCATAACTGTGGGAGCCGGTTCCTGAGGCCGCTGAAAGTTTCCAGAATCGAGGTAGGAAGAACGTCTGAAGGCGTGAGAGACAAACCACACCATCGGCATGGGTGGCCGCCCAACCTGGCCAGGATGAGCGGACATGTCGAGTCAATGCAGGCTTAGAACCCGACGCTTGCCTGTACAAAGAACGTACGTGGCTCCCCCAGGTACAGCCCGGCATTGTTGTCGCTCGAACGGGTGTAGTGCTGTTGATCAAAAACGTTTTTCACGCCGACTCCCAACTTCAAGTTAGACAACTGCTCGCCAAAGTCATAGCCACTGCGCACGTTGACCGAGACATAGCCGGGGATATCGCCAAATTGACCATCGGCGGTACCTTGGGTGATGTAGGTGCTCGTTGTACCTGGCGCACGCTGGCCTGACTGGGCGTACACATCCAGGTTGTGGGTCCACTGGTTGACGTCGTAACGCAGGCCCAACGTCGCCACTTCACGGGAATACAACGGCAGGTCACGGCCCTTGAACGGTACGTCGCCTTCGGAGGTGGCCTTGGTGTAAGTGAAACCGACGTTCGCGGTCAGGCCGTCCAGGCGTGGGTCCAGGTTTGCCAGGTCGTAGTGGGCCGAGGCTTCGATACCCGTGTGCTTGGTAGCACCGAGGTTGGTCCAGCCCACATCGTTGCTGACGTATTGCAACTCATCCGAGAAGTCGATGTAGAAAAACGTCAGCTCACCGCCCCAGACAGCGTCGTTGTAGCGCGTGCCGACCTCGTAGGTCTTGGCCTTTTCCGGGTTCAAACCGTTGGCGGTCTGGTCGCCGGTGCCGCCCTGGCCCAGCTGGAAGTATTGCAGGCTACCAAACGAAGTCTCGTAGTTGGCGAACAGTTTCCAGGCATCAGAGACGTGGTACATCACGCTCAACGCCGGCAGCGGCTCGTTGTTGTGGACTTCGCGGCGTTTTTCCAGGGTGCGCGGACCGGTCAAAGGGATGACCGGACGGTCGTGCCATTCGGTTCGAATATCCTCGAAGCGGATGCCTGGCGTGATAGTCCACTTGCCGATATCGATCTTGTTATCGACGTAAAAGGCGTTGGCCTCGGTGCCGCCGGTACGGTCCTGGTAGACATGGCCATCACTGCGACCGACCGGCGTCGGTACGTTGTTGACCAGGCCCAGGCTACTGGCCTGCTCATGCATGCCTTCCTTGAGGTAGCGATAACCCACGCTGACCTCTTGGGTGCTCGGGCCCAGATCGAACACATGGGACACTCGCGGTTCGATGCCGAAGGTGTAGTAGGTGCGCGGATAAGAACCAACGGTGCGCAAGTCGCGGTTAGCGATGTTGCTGCCGCGGAAACTGTCGGAATAGTAGGTCAGTACTTCTGCCTGGGTGCGGTCGTCGATCTGACGGATGTACTTGAAGGACACATCCTTGCGGCGGCCGCTGAAGTTGTCCCAGTCGCGTACCGACTGGTAAGGGTTGGCGTCGAATTGCCGCTGGGTCAGGCCGCCGGGCATGTCGGCACTGGCGTCGTAGTAGTGGAAGTTCAGCGAGAAGTCGTCTTGATCGGTCGGCGCCCAGTGGGTCTTGAGCATCACATCGTCGATGTCGTTGGAATTGTTGCTGGTACGGTACCCGTTACCATTGACACCGGAGTACAGCAGCGCAACACCGATACCGTTGTCGGCAGTGCCGCCAATAAAGGCGTTCTCGACGTGCTTCCAGCCACCGTGGGCGGAGGTCTGCAGGGTAGTGCCGACTTCGCCGGAGACTTTCTCGGGAATGGCGCGGGTCACGAAGTTGATCACACCGCCGACGTTTTGTGGCCCATAACGCACGGAACCGGCGCCGCGTACCACGTCGATGCTATCGAGGTTACCCGCCGAAATCGGCGCCATCGACAGCTGTGGCTGGCCGTACGGCGCGAATGCAGCCGGTACGCCATCGATCAGCACGGTGGAGCGTGGCGACAGGCGCGACGTCAGGCCACGTACACCAACGTTGAGGGAAATATCACTGCCGCCGGTGCCGTTGGATTCCTGCACTTGCACACCGGGCACGCGCCGCAGCACGTCGCCGACGTTCATTGCGCCCTGCTCCGCCATGGCTTCGCGGCGGATCACCGTGCGTGCCCCGGGGTGGTTCTGCACCACTTCGGCGTTGGCATCACCGAGCCAGTCGCCCACCACCTTGATATCAGTGGCGCCCAGTTCCAGCGGGGAGCCGGTCTCACCACTGCCAACGCTCAGCGGGCGCAGCGTCACGGAGCCTGCATCTATCCGGTAATCCAGGCCACTGCCTTGCAGCAACTGGCGCAGGGCTTGTTCAGGGGAAAGGTTGCCGTCTACCGCTGGCGCTTGTTTGCCAGCGACCATGTCGGGGCTGAAGAACACTTGCAGGGCCGTCTGCTGGCCCAATTGGCTCAGCGCCGCGCCCAGGGGCTGGGCCTCGATATGAATGGCGTCGGCGGCATAAGCCGCAGGAAGCGCGGCACTGACCGCGAGCGCCAGGGCCAGTGGCGCCCAGCGGGAGATTTTATTGTTGTTGACGGCAAGTTTTTTCACGTCGAACCCAGTCCTGTGATCGCAAGAGTGCGCGGCTGTTAATGCAAACCAGTTGCAGTTGCAGGAGAAGACGAAGAACGTGGAAAAAACCTGAATGTCAGCGTGAAATAATTTCCTGGCTGCCGTCTGGCAAGGTTCGCAGGGCCACCGGCAGGATGTGCGGCAAGGCTTTGAGCAAGGCGTCGGTATCGTTGGCCTTGAACACGCTGGTCAGCCGCAGGTCGCGCACGGCCGGCGTGCTGACCCGCAGCGGTTGCTCGCGGTAACGCGAGACCTCCCGCGCCACATCGCCCAACGTAGCGTTATTGAAGACCAGCTTGCCCGTGCGCCAGGCGGTCAGTTCCTCGGTATTCACTGAGTAAGCTGCCGCTACCATCCCCTTATTGTCGACATGGGTGCCCAGGCCCGCCGTCAGCGTCACCACGTTGTCCGGCGCACTACCTTGCACCTTCACCGTACCGGCTTCGACCATGACGCGGGTCTGATCTTCATCACGGCGCACATCGAACCGCGTGCCGGTCACTGTCACCTGCCCTGCCCCGGCGGCCACGACGAAAGGCCGGCGGGTGTCATGCTCGACACTGAACATCGCTTCGCCCCGCTTGAGCTCCACACCGCGCCGGCCTTTTTCATAGTGCACCGCGACGATGCTGCGGCTATTGAGGTCCATCACCGAGCCATCGGGCAATGCCACCTGACGATGCTCGCCCAAGCGTGTACTGAACTCCGCGCTGAAAGGCTTGGGATCACCAAGCCCGCTGAACAGGCCCAATCCCAGAGCAACACCGACCACGCTGGCCGCCACCGCGTAACGCAAAGCGGTGCGACGCTTGGGCCGCACCACCGGGGCTTCGCACAGCGCTTGCAGATGCGCTTTGGGCAGCAAATCGGTAGCGCGCCACACGCCTTGCAGCACATCGAATTCGTATTGGTGGTCGGGATGCGCATTGCGCCATGCGTCGAAGTGCTGGCGCTCGGTAGCGCTCAACTCGGCGTCTTGCAGGCGCACAAACCATTGCGCGGCTTCGTCTCGGGCACGGTTATCCGTCATGGAAGATCCTGTTTCAAACGGGCGGTCATGGCGCCATCGCGTCCAGGCGGTCGCGCAAATGCCGCAGGGTGCGGATCATATACTTTTCCACCATGTTTTTAGACAGCCCCAGGCGTTCGGCGATTTCCTGTTGAGTCAGGCCCTCGATTTTCTGCCAGATAAAAATTCGGCGGCAGTTGAGCGGCAGCTCCGCCAGGGCCCGCTCGATAGAGTCCGCCAACTGGATCGCGTGCATGAAATGCTCCGGGTCGTCACTGTGCGGCGAACGCTGATCACAGGCTTGCAGCGTGAGGGCCTCGCGACGGTCTTCGCGTCGATAGGCGTCCACGGCGATATTGCGCGCAGTTTGATGCAGGTAGGCGCGCGGTTGCGCAACCTCGGAGGCGGTTGATTCAAGGACCCGCACAAAGGTGTCATGGGCCAGGTCTTCGGCCTGCTGACGGTTTCTCAGGCGGCGCGTCCAGGTCCCGATCAACTCTTCGTAGTGTTCGAAAAAGCCTGTTCTGCGGGGCGGCTGAGGGATCATTGCGGGTGCACTGGTGAGGCGGGGCGTGAATAGTAATGCTTCCTATTAAGTGGAGCAATTGCTACCCGCCGTATGACCTCGAAACTACTGCGCGCCGCCAACCTGCTTGAGTCGGCTGAGTTTTTCGCGGCTGCCGCACACGCTCATCTGGCACCATTTGCGCTGTTTGTTCTTGGAGATGTCCAGAAACACCCAATCGCAGTCAGTCGAGGTGCAACTGCGCAACGCCTGCAAATCACCCGATACCAGCAATTGCGTGGCGTCTATCGCCAGGCGCCCCAGCACAGTGGCCGTCAGTTCCTGTGCCGTACTGCAAGGCCTCCACTCCCAGGTAGGCTTGCCGTCGACAGTACGCAGCACGCGCCGTGCAACACCGTGCTGGAACGTTTGGTTAATCTGCTGCAACGCCTCATCGGGTGCAGCGCCGCGCAACGACAACGGATAGAACACCTCGTACAGGCACTCCCTGAATGCGATAACGGCGTCCAGGTCCGGTTGGTAGGCGATCGATGACCCAAGCACCATCGGCTTGTAGTCCGCAAACTCCTGGGCCGAGATCAACGACGCATGGAATGCCCATTCAAAGAAGAACTGAAAGCTCGTGAGTCGCTCTTCCAGGACCTTGAGTCCGGTGCCGGGACGACGACCATTGGTGGTATTGATAAAGTCCAATACCCGAGCCCCACCAATCAGACGGATCGATTTTGCAGTGCCCGTAAAATGTGTCATGCCTGCTCCCGAAAAAACGCATTCTCCTTGCGATGGCGCAGATTACCTTGTTTTTTCGAATGGCAGACATTGCGATCCCGGCGCAAACCCGACGCAAAGACAGACGGCTAGGTGCGCTTGTCGTTATGCGCCACCCAATCAAGGATAGCCGCCACAGACTGCGCCACGGAAAGCGCCTGGGTGTTCAAGTGCACTTCCGGAAACACCGGCACGTCATAATTGGAGTCAATACCGGTGAAGTTCTTGATCAACCCCGCGCGGGCCTTTTTATACAGGCCTTTAGGATCACGCTGTTCGGCGGTTTCCAGCGGCGCGTCCACATGCACTTCCACGAAGTACTCATTGCCGATAATCGAGCGCGCGTAGTGCCGGCTGGCCGACGAGGGTGAAATCAGCGCGACAATCACCATCAGCCCCGCGTCGAGCATCAGCCGCGCGACCTCGGCGACCCGGCGGATATTCTCATCGCGGTCGCTGTCGGTAAAACCCAAGTCCCGGCACAGCCCGCCACGTACCGAGTCGCCGTCAATAATGGCCGTGATCCGCCCCTGTTCCTGCAGGGCAATGTCCAACGCATCAGCGATGGTCGACTTGCCGGAAGCAGAGATACCGGTCATCCAGATGACGGCAGGCTTGTGGTTCATCCGCACGTGTTCGGCGCGCCGGTGGCTGAACGCAAACGCATGCAGATTCTGGTTTTGACTGTTTGGAAAATAACTCATGACTGCTCGCCCTCCTCGACCGAAACAGGCTGTTTACCCAACATGAACACCATCACGCATTGCACGAACAGCAACAGCGCAACCACCCAGTAGACCGTCGAGAACGACCCGGTCAGGTCCTTGGAAAAGCCGCCCAGGAAGTTGCCGCACACCCCACCCAAGCCGATCAGAACGTTGGCGATGCCAAAGGCCTGGGTCAACCGGTTGACCGGCACGATTTGCCCGATGTAACTGGGGACCAGCCCGAAGATGGGGTAAAACGCCAGTGCAAACAGAAACGCCGCCAGGTAGAACAGCGGGAGGCTGTTGAAACTGAACACCAGGGTGGCGGCCAGCCCGGCACTGAGAAAACACATCGCCAGCGACGCCCGCACACCGACCTTGTCGGCAATCCACCCCACCAGAAAGCCCGACGCCATGCCCACGGCACCGATGGTGGTCCAGATAAACCCGGCGTCTTGTACCGACACGCCCAATTCATCACGCAGGAACGGCGCGAGGTACGTCTGGAACGGCAGCAGCGCCATGCCATTGAGAAAGGCGATGGCCCACGTCAGGTACAACGAACGGCTGAGCCAGGGTCGTTGACTGTCAAATGCAGCGGCGCGCTCCCCGGAAAATCCGGTGTCCCGGCTCGTGGCCAGGGTGCGCAACAGAAACCACGCCACCACGCACAGCACAACCGATATCAGGCCAGCGGTAAGCCAGATCGAGCGCCAGCCGCCATTCAATGTCAGGAACGACACCAGCAAGCCATTGATAAACACGCCGTAGCTGGTGCCACTGGAAATCAGCCCCATGACCCGGGAGCGATTACCCGGGCTGAAACCCTTGGTGACGATTTCCGCCAACGGGATGTACACCGAGGCGGAACAGCCACCGAGCAGGATCAAAAGAGCGCCCGACAGCCAGATACTGTCACTGATACTCAGGCCCAGCAGCGCCAGGGAGGTCATCACCGTGGACACCAGGCTGATTTTCCAGCCCTCGAAAAACCGGCTGATTACGCTTGTCACCGACGAGAACAGCAGGAATCCGATCTGCGCGCCGCCGGTGATCAAGCCCACCGTGGTGTAGTCGAAGCCAATGTCGCGGCGCATGTCCACCACGAGGTTGGCGAACAGGTAGACACCAAATCCGTAGGTGCTGGCCACGAAGCCAGTGAGGACGACCGCCAATACGACGCTGTCCAAGGGGCGGGTATTGCTCTGAACCAGTGTGCTCATCATCGACCTCTCATTCAGCGCGCGCGGTGTGGATGACGAAATCGCAATTCATCATGTCGTAGACAGACTTGAAATCACCGTAGCTCTCATGGGCGCGAAACCCGGAAGCCAGCATTTCAGTGGCCAACTCGCCCGGCAACAACGGGTAAACCTTCAACGTGTAGCGTTCCTTGTTATCAAAGTTGTAGATGAACTCACACAGGTGCTCATCGACCTGCCCCAAGCTCACGGATGCGTTTGTACCGCAGTAATAATAATTCCCGCTGGCCTTGAAATTACCTGCGCGAATAGCCAGGAAATTACGCTGGTCCACAATCAACAGGCCACCCGGCTTGAGCAATGCCCTGAACTTCGCCAACACGCTCAATCGGTCGTGAGCGGCGAACACATGGCACAGCGAACTGCCCAGGCACACCACGGCGTCGAATTGGCCCAGCTCCTGCGGGTCCAGTGAGTGCCAGTCGCGGTAATTGGACTCGATGTCCAGCCCGTGTTTGCGAAAGTTCGCCCGCGCCTTGGTCAACATCGTGCTGCTGCCATCCGTGGCGACCACATCAAAGCCCGCCTGCTTGAGCTGCACCGCATGAAAACCACTGCCCGTCGATACGTCGATGACCGAGCGCACGCCGTGCTTGTGCAGCAGGTTTTCAAAGAACCCGCCCTCCCCTGCCTTGCGTTTTTCCCAGTCGATCAACTCATCCCAACGCTCGACGAAATCCGCCGAGTACTGCGTGGAATAACTGGCAACTTCGTTGTGCTTGCGCTCGGAAATCTGATTCATCACACACCTACCAGGTTGAATTCTTGAAGGACAGGTACTTGCTCGCCAACTCGAGGGCGAACTCGGCGGACTGCTCGATAGACATGGTGTTCTTGGAATACCCCAGCATCGATTGCATGACGGCCATGCACTGGGGGTTGTAGCTGACTGAGCCGTCACAATGGATTTCGTCAATGCCATCCTGGCTCTGGCAAATGGTGTTGATGCGCACCGCTTCGTCCTTTGGGCAAGCCTCGGAGAACTGCACCTCGATCCGCCCCTCGTGCAGCAACACCGGGTAACCGCCCGGAAGCCCGAGGGGGCCTGGTGCGTGCACCACAACCGGCGTGGGTGAGAACAGCCCTTCGATGACGGTGACGGCGGAACATGCCGTGAGGAACTGCCCATCCACCCCGCCCAGGCGACGGAATTCGGATTTCACCGTAGAGAAAATCGCCTCGGCCGACGGACCAGCCAGCTCCGGCCGATCGCGCACCTCATACAACAACCGGTAACTGGCACGCGGGGGCAAGCCACCACGCGGCACGTAGTGGCTGAAGTAATGCTGGGCATACAGCTGCACTTGCACATCAGCGGGCGCGCATTCGAGCAAGCGGGCGATGGAAAACCGCACAGCGGGAACCAGGTTGGCCACATTGCCCACGCCGATATCCGGCGCCAGGCCAATGCGCGCCAGAATCGGATTGACCGCATCGGGGAACGCTGCATTAACGGTTTTAGTGGTGATGCCCGAGGCTTTTACCGCTCGCATCAGGCAATGCATCAGCGTCAGGTGCATGGGCAGCCAGGGACCGAACTGAGCTTGGTCAAGCTTCTCGAACGACAGCTTGGGCAACCCGGTAATAACCCGCCAGGACTGCAGCGACGCGCAGTTCACCAGCATATCCGGCGCTTCTTCACGCAGCAGTTGCGCGACTGTCGCGATATCTGTCAGGTCGGCGACCACCGGCTTGATGGCAATGAATTGCCCTAATTGCGCACACGACAGCTCTACCAGGTTACACAGCCGAATCGTCGACTCTTCATTGCGGCCCAGTACTACAAAGTCGAAAGCGTTTTTGGGGCCGAGAATCTTGAGGATCTGCAGGCACAGGTTGCCGGCGCCGACCAGCAGCAGTTTTTTCCTGGGCATCGACTGGCTCATCGTGGGTAGGCTCCGTTGTCGACCGGAATGACCCTGCCGGTGATGTGGCGCATTGCATCGCCAACCAGCAGCATGATGACCTCGGCAACGCCGCTGGGCAGGATCGGGTCCTTGAGGACTTCCTGGCGTGCGTACTCGGCACGCCGGTATTCAGGGATGGTGTCGTAGATGGCGGTTTCGTGGATCAGCGCCGGGGACACCGCGTTCACCCGCACAAACGGTGCGAAATTCCAGGCGTTGGCCTTGGTCAGGCCGATCACCGCTGCCTTGGTGGCACCGTAGAGGGCATCGCAGCTGCCGACTTCACCGGCCACCGAGGCGATATTGACGATGCTGCGCGGGGCCTCGTGCTTCATTTCCCGTTCGGCGAAGTCTTTGGAGAGATAGACCAGCGCCTTGAGGTTGACGTTGAGGATCTCGTCTATTTGCTCATCGGAATAGGCGTAGACACTTTTGCCGTGATAAAGGCCGGCGTTATTGACCAGTCCATAAACAGTCGCGTGGCGCTCATACAGGGTTGGGATAAAACTTTTGATAACGGTCATATCAGAAAAGTCGGCAACCTGTGCTTCAAACACGTCCGCGCTGTAAAGGTCCTGCAACACTTTCAGCCCCCCGGCATCTTTGTCGGCGCCGATAACAAAGTAACCCTGTTGAATAGCCATCTCGACAGTCGCTCGACCAATTCCGTTGGCCGCTCCGGTGATAATCAGCTTCTTCATACAAATATCCTTATTGACAAAACTCATTCATGCGCGCGTAAAACGTCCGATGGTATTCATACATTTTCTTTAACTTTGGATACTGTTCGAAAGCCTCGATATCGATAGTGTGATGATCCGGCGAAACAATGCGATCGCTATTTTCCGCAGCCACATGCCAACTCCGCCAGGTTTTCCATTGTTGTGGACACTCGCGTTTCCAGGTCATTGCGTGCGGCAGAAACTCAATACCCAAGTGATCACACAGTTTGCGAATCACCCGCTCCGGCTCGGCGGCCAAATCATCTGCATTAATGACATAAGGAACGTGGCCTGTGAGTTTAGTGACCACACAGAATATGTCGTACAGCGCTTTATGCCCGATGGCCTGCAACGGCATATCGGGGTGGACTCGATGATGGGAAATAATGCTGCTGGCGGGTTCGCGAATAAGAAAGATATTATCCTGTTGCGCCAGAAAGCCGACATCAACTTTCAAATCATCCAAACAGTGGTAACACATATCTTTATGAAAAACGTTAGTTCGTTCGCGCGCCGTGACCAAGTGTTCTTTTATGCCCTGGTAAGTGGTGGGCAAACTGTGATCCCACTCATCCGAAGGGATCGCCGAGTCCTCTGAAAACGCCATATGCGCAAAGGGCTCGTGGAAGACCTCGAAATCCCCCCGCTCGATAAACACGCGCTCCAATACGGTGGAGCGCGAACGTGGGTGGGCCCACAACCCGATCATCCGGTTCATGCGATCACCCCGAATTCGGCGGCCAGCAGCGCGTTGAGCGCGCGCTTGAAGGGTTTGGTTACCGGGCAGAGCCGCACGCAGTAGTCCGCCAGGCGCCGGTGTGCGCTGTTGGCTTCATTGCAGGCGTTGATAAACGCCTCGTGGTTGCCAAAGTCGTACGGCTCGATGCTGTCGATGAAATAGGCTTCGTAGAAATACGGGATGCGGATCAGCTTGGCGAAGGTCGACGCAGGCGGCTTCTGGGGTTCCACCGCAGGCACCACCGGCTTGCCATGGCTCTCGCGCTCGATCAGAAACTCCACCACCTCCGGCGTCAGCGTGTAGCAGGTCGCCGTCTGCCCGGTCTTTTCCAAGTGCCAGCAGTGCTTGTTGCCACGCTCGTCCACGTCGATTTTTATACTGGAAAGCAAGGTTTTGACCGGCACGGTCGAGGCCGCGACCAGCGCCTGGACCTGCTCGTAAATCATCAATTCAGCCCAGCGCAGTTCCTCGGCACTCAAGACCAGACCACGCTCCGCCGCCTGCAACGTGAACTCAGGTTGGCAGGCGAAACGCCCAATCATGAAGGTGATGACGTACTTGCAGCGACGGGTGTCGATACCGTTGCGGCGTGCAGTCGCCAGGCCGCGTTCGATGGCTTGGATACCGGCCTGGAACTGCGCCACCGTGAAGCAGAAGGTGATATTCACCGACGCGCCCAGGGCGACCAGCTGTTCTACAGTCGCCATCCCTTCGAGGCTGCCCGGCACCTTGACCATCACGTTCGGTGCGAGGCGATGCAGTTCCAGGCCCCTGGCGGTCATGCGCTCGGTGCAGCGCACATCCACCGGGTCGACCTGGGCGGAAATCCAGCCCTCGACCTGCGCCGATTGAACCCACAGCGGCTTGAGCGTCGCGGCGCCTTCGAGGATGACTTCGTTGTACAACTGCTTGCGCAGCTCACTGGGAGACAGGCTCGCGAGGTTGAAACGCGATGACCAATACTCGCGCTTTTCGAGGATAACGGCCGTCACCAACCGCGGGTTGGTGGTCACACTGCACAAGCCTCTGGGCTGGGCGATATCATCCGGCATCAACGCATCTATATAAGTCGTCGCCGCCGGGTACTTTTCCAACAGGTGCTGTTTATAAGACAGGTACACGGCCGGCGATGAATCCCACCACACTTCTGAATAGTGATTGTTGCGTTTAAGCCGTTCTACGTAACCACGTGTATTCACGACGCCTCCTCCCTGAGTAATAAGATCAATTAAAAACGGCCAGCATTTCACGTATATCGGCAATCGGCCGTGCGCCGGCAGCCACTAACTGCGGATGCCGATGCGGAGGGCCAAAGCCCAAGACACGTAGATGGGCGGCAACAGCAGCCTGAATACCGGTCACACTGTCTTCAACAACCAATGCATCACTCACATCAATACCGTAAGCATCACACGCCGTCAGAAACACTAAGGGATCAGGCTTCCAACTGCCCAACTCATAACAACTGAATATTCGCCCTTCGAAATAAGAGAGCAGCCCGGTAAGGCGCAGACAGTGTTCTATCTTGTCACGTGGCGCACTGGACGCTACGCAAAAAGGAACGGTCAGCGCTTGCAGTACTTCAATCATTCCATCAGTGGCTTTTAAACGTTTTGTCAGTGCGTCCAATGCCTGCTTTCGAAAGCGCTGTTCAAACTCACTGTCCAGGCGAACATTTAAAAGCTGTTCCGCCTCGCGTAAACACTCAACAACCTTGCGCCCACGGAAGTGTTCGATAAAACGTGTGGCATCTAACATCGCGTCGTCCGGTACTAACGCATTTAGCAGGGCGATCAACACAGACAGGGTTATTTCTTCGCTTTGGACAAGCACACCGTCGCAATCGAAGATAACTAACTTAGGCACGCCAACTAAGGCAGCGGCTGTTTCCTGAACGGGCAGTTCCCCTATATCGGCCGAGAGGCACATAGATATCTCTTATTGCTGGCCCCGCGATGACTTCCGAACTACCAACGGAGCGGGTTGAGGTGTGCCTATAAGACACGGGGCGAAAAAGCCTGTCAAACGCTTTTGAGCGGTTTTTTAGTATCTTATGGTTATTTTTTATAGTTCTGTTATTCCATTTTTCACCATGGTTGTAGTCGCTAATTTCACACGGGTGAACTTCCCTTGCGCGCTATCAGTCAGCTACTTGAACTCACGGATTTAAGGCTGGGTGAGCAATGCATATTTCGTTGGAACAACAAGTGGCACTGGTGACAGGCGCCAGTTCCGGCATCGGTGCCGGCGCGGCCAAGGCTCTGGCACAGGCCGGAGCGGCCGTGGTGCTGAATTACAATGCCCAGGCGGCGCCCGCCGAAGCCCTTGCCGAACAGATCAATGCCAGCGGCGGCCGGGCGATTGCGATCGGCGCCGACGTGTCTAAAGAAGCGGACGTGGAGCGGCTGTTTGCCCAAGCGCTGGATGCCTTTGGCCGCCTGGACATCCTGGTGGCCAATTCCGGCATGCAAAAGGACGCCAACCTGGTCGACATGAGCCTCGACGACTGGAACGCAGTGATCGGCGTCAACCTCACCGGCCAGTTTCTGTGTGCGCGGGCGGCTGTGCGGATCTTCAATCGCCAGGGCGTGCGCGAGGGTGTGTCGCGGGCGGCAGGCAAAATCATCCACATGAGCTCGGTGCACCAGTTGATCCCCTGGGCCGGGCATGTGAATTACGCGGCGTCCAAAGGTGGCGTGGAAATGCTGATGCGCACTCTCGCCCAGGAAGTCAGCGAACAGCGCATCCGCATCAACGGCATTGCGCCCGGCGCGATTCGTACGGCGATCAACCGTGCGGCCACTGAAGGTGCCGCAGAGAAGGAGTTGCTGAAGCTGATTCCCTATGGCCGCGTCGGCGATGTAGAAGATGTAGCCAACGCCGTGGTGTGGCTGGCCAGTGATGCTTCCGACTACGTCGTGGGCAGCACGCTCTTTATCGATGGCGGCATGAGCCTTTATCCGGAGTTTCGTGGCAATGGTTGATTTGAACGAACAACAAAGCGCCATCGATGCCCACGGCATCATCGGCGATATGCGCAGTGCGGCCTTGGTAAACGATAAAGGCAGCATCGACTTCTTCTGCTGGCCGGAATTCGACAGCCCGTCGATCTTCTGCTCGCTGCTGGACAGCCCCGACGCCGGCATTTTCCAACTCGCCCCGGACCTGCCCAACGCGCGGCGCGAACAAATTTACCTGCCCGACACCAACGTGCTGCAGACCCGCTGGCTCAGCGACGAAGCCGTGGTGGAGATCACTGATCTGTTGGTCATCAGCGAAGAAATCGAAGACCTGCCGCTGCTGATCCGCCGAGTGCGCGTGGTCAGTGGCAAGGCCACCCTTCATCTGCGTTGCGCGGTGCGCCACGACTACGCACGCACGCCTACCCACGCCAGCCTCGACAACGGCAAGGTGTGTTTCAGCGCCGACGGCCAACCTGGCCTGCGCCTGGCCAGCAGCCAGCCGTTGCAGATCAAGGACGGCGCCGCCGTGGCCAGTTTTACCCTGGACCAGGAAGAGGGTGCCGAGTTCGTCTTGGGCGGCCAGGAGGATGAACGCGTCGACGGCGGCTGCACCGACCTGGCGCTGGCCCACACCTTGAAGTTCTGGCGCGGCTGGATCGCGCAGTCGAACTACCGTGGCCGCTGGCGCGAAATGGTCAACCGCTCGGCCCTGGCGCTCAAGCTTTTGACCTCGCGCAAACACGGCGCAATCATCGCCGCTGCCACCTTCAGCCTGCCGGAAACGCCCGGTGGCGAACGTAACTGGGACTACCGCTACACCTGGATCCGCGACGCCTCGTTCACCGTCTACGCCTTTATGCGCCTGGGGTTTGTCGAAGAAGCCAACGCTTATATGCGCTGGCTCAAAGGACGGGTCAGTGACTGCTGCGGCCAGCCGACCAAAATCAATATTCTCTACGGCATCGATGGTCGCCAGGAGCTGCCGGAAGCCGAGCTGGACCACTTCAGCGGCCACGGCGGCGCCAAGCCGGTGCGCATTGGCAACGAGGCGTTCGACCAGATCCAGCTTGACATCTACGGCGAACTGATGGACGCGGTGTACCTGGTCAACAAGTACGGCGAAGCCATCTCTCATGAGGGCTGGAAACATACGGTAGAAGTCGCCGATCAGGTCTGCGAGATCTGGAACACCAAAGACGTAGGCATCTGGGAAATGCGCGGCGAGCAGCATCACTTCCTGCACTCGCGACTGATGTGCTGGGTCGCGCTGGACCGCGCCATCCGCCTGGCGTCCAAGCGTTCGCTGCCGGCGCCTTTTGCACGTTGGGACCAGACCCGCCAAGCGATCTATGCCGACATCTGGAGCAACTTCTGGAACGAAGAACGCGGACATTTTGTGCAGCATATCGGCAGCACCGCGCTCGACGGCTCGATGCTACTGATGCCGTTGGTGCGCTTCGTCGCGGCGACCGATCCACGCTGGCTCTCAACGCTGGAAGCCATCCAGAAAAGCCTGGTGCGCGACGGCATGGTCTACCGCTATCGCAACGACGACAGCCAGATCGACGGCCTGCAAGGCACTGAAGGCGCATTTGCGGCCTGCTCGTTCTGGTACGTCGAATGCCTGGCCCGCGCCGGGCAAGTGGAAAAGGCCCACCTGGAATTCGAACAACTGCTGCGTTACGCCAACCCTCTGGGGCTGTACGCAGAAGAGTTCGACAGCCAGGCCCGCCACTTGGGCAATACGCCGCAAGCCTTGAGCCACTTGGCGTTGATCAGCGCTGCGACCTTCCTGGACCGTAAGCTCAGCGGGGAAAAAACCACCTGGCAACCCTGAGGTCGCCGAACGGCGCTGACCTCGGGCTACACACGTCAGCCTATTGCCTTAAATTCCACCCCTCCCGTTCACGGCTTTCGGCTAGAGTTCCAGCACCTCTGGCCAGCCGATGAACGCTCACCATGACCACCACTGCCCCGCTGCTTTACGTCCGTACGTCCATGCTCGATGTGGCGTATGAAGCCCACGGCCCCGTTGGTGGAAAACCTGTGATCCTGCTGCACGGCTTCCCCTACGACCCTCGCGCCTATGACGCGATAGCGCCCGTACTGGCCGGGCATGGCTTGCGGGTGCTGGTGCCGTACCTGCGCGGTTACGGCCCGACGCGTTTTATCAACGAACACGTCATGCGCTCCGGACAGCAGGCGGCGTTGGCCAAGGACCTGCTGGACTTCATGGATGCGCTGGGCATCCCACAGGCGACCCTCGCCGGCTACGATTGGGGTGGACGTGCCGCGTGTATCGTCGCGGCGCTGTGGCCCGATCGCGTCAGTGGATTGGTGACCGGTGACGGCTACAACATCCAGGACATCGCCGAGTCGCTGGCGCCACGGGCACCCGAGACGGAACACCGCTTGTGGTACCAGTACTACTTTCATACCCAGCGCGGTGTCGACGGCTTGACCGCCAACCGTCGCGAACTCTGCGAACTGCTGTGGTCACTGTGGTCGCCGTCCTGGACCGAAGGACCGGGGCTGTATGAGCAGACGGCGCCGTCGTTTGATAACCCGGATTTTGTCGAGGTGGTGATCCATTCCTATCGCCACCGTTTTATGTATGCGCCTGGTGACCCCGCACTCGAAGCCATCGAGCAAGCCCTGGTATTGCAGCCGCCGATTTCGGTGCCAAGCATTTCGCTGTGCGGTGCCGATGATGGGGTGGGCCCGCCACCCGAAGAGGATGATGACGTGGCGCATTTCAGCGGGTTTTACCGGCGCCAGGTGCTGCCCGGCGTGGGCCACAATATCCCCCAGGAAGCGCCGCAGACTACCCTTGACGCGCTATTGGAATTACTCGCATTTGACAAGGGACGCAGGATTTTTTCGCAGTAGATCAGTGCTACATGCCTACCCTCTTCGGCGACACTTTGCTGTAAGTCATTGCGCTACGCGTTCGAACCAATTTCGACGCACAGATAAAGAAAAACCTACCTACCAATGAAGAAACGCCAAAAAAAAATAACAAATCATTATGTCGACACAAACAGAAAAATATACACAACCCTTTGAAACTTTAAACATGCGTACATATAAATACTTTAGAAACCACCTCAGCGCGCGACTCATTCACCATCAAAAATCCTCAACGCCATACAGCACAGACACTTCAGCCACTCCTGCGTAAAAAGAATGCTGCCCCCAGTACTTTCTCAACCTTAAAAAAACATAAACAAAAGCCAACCCAAAAAAAGCAAAAGTAACAAAACGTTAGTACAGGCTTGCTCGAGGCATCGCTAACATTTTAACTATTTTTTACGCCAGCGCCGTGCACGGCAGCTGGCAATACCATCCAAAACAGAAAAAACCGCGCCTTAAAAACAATGACCAAACAACTACAAAAAAGGTACATCCGATGCATAACATGCCAAGTGATACGTCCTCTATTATTCTGAACGAAATTCTGCGTATTCGTCGGCGAGATGAGCGGGCCTCCTTGCCCATCGCGCTGGACGAGGAAGCCGATCAAATCCACTCCATTCAGATTCCACGGATCCAACGATTCGTGGAAGCGGGTAGACCGATCGAATTGGTCTTGCCTGCCTTTCCCGCCAAATCGCCTAATCCGGATAAAGTGATCGGCCGACTTCCTGATCTGGCGGAAAGAATTTCCTTACAGTCTCTGGATAAGTTATGCACCGATATAAAATCCCACTACGCGCCAGGCGCGCGGCTGACTATCTGCTCAGATGGGCGTGTATTCAGCGAAGTGATAGGTGTCGATGACGAAGATGTGAGTCGGTATCAATCTGCAATCGGCCATATAATTGCGCAAAAACACGCCCATCATTTACGGCTCTATAATCTCGAAGATTGCACTCGACTCAATGCGTTAACAGATGACTTTGACCAGTTGCGTAGGCTATTGATCGAGGGCTATGCAGAACCACTGACGACAGTTAAAAAAACGTTAATGAAAACGCCAGAGGGCGTTGAGTTGTATCGGGCAATCACCCGCTTCATGTTTGAAGACAACCTGATACCCGGCTATTCAGGATCACGAAGTGCCCTACAGAAGAAAGCCAAGCTGCTGTCCGTCGAGGTCATTCAACGCAGTTGGGCGTGGGGCGAACTCTTGGCACAGGAGTTCCCCAACGCCATCAGATTATCCATCCATCCGCAGCCAGTTAGCAGCTTGAAGATAGGCATTCATATGATGCCGGCCCAGGACAGCTGGATTACGCCTTGGCATGGCGTAGCGGTAGGTATGGGAGATGACTTCAAGCTAATGAACCGCAAGGACGCACAACGCTGTGGAGCCCACCTGATCATGCAAGATGACCTGCGCAGCCACTATGCGATTGACTCATCCCAAACGACCTCCTTGCTGGCGGCTGCAGTATGACGGACCCGAACCTGTCACACTTGATCACCACGGCGCGTCTGCCTGCCACACTCACTCCACCTGAATTCGGCGTGATGATCACACCACGGCATCCCGACGTCCATCTCGGGGAGCTATCGACTGCCTGGCTCCGCATGTTGGTACATAACCACCAGCTCGTCATTCTTCGCGGTTTTGACAGTTTTGATACAGCAGAAAGCCTCACGCGATATTGCTCTACGTTCGGCGAAATCATGATGTGGCCTTTTGGCGCTGTACTGGAGCTGCAGGAGCAACTGGCACCGGACGACCATATTTTCTCCAACAGCTACGTACCACTGCATTGGGACGGCATGTATCTGGAGAGCGTACCCGAATTCCAGATATTTCATTGCGTGAGAGCCGACGATTGTCCCCACGGTGGGCGCACCACGTTCGCCTGCACGCCCGTTGCATTGCGCATCGCAACGCCCGAAACACGCAACTTATGGAGCCGGGCCCAAGGCACGTACCGACGAACGGTGGAGCTCTACAGCAACTGCGCCAGCGCACCTATCATCAATCGACATCCGCGGAGGGAATTCCCTGTACTGCGATATTGCGAACAACCGGTTGCGGGGGACACTGACTTCATAAATCCATCGCAATACACTTTCAGCGGGATCGACGACAGCGAGCACGCCGCATTACTCGATAGCCTTGGCGCCGCATTGCATGACCCGCGTGCCTACTACGCCCATCAGTGGCAAACCGGCGATGTCGTGCTCACCGACAACTTCAGCCTGCTCCACGGCCGAGAGAGCTTCACCAGCAAAAATGGTCGACATCTGCGCCGGGTTCATATCCACAGCGATCCGCCATTGCTCAACCCTCATATCCCATCTCAGGCCTGACGCCTGGTCCTGACGCCTGGTCCTAACCCAAGGGGAGGTGTCAGGGACACCCATTATTTCTCTTTTTCAGCGGAGTACATTCCCATGTGTGGAATAACCGGTTGGGTTGACTTTGCCCACGACCTGAGACACGAAACAGCCACCATCGACGCGATGACAGACACCCTGAAACTGCGTGGCCCTGACGCACGCGGTGTTTGGATCGACAAGCACGTAGCCCTGGGTCACCGCAGGCTATCGATCATTGACCCAGAACGTGGTTTGCAACCGATGCAGAGCCAGCAGACAGGCCCTGGCAATCTGCCCAGAGCCGTCATTTCCTATGCTGGCGAAACCTACAACTTCATCGAGCTGCGCGCTGAACTGATGCAGGCGGGCTATCGATTCGCGACGCATTGCGATACCGAAGTGGTGCTGCAGGCATACCTGCACTGGGGCGCTGACTTCGTGCATCGCCTTAACGGCATGTACTCAATTGCAATTTGGGACAGCGCGAATGATGAACTGATTTTGGTCAGGGACCGGCTTGGGGTAAAACCACTGTTTTACTATCCAACGGCCGACGGCGTTCTTTTCGGCTCGGAACCCAAGGCGCTCCTGGCCAACCCTGACGTCAAAGCACTCTCCACTCGTGAAAGCCTCTGCGACGCACTCCTATTTTTACGTACTCCGGGGCAAGTGCCCTTCAGCGGTATGAAAGAACTCAAGCCTGGCCACCTGCTGCGGGTGCGTCGTGGACAAATACGCGAAGAACGCTATTGGGCGCTCGAAGCAAAACCGCACACAGACGATCTTGAAACCACCATTGCCACCATCCGCGAGCTACTCGATGACATTGTGGCCCGACAAATGATTGCTGACGTTCCGTTGTGTGCACTGCTATCGGGAGGGTTGGACTCTAGTACCGTCGCTGCACTCGCACAAAAGAAGCGTCTGGCCAATGGCGAGGATCCACTATCGACGTTCTGCATCGACTTTGTGGGACACACTGAAAACTATCGGCCGGATCCCGTCCGGCCCTCCGCCGACGCGCCTTTCGCAGCCGAAGCCGCACGCCACATCGGCAGCCGGCACCACAACATCGTCCTGGATCGCGCAAGTTTACTTGACCCGACTCTGCGTGAAAAAGTCATGCGTGCCTGGGACTTGCCCTTCAACTTTGGCGACTTGGACATCTCACTGCATCAACTGTTTGCCAACGTGCGCCAACACGCCACCGTCGCGCTTTCCGGCGAGGCTGCCGATGAACTATTCGGGGGCTACCTGTGGATTTCTGACCCGCAGGCTCGGGCGGCGCAAACCTTTCCATGGCTAAAACTCGGGGCTCATCGCGGGCTGTCCCCCAAAGCGCTGTTTCATAAACAGTTTATCGATGACCTGAAACTGGACGACTATGAAGCCGAACTCTACCGCACAGCGTTGGCCGAGGTCCCCAGGCTCGACGGAGAGTCTGCGGAAGAGCGACGTACTCGCGAGTTGAACTACCTCACACTCACCCGATGGCTGCCGATGCTGCTCGACAAAAAAGATCGCATGGGGATGGCCAGCGGCCTTGAGGGGCGAGTCCCGTTCTGCGATCACCGCCTGGTGGAGTACGTATTCAACATCCCGTGGGCCATGAAGATCTTCAACGGCGAGAGCAAAGCGCTGTTGCGGGCAGCTGCCGCTGACCTGTTGCCTGACTCGATCCTGCGTAGAGGTAAATCAGCCTTTCCGTCGATTCAGGACCCGGGCTACGACCAAGGACTGATCGCCAGGCTCAACGCCTCCATCCAGAACCACGACGGCTCACTGACGTCGTACATCGACCCTGTCGCACTGCAGCAACTAGGCGCGAAGAGTGACACTGGCAGTTTTTCCGATCTCGAGCGTATTCTGGTGGAGTCTGCCGAACGGCTGAGCCGTTGGATTGACACCTACGCTGTCGAGCTTGATATTCGAGAAAATCGCTCCCTGTAAGCCTGCGGAGTCACCGCCAGCACGCGCAGAAAACTGCGCCGCATGGTTTCTTCGCATTTAAAACCGCACTGCGAGGCGACTCGCTTGATCGGCGTGTCTTCGTCAACCAGTCGCCGCCGTGCGGTTTCCACTCGTATCAGCTCCACTGCCCGTGCTGGCGTCCGTCCGGTTTCAGCCCGGTAGTGACGCACAAAACTGCGCTCGCTCATCCCGGCCTGGGCCGCCAGTGTCGAGATATTCCAATTCAACGTCAGACGCTCGGCGATCCAGGCATGCAACTCAGCAAACCGACCACTGCCCTGTTGCAGAGACAGGGTGACGCTGAACTGGGATTGCCCTCCCGGGCGTTTCAGAAACACCACCAAGTGCCGTGCCACTTCCAGGGCGACGGCGGCACCCAGATCGTCTTCCACCAGGGCCAGGCACAAATCAATACCGGCGGTGACCCCCGCTGACGTCCACAGCGCCCCTTGCTGGATAAAAATCGGGTTAGCCTCCACCTGCAATTTCGGATACTTGAGCGCCAATTCCTCACAACGCGTCCAATGGGTAGCCACACGACAGCCATCGAGCAAGCCTGCGGCCGCCATCAAAAAAGCGCCCGTGCAGACCGACGCCGTCCGGCGTGAGTTGACACTCTTTTGTCGCACCCAATCCACCAGGTCAGCGTCCTCGGCAGCGCCATAAACCCCCCAACCACCGGCGATCACCAGGGTATCGCACGGGGCATCAATCACCGGCAAGGGCTCAGCCACCACTGCAAGGCCTGCCGAGGTCATGACCGCCGAGGTCTGAGCAGCGATCACGTTGACCGCGTACGGCAACGCGAAGCCCCGTTGTCGCGCCAGGTCATTGGCGGACGAGAACACTTGCAAGGGGCCGGTAACATCAAGTATCTGAGCGCCTGGAAAGGCGAGTACATGGATAATTTTTGTCATGTTGGCGTAATTCGTGGGCGTAATGGCGTGTAGGCCAAATCCTGAATCACTAAAGTGAAGCCGTCCACCCCTTTATCGGAGCGCTATCCATGACCTTGCAGATCGGCTTTGTGTTGTTCCCCGGCATCCAGCAACTTGACCTCACCGGCCCTTATGACGTACTTGGTTCGCTGCCGGACGTGAAATTGCACCTGGTGTGGAAAGACCTGGAACCGGTCACCTCCAGCACCGGCCTGGTGTTCACCCCGACCATAACCTACGCCGACTGCCCGCTGCTGGATGTGATCTGCGTGCCCGGCGGTTCCGGCGTGGGCGCGTTGATGGAAGACCCGCTCACGCTGGACTTCCTCAAGGCCCAGGCGCAAACCGCACGCTACGTGACCTCGGTGTGCACCGGCTCGCTGGTACTGGGCGCGGCGGGTTTGCTGCGCGGGCGCCGGGCGACGACTCACTGGGCTTACCACGACCTGCTCGCCCCGCTCGGCGCGACCCCGGTGCAAGAGCGCGTGGTGCGTGACGGCAACCTGTTCACCGGTGGCGGCATCACCGCCGGCATCGACTTCGCCCTGACCCTGGCGGCCGAGTTGTACAGCGACGCGACGGCGCAACTGGTGCAGTTGCAGATTGAATACGCGCCAGCGCCACCGTTCGATGCAGGCCGACCGGACACTGCGCCCAAGCACGTATTGGAGGAAGCCAACAACCGCACGGCCGAATCGCGCAGAGTACGCGGCGAGATCGTCGCACGCGCAGCTGCACGCCTGGGCTAACACCGTGAGTTGAATCAGCTTGGGCGAGACATCACCGCCAGGCGCACGGCCAGCACCATCAGCACCGTCGCCAAGCCCCATTTCTGTAGCCAGGCGCCTTTTGAGCGCCTGGCGAAGAATCGGCTCAGCGCACCACCAAAAATGCCCAGCACCGCATGAAACACCCCAGCGACTAACGTCAGCACGCCCCCGAGCACCATCAACTGCACGGCAATGGACCCCGCCTCCGGCCGTACAAACTGCGGCAAAAACACCACGAAAAACAGTAATGCCTTGGGGTTGAGCAGGCTGTTGAACATGGCCTGCAGAAACACTCGTCCCAGGGGCATGCGATTGACCTGGGCCGCGCCCAGCCCTGGGGTTTTCTGCAACGTCTTGACCACCAGCCACAGCAGGTAAACCACTCCCGCATAGCGGATCAAATCGAAGGATGGCGGCCAACTGGCGACCAATGCCGTCACCCCTGTGGCGGTCAATGCGGTCAGCAACAGGTCGGCCACGCTGATACCCAAGGCTGATGTCACTCCCCCGCGCCAGCCATGAGTCACGCCGTGGCTGATCACAAAGGCCATGTTCGGCCCAGGCGATAACAGCAGCAACAGCACAGCCCCCGAAAAAACCGCCAGGGTTGCAAGGTCAATCATGCTCAAGCCATCCACCGCAAAAGCCTGCAGATTAATCGGCGTACCGTGTGCGAACAAAAAATTGTGCTGGATACATTGTTTCTGGTAATCGCGAGTGGGGTGACTACCGGTTCGACACTGCCCTGTCGAAATGGAACGCAGGCGTAGCTTTTGCGGCAACTTCTATAGTGAACCGCGTAATTTTTATGGTGAGTTTGAAAGGTAACTTCTGATCGGGCGAAAGCCCCATGGGCAGGGCACTTAGTGCGCCCTGCCACCGCTGTTTTGTCCCTCTTTCCCACCGCGCTGCAAAAAAGCTTTCTCCTTTAAGCAGGAAAAATTCCTTATTTGTTCCTACACTCAAAAACACACCCAATCACCGCGTGTTCGGACAAGGAATGTCAATAAAATGCCACTAAAAAGAATGATAAAACTGTCTACTACGCAGCTCCCGCACCATTGTCAATTTATTGACTGAGCACATAAAGGGAACAGTCCTTTAGTCACTACCCCCGCAAAAACACTTCAAATGAATAGCTGTGTTTGGATGGTGCATTTGAATTGGAAAGTTGCGTATTACCCAGTGCAACCAGTTCGAGCTGAACGCTAAAGCAGCCCGCTGCTTTATTGAGCAAACAGTCGAACAGTGCAGCCTGGAGTGCAATGAGGGATGGTTTTATGCGAGAGAAGTCGTCAGTCGACAGCTTGTTTTTAACACGTGCTGGTTTTGTTGAGTTCTTTGTCGTTTTCGTCAAATTGATCCACGGCCTGACGGCCATTTTGCCCCCTCTGGTCCTGGTGCTTTTCCTGGACCCGATGGACCCTGAACTGCGCCCTCATTTCGTGGGCCTGCTGGTTTTTTTCGCGGTCCTGACCATTATTCTGTTTCAGGCCCTGGGCATATATTCCGAAGAATTGTTCAGCAACCGGCTGCGCTTGAAAACCAAGATCAAAGCCTGGTCGGCGGCGTTTTGCATTCTGTTGTTCATGTACCAGATCCTGCAGATGTTCCCGCAATTAACCCCGCGTAACCTGGCGACGTGGTACGTCGCCAGCCTGGCGTTGTTCTGCCTGGAACGCCTGATGATGTTGCGCCTTTATCGCAGGCTGATGCGGGCTGGCAAATACCTGCAACGCACGGTGATCCTGGGCTTTACCGAGACCGCTGTGCACGTCGCCGATCACCTGCAGCGCAACGGCGATATCCGTTCCGGCCTGGTCGGTTTTATCGACGACCGCACCGAGCGCATTCCCAAGGAGCTGAGCAAGCTGCCCCTGCTGGGCAATACCCGCGACCTCGAAAAACTGATCCGTGCCGAGCAGGTCAACCAAGTGATGATCTGCCTGCCCTGGGCCGCCGAGCAACGCATCCACGGCTTGGTCAACCGCCTGCGGCAGTTGTCGGTGAACGTCATGCTGGTGCCGGACATGGCGGCCCTGCGCTACGGCCACAGCAAAATCACCGATGTGGGCGGCATTCTGATGTTCAACACTTCACAGTTGCCGTTGCGTGGCTGGTCGCCGGTGATCAAGCGCTGTGAGGATTTCCTGCTGGCCAGCCTGGCGTTGGTGTGCCTGTCACCGCTGATGGTGGCGACAGCGATTGCGATCAAGCTCGACTCCAAGGGCCCAGTGCTGTTTCGCCAGAACCGCTATGGCTACAACGACAACGAAATCCGCGTGTTCAAATTCCGCTCGATGTACACCGACCAGAGCGACTTCACCGCCGAACGCCAAACAACGCGCGCAGACCCGCGCATCACCCGCGTGGGCCGCATCATCCGCAAGACCAGCATCGACGAGCTGCCGCAACTGTTCAATGTGCTGCTGGGCAACATGTCCATCGTCGGCCCGCGCCCGCACGCCACGGCAACCAAGGCCGCAGGCGTGCCCTTCGAAGTGGCGGTCAGCGAATACAGCTCGCGGCACCGAGTCAAGCCGGGTATCACCGGCTGGGCGCAGATCAACGGTTACCGGGGTGAGACCGACACCCTGTTCAAGATCCAGAAACGTGTCGAGTACGACCTGGAGTACATCTCCAAGTGGTCGGTGTGGTTTGACTTGTACATCGTCTTCATGACGGTCCCGGCCGTCCTTTCCACCAAGGAAGTCTATTGATGAACACCCTCAACGGATTAATTCCCTGCATCATTTCCGGTGGTTCGGGCACGCGGCTGTGGCCGGTGTCCCGGCAGAACATGCCCAAGCCGTTCATGCGCATGCGCGATGGCATGAGCCTGCTGCAGAAAACCTTTCAGCGCGCGGCCAAACTGCCCGGCGTGGAAAGCGTGTTGACGGTGACCAACCGCGACCTGCTGTTCCGCACCCTGGATGACTACCGTCTGGTCAACAAGGCCCATCTGCCGCTGGATTTGCTGCTGGAGCCGTTCGGGCGTAATACGGCAGCGGCGATTGCCGTGGCGGCGCTGCATGTGCAGGAACATTTCGGCGGCGACGCACAGTTGCTGGTGATGCCCGCCGACCATTTGATCCTCAATGAAGTGGCGTTTGCCGAGGCCGTGACCCAGGCCCGCGACCTGGCCGAAGCCGGCTACCTGGTGACGTTCGGTATCCAGCCGGATCACCCGGAGACTGGCTTTGGCTACATCGAACAGGGTGAGCCGTTGAGCACGGGCAACCGGGTCAAACGCTTCGTCGAAAAACCCGACCTGGCCACCGCCCAGGGCTATCTCGACGGCGGCAAGCACCTGTGGAACGCCGGCATGTTCTGCTTCAAGGCCAGCACCCTGGTGGACGAACTCACCACCCATGCGCCCGACGTGCTGGAAGCCGCCCGCGCCGCGCTGGACCATAGCCAGAGCCTGCAAAACAAAACCTCGCGCCAGCGTGAGCTGGACGCGGATGCTTTCGGCAGCGCGCCGGATATTTCCATCGACGTGGCCTTGATGGAGAAGTCCAAGCAAGTCGCCGTGGTGCCCTGCGACATCGGCTGGAGCGATATCGGCTCGTGGGAAGCCCTGCGCCAGCTCACCCCCAGCGACGCCCATGGCAACCAAGTCAATGGCGAAGCGATTCTGCATGACGTGCACAACTGCTACATCGACTCGCCCAAGCGCGTACTCGGCGCGGTGGGCGTGCGCGACCTGATCATCGTCGACACGCCCGACGCGCTGCTGATCGCCGACGCCCACCGTAGCCAGGATGTGCGCTACATCGTCGCCGAACTCAAGCGCCAGAACCATCCGGCGTACAGCCTGCACCGCACCGTCACCCGGCCGTGGGGCACCTACACCGTGCTCGAGGAAAGCAGCCGCTTCAAGATCAAGCGCATCGTGGTCAAGCCGCAGGCGTCGCTGTCGTTGCAGATGCACCACCACCGCAGCGAACACTGGGTGGTGGTCAGCGGCGCCGCGCAGATCACCAACGGCGAGCGCGAATTCCTGATCAACGCCAACGAGTCCACTTACATCCCAGCCGGGCATAAACACCGGCTGACCAACCCCGGCATTATCGACCTAGTGATGATCGAGGTGCAGAGCGGCGAGTACCTGGGCGAAGACGACATCGTGCGCTTCGACGACATCTACGGGCGCGCCCCGGCTGAAGTGAAAAAATGACATGCGTACGTCTCTGATCATCCCGACCCGTAACGCCTCCAGCCACCTGGCACGCCTGCTGCCGGCGCTGGAGATGCAAACCCTGCAACCTGACGAGATGCTGGTAGTGGACAGCGCCTCCAGCGACGACACCGTGGCGCGCTTCCGCGCGTTCGGTGCACGGGTTGAGGTGATCGACGCGCGTGATTTCAACCATGGCGGTACGCGGCGCTGGGCCAGCGAACAAGTGGGCGGTGAGGCGCTGATCGTGATGACCCAGGACGCGATCCCCGCCACCCCCGAGACCTTCGCCAACCTGCTCGCCGAATTGCAGCAGGACCCGCTCAATGGCGTGGCCTACGGACGCCAGTTGCCCCATCCCGATGCGGGTGTGTTGGGCGCGCAATCGCGGCACTTCAACTACCCGGAACAGAGCCGCAGCAAGAGCCTGGCCGATGCACCGGAATTAGGGATCAAGACCTGCTTCAGTTCCGACTCGTTTTCCGTGTACCGGCGCAGCGTGCTGGAAGCGGTGGGCGGTTTCCCGGCAGACGTGATCGGCAGCGAAGACGCCTTCGTGGCCGCACGCATGCTGCTCGAAGGCTACAAGGTGCGCTACGCCGCCACGGCGCTGGTGCACCACTCCCACGATTACAAACTCATGGATGAGTTTCACCGCTACTTCGACATTGGCGTGTTCTACGGCCGCGAGCCGTGGATCAAGCAGGCCTTCGGCGATGCGGGTGGCGAAGGCAAGCGCTATGTGCTGGCTGAACTCAGGGCTTTGCGCAAGGCGGGCGCCCTGCACCGCATTCCCGAAGTGCTGGTGCGCAGCGCGTTCAAATTGCTCGGCTACCGGCTGGGCCATCTGGAGCGCCGTCTCCCCCTCGCCCTCAAGCGGCGCATCAGCATGTTTCCCGGTTATTGGAGGTGAGCATCATGACCTACAGGAAGTCCCCCTTGATCAAACAGACCCTGCTCGTGCTCGCCCTGCTGACGGTGGCAGGCTGTAACACGCCGGCGCGCATTGTGCCGCCGGACGGCAAGACCGTCGAAGAAGGCAAGCGCGCCCTCGACCAGCTCGCACAGCTACCGCCGGCGGTGGAACGTATCCGCATCGGCGACCAGCTGCGCATCGTGCGCGATGCCGGTGAGATGCCGACGCTGTCAGCGTTCAACGTCAGCACCATCTATGAGCTGACGCTGTACACGGTGCAGACCGACGGCAAGATCAACTACCCGTTCCTGGGGCCGATCCAAGTGGCCGGGCGCCAGCCTTCGGAATTGGCCACGGAGCTGACCACCAAGCTCGCGCCGACCTACCGCGAACCGCGCGTGACCGTAAACATCAACCAGGCACCGGGCAGCTCGATCATCGTCGGTGGCGCGGTGAACAACCCGACGGCAGTGCAGATTGCCACGGCCAACACCCTTGAGCAGGCAATCATCGGTGCCGGCGGGGTCAGCCCGGCGGGCAATGCCAGCATGGTCGCCCTGCTGCGTGAAGACGCACAGGGTGCCTATCACGCCTACTTCCTGGACTTCAGCCAACTGCTCAAGACCGGCCCCAACGGGCGCAAGCCCGTGCACCTGCAACGCGGCGATGTGGTGTTCGTGCCCAAATCCAACGTGGGCGAGCGCATCCAAGGGGTGGATACCTACCTGAACCAACTGATCCCCTTCACCAAGTCCATTGGGGTTGGCTACAACTACACACGAACCAGCGGCGGCAGTAACTAAAGGAGCGACATCCCTATGATCGAGATCCGTTCTTTTCGTGATCTTCTGCGTTTGTTCTTCATTTTCCGGCGCGAGTTCAAACTGGCGGCGATTGCCGCGCTGGTGATCATCCTGCTGGGGGCTTTCTTGCTGCCGGCCAAGTACGAATCCACTGCGCGCCTGCTGGTCAAGCCTGGGCGGGATTCGACCCTGCCCATCGAGATCAGCAACCGCCAGGCGCTGGTGATGCCCAGCACGCAGCGTGACCCGATTGTCGACGAAGAGCGCCTGCTCACCGGTCGCCCGATCGTGCGCGCGGTGGCTGAACACTACTTGGAAGTGATCGACAACGCGCCACCGCCGGAAGGTTTCTGGAAGCGCACCAAGTACTACGTCAAGAGCGGCGTGGGTGCGGTATTCGATGGCCTGCGTGTGGTGCTGGAAACCGTTGGCGTGGTTGAAAAGACTACCCCGGTTGAACGCCTGGCCGCCGGCCTGGAGAAGAACTTTGAAGTGAGTCACGCCGCCGGTTCGACGGTGATGGATATCAGCTTCAAGTGGGGCGACCCACAAATCGCCCAGGCGGTGGTCAAGGATTGGGTCGAAACCTATATCAACGAACGCACCCAGGCCCTGGGGCGCAAGAGCCTGTATGCCTTTTATGAAGGCCAGGCGGCCAACAGCGCGACCGAGATCAAGAGCTACAAGCAACAGATCCTCACGCACCTCAACGAGATCGGCGCGGCGAGTATCACCGACCGCCTGGAAGACTTGTCCGAGCGCATCAACGTACTGCGCGGCGAGACCTTCAACACTACGCGGCTGATCGCCTCGTCCGACAGCGCAATCCAGAGCACGCGCAATCAACTCAAGGGCCAGCCGAAGGAAGTCACCACGGTGCGCCAGATCGCTCTGAACCCGCAGCAGCAGGACTTGCGTCGCCTGCTTAACCAGAAGCTGCTGGAAAAGGCCGACATGATGCGCACGTACACGGACAATGCGCCGCCGGTCAAAGCCCTGGACGCGTCGATTCGTGCCATGCAGGTCCAGGTCGCCAGCGAGAGCAACACCATTCAAGCCTCGGAAAACCGCGCGCCGAACACCCTGGAAATCCACTTGCAGCGCGTGCTGCTGGATGAAACCAGTAACAACCTGGCACTGCGCACGCAGTTGGTTCAACAGCAGAAACAATTGGTGAACCTGGAAGCGCAGCGCAAGCAAGCCCTGGAGATAGAACCGGAGCTGGCCCGCCTCTCCCGCGAGCTGAACACCACCGAGCGCAATTACGCGTTGTACGTGGATAACCTGGAAAAATCGCGCATCGACCGTGAGCTGGACAACAGCCAGATCAGCAACATTGCCGTGATCGAAGAAGCAACCTTGAACCCAGGCCGCATCTTCCCGAAAACCCTGGTGATGCTAGTCCTGGCGATCCCGTTTGCGATCGTCGTCGGCTTGCTGGTGATCTACCTGTGCTACCTGCTCGACCAGCGTATTCACGACGGTGGCCTGGTGGAGCGCAAGTTTGGCCTGCCGCTGTGGACCACCCTGCCCGAGCTGGACACCACCACCGCGCAAAGCGCCAACGCGTTCAATGCGAGCATCTACCGGCTGTACAGTTTGCTGCAGCCCGCCCGCATCGCTGAACAGGGCCTGACACTCGGGCTGACCTCGGCGCGTCACGGCGAGGGGGTGACCTTTGTGGTCGAACAACTGCGCCAGTTGCTGGCCGAAAACGGCATCAATGTGCGGGTCGGAGGGCTTGAAGCGGCGGCGCCCGGCGAGGTGGTGCTGCTGGATGCCTCGGCGTTGCTGGCTAACCGCGATGCGTTTGTGACCCTGCGCCGCGCCGACCTGATCGCGCTGGTGGTGGAGGCGCGCAAAAGTACCGTGCCGGTGGTGGAGCATGCGCTGTCGATTCTCAACACGGCGTTCGGCAAGGTGGACGGCATCATCATTAACCGGCGCAAGTTCGAAGTGCCGAGCAAGGTGCTGCAGACCATTGGCAAATACCGGGGAGCGTTCTGATGCGTATCGCCCTGCTCGCGCCCTTGCCACCGGAAAAAAACGGCATCGCCGACTACGCGAACCATTTCCGTACGGCGCTGGAACAACTCGGTGTGACGGTGCTGACGCCGTTGGCCGGAGTGGCGGGCAACGCCGAGGCGATAAAGCTGGCCATTGCTGGCTTCGATTGGCAAACCGTCGACGTGGTGCACGCCGAGCTGGGCGGCGGGCGGCTGGGGGAGTTCCTGGCCCTGCGCGAGCTGCGCAAGGCTTACCCGCAACTGCCACTGACCGCCACCGTGCATGACCCGGAACGCATGGTGTGGCGGCGTGAGCATCTGCCGTTCCCTTTGAGCTTGCTGGAGCGTTTACCCAGCCCATTGCCCCAGGCGGCCGTGGTGCTGGCCGACCCGCTGACGTTGCGCGAAGAACGCCAGGTCGCCAAAGGGCTGACCCGGCTGGTGACCCTCACCCGCCTGGGTGCCGAGTGCTTGAGCCAGCGCATGCAATTGCCCGCCGGCAAAGTGGCGGTGATCAACCATGCCAACCTGGCGATTACACCGGCACCGCTGCCGTCACTGGACACGCTGCACCTGCTGTACTTCGGCTTCATCTACCGCGGCAAGGGCATCGAAGACCTGGTGCAGGCCCTGGCGGATGTGTTCAAGCAAGCCCCCGAATTACGCGACCGCGTGCGCCTGACCCTGGCCGGCGGCACTGCCCCGGAGATGGCGTTTGGCGCGGGCGGTAATTACCTGGAGCAACTGAACGCGCAGATCGCGTCACTGGGCCTGACCGCGTCCATCGACTGGCGGCTGAACCTGCCTGCCGATGAAATTGCCCACACCATCCAGGCCCACCATGCGATGGTGCTGCCGTACCGCGAATCGAAAAAACTCGGCCTGCTCGGGCGCCAGCGCGGCACCAGTGGGGCGTTGTCCTGGGCGACCGCCTGCGGGCGCGGCGCGATCACCTCCGATGCGCGCGCGTTTGCCGAGGAAGTCGCCAGTGGCAACGGCGCCATTTACCCAGAGGGTGATGTGGCTGCGCTCGGCGAACAACTGTTACGCCTGGCACGCACGCCGCTGCTGGCGCGGGATTGGGCCGAGCGTGCCGGGGAAATTGGTCGCGAACGGTTGTGGCCGTTGACGGCGCAGAAATTTGTCACGCTGTTTGACGAGGCCATCGTCGGAGCCCGCCATGTCGCGTAAACGCACTTACCTGGCCACCCTGGCGGTGGTCGCAGCCCTGGGTCTCAGCGCGTTTTTGTGGGGGCGCCAGGCCGATGCCGAGAACCATGTGCTCAAGGGCAGCAAGGTCGTGGTGTGGAAGGATTTCCTGGGGGTGAACGCGCAATTCCTGTGGTTCAGCCCTGCGCGTTACCAGATGCAGATCGACCGCCTAAAGGCCCTGGGCCTGGAATGGGTGCGCCTGGATCTGCACTGGGATCAGCTTGAACCTGCCGAGAACCAGTACCAGGTCGCAACCCTGGATCAGTTGGTCGGCAAGTTGCAGGACAACCAGCTCAAGTCGGTGTTCTACCTAGTCGGCTCGGCGCCCTTCGCGACCACCGCGCCAGCCGGTGCGCCGTATCAGGATCAATACCCGCCCAAGGATCCGAACGTGTTCGCCAACCGCATGGCGCTGTTGGCCCAGCGTTATCCCAGTGTGGATGCCTGGCAGGTGTGGAACGAGCCGAACCTGCTGGGCTTCTGGCGCCCGGTGGCGGACCCGGCCGGTTATGCCGCCCTGTTGACGACCACCGCCAATGCCTTGCGCACCGTGAACCCGAACAAGCCGGTGGTGGCCGCTGGTATGGCGTTCTTCAGTGAAATGCCTAATGGGCAGACCATGCTCGCGGCCCTCGGTGCGCTGGGTGTGGCCAGCTTGAATACGGTAATTTCCTATCACCCCTACACCCAACTGCCTGAAGGCAACGATCCGGCGAACCTGGACTTCATCGCCAAGACCACCCAACTCAACCAGGCCCTGCGCAACGGCGGCGTGCAAACCCTGTGGAGCACCGAGTGGGGCTGGTCGACTTACCCTGGGCCAAAAGACGCCCAGGACATCATCACGCTAAAAGCCCAGGCCGATTACATCGTGCGGCGCGTGGCGCTGATGAGCGCGATGGATTACGACAAAATCTTCCTGTTCACCCTCAGCGACCTCGACCAGCGCGCCAGCGTGCGCGACCAGTCGTATGGCCTGCTCGATATCGACGCCAACCCCAAGCCCGCCTACACCGCGCTGAAAAACTTCCTCGACGTCAGCGGGCCGCAACTCACGCCGGGCGACCCACCGGTTGCCGACCAGTTGCCCGGCGGTTTGTTCAGCATCGGCTGGACCCGTGCGGACGGGCGCAAGCTGTGGTTTTTCTGGTCGGCCCAGGGCGGCGACGCACATTTGCCGGGCCTGGCCAGCGCCACCTTGTACGACCCGTTGCGCGGCACCCAGACCCCGGTGAGCGGCACCAACGGCCTGACTGTACCGGTCAAGTCGAACCTGCAAATTCTGTTATGGGATTGAGGCCTGCGATGCGTATTTTATGGATCCTGCCCTACTCACCCTGGCCCGCCACCAGCGGCGGCAAGACGCGCCAGTTTCACCTGCTGCGCAGCCTGGCCGCGCGCGGGCATCGGATCACCCTGCTGCTGCATGACAAGCACCCGGTCTCCCTCACAGACCGCCAGGTGCTGGAAGCATTTCTCGAACAACTGATCATCCTGCCGCGCCGCCCGTTGCGCAGTGTGAAGACCCTCGTGGCCGGGCTGTTTGCACCCTACCCGCTGCTGGCCAGTGTGAATGGCCTGTCGAATGAACTGCAGGAAACCTTCAACTGGTTGCTGGGTGACCATTGGGACGTGGTGCAGGTTGAGCACAGCTACAGCTTCCAGCCTTACGAGGACGCGCTGGCGCGTAAATCCCAGCCGTTCGTGCTGACCGAACACAATGTCGAGTCGGCCCTCGGCGCGGCCACCTATGACCGTTTGCCGAGCTGGGCGCTGCCCTTCATTCGCTACGATCAATGGCGCTACACGCGCTGGGAACGTCGTGTGATGCGCCAGGCCACGCAGGTCGTGGCGGTGACTGACAGCGATGCACAGACCCTGACGAAGATCGCCGGCAAACCGGTGTCGGTGGTGGTCAATGGCGTGGATTGCGATCACTTCGCGGTGGCCCGTCCCGATCCATCGGCACGCCGCGTGCTGTTCCTGGGCAATTACGAATACGCCCCCAATGTGGACGCTATCGAGTGGGCGCTGGATGAGATCCTGCCCAAGGTCTGGGAGCGCTGCCCGCAGGCACGCATGAGCGTGTGTGGTTTCGGCATGCCAGCCAGCTGGCGCGAGCGCTGGCAGGACCCGCGCATTGAGTGGCAAGGTTTTGTGCCCAACCTGATAGACCTGCAATCGAGTTGCTCGGTTTTTCTTGCGCCGTTGCGCCATGGCGGCGGTTCCAAACTCAAGGTGCTTGAAGCCTTGGCCGCCGGCCTGCCGCTGGCGAGTACCGAGCAAGGTGTCTCGGGGCTCGACCTGGTAGAAGGCCTGGACTACCTGGGCGGACAGACCGCCGCGAGCCTGGCAGACGCCGTGGTGCGCCTGCTGCAGTTCCCCGATGCCGCCGTGCCCATGGGTGAAGCGGGACGCGCGTACGTGCGTCGCGCCCATGACTGGAGCGTCGCCGCCAGCCAGCTGGAGCAGGTGTACGCGAGCCTTTCGCCGTTGAATCAAAAGGAGCCCGTATGCGTGTAGGCCTGGATTACCGCACCGTCGGCACCTCGCCGCAATCGGGCATCAGCCGCCAGGTGTACGCGCTGGAAAGCGCCCTGCACAGCCTGCCGGGCATTGAGCTTGAACGGTTTACCGTGGCGCCCCTGGGCGATGAAACCCGTTTGCAGGCCCACTGCCCAGCCTGGGGCTGCGCGAAGACCGCCATGCACCAGCCGCAGAATCGCCTGCGTTTCGAGGCCGGTTTTCTACCGCGCGCGTTGCGTGAGCAGCATATCGATCTGTACATCAGCACCTTTAACATGGGCCTGCCGTTGCCGCCCAGGCCGAAAGGATTGCGCACCGTGGTGCTGCTGCATGACCTGTTTCAAATCACCCTGGACAACTACCACGCCAACCGTTTGAAGGCGCTGATCTACAAGACCAGCGATCGCCTGTCGATTGCCTACGCGGTGCACAGCGCCGACCGGGTGTGGACGCCGTCGCAATACAGTGCCGATGAAACGGTGCGGTTGTTTCCCAAGTCGGCGGGCAAAATTCGTGTGCTGCCCAATCAGGTCGATGGGTTTTCCGAACTGGCGGCGGACCTCAGCGCCCGCCAACTCCCCGAGCACTACTGGCTGCTGGTGGGCACCCGCGAGCTGCGCAAAAACGTGCCATTCCTGGTGGAGGCCTGGCAGAAAGCGCGACGCCAATCCCCTGCCGTGCCGGATTTGGTGCTGGTGGGCAGCCTCGACCATTTGCCCGAAGCCCAGCGCACCCTGCCGGGCATTCGCGCGCTGAGTGGCGTGTCGGATGCCGAATTGCACGCGCTGTACCGCCGGGCATCGCGCTTGTGGCAACCTTCGTATGCCGAGGGTTTTGGTCTGCCTGTGATCGAAGCCCTGAGCGTGGGCACCCCGGTGGCGGTGGCCAGCGGTACGTCGCTGGATGAAATCACCCCGCCGTCGGCACCGCGCTTCTCGCCCACCGATGGCCCGGCACTGACGCAGTTGATGATCAGCCTGGGCGAACGCGCCAATGAGGAATTGCCCGAGCAACAGCGCCAGTGGGCGGAGCGCTTCAACCATCACGCCTATCGCAGGCGCCTGGGCGAACTGATTGAGGATCTGAAGTGAAAATAAACTTGCCCAGCCTCTTCGCGATCCTCTTCGGCCTGCTGTTTGGCGCCCTCGCGCTGCTGCTGTCACCGGCCAAGGCGTTCCTCGCCGTGATCGGCCTGGCCGGGACCGTGACCATTCTGCGCTTTCCGCTCTGGGGCTTGTTGCTGTTTGCCCTGATCGCCACGTTCATGCCGTACTCCACGGTCAACCTGGGCATTCGCAGTACCGTCAGCGAAGCCATCCTGGCGCTGACATGGGGCGCGGTGCTGTGGCACAACTTCCTGGCCCGCTTGCCCGACACACCGAGCCTCTCCCGCCGGCCTACCGACCAGATGCTGCTGTGGCTGATGCTGTTCAGTGTGTTCCCGTTTATCGTCGGCCAGGTCACCATCCACGCCGACACCAGCGGTGTGGCCAACTGGTTGCGCTGGTTGTTGAGCCTGTCGTCGGTATTCCTCTGCGCCAAATTGCTGGTGGATCACAAGCACCGCGAATCGCTGGTAATCGCCCTGCTGCTGGGCAGCCTGGCGATGCTGGTGCTGTCGATTGCAGTGTTTGTGCGCACGCGCTCCGGGGCCAGCATTGCGCCGATCCTGGGGCTGTTCAACTACGCCAACTTCGACATGTTGAAGTTTGGCCTGGAGGCCATGTCTTCGCGCATGGGCTCGCCGTGGATGCACCCGAATGCCATCGGCGGGATCATGGCGTTGCTGCTGCCCCTGGCCTTCTGTTTCGGCATGACCGAGCAAGGCTGGAAACGCGCGCTGGGCCTGAGCGTGGCGTGCCTGGGCGCGGCGGCGCTGCTGTTGGCCAGCAGCCGCGGCGCGATGGTCAGCCTGGCATTGGTGCTGCTGTGGATGGCCACTCGCCGGGTGCCCTACACCGGCCGCCTGCTGATGATCGGCGCGGCGCTGACGGTGGCGTTGGTGATGGCTTATCCACCTTTACAGGAGCGCCTGGCGACGATCTTTTCGTCGGATAACGCCAGTACCGAAGTGCGTTTAGACGAGTACCGCATGTTCCCGCAGGCGGTGGTGTCGTACCCGTTCGGTATTGGCTTCAAGGTCGATCCGCCCGTGCCAGGCACGCATTTGCTAGGCATCTCGAACCTGTGGCTGAACTTCATCTACAAGACCGGCATCGTCGGCATGCTGTTTTTTGTGGCGGTGACGGTGCGCTGGTGGCGTGAAGCGCGCCCGGACAGCGGCCCGATCCGCCTGACTAAGGACAATGCGCTATGGCTGGGCACCAGCGCCGGGATTCTCTCGGCGCTGGTCAGCGGCCTGTTCGACCACTACTTCAGCTTTGCGGTGGTGATGGTCGCGCTGTTCTGGCTGATGGTGGGGATCAATGTGCTGGAAGCCCGCCGACTGTTTCCGGCGCGCCTGCCACAGGTAAAAAGCGTGGCGTTGCGCAAACCGCTGATTAATGGCGCGCAACCCTGATGCTGGGCTCCGCCGTCTGGCTGACCCTGGCGACACTGCTGGGCTTGTGCCTGGGCTTCGCCCGCGAATGGTTGCTGGTGGCGGCCTGGGGGGCGGGTGAGCGCAGTGATGCGTTCCTGATCGCGCTGTTTTTGCCGGAGGCGTTGCGCATGTCCCTGGCTGGCGGTGTGCTGAGTGCCGCTGCGCTGCCGCTTTATCTCGCGCGCAAAGACGACGAGCGGCTGGGCTGGTTGGCGGTGTTGTTTCCGGCATTGCTGCTGATCGCGCTGTTCATCAGCCTGCTGCTGACGCTGGTGGCGCCGTGGCTGGTGCAACTGCTCGGGCCGGGCTTGGCGGCCAGTGCGACGGCGTTGGCAAGCAGCAACTTGCAGATTGTCGCGTGGTGCGTGCCGGGTCTGATGCTGCATGCACTGTTCAGTATTCCGTTGCAGGCCAGCGAGCGTTTTGTGCTGGCAGGCTTGGGCTCATTGTTGTTCAACCTGCCGCCGGTGACCTACCTCGCGCTCGCAGGCACCGCCACCCAACCGCACGCCCTGGCACTGGCCTGCCTGGCCGGCAGCGTGTTGATGCCGTTGGCGCTGCTGCCGTCGATGTGGCGTCAGGGTTGGCGGCCATGGCATTGGCAATTGTCATTGGCGCCACTACGGGAGTTGGGCCAGCGCATCGGCCCGCTGTTGTTGAGCAATGGCGCGAGCCAGGGCCTGGCGCTGATCGAGCGGCTGGTGGCGTCGTTGCTGGGGGAAGGCGCGGTGACCTGGGTCAACCTGGCGCGCAAGCTGATGAACCTGCCGCTGATTGCGCTAATGAGCCTCAACCAGGTGCTGCTGGGCATGATGAGCCGTCGCCAGCGCGATGAACGCCTGGCCCTGCTCAAGCGCGGCCTGGAAACCGCCAGCGTGCTGACCCTGCCCGCTGGCGTTGGCCTGGTGGCGGCGGCACCGAGCCTGGTGGCGTTGCTGCTGCCCAAGCAATCGGTGGACTCGCCGTTGCCGCTGTTGCTGGCCTGGTTTGCTGTGCCACTGGTGTTCGGCGCCTGGAACGCCTTGCTCGCGCGCTATGCCTATGCCGCCGGCGATACGCGCCAGCCACTGCGCTGCGAATTGCTCGGTAGCCTGGTCAATGTGCTGCTGCTCAGCGCTCTGCCTTTTGTGTTCGGCATGGCGGGCATTCCCCTGGCTGCGCTGGCCGGGGTGATCTGCACCGCGCTACTGCTGATGCAGCGCCAGGCCTTGCTTGGCGCCCTGCACTGGGCCCGGCATTGGCTGCTCAGCGCAGTGCTGATGGGCGCGGCGGCGCTGGCGCTGTTTCGGGTTGAAGACGTGTGGCTGCAACTGGGGCTGAGCACCCTGGCCGGCGCGGTGGTGTTGCTCGGGATGGGGCTGTGGCTGAAGCCGTGGCGCAAGGCATGAACGATCAATCGGGACGACTCAGATGAAACATCGCTGGATTCAAATGGATATTGCCAAGGGTATCGGCATCCTGGTGATCGTATTTGCCCACAGCTGGTTCGTCGCCACCTCGCCGGACTTGCTGTACCCGGTACTGGCGTCGTTTATCTTGCCGTTGTTCTTCTTTTTGTCCGGGGTATTCTTCAAGCCTGAACAACCGTTCGTGGAGATGGCGGTGCGCAAGGCCGATGGCCTGCTCAAGCCGTTTTTCTTCACCATGCTCACCTATGTGATCGTGCGCAGCATTCTGCGCGGCCAGCCGCTGCTACCGGATGTGGGTGGCGTGCTGTATGCCTCGGTGGACACCATCCCGTGGCAGGCGCTGTGGTTTCTGCCGCACTTCTGGGTGGCGATCCTGTTCAGTTGGGTGATGCTGCGGTTGATCCAGCGCTTGAAGCTGTCGCTGTGGTTGAGCCTCGCGCTGGTGGCACTGCAATTGATCGTGGGCGCCTGGATGCTGCCGTGGTTCTGGCAACTGCCGGTCACCTTCGGCGAGCATACGTGGGTGCTGCCCGGCCTGCCGTTCAGCCTGGATATCACGCTGATCAGCAGCACTTACTTCATTGTCGGCTACCTGTTGCGCGATTGGTTGCGCCGGCACTCGGGTTCCTGGCTGACGCTGTTGGTCTCGATCGCGTCGTTTGCCCTGGTGTTCACCTTCACCTGGGACACCATGGACCTGGCGCAGCGGCGCTACGATCACTGGTTCTGGACCACCCTGTCGGCCGCGATCGGCGTGTACGCCTGCTGGGCACTGGCGCGGGTAATGATGGTCTCGGACAGGGTCACGCGGGCCATGACCTACATCGGCCAGAACACCTTGATCCTGCTGATCTTCCACGGCGAGATCCAGCACAAGACCTTCGACCTGATGGAGCGCTTGGGGCTGCCTGCGCTGCCGGCGGCGTGCGTGGGTTTTGTGGTGGCGGTGGTGGTGCCGTTGTTGATCGGGGAAGTGATCAAGCGGGTGGCGTTTTTGCGGTTCTTCTACTTTCCGTTGCGTAAGGCGACCGGGGAGAAGGCGGCAACTTAAGGAACACTGGAAGATGCGCGGCATTGGTAGCTACACATCTCGAGAGCAACCTGTAGTGAGCGGGCTTGCCCCGCGCTGGGTGGCGAAGCCGCCCCAAACCAGGCGACTTGGTTTTGTCTGGAACTCGGCGGTGCCTCTATGGGGGCGGCTTCGCCACCCAGCGCGGGGCAAGCCCGCTCACTACAGGGTTGTGTAGGTACTTATAGCCATCGCGGGCAAGCCCGCTCCCACAGTGGGTTGTTTATTTCAGTCGTCGAGTTGTTGCGGGGCTGGCTTGCTGCCGTGCTTGGCCGGTTTGGCACCCTTGGCCGGCGCAGCAGCGGGGGCTGCGGGTTCAGGTTCTGCAGCGGCGGCAGCTTCTTTTTCGGCCATCGGCATCTGGTCAATGGCGCTGAAGAACTCCTTCAGATCAAGGGTATCCGGTGGCACGGTCTTCTCGACTTTCTTCTCACCGTCCTTGCCCACCAGGATCACTTTAGTGCCACTGCCGGCGCCCAGTTTGAGGGCACGAATCAGCGCGTTGGTTTCAGGCGGCGTGAGCTTTTTGTTGTCCTTTGGGTCCTTGGCGAACTTCTCCCCTTCGGCACCGATGCTGCCGAATTTCACGGTGTAGAACACCATGCTGCGCTCTTCAAAGGACTGCTTGGTCGCAGGCTCGTCCAACTGTTTCTTGAGGGTCGCCAAGGTGTCGTTGCCAGAATCAAGCTCCACCACCACCAGCGGCCGGGCTTTGCCCAAGTCCTGCTTGAGCGGGTTGATATCATCAGCAGCCAACAGCGGCCCCGTTAAAGCCATCAAGGTAGCCAGGGTCAGCGACCGGATGAGCATGCGCACCTCCTTTGAATTCCATGCAGGGTTCTTGAGTTTCATGTCTGCGACAGTCAAATTCAAGGATGATTCCTACACCACTTTAAGAAAGCGTAGGTCAGGGCGCCCGCTGCGCAAGGGTTTGATGGGTTCAACCGTCATTGTTTCCACTGATTGCGGAAACATCATGCGACCTTCCACTCCGGCCAATGCCTCGCAAATACGGGGGCGACAATGGGATCGGCATCCACTTGCCCCAGGCTCTGGGCAAAGCTCGGCGCCAGCCCGTTCAACGCGTCCCGTGCCTCGTCCCAGCGCGACACCGCTGCGGCCATCAAGCCCAGTGCATTCGGCGTATGGTTCGGGCCAAACAACTGCCCGGCAAACTGATCGGCAAATACCACCCAGGCCTGGTGCAGGTAGCGCCGGGTGCCCGCAACAAGCTGCGCCTGCACCGTTTCGTCGACGTCGCCGATCCAGCGTTGCGGGTAGTCGATAATGCCGATCGCCGAATAGCAATTGGCTGCGATATACACAAGGCCGCGAATGATCTGCGCACGGTTGCCGGCCAGCAGGTCGGAGCCGGGAAACTCCAGGCCCAGGTGGATCAGGATCGCTGCGCTTTCCGTCAGCACCTGGCCGTCGGGGGTGACCAGGGTGGGCACCTGTTTGAGCGGGTTGATACGGGCCAGCTCATCACTGCCCTCACCTTCCGCCCAGGAGGCCGCGTCTACCCTTCGCCACGGCACCGCACATCGTTGCAGGGCGATTTCAATCATGCAGGAACCGGATTCGTCGATGCCGTAGAGCGTGTACATGGGCCTGTCCTCCTAGCGGTGCCTGTGCCCAAGAGTGCAAGTAACCACGGAGTCGAATCAAGTGTTTTAAAACAAGCCCATTTGCCCGCCGACCAGCGTGCTGAAATCGTCATTCACAAACGGCAGGATCGCGTCGGCCACCGGCTGCAATTGCCGGGTGACGTAGTGGTCGTAGTCGATGGGTGCTTGCCGCACTTCGAGGGGTTCCGGGCCGTTGACGCTGATCACGTAGCTGATCCAGCCACCGCGCTGGTATTGACGGGGGCGGTTCAGGCGGTCGTTGTATTCGTCCGCCAGGCGCGCAGCACGCACATGCGGCGGCACGTTGCGCTCGTAATCGTCCAGCCGTCGGCGCAGCCGTTTGCGGTAGATCAGCAACTCATCGAATTCGCCGCTCAGGGTACGGCGCACGTAGTCGCGTATGTAGTCCTGATGGGGCAGGCGATGGAAAATGCGCTGGTACAGCTCCTGCTGGAATCGGCGAGCCAGGGGCGACCAGTCGCTGCGCACGGTTTCCAGGCCTTTGTAAACCATTTCTTCGCTGCCATCGCTACGCACGACAAGGCCGGCGTAGCGCTTCTTGCTGCCCTCCTCCGCGCCACGAATGGTGGGCATGAGGAAGCGCGTGAAGTGGGTTTCGTATTGCAATTCCAGGGCGCTTTGCAGGCCGAACGCCGTTTGCAGGTGCTCGTGCCACCAGTCGTTGACGTGCTGCACCAACGCCCGTCCGATGCCGCTGGCCTCTTCCTGGGAATGCGCACTGCCGAGCCAGACGAAGGTGGAGTCGGTGTCGCCGTAGATCACCTCATAGCCTTGAGCTTCGACCAGTTCGCGGGTCTGGCGCATGATCTGGTGACCGCGCAGGGTGATTGACGACGCGAGCCGTGTATCGAAGAAACGGCAGCCGCTGGAACCGAGTACGCCGTAGAAGGCGTTCATGATGATTTTCAGGGCCTGGGACAGCGGCGCATTGTGCTCGCGCTTGGCCACTTCGCGGCCTTCGGAGACCCGCGCGACGATGGAGGGCAGACAGTGCCGGGTGCGGGAAAAACGCGCGCCGCGAAAGCCTTCCACCGACGCACTGTCATCGGGGTACTTGAGGCCTTCGATCAGGCCCACCGGGTCGATCAAGAAACTACGGATGATCGACGGGTAGAGGCTTTTGTAATCGAGTACCAACACCGACTCGTAGAGGCCGGGGCGCGAGTCCATGACAAATCCGCCGGGGCTGGCCTGGGGTGGTTTGTCGCCCAGGTTTGGCGCGACAAAGCCCTGGCGGTGCATCAACGGCATATACAAATGGGTGAACGCGGCGACAGAGCCACCGTTGCGATCAGCCGGCAACCCGGTGACGCTGGCGCGCTCCAGCAGGAACTTGAGCAGCTCGGTCTTCTCGAAAATCCGCGTGACCAGCTCGCAGTCCTTGAGGTTGTAGCGTGCCAGGGCGGGCTTGTCCTCGGCAAACATGCGGTTGATTTCGTCCATGCGCTGGTATGGCGTGGAGATGTCCTTGCCCTCGCCCAACAGGGTTTGCGCGACGTTCTCCAGGCTGAACGATTCGAAGCTCCAGGTCGCCGAGCGCAGGGCCTCGATGCCATCAATGATCAGCCGCCCCGGCGCCGCTGCGAAGTAGTGATTACGGCTACCGTGTTCGCGCCAGGCCATCGGCTCTTCGCCACGACCAAGCATCAGCGGCACGTTGAGGCGCTGGGCGTGTTCGTGGAGGACACGCAGGTCGAACTGCACCACGTTCCAACCGATGATCGCATCGGGGTCGTGCTGGGCAAGCCATTGGTTGAGGCGTTCGAGCAATTGCACGCGGGTGTCGCAGTAGTCGAGCTTGAAGTTCACCGCGTCGGTTTTGTTCGGCGGGCCGAGCATGTACACCTGGCGCTCGCCGCAGCCTTCGAGGGCGATGGAATAGAGATCGCCCTGGGCAGTGGTCTCGATGTCGAGGGACACCAGTTTCAGCGGCGGGCGGTAGTCGGGCGCGGGTTTCATCTGCGCGTCGCAGAGCACGCCGTTTGCGTCGGGAGTGCCACCGAACCACACCGGTGCGGTGATGAAACGCTCCATCATGTAGCGCTCGGGTGGGCGCACGTCACCTTCGTAGACATCCACACCGGCAGCGCGCAGGCGTTTTTCCACGTCCATCGCCTGGCGGTGCTGGCGGGTGTAGAGACCCAGGACCGGGCGATGATGAAAATCGCACAGCTGCAACGGGCGCAATTCGATATCGCGCTCACCCTTGAGCAGCCAATCCAGCGGCTTGCGATGGGCTTCGGGGATAAACATCACCGAGGTCTGCACGGGTAGGCGGATAAACCTAGGGCCGTGGTCGGTCGCCAGCCAAAAGCTCACCTCCGTGCCCGCCGGGGTATCACGCCAATGCCGGGTCAGGACAAAACCCTGCTGTAAATCCACCGTAACGCACCTCAGGAATCGCTTTCAGGGCGTGATTCTACTCGGCATCGCACGCGTGCGGCACGTTAACGCTCATGAAGGCTGCCCCGCAATCATGACGCTGTTTAGGGCCCAGCCTGGCTCAGATAGGTTTCGATGTTGCTCATCTGTTCGTCCCAGCCACGGGAATTCATTTTGAAGGCTTTTTGGCGCCTCGCCTCAGGCACCGCGTCAAAACCCGATTCGACCACCCGTAGCAGAATGCCCGGAGCACGGTCTTCAAGGGTGAACTCCACCAACGTCGGGGTCTCCTGGTCATAGTCGACGCCCTCTTCTACCGCGAACGGATGCCACCAGAAAGAGAACAGTGTTTGCGGCAGGATGCGTTCGATTTTCACCTTCCAGATCACATGTTCGTAACCTGGGTAGGTGATAGGCGCTTCAATGGTTTGCCCCGCGACAAATGCCTTGCCCGTGAGCGCAATCCGAAACCATCGGCCGAATTGCTCGGCGTCTGTCAGAGCTCCCCACACCTGTTTACGTGGAGCATTGAGCAGTACTTTTCGTTCTATGCGGTCCAATACGTGCATACGTCACCTCCTGCATTGACAGTAGGCGACATCGACCAATGCGCAACCTTTCGGTCACGCATTGGTGTTGCTACTTACTTCAGAATTTCCATTTGGCGTTGACCATCGCATTGCGCGGATCGCCGTAGGAACCGGAGTTGAATGTACCCATGCCGTCGTAATATTTCTTGTCGAACAGGTTGTTGACATTCAGCCCCACAGACAGATGCTCGTCCACCTTGTAGTTGGCTAACAGACCCACCACGGCGTAAGGGTCCTGTACCGCCTTGTAGTTAGGCCCGGTGTAGTTGATCTGCGTGGTGGCGTACATTTCGCTTTGCCAGGTGACGTTGCCACCCACGGTCAAGCGGTTCAGGGCACCTGGCAGGCGGTAAGAGGTGCCGAGCTTGAACAGGTTGATTGGCTGATTGACCTGGACGCGCTCACCGTCCTTGCTGTGAGACTCGCGGTAGGTATAGCCGCCGAACACGTTCCAGCCTGCGGCCACTTCACCGGAAATCTCCGTTTCGACACCGCGCGTGGTGGTGCCAGCGATGGCCTTGTAAACGGTCTTGCCCGTGGCATCGTTGCCCGAGTCGGCAGCGGTGTTCTTTTGCTCGATGTCGAACAGGGCGATGCTCGCGTTCAGCGCCCCCTGGAAAAATTCGCCCTTGAGCCCGATCTCGTAGTTATCCCCTTCCAGCGGTGCAAGCGAGCCACCACTGGCGGTCTTGTAGAACGTCTGCGGCAAGAAGATGCTGGTATAGCTGGCGTAGACCGAGTAGGTGTCGTTGAGGTCGTAGATGATGCCCGCGTAGGGTGTCACGACGCCGCTCTTCTTGGTTTTGTCGGTGTTTTTCGAGTAGGGGGCGTCCTCAGTCACCTCATCGAGCTGCTTCCACCAACTGACGCGGGTGCCGAGAATAAGGGTCAGCGGGTCCATCGGTTTCAAACGCAGCGCGCCGTAAATCCCGGTCTGTTGCAGCGTAGTCACAGTGCCGCCGACTTCGTTGTAGGAACGACGCCCATACTGCCGGCCGTCCCAGGCGAAGATGTTGTTTACATCACCATAGTCATTGTCTTGGTCGACCAAGGTACTGCTGTAGTCCGGAAAATTCAGATGGGTGCGCGAAGTGCTCGCGCCCACCACCAACTCATGCTCGCGCGCGCCCAGCTGGAACGGGCCACTGGCATACACATCCAGGGTGTCCTGGGTCTGGTAACTGTCGAGACGGTAGATGAACGCCTTGGCGCCCTGGCCGGTGATCGGGTCCGGGTAGCTGCCACTGGCGGAGGCGCCCTGCCCTTTGCGGTAGGAATACTGATGGCTGTACGCCGTCTTCAGGCCCCAGTCGTTATCCAGTTTATGGTCCAGCATCGTGGTGAAGGTGTAGCTGGTGTTGTCCATGTAGCTGGAGCGTGTAGCCGGGTTGAAGGATCGGGAAAAATGGGTCTGGCTGCCATTGCTATAGAACAACGGAATATGGCCGTAGCTGCTGCCATTGGCATCGTTGTTCTGGTAATCGAGGCTGGTGCGCAGGGTCGTGTTGTCATTCAGGTCGATATCGAGCGCGCCATACATCACACGCTTGTCTTGCTTGTACCAATCCACGAAGGCGTTCTGCTTCTGGTATACCGCGACAAACCGTCCGCGCACATTGCCGGTTTCGGTCAACGGGCCAGACACATCGACTTCGGAACGGTAACGATCCCACGCGCCTGCTTCTCCCGAAATATGGGCCTGGAAGTCTTTGGTCGGACGCTTGCGCACCAGGTTGATGGTGGCGGACGGAGTGCCTGCACCGCTCATCAAGCCTGTGGCGCCCCGCACGACCTCGACACGGTCATAGATGGCCATGTCCGAGAGCGGGCCGATGAACTGCTGGGACTCGTTGGCAACCTGGGACGGAATGCCGTCGTACTGGAAGTTCTGGATATCGAAGCCGCGGGAGTAAAAGGAGTATCGCTCGCTGTCACGATGGTTGCTGGTGATGCCGGGCGTGAAGCTCAGCACCTCGTTGAGCGTGGACAGGTGCTGGTCGTCCATCAGTTGGCGGGTGACCACACTGACCGACTGCGGCGTTTCGCGCAGTGTCAGCGGCAACTTGGTCGCGGTGCTGGTCGCGCCAGTGGTGTAGGAGCCGCTGTTTTCGGTGGTCAGGCCCAGCCCTTCGGCGTTAATACTGGTGGCCCCAAGGGTCAACGCACCGCCAGTGCCTTGGGGCGCGAGGCCGTAACTGCCGTCGTTATTCGCGGCCAGGGCCAGATTGCTGTCGGCCAATAGTCGGGCGAAGCCTTGTTCGACGCTATACGTACCCTGCAGACCGACGCTTTGCTTGCCAGCAGTCAGGCCGGAATCGAAGGACAAGACCACGCCAGCGTCGCTGGCAAATCGGCTCAACACCGAACCCAGTGGGCCGGGGGCAATGGAGAAAGCCTGCTGCTGGCTGGCCGCCATTGCGTTGGAGCCTGTCCCAAATATCGGGGCCATCAGCCCGGTCTGCACCATCAGCGACACGCCAAACAACGCCACCTGCAAGGGCTTTTTGCGAAATGAGCGAAGCGGTTGAGTGGCGACTGAAATATGCCCTGCGCGCATGTTGACTCCTGAGGGTTCGAAACGAATGAAGGGGGGTTTGCAGGAGGAGTCGAACGAGGTGCGGCAAATCGACAACAGTGGGTGATAATTATTTTCAACCGCGCGGGACGACTGTCGTCCAGTAACGGGTGCGTGTAATGAGTCGCACCGGCAGGGCGTGGGTCAAGGCGTTAAGGGTCAGGTCGATATCGTCCAGGGAATAAGCACCCGAGACCATCAGATGGCTGATCTCAGTGGCACACCCCAGATAACCCGGGCGGTAGCGAGCCAGTTCGGCCAGCAGGCGATCCAGTCGCCAATCGTCGACGATCAGCCGTCCTTGCGCCCATGCGCCGTCACCGGGCTCGTTGGCCCGTCGGGACAGCATGCGCTGTGTATCGAACGTGACTGTCTGGCCGGCGGTGACGACGGTCTCAGCCGGCTCGCTGCCCTGACGCACCGCCACAGCGTGTTGTAATACGCTCATCGCCGTGAAGTCATCGAACTGGCGCACGGTAAAGCGTGTGCCCAACGCGCGTATTTCACCCTGGGCACTGCGGACCAGCAATGGACGTGGGTCGGGGGCGGTTTCCACCAGGATTTCTCCGGCGCGCAAAATCAGCAGTCGTTGCTCGGCGGTGTAGCGGATATCCACGGAACTGGCAGTGTTGAGGGACAGCCGCGTGCCATCGTCCAGGCTTAGGCTATGGCGCTCGCCCGTGGTAGTGCGTTGATCGGCCATCCATTGCGGTGCCTGTCGATACCCCGACCAACCAACGGCGCTCACACCGGCGCCGATCACCACGCTCTTGAGCAATGTGCGGCGCCCAAATCGCCGGGATTGATCGGCGGCGGCGTCCATCACATTGATGGCTACCACACCTGGCAAGCACTGGAGTTGGCTCTGCAGCATTTCAACGCGCTGCCACGCCCATTGGTTCAGCGAACTTTCCTCACGCCAGGCGAGCCAAGCCGAGTGCAACTCAGAGTCACCGGGCTCGGCAGCCAAACGGGCGACCCATTGGGCTGCCGCGCTGAGTGCATGGCGTTGTAGATTACTGGCCACCGTTAATGCTCTAGGGCGAAAATCAGACAATGCTCGGTGGCCTTGGCAATATATTTGGTCACCGAACTTACCGATACCTGTAGCTCTTCGGCAATTTCCTTGTAAGGCATACCCTGCAACTGCGAGAGCAGAAAGGCGCGCTTAGCCTTGTGCCCAAGACCGTCAAGCATGACATCAAGACGCTGCAGGGTTTCTATGATCAATAGCCGCTCTTGCGGCGAAATCGCATAGGCCTGCGGTTGCTCGGCCAAGGCCTGGAGGTAAGCCTGCTCAAGGGCTTTGCGGCGAAAGCTGTCGATCATCACGCGCTTGGCAATCGTCACCAGAAAGTGCCGGGGCTCCTTCAAGTCAGCGGCCACCGGCTGCGCGCGCTCGGCCAGCAACAAACGGATAAAGGTGTCTTGAGCCAGGTCTGCAGCCTGATGGGAACAACCCAGGCGCGCACGTAGCCAACTGACCAACCAGCGGTGGTGGTCACCGTAGAGTTGGCCAATAGGTTCGTGGATAGGATGAGGCCCAGCGGACAACGGCATAGTGATATTGCGCACGAATGAGAACGCTTCGCAATTTAGAGCAATGTAGGACTAAGGGCAATGGCTTGTATGACGGTGATGCGCAACACGGCGGTAAAAGGTAGATTCTCCCCCTCCCCCCTGAGGTGACGCACCATGACTCAACAGCTCCATGGAAGTTGTTTCTGCAAAGCCGTGCAGTATCAGCTGGACAGCTTGGATATGCCCATCAGCCACTGCCATTGCGACAGCTGCCGCAAGGTGCATGCGGCGGCCTTTGTGGCGACGGCCGGCGTGATGCGCGAACACTTTCGCTGGACGCGAGGCGTGGAACTGCTAGCGTCTTTCGAATCTTCGCCAGGCAAACTCAGGCATTTCTGCTCGCGCTGTGGCTCGCATCTGATGGCAGAGCGTGGGCATCAACCCCATGTCATTGTGCGGGTGGCGACGCTGGATGATGACCCGGGCGTCACGGCCACCGCGCATATCTGGACAGCCCATGACGTGCCCTGGCTTGCCTACGAAGGCGTAGAGCAATGGGACGAATGGCAAGTTTGATTTAAACCTTTGGGTCGCCAGGCGTCTTAGCCGGCGTCGCATATTGCGGTTTCAGGTGGCCTTCCTGATCGAGCAACCAGGCATCCATAATCTGACGCACTACCGGCCCCGCGACGCGGCCGCCGGCCTCGCCGTTTTCGATCATCACCGAGATCACGATTTTCGGGTGCTCCGCCGGAGCGAAGCCGACGAACAAGGCGTTGTCACGGTGGCGCTCCAGGGTCTTTTCGCGGTTGTAACGCTCACCCTGCTTGATCGCCACCACTTGCGCCGTACCACTCTTGCCGGCAATGCGGTATTGCGCGCCTTGTGCCGCCGCGCGGGCAATACCGCGTGGATCGTGCATCACCAGTTGCATGCCGTGGTTGACCTGCTCCCAATCGCGCGGGTCCTTAAGGACCACGTTAGGCATAGGATTTTCATCCACGGGCGGCACGCCGTTGATGGTCTTGGCCAGATGCGGTCGGTTCCACACACCTTTATTGGCGATCAAAGCAGTGGCCTGGGCCAGTTGCAGCGGCGTGACTTGCATATAGCCCTGACCGATACCGAGAATCACGGTTTCACCCGGGAACCACGGCTGACGCCGGGTGGCGCGCTTCCAGGCCTGGGATGGCATCAGGCCGGCTGACTCTTCGAACATATCCAGCGACACTTTCTGGCCCAGGCCGAATTCCGCCAAGTAGTCGTGCAAGCGGTCAATGCCAAGCTTGTGGGCCAGGTCGTAAAAGTAGGTGTCGTTGGAGCGCATGATGGCGGCGTCCATGTCTACCCAGCCGTCGCCGCTGTGGTTCCAATTGCGGTATTTGTGGTCAAAATCCGGCAGTTGGTAGTAACCAGGGTCGAAGACACGGGTTTGCGGCGTGACGACACCGCTGTCGAGGCCGGCAATGGCGACTTCAGGCTTGATGGTCGAGCCCGGCGCGTAAAGCCCTCTAAGGACGCGGTTGAACAGTGGCCGGTCGATGGAGTCATGCAACGCGGCATATTCCTTGAAGCTGATGCCGGTAACGAACAGGTTTGGGTCGAAACTCGGCTTGCTGACCATGGCCAGCACTTCCCCGGTTTGCGGGTCGAGGGCAACCACCGAGCCGCGGCGATCACCGAGGGCTTCTTCCGCCGCTTCCTGAAGGTGCACGTCGAGGCTCAGCACAATGTTTTTACCCGGGATCGGATCCGTGTGTTTGAGTACGCGAAGTACGCGGCCCTGAGCATTGGTCTCGACTTCTTCATAGCCTACGTGACCATGCAGCTCGGACTCGTAGAAGCGCTCGATACCGGTCTTGCCGATGGATTGCGTACCGCGATACTCCACAGAGTCGAGGGCTTTGGATTCTTTCTCATTGATCCGCCCCACATACCCGATGGAATGGGCAAAGTGGGCGCCCAGAGGATAGTGGCGAACGAATTGCGGTTCTACGTCTACCCCAGGCAGGCGGAACTCGTTCACAGCCAGCAGCGCAATCTGTTCTTCGGTCAGCTCGTAAAACAATGTCACAGGCACGAAGGGGTGGCGTGCTTGTTTTAGCGCCTTGTCGAACACTGCACGGTCTTCGATGGGCAGGTGCAGCAAACTGACGATGGCATCCAGCTCACCTTTGAGGTCAGTGGTGCGCTCACGGGTGATGGTCAGGTTGTAGCTGGGGCGGTTGTCGGCAAGCACCACACCATTGCGGTCATAGATCAACCCGCGCGTTGGTGTGATGGGCAACACGTGGACACGGTTGTTTTCAGAAATCGTAGAGTGATAGTCATATTGCACCACCTGCAGGAAATACATGCGGCCTACCAAGGCACAGGTGATGCCGATCACTAACAGTGCGCAGGCGAGCAGGCGCTTGTTGACCAGGCGGTTTTCTTTTTCGTGATCTTTGATCGGTATCGGTTCAGGCATTTCTACAGCATCTCGTTAAAGAAGGTCGACGCCGCGTCCTGCGGATGAAAGATCAATCCCTGTGAAAATGTGCTGCACCATACCAAAAATGCAGAAACACTTTGTATCGATTTCCCCAACGGTATGCCGGATGAGGGATTTTTCATGGAGGTTCGGGGTACGGCAAGGGGAACGGTGACAGGCCCTTACTCCTGAGACTTTTCGACCGTCCAAAACAAAACCCCTGTTCGCGTTAGCAAACAGGGGTTCTGGAATTTAATCTTGACGATGACCTACTCTCACATGGGGAAACCCCACACTACCATCGGCGATGCATCGTTTCACTACTGAGTTCGGGATGGGATCAGGTGGTTCCAATGCTCTATGGTCGTCAAGAAATTCGGGTACTGAGTCGTGGCCAGATGGCCTCGCTTCAGCAAATTGGGTATGTGACAGCTTTCGGTGTTTTCGTGAGATCGAACTTTCGGTTCTATCGTCTTCACACACCGCAATCTGATGCTCGTTAGAGTAGTCAAATTGCTTGGGTGTTATATGGTCAAGCCTCACGGGCAATTAGTATTGGTTAGCTCAACGCCTCACAGCGCTTACACACCCAACCTATCAACGTCGTAGTCTTCGACGGCCCTTCAGGGGACTCAAGGTCCCAGTGAGATCTCATCTTGAGGCTAGTTTCCCGCTTAGATGCTTTCAGCGGTTATCTATTCCGAACATAGCTACCCGGCAATGCCACTGGCGTGACAACCGGAACACCAGAGGTTCGTCCACTCCGGTCCTCTCGTACTAGGAGCAGCCCCTCTCAAATCTCAAACGTCCACGGCAGATAGGGACCGAACTGTCTCACGACGTTCTAAACCCAGCTCGCGTACCACTTTAAATGGCGAACAGCCATACCCTTGGGACCGGCTTCAGCCCCAGGATGTGATGAGCCGACATCGAGGTGCCAAACACCGCCGTCGATATGAACTCTTGGGCGGTATCAGCCTGTTATCCCCGGAGTACCTTTTATCCGTTGAGCGATGGCCCTTCCATACAGAACCACCGGATCACTAAGACCTACTTTCGTACCTGCTCGACGTGTCTGTCTCGCAGTCAAGCGCGCTTTTGCCTTTATACTCTACGACCGATTTCCGACCGGTCTGAGCGCACCTTCGTACTCCTCCGTTACTCTTTAGGAGGAGACCGCCCCAGTCAAACTACCCACCATACACTGTCCTCGATCCGGATAACGGACCTGAGTTAGAACCTCAAAGTTGCCAGGGTGGTATTTCAAGGTTGGCTCCACGCAGACTGGCGTCCACGCTTCAAAGCCTCCCACCTATCCTACACAAGCAAATTCAAAGTCCAGTGCAAAGCTATAGTAAAGGTTCACGGGGTCTTTCCGTCTAGCCGCGGATACACTGCATCTTCACAGCGATTTCAATTTCACTGAGTCTCGGGTGGAGACAGCGCCGCCATCGTTACGCCATTCGTGCAGGTCGGAACTTACCCGACAAGGAATTTCGCTACCTTAGGACCGTTATAGTTACGGCCGCCGTTTACCGGGGCTTCGATCAAGAGCTTCGCGTTAGCTAACCCCATCAATTAACCTTCCGGCACCGGGCAGGCGTCACACCCTATACGTCCACTTTCGTGTTTGCAGAGTGCTGTGTTTTTAATAAACAGTCGCAGCGGCCTGGTATCTTCGACCGGCATGAGCTTACGGAGCAAGTCCTTCACCCTCACCGGCGCACCTTCTCCCGAAGTTACGGTGCCATTTTGCCTAGTTCCTTCACCCGAGTTCTCTCAAGCGCCTTGGTATTCTCTACCCAACCACCTGTGTCGGTTTGGGGTACGGTTCCTGGTTACCTGAAGCTTAGAAGCTTTTCTTGGAAGCATGGCATCAACCACTTCGCTAACTAAAAGTTAGCTCGTCATCAGCTCTCGGCCTTAAGATCCCGGATTTACCTAAGATCTCAGCCTACCACCTTAAACTTGGACAACCAACGCCAAGCTGGCCTAGCCTTCTCCGTCCCTCCATCGCAATAACCAGAAGTACAGGAATATTAACCTGTTTTCCATCGACTACGCTTTTCAGCCTCGCCTTAGGGACCGACTAACCCTGCGTCGATTAACGTTGCGCAGGAAACCTTGGTCTTTCGGCGTGGGTGTTTTTCACACCCATTGTCGTTACTCATGTCAGCATTCGCACTTCTGATACCTCCAGCAAGCTTCTCAACTCACCTTCACAGGCTTACAGAACGCTCCTCTACCGCATCACTTACGTGATACCCGTAGCTTCGGTGTATGGTTTGAGCCCCGTTACATCTTCCGCGCAGGCCGACTCGACTAGTGAGCTATTACGCTTTCTTTAAAGGGTGGCTGCTTCTAAGCCAACCTCCTAGCTGTCTAAGCCTTCCCACATCGTTTCCCACTTAACCATAACTTTGGGACCTTAGCTGACGGTCTGGGTTGTTTCCCTTTTCACGACGGACGTTAGCACCCGCCGTGTGTCTCCCATGCTCGGCACTTGTAGGTATTCGGAGTTTGCATCGGTTTGGTAAGTCGGGATGACCCCCTAGCCGAAACAGTGCTCTACCCCCTACAGTGATACATGAGGCGCTACCTAAATAGCTTTCGAGGAGAACCAGCTATCTCCGAGCTTGATTAGCCTTTCACTCCGATCCACAGGTCATCCGCTAACTTTTCAACGGTAGTCGGTTCGGTCCTCCAGTTAGTGTTACCCAACCTTCAACCTGCCCATGGATAGATCGCCCGGTTTCGGGTCTATTCCCAGCGACTAGACGCCCTATTAAGACTCGCTTTCGCTACGCCTCCCCTATTCGGTTAAGCTCGCCACTGAAAATAAGTCGCTGACCCATTATACAAAAGGTACGCAGTCACCCAACAAAGTGGGCTCCCACTGCTTGTACGCATACGGTTTCAGGATCTATTTCACTCCCCTCTCCGGGGTTCTTTTCGCCTTTCCCTCACGGTACTAGTTCACTATCGGTCAGTCAGTAGTATTTAGCCTTGGAGGATGGTCCCCCCATATTCAGACAAAGTTTCTCGTGCTCCGTCCTACTCGATTTCATGACTAAGAGATTTTCGCGTACAGGGCTATCACCCACTATGGCCGCACTTTCCAGAGCGTTCCGCTAATCTCAAAGCCACTTAAGGGCTAGTCCCCGTTCGCTCGCCACTACTAAGGGAATCTCGGTTGATTTCTTTTCCTCAGGGTACTTAGATGTTTCAGTTCCCCTGGTTCGCTCCATACACCTATGTATTCAGTGTAAGGTAACCATCTTATGATGGCTGGGTTCCCCCATTCAGACATCTCCGGATCAAAGTCTGTTTGCCGACTCCCCGAAGCTTTTCGCAGGCTACCACGTCTTTCATCGCCTCTGACTGCCAAGGCATCCACCGTATGCGCTTCTTCACTTGACCATATAACCCCAAGCAATCTGGTTATACTGTGAAGACAACATTCGCCGAAAATTCGATAATACTCAAAACTGAGTAACTCACAAATTTTACCTTAGCCTGATCCGTTACCAGTGAAAGTAACGTTCAGTCTATCTTTCTATCACATACCCAAATTTTTAAAGAACGATCTAATCAAAGACTAGAAATCAACATTCACCATCATAACGATGGAATGCTCATTTCTAAGCTTTCATAACGTAGAAGCAGTAGTGGTGGAGCCAAACGGGATCGAACCGTTGACCTCCTGCGTGCAAGGCAGGCGCTCTCCCAGCTGAGCTATGGCCCCGTATTTCTACAGGCGTTTCCCACACAAAATTGGTGGGTCTGGGCAGATTCGAACTGCCGACCTCACCCTTATCAGGGGTGCGCTCTAACCAACTGAGCTACAGACCCAATTTCGGGCTGCTTCTTATCGTCTTCTTCAATGAATCAAGCAATTCGTGTGGGAACTTATGGAGCAGCTGATGTCGTCGATTAAGGAGGTGATCCAGCCGCAGGTTCCCCTACGGCTACCTTGTTACGACTTCACCCCAGTCATGAATCACACCGTGGTAACCGTCCTCCCGAAGGTTAGACTAGCTACTTCTGGTGCAACCCACTCCCATGGTGTGACGGGCGGTGTGTACAAGGCCCGGGAACGTATTCACCGCGACATTCTGATTCGCGATTACTAGCGATTCCGACTTCACGCAGTCGAGTTGCAGACTGCGATCCGGACTACGATCGGTTTTCTGGGATTAGCTCCACCTCGCGGCTTGGCAACCCTCTGTACCGACCATTGTAGCACGTGTGTAGCCCAGGCCGTAAGGGCCATGATGACTTGACGTCATCCCCACCTTCCTCCGGTTTGTCACCGGCAGTCTCCTTAGAGTGCCCACCATTATGTGCTGGTAACTAAGGACAAGGGTTGCGCTCGTTACGGGACTTAACCCAACATCTCACGACACGAGCTGACGACAGCCATGCAGCACCTGTCTCAATGTTCCCGAAGGCACCAATCTATCTCTAGAAAGTTCATTGGATGTCAAGGCCTGGTAAGGTTCTTCGCGTTGCTTCGAATTAAACCACATGCTCCACCGCTTGTGCGGGCCCCCGTCAATTCATTTGAGTTTTAACCTTGCGGCCGTACTCCCCAGGCGGTCAACTTAATGCGTTAGCTGCGCCACTAAAAGCTCAAGGCTTCCAACGGCTAGTTGACATCGTTTACGGCGTGGACTACCAGGGTATCTAATCCTGTTTGCTCCCCACGCTTTCGCACCTCAGTGTCAGTATTAGTCCAGGTGGTCGCCTTCGCCACTGGTGTTCCTTCCTATATCTACGCATTTCACCGCTACACAGGAAATTCCACCACCCTCTACCATACTCTAGTCAGTCAGTTTTGAATGCAGTTCCCAGGTTGAGCCCGGGGATTTCACATCCAACTTAACAAACCACCTACGCGCGCTTTACGCCCAGTAATTCCGATTAACGCTTGCACCCTCTGTATTACCGCGGCTGCTGGCACAGAGTTAGCCGGTGCTTATTCTGTCGGTAACGTCAAAACAATCACGTATTAGGTAACTGCCCTTCCTCCCAACTTAAAGTGCTTTACAATCCGAAGACCTTCTTCACACACGCGGCATGGCTGGATCAGGCTTTCGCCCATTGTCCAATATTCCCCACTGCTGCCTCCCGTAGGAGTCTGGACCGTGTCTCAGTTCCAGTGTGACTGATCATCCTCTCAGACCAGTTACGGATCGTCGCCTTGGTGAGCCATTACCTCACCAACTAGCTAATCCGACCTAGGCTCATCTGATAGCGCAAGGCCCGAAGGTCCCCTGCTTTCTCCCGTAGGACGTATGCGGTATTAGCGTCCGTTTCCGAACGTTATCCCCCACTACCAGGCAGATTCCTAGGCATTACTCACCCGTCCGCCGCTCTCAAGAGAAGCAAGCTTCTCTCTACCGCTCGACTTGCATGTGTTAGGCCTGCCGCCAGCGTTCAATCTGAGCCATGATCAAACTCTTCAGTTCAAACATCTTTGGGTTTTTAAGAAACCCTAAACTTGGCTCAGCAATCGTTGGTTACATCTTTGATTTCTCGCGGAGTAACTTGTGATGCTGATAATCTTGTTGACTATCAGTCTGACTCCACAAGCACCCACACGAATTGCTTGATTCAGTTGTTAAAGAGCGGTTGGTTAAGATCTTTCGTCTCAACCGAGGCGCGCATTCTACAGCAGCCTCATTTGCTGTCAAGTGATTATTTTCAGAAGTTTTCGAAGAATTCTTCAACAACTTCAACCACTTGCGCTTCCGATCTCTCGTTAGCGGGAGGCGAATTCTACAGCGTTA
>NZ_CVTP01000023.1:0-4931 GCF_900005865.1 Pseudomonas sp. 58 R 12
CTGTTCGACGCTGCCACCATTGAGCGCATGGCGCGGCATTGGCAGAACCTCTTGCAGGCGATGGTTGCCGATCAGCAACAGAACATTGGTCAGTTGAACCTGCTGGACCGTGACGAGCAACAGCACATTCTCCAACTGTGGGATCGCACCGACTCTGGCTTCCCGGCCACGCGCCTGGTCCATGAACTGTTCGCCGACCGCGCGGCTGAAAACCCCAATGCGGTGGCGGTGAAGTTCGATGCGCAAACCCTGAGCTATGGCCAGCTGGACAGCCAGGCCAACCGCCTCGCACATGCCTTGATCGCCCGAGGCGTCGGCCCCGAAGTGCGCGTGGCGATTGCCATGCCGCGCAGTGCCGAGAGCATGGTGGCGTTTCTTGCGGTGATGAAAGCCGGTGGTGTCTACGTGCCGCTGGATATCGAATACCCGCGTGATCGCCTGCTGTACATGATGCAAGACAGCCGTGCGCAATTGTTGCTGACGCACACCCGTGCCTTGCAGCAACTGCCGATCCCCGACGGCCTGGATAGCCTGGCGATTGATCGCACCGAAGACTGGAGCGATTACAGCGATACCGCACCGCACGTCGAATTGGACGGCGACAACCTGGCGTACGTCATCTACACCTCCGGCTCCACGGGCATGCCGAAGGGCGTGGCGGTCTCCCACGGCCCATTGGTGGCGCACATTATCGCGACCGGCGAGCGCTACGAAACCAGCCCGGCGGACTGCGAACTGCACTTCATGTCATTCGCTTTCGACGGCTCTCACGAAGGCTGGATGCACCCACTGATCAACGGTGCCAGCGTGCTGATCCGTGACGACAGCCTGTGGCTGCCCGAATACACCTACGAACAAATGCACCGCCATAACGTGACCATGGCCGTGTTCCCGCCGGTGTACCTGCAACAGCTGGCCGAACACGCTGAACGCGACGGCAACCCACCGGCTGTTCGTGTGTACTGCTTCGGCGGTGATGCCGTCGCCCAAGCCAGTTACGACCTGGCCTGGCGCGCACTCAAGCCAACCTACCTGTTCAATGGCTATGGCCCCACCGAAACCGTGGTCACGCCGTTGCTGTGGAAGGCCCGCAAAGGAGACCCATGCGGCGCCGTCTACGCGCCAATCGGCACACTATTGGGCAATCGCAGCGGCTATGTTCTGGACTCGCAACTCAACCTGCAACCCATTGGCGTGGCGGGCGAGTTGTACCTGGGCGGCGAGGGCGTAGCCCGGGGGTACCTGGAGCGTCCGGCACTTACCGCGGAACGTTTTGTGCCGGATCCATTCGGCAAACCTGGCAGTCGCGTGTATCGCAGCGGCGACTTGACCCGTGGCCGTCCGGATGGCGTGGTGGATTACCTTGGTCGCGTCGACCATCAGGTGAAAATTCGCGGTTTCCGTATCGAGCTGGGTGAAATCGAAGCGTGCCTGCGTGAACAGGACAGCGTCGGTGAAACCGTTGTAGTCGCCCAAGACGGCCCGACCGGTAAGCAACTGGTCGCCTATGTGGTTCCGGCAGACGCCACCCTGGCCGACCAGGCCGAGTTCCGCGACAGCCTGCGCCGCGCCCTGAAAACCCGCCTGCCGGACTACATGGTGCCAGCGCACTTCATGTTCCTGGCGCAGATGCCACTGACCCCCAATGGCAAGCTGGACCGCAAGGGCCTGCCGCCGCCGGAGGCGGCTCAATCCCAAGGGGTGTGGGTTGAACCGGTGACCGCGTTGCAGCAGCAAGTCGCCGCGATCTGGGCCGATGTGCTGGGGGTTGAACGTGTTGGCCTGGCGGATCACTTCTTCGAGCTGGGCGGGCATTCATTGCTGGCCATGCAGGTGATTTCGCGCCTGCGCCAGTTGCTGGAGCGGGAAGTCGCGCTGCGCACCCTGTTTGAACAGCCGCAGCTGGAAGGTTTTGTGCTGGCTTTGCAGGCCCTGGACGCAACGCCGCTGGCGCCGCCGATGCGCGCGCTGGCCCGTGACCGCGCGTTACCGCTGTCGTATGCCCAGGAGCGCCAGTGGTTCCTCTGGCAATTGGAGCCCGACAGCGCGGCCTATCATGTGCCCACTGCATTGCGCCTGAGCGGGCAGTTGGATCGCCCCGCGTTGCAACGCAGTTTCGACGCCTTGCTGGCGCGTCATGAAACCTTGCGCACGGTGTTTGTCAGCGAGGGCGAGCGCACCGTACAGCGTGTCCTGCCGGAGTCTGCGCTGTTGCTGGATTACGCCCGGCTTGAGGACACCTCACCCGAGCAGTTGCAGGCGCGGGTGGAAGCCGAGATCGCCAAACCCTTCGACCTGCGTCAAGGCCCGCTGCTGCGGGTCACGCTGTTGCAGCTGAGCGAGCTGGAGCATGTACTGGTAGTGGTCCAGCACCATATTGTGTCCGATGGTTGGTCGATGCAGGTGATGGTCGATGAGCTGGTGCAGCTGTATGCCGCGTTCAGCCAGGGCCAGTCGGCGTCACTGCCGCTGATGACGCTGCAATACGCCGATTACGCCGTGTGGCAGCGCGACTGGATGGAGGCCGGCGAGAAGCAGCGCCAGATGACGTACTGGCGCGACCTGCTCGGCGGCGAGCAACCAGTACTTGAGCTGCCGCTGGATCATCCACGCCCGGTTGTTCAGAGTTACCGTGGCGCGCGGCTGGATATCGGTCTTGAGGCCGACGTCGTCGCAGCCCTCAAAGCCCTGGCGCAGCGCGAAGGCGTGACCTTGTTCATGCTGTTGCTGGCCTCGTTCCAGACCTTGCTGCATCGCTACAGCGGCCAGTCGGATATCCGCGTGGGTGTGCCGATCGCCAACCGCAATCGTGTAGAAACCGAGCGTCTGATAGGCTTCTTCGTCAACACCCAGGTACTCAAGGCCGACATCGACGGGCAAATGACCTTTGCCCAACTGTTGCAGCAGGCCAAGCGCCGGGCCCTGGATGCCCAGGCCCATCAGGACTTGCCTTTCGAGCAGCTGGTGGAAGCGCTGCAACCTGAACGCAGCTTGAGCCTCAACCCACTGTTCCAAGTGATGTTCAACCATCAATCCGAGGCCCGCGTGCCGCGTGGCGAGCAGTTGCCCGGCTTGCGCGTGGAAGGGTTGGAATGGGACAGCCACACGGCGCATTTCGATCTGAGCCTGGACACCCAGGAGTCCGCTGAAGGCCTGTGGGCCTCGTTGAGCTATGCCACTGACCTGTTCGAAGCCGCGACAGTAGCGCGCTTGGCGCAGCATTGGCAGAACCTGTTGGCCGCCGTGGCCAGCGATGCGCGGCAGCCGATTGCTGCACTCGCGTTGCTTGACAGCGCTGAGCAGCAGCGCCTGTTGCACCAATGGAATGCTGGCGGCGCAGCGGCACCTGTTCAACAGGGCGTACATCGTTTGTTCGAAGCCCAGGTGCGGCAGCGCCCAGACGCGATTGCCCTGTGTCTGGGCGACCAGTCCATCAGCTACGCCGAACTGAATCGCCAGGCCAACCGCCTCGCGCATCACCTGATCGGCCAGGGCATTGGCCCGGAAGTGCTGGTGGGCGTGGCGGTCGAGCGTTCGTTCGACATGGTGGTCAGCCTATTGGCAGTGCTCAAGGCCGGCGGCGCCTATGTGCCGCTGGACCCGCAATACCCGCGTGAACGCCTGTTGCATATGCTTGAAGACAGCGGCGTGCGCCTGGTGCTGACCCAGTCTCATGTGGCGATGCCATTGCCCGAAGGCATGGCGACGGTCGATCTGGCGGATGCGCACCTGGCGTTGTGCCCTGAAAGCGATCCGCAGATAACGGTTTTTTCGCAGAACCTGGCCTATGTGATCTACACCTCCGGCTCCACCGGCAAACCCAAGGGCGTGGCGATCAACCATGCGGCGCTGACTGAGTTTTCCAGCATTGCTGCTGGCTATTCACGGTTGACCTCGGAAGACCGCGTTCTTCAATTCGCTACCCTGAACTTCGACGGTTTTGTTGAACAGCTGTACCCGGCGTTGACCCATGGCGCCACGGTTGTGCTGCGCGGTCCCGAGCTGTGGGACAGTGCGCGGCTGTACGAGGAAATCATCGCCCAGGGCATTACCCTGGCCGACTTGCCGACCGCCTACTGGAACCTGTTCCTGCTCGACTGCCTGGCCGCTGGCCCGCGTGCTTACGGTTCGCTTCGCCAGATCCACATCGGTGGCGAAGCCATGCCGCTGGACGGCCCGGCGCAGTGGCTCAAGGCCGGGCTTGGCCATGTGCGTTTGCTCAATACCTACGGCCCGACGGAGGCCACTGTTGTATCGAGCGTGCTGGACTGCACATCAGGCACCGAACTGATCGGCGCCACCGCCAGCCCGATTGGCCGTTCACTGCCAGGGCGGGCGTTGTATGTGCTGGATCGTGACTTGAACCTGGCGCCGCTGGGCGCCGTGGGCGAGTTGTACATCGGCAGCAGCTGCGGCTTGGCGCGTGCCTATCTGAACCGGGCGTTGCTGACGGCCGAGCGTTTTGTACCGGACCCGTTCGGCGAAACCGGTGAGCGCCTGTACCGCACGGGTGACTTGGCGCGCTACCGCGCTGACGGTGTAATCGAGTACGTCGGCCGGGTCGACCATCAGGTGAAAATCCGTGGTTTTCGTATCGAGCTGGGGGAAATCGAAGCGCTGTTGCTGGCCCAGGACGGCGTACGTGAAACCCTGGTGTTGGCTGCCGACAACCAGTTGGTGGCCTATCTGGTCAGCGAGCAAACCGACGCCGAAGCCCTGAAGTCGACTCTGCGTGAACAACTGCCGGACTACATGGTGCCGGCGCACCTGGTTTTCCTTGAACGCATGCCGCTGAACCCGAATGGCAAACTGGATCGCCAGGCGCTGCCAAAGCCCGATGCCAGCCAATCGCAGCAGCTGTGGGTCGAGCCCGTCACCGAACTGGAGCAACAGGTCGCCGCTGTCTGGGCCGATATCCTGGGCGCCGAGCG
>NZ_CVTP01000010.1:0-4167 GCF_900005865.1 Pseudomonas sp. 58 R 12
CCAGTCCATCAGCTACGCCGAACTGAATCGCCAGGCCAACCGCCTCGCGCATCACCTGATCGGCCAGGGCATTGGCCCGGAAGTGCTGGTGGGCGTGGCGGTCGAGCGTTCGTTCGACATGGTGGTCAGCCTATTGGCAGTGCTCAAGGCCGGCGGCGCCTATGTGCCGCTGGACCCGCAATACCCGCGTGAACGCCTGTTGCATATGCTTGAAGACAGCGGCGTGCGCCTGGTGCTGACCCAGTCTCATGTGGCGATGCCATTGCCCGAAGGCATGGCGACGGTCGATCTGGCGGATGCGCACCTGGCGTTGTGCCCTGAAAGCGATCCGCAGATAACGGTTTTTTCGCAGAACCTGGCCTATGTGATCTACACCTCCGGCTCCACCGGCAAACCCAAGGGCGTGGCGATCAACCATGCGGCGCTGACTGAGTTTTCCAGCATTGCTGCTGGCTATTCACGGTTGACCTCGGAAGACCGCGTTCTTCAATTCGCTACCCTGAACTTCGACGGTTTTGTTGAACAGCTGTACCCGGCGTTGACCCATGGCGCCACGGTTGTGCTGCGCGGTCCCGAGCTGTGGGACAGTGCGCGGCTGTACGAGGAAATCATCGCCCAGGGCATTACCCTGGCCGACTTGCCGACCGCCTACTGGAACCTGTTCCTGCTCGACTGCCTGGCCGCTGGCCCGCGTGCTTACGGTTCGCTTCGCCAGATCCACATCGGTGGCGAAGCCATGCCGCTGGACGGCCCGGCGCAGTGGCTCAAGGCCGGGCTTGGCCATGTGCGTTTGCTCAATACCTACGGCCCGACGGAGGCCACTGTTGTATCGAGCGTGCTGGACTGCACATCAGGCACCGAACTGATCGGCGCCACCGCCAGCCCGATTGGCCGTTCACTGCCAGGGCGGGCGTTGTATGTGCTGGATCGTGACTTGAACCTGGCGCCGCTGGGCGCCGTGGGCGAGTTGTACATCGGCAGCAGCTGCGGCTTGGCGCGTGCCTATCTGAACCGGGCGTTGCTGACGGCCGAGCGTTTTGTACCGGACCCGTTCGGCGAAACCGGTGAGCGCCTGTACCGCACGGGTGACTTGGCGCGCTACCGCGCTGACGGTGTAATCGAGTACGTCGGCCGGGTCGACCATCAGGTGAAAATCCGTGGTTTTCGTATCGAGCTGGGGGAAATCGAAGCGCTGTTGCTGGCCCAGGACGGCGTACGTGAAACCCTGGTGTTGGCTGCCGACAACCAGTTGGTGGCCTATCTGGTCAGCGAGCAAACCGACGCCGAAGCCCTGAAGTCGACTCTGCGTGAACAACTGCCGGACTACATGGTGCCGGCGCACCTGGTTTTCCTTGAACGCATGCCGCTGAACCCGAATGGCAAACTGGATCGCCAGGCGCTGCCAAAGCCCGATGCCAGCCAATCGCAGCAGCTGTGGGTCGAGCCCGTCACCGAACTGGAGCAACAGGTCGCCGCTGTCTGGGCCGATATCCTGGGCGCCGAGCGGGTAGGGCTGACGGACCACTTTTTTGAAATGGGCGGCCACTCGTTATTGGCCATGCAGGTGGTCTCGCGCCTGCGCCATGTATTGGGCCGTGAAGTCCCGCTGAAGCTGGTCTTCGAGCAACCCAGGCTCGAAGGTTTTGCCAGCGCCCTGCAAGCCTTGGAAGCGCCGGAAGGTGAGCAGGCACCGCCACTTATCGCGGTCGGTCGCGAACAACCGCTGCCGCTGTCTTACGCCCAGGAACGCCAATGGTTCCTCTGGCAACTGGACCCGGACAGCGCGGCGTACCATATCCCCAGCGCCTTGCGCCTCAAAGGTGCGTTGGATGTCTCGGCCCTGCAACGCAGTTTCGACGCCCTGGTGGCCCGTCACGAAAGCCTGCGCACCTGTGTGCAGGTACAGCCGGACGGTGCGCGGCAAGTGATTCAGCCTGACGGCGCCTTGCCGATCAACGTGCGTGGGGTCGACGAAGCTGATCTGCAAGCGCAGGTCGAGGCCGAGATCGCCCGTCCCTTTGATTTGCAGCAAGGGCCCTTGCTGCGTGTGACCTTACTGCGTTTGGCTGAAGACGAGCATGTGCTGGTGCTGGTGCAGCATCACATCGTGTCCGATGGCTGGTCGATGCAAGTGATGGTCGACGAGCTGGTGCAGTTGTATGCCGCGTTCAGCCAGGGCCAGGCGCCGCAACTGCCGGGCATGCCGATCCAGTACGCCGACTATGCCGTGTGGCAGCGCACCTGGATGGAAGCCGGCGAGAAGGCCCGCCAGCTCGACTACTGGCGTGAACTGCTCGGCGGTGAACAACCCGTGCTGGAGCTGCCGCTCGATCATCAGCGCCCGGCGCAGCAGAGCCACCGCGGCGCGCGTCTGGAGGTGCCGCTGCCAACCGCCCTGGCCGCCGATCTCAAGGCCTTGGCCCAGGCGCAGGGCGTGACGCTGTTCATGTTGCTGCTGGCCTCGTTCCAGACGTTGTTACACCGCTACAGCGGCCAACAGGATATTCGCGTCGGTGTGCCCGTCGCCAACCGCAATCGCGTCGAAACCGAGCGGCTGATCGGCTTTTTCGTCAACACTCAGGTGCTCAAGGCCGATATCGACGGGCACACCACCGTTGCCCAGTTGCTCGCTCAGGTCAAACAGCGTGCCCTGGATGCCCAGGCGCACCAGGACCTGCCGTTCGAGCAACTGGTCGAAGCCTTGCAGCCCGAGCGCAGCCTGAGCCTCAACCCGCTGTTCCAGGTGATGTTCAACCACCAGGCCGAAGGGCGCCCGGGCGACGCGCCGCAAGCCTTGGCCCACTTGCGTATTGAAGGCTTGGCGTGGGATCGGCGTACCGCCCATTTCGACCTCGACCTGGATGTGCAGGAGAGTGCGGACGGGCTCTGGGCGTCGCTGGGGTACGCCACCGATCTGTTCGACGCTGCCACCATTGAGCGCATGGCGCGGCATTGGCAGAACCTCTTGCAGGCGATGGTTGCCGATCAGCAACAGAACATTGGTCAGTTGAACCTGCTGGACCGTGACGAGCAACAGCACATTCTCCAACTGTGGGATCGCACCGACTCTGGCTTCCCGGCCACGCGCCTGGTCCATGAACTGTTCGCCGACCGCGCGGCTGAAAACCCCAATGCGGTGGCGGTGAAGTTCGATGCGCAAACCCTGAGCTATGGCCAGCTGGACAGCCAGGCCAACCGCCTCGCACATGCCTTGATCGCCCGAGGCGTCGGCCCCGAAGTGCGCGTGGCGATTGCCATGCCGCGCAGTGCCGAGAGCATGGTGGCGTTTCTTGCGGTGATGAAAGCCGGTGGTGTCTACGTGCCGCTGGATATCGAATACCCGCGTGATCGCCTGCTGTACATGATGCAAGACAGCCGTGCGCAATTGTTGCTGACGCACACCCGTGCCTTGCAGCAACTGCCGATCCCCGACGGCCTGGATAGCCTGGCGATTGATCGCACCGAAGACTGGAGCGATTACAGCGATACCGCACCGCACGTCGAATTGGACGGCGACAACCTGGCGTACGTCATCTACACCTCCGGCTCCACGGGCATGCCGAAGGGCGTGGCGGTCTCCCACGGCCCATTGGTGGCGCACATTATCGCGACCGGCGAGCGCTACGAAACCAGCCCGGCGGACTGCGAACTGCACTTCATGTCATTCGCTTTCGACGGCTCTCACGAAGGCTGGATGCACCCACTGATCAACGGTGCCAGCGTGCTGATCCGTGACGACAGCCTGTGGCTGCCCGAATACACCTACGAACAAATGCACCGCCATAACGTGACCATGGCCGTGTTCCCGCCGGTGTACCTGCAACAGCTGGCCGAACACGCTGAACGCGACGGCAACCCACCGGCTGTTCGTGTGTACTGCTTCGGCGGTGATGCCGTCGCCCAAGCCAGTTACGACCTGGCCTGGCGCGCACTCAAGCCAACCTACCTGTTCAATGGCTATGGCCCCACCGAAACCGTGGTCACGCCGTTGCTGTGGAAGGCCCGCAAAGGAGACCCATGCGGCGCCGTCTACGCGCCAATCGGCACACTATTGGGCAATCGCAGCGGCTATGTTCTGGACTCGCAACTCAACCTGCAACCCATTGGCGTGGCGGGCGAGTTGTACCTGGGCGGCGAGGGCGTAGCCCGGGGGTACCTGGAGCGTCC
>NZ_CVTP01000002.1:0-91515 GCF_900005865.1 Pseudomonas sp. 58 R 12
TCGCCCAATGCCGCCCACGTCTGTTCGGCAAAACGCAGTGCCGCTTCGTGGCGACTGTCGCAGGCGATCCAATGCCGCAGCTCGGCTTGCTCCTGGTCGGTCAGGGCACCGGCGTGCAAGCGCACCGCCCACTCGGCGGCCGCCTCGGTAATGCTGTGCTGTTGCGGACCCTGGCTATTCACGTGTGAATCTCGAATTTTTCGTTATATAACGCTGTGACGTCTGACCTGGCGTATTTCGGTAACTCATTCGTCGGATGGCACCCCCTCGCCGTCCTGCAAGCGCTGCATCACGTAGGCCAAGGCCTTGGCCAGGTGCTTTTGCACGGAGCTGTCGGAGATGTCCAGGTGCCGGGCGACCTGGGCGTGGGTCATGCCTTCGATGCGGTTTAGACGGAAAATCTGCTGGGTGCGCTCCGGCAACTCCGCCAGTGCCTGCTTCAATGCCTGTCGCTGTTGCTGCGCCATTGCCTGAGCCTCCAACCCGGCCACTTCATCTTCAATCTCGGCCAGCGCCTCATGGGGCACGGAGTCTGTCTTGCGCCGCGCTTCCTGGCGAATATGGTCGATCAGCAGATTGCTCGCCGTCCGATAGAGATAGCCCTGGGAATTGTCGATGCGCTCGCCGGCCGGTTTTTCCGCCAGGCGCAGGAAGCTCTCCTGCACCAGGTCTGCGGCCAACTGCGGGTCCCGTACCTTGCGCGCCAGATACCCGCGCAGGGTATCGGCGTGCTTGAGAAACAGGCCTTTGAGATCCACGTCCGACAAACCGACTCCCTGGAATGTTAAGGAAACAGGCGGCATCTTAAGCGTTGTCGAGAATGATTTTCAATTGATATCTAATCTGATTCAACTGTACGAACGGTCTGATTAACGGTTCGATTATCGAACACATCCGCCGCCATCAATTGACCAAATTAACTAACCAGTACATTTTATCCACACAACTAACAAGAACTGTGGAGAAACCCTCAATGCCGCCCATCGTGCTGGTGCTCAACGGCCCCAACCTCAACTTGCTCGGCACCCGCGAGCCCGCCACTTACGGCCATGAAACCCTCGCCGACGTCGCCGCGCTGTGTGGCCGCAGCGCCGAACAGCTCGGGCTGAAAATCGAATTTCGCCAGACCAACCACGAAGGCGAACTGCTTGAGTGGATCCACGGCGCCCGCGCCCGTTGCGCCGGTATCGTGATCAACCCGGCGGCCTGGACCCACACCTCCGTAGCCATTCGCGACGCGCTGGTAGCCAGTGAAGTGCCGGTGATCGAGGTGCACTTGTCCAACGTGCATGCCCGTGAAGCGTTCCGCCATCACTCCTTTGTGTCGCCCATCGCCAAGGCGGTGCTGGCGGGGTTCGGCAGCCATGGCTACCACCTGGCCCTGGAACATTTCAGCCATCTGCTCAAAGGGTCGGCCCGATGAAACCGCGCATCCTCGCTGGCCTGATCGGCGCCGGCATCCAGGCTTCCCGCACACCGGCCCTGCACGAACAGGAAGGTGATGCCCAAGGCCTGCGCTACCTGTATCGCTTGATCGACCTTGAGCCCTTGCACTTGGACATCAACGCCCTGCCCGACCTGCTGCACGCCGCCGAGCTGATGCACTTCACCGGGCTGAACATTACCTACCCCTGCAAGCAGGCGATCCTGCCGCTGCTCGATGAACTGTCCGACGAGGCCCGTGGCATCGGTGCGGTCAATACAGTGGTGTTCAAGGACGGCAAACGCATCGGCCACAACACCGATTGCCTGGGGTTCGCCGAAGGATTTCGACGCAACTTGAATGACGTGGCGCGCCAACGTGTGGTGCAGATGGGCGCTGGCGGTGCGGGCGCAGCGGTGGCCCACGCGCTGTTGGCGGAAGGTGTGGAGCAGTTGAGCATTTTCGACGTGGACGCCAATCGCGCCCGCGACCTTGTGGATAACCTCACGCAACGTTTCGGTGCTGGCCGGGCCCAGGTCGGCAACCACTTGGAGAACGCGATGGCCGAGGCCGACGGCGTGGTCAATACCACGCCGATGGGCATGGCCAAGCTGCCCGGCACACCGGTGCCGGCCGCTCTGTTGCGCACTGAGTTATGGGTCGCGGAAATCGTGTATTTCCCACTCGAGACCGAGCTGCTGCGCGACGCCCGCGCCTTGGGCTGCCGCACGCTGGATGGCGGCAACATGGCGGTGTTTCAGGCGGTGAAGGCGTTTGAGTTGTTCAGTGGGGAGGTGCCGGATGCAGACCGGATGTTGGCGCACTTCCAGAGCATGAACATTTCACTGTAGTAACCGAATCCAAATGTGGGAGCGGGCTTGCTCGCGAAGGCGGTGTGTCAGTCACTCAATGTGTTAACTGATCCACCGCATTCGCGAGCAAGCCCGCTCCCACAGGGATTGCATTTCAGCCTTGAGAGTCGCGCGCACTCAAGCCTGCAAATAGCGCATCACCGAGTCACAAATCATGTCCCGATGCCGCTGTTTAATCGCTTCATCCGACAACTCAATCTGAAAGATCTCGCTGAACGTATGGCGGTTGGACACACGGTAAAAGCTGAACGAGTTGATCAGCAAATGCACATCCAGCGGCTCCAGCCCCTCGCGAAACACCCCCATCTCGGCCCCGCGACGCAACGTCGCGCCCAGCGCTTCGAGAATGTTGCTGTTCATCGCCTTGATCGCATCCGAGCGCTTCACGTACTCGGCATTGTGGATATTTTCGATGCTGACAATGCGCACGAAATCCACGTTCTGGTCGTGGTGATCAAAGGTGAATTCCACCAGCCGACGGATCGCCTCGCGCGGTTCCAGCGCGGTGAGGTTCATCTGGGTTTCGGTGGTGCGAATGTCGCCGTAGAGCTTTTCCAGCACCTCGACGTACAACTGCTCCTTGCTGCCGAAGTAGTAATAGATCATGCGCTTGGAGGTGTGGATGCGCTCGGCGATTGCATCCACGCGAGCGCCGGAAAGGCCCTGCTGGACAAACTCCACAATGGCTTCCTGGAGTATGTTCTCGCGGGTCTTTTCCGGGTTGTTCTTACGACTCTTGCGGGGTGCCTCGGAGGTCATGGTGCGCTCACGGCCAGTGTTGTGCAGGCCGTGATTATGGGCCGCGATGCTGCCTGAAAGAAAGCGCCGGCCTGCCGTTATAAACGCGCCTGGCGAACCGCACCGCTGCGCGATTTGGCCATTGCCGCCAAGCGCACCGCCACATTGGCCGCACCGTAGCCGGCATAGCCGTTCTTGCGTTGGATGATCTCGAAGAAAAACCGCCCTTCAAAGGGTTCGGTGTACACGTGAAACAACTCACCGCCCTGAGCGTCGCGGTCGTACAGCACGTTGTAATACGCCAGCTCGCTGAGGAACTCCTCGTCAAAGTCGAAACGTGCCGCCAGGTCATCGTAATAGTTGAGCGGGATATCCAGCAGCGGCACCCCCGCCTCCTTGGCGCGGCTCACTTCGGCGAAAATATCTGCGCAATCGAAGGCAATGTGGTGCACTCCCGAGCCGCGATAGCTCGACAGGGCATGGGAAATGGCGGTATTGCGGTTCTCGGAGATGTTCAGCGGCAGGCGAATCGAGCTGCACCGGCTGCGCAATGCGCGGCTTTTCACCAGGCCGTAAGGATCGGGCAGCACCACTTCATCATCGGCCTCGAAATCCAGCAGGCTCTTGTAGAACAGCACCCAACTGTCGAGGCTGTCGGCCGGCAGGGCCATCGCCATATGGTCAATGCGCAACAGGCCGCCGCTGGTGGTCGAAGCGGTTTGCAGGTTGAAGTCGGTGTCGTACAGCGTGCCTTCACTTGGGTCCACCAGGTAAATCAGGCTGCCATCCGGTGCGCGCACCGCGGCCAATTCCAACTCGTTAGGCCCGACCAGGCCGCGATACGGCTGGCCCTTGTAGGCCACCGCGCGCTCCAGCGCCTTGGCGCTGTCCTTGACCCGGATCGCGGTGGCACACAACGACGGCCCGTGGGCCTCGAAAAAGTTGTGGGCAAAAGAATAGGGTTCGCAGTTGAGGATCAGGTTGATATCACCCTGGCGCAGCAGGCTCACGCTCTTGGAGCGATGCTGCCCGGCCTTGACGAAGCCCAGGCGTTCCAGCCAGTGCGTCAGCTTGGCGCCGAGGCTTTCATCGACAGCGAATTCGAGGAATTCGATACCGTCGTATTCGCTGGCGGCCGGGGTATCAAACAAAATCTCGACCGGTTGCGCCGGTGCTTCCTGCTTCAGGCGTTCGCGGGTTTTCTCCTCCAGGTACAGCAAGGAGCGCAGGCCATCCGCCGCATTAGCACGGGTGGGCGCGGCGCGGAAGCCGTCGTTGAAGATTTCCAGGGACAGGGGCCCGGTGTAGCCACTCTTGATGATCGGCGCGAGGAACCCCGCTAGGTCGAATTCGCCCTGGCCGGGGAAGCAGCGGAAATGTCGGCTCCATTCCAGGACGTCCATGGCCAGGATTGGCGCGTCGGCCATTTGTACAAAAAAGATCTTGTCGCCGGGGATCTCGGCAATGGCACTCGGGTCGCCGTTCAGGGACAGGGTGTGGAAGCTGTCGAGCAGTACGCCCAAGTTTGGGTGATTAACCTGACGCACCAGGTTCCACACCTGTTGCCACGTGTTCACATGCTTGCCCCAGGCCAGGGCTTCATAGCCGATGCGCAGGCCTCGGCGGCCGGCGTGTTCGGCCAACAGGCTCAGGTCATCGAGTAAAATGCGCTCGTCACCTACACAGTCGGCCGACGCATTGCTGCACACTAGCACCAGGTCGGTGCCCAGCTCTTGCATCAAGTCGAACTTACGCTCGGCGCGTTCCAGGTTGCGCGCCAGCCTGTCACGGCGGCAACCTTCAAAGTCGCGAAACGGCTGGAACAAGGTGATGGCAATGCCGAGGTCGGCGCACATCTGCCTGACTTCACGGGGGCTGCCGTCGTAGTACAACAAGTCGTTCTCGAAGATTTCGACCCCATCAAACCCGGCGGCGGCAATGGCTTCGAGCTTTTCCGGCAGGGTGCCGCTCAAGGAAACAGTGGCGATGGAACGTTGCATGGGCGACTCCCGGCAATTGTTGTTTGCAGCAAATTATTCGCCCCCAGCCTACACGCAGCAATTAAAATGTACGAACCGGTTAGTTTTTGGTGCGATTATCGAACACTATGCCGGTTTGGCGAATTGACGATTTTTTAGCCACTGCGCACCATCGATGACGCAACAGACCCAGAACACACCATAAAAATTTCAAAAAACGGGTACGACCTCATGCCTCTGCAAAATTCCGCCCTGGCCGCGCGCCCAGGCACCCCGCACGCCGGCATCGGCGACAAGATCCGCGGCGCCCTGGCCGTGGGCAAAACGCGCTGGGGCATGCTGGCCCTGGTGTTTTTCGCCACCACCCTGAACTACATCGACCGCGCCGCGCTGGGCGTCATGCAGCCGATCCTCGCCAAAGAGATGAGTTGGACGGCGATGGACTACGCCAACATCAACTTCTGGTTCCAGGTCGGCTACGCCATCGGCTTTGTGCTGCAGGGCCGACTGATCGACCGCGTGGGCGTGAAACGCGTGTTCTTCTGCGCGGTATTGCTGTGGAGCCTGGCGACGGGCGCCCACGGCCTGGCCACTTCGGCGGTCGGCTTTATGGTGTGCCGCTTCATCCTCGGGCTGACCGAAGCCGCCAACTACCCGGCGTGCGTCAAAACCACGCGCCTGTGGTTCCCGGCCGGTGAGCGTGCGGTGGCGACCGGTATCTTCAATGCCGGCACCAACGTGGGCGCGATGATGACACCGATGCTGTTGCCGTTGATCCTGCACGTGTGGGGCTGGCAGGCAGCGTTCCTGTGCATGGCGTCACTGGGCGCGATCTGGCTAGTGTTCTGGGGTTTGAAGTACTACAACCCGGAAGACCATCCGACGGTTAAACAATCCGAATTGGACTACGTGCAACGGGAAGTCGAACCGGAACAACCCGGCGTACCCTTCAGCCGCATCCTGCGCATGCGCGGCACCTGGGCCTTCGCCATCGCCTATGCGCTGACCGCGCCAGTGTTCTGGTTCTACCTGTACTGGCTGCCGCCGTTCCTGAACCAGCAATACAACCTGGGCATCAACGTCACCCAGATGGGCATCCCGCTGATCATCATTTACCTGACCGCCGACTTCGGCAGCGTGGGAGGCGGGATTCTGTCGTCGTTCCTGATCGGCCGTGGCATGAACTCGATCAAGGCGCGGCTGCTGTCGATGCTGCTGTTTGCCTGCTGCATCGTCGGCGTGATCATGGCGGCCGGCTCCAGCCAGCTGTGGGTCGCCGTGTTTGCCATCTCCCTGGCGATTGGCGCGCATCAGGCCTGGACTGCCAACATCTGGAGCCTGGTGATGGACTACACGCCCAAGCACATGATGAGCACGGTGTTTGGTTTCGGCGGCATGTGCGCGGCCATCGGCGGCATGTTCATGACTCAGATCGTCGGCCACATCCTTACCGTGACCAACAATAACTACACCGTGTTGTTCACGCTGATCCCGGCGATGTACTTCATTGCGCTGACCTGGATGTACTTCATGGCGCCGCGCAAGATTCCTACCGTAGACGTCTGATCTACCTGCGCCGCTGCTGCCAGGCAGCGGCCAGCCCGCTCATGCAGATCACCCCGATGCCGACCACCGTGGTCAAGTCGGGGGTATGGTTGAACACCAGCCAGCCCAACAACCCCGCGAATACGATCTGGCAATAGCCGAACGGCGCCAACAAGGCCGGCGCCGCGAAGCGGAACGCCTGGGTCAGCATCAAGTGCGCAGTCATCCCGCAGGTACCCAGGGCCAGCATCAACACGCCATGCCACAGCGTCGGGACCTGCCAGAAGAACGGCACCATCGCACTCATCACCAAGGTATTGCACAGGCCGGCGAAAAAGTTGCTGGTGGTGGGGGTGTCGAATTTACTCAGGATGCGCGTGAGCAGTTGGTAGAAGCAGAAGAACAGCGCCGAACACAGCGGCAGCAATACGGCCGGGGTAAACAGCTCGCCGCCGGGGTGGATAATGATCAGCACGCCGACAAACCCGCAGATGACCGCCAGCCACTGGCCGCGCGTCACGTGCTCGCCGAGCAGAGGCACCGAGAGCGCCGTCACCAGGATCGGCGCGAGGAAGTTCACCGCCGTGGCTTCCGCCAGCGGGATGTAATGCAGCGCCGCAGTGAAAAACAGGCTGGTGCCCAGCAGGCACAGCGCCCGCACCACCTGCATCCCCGGTCGTTTACTGCGCAATACACGCAGGCCTGATTGCGGCAGGAAGATGCCGGCCATCAACAAGGTATGCACCAGGTAACGCGCCCACACCACCATCACGACGGGGTAGAACCCCGCCAGGTATTTGGACAAGGCGTCGTGGCTGGAGAACAGGAACGTCGCCAGCACAATCAGCAGGATGCCCTTGAAAGGATGGTTGACGCCGGATAGAGGAGTACTGACGGTCATTGAATTCTCTTGCGTGACGGGCTGAACACGGAGCACTGAATGAAATAGCGCTCAACCCGGTAATCTAGCAGCTGGGCCGGAGTCTGCCCCAAGAGCATAACCAAACACCGTGCGAACAGCGCACTAAATCACGGGATTCGAGTCCAACGCTGCACGTTGATTGCCGTATTGCACACTTTTTAACCAAGGCCCTGCCGCTATGAAAAAAACCCTCTTTGTTCTGTCTGCCCTTGCCCTGCTCACCGCTTGCAATCAGGAAGCGAAGGAAGCACCCAAACCTGCCCCGGCTTCGGTGCAGGCCACCCTGGTGCCAGAGACCCCGCCCACCGACAAATGGGTCGGCAAGTGGATCGGCGTCGAAGGCCTCAACCTGACCATCGCCAAGGACGACAGCATTGGCCGTGGTCATTACATCCTCACCATGCAATACGGCCTGGACGCCGATGACTCGGGCACCTTCAAGGGTGAAGCCGCCGAAGACGGCATCGCCTTCACCCGCCCCGACGGTCCACAGCTATTGCGGGCTGGCGACGGTGCCGCCACCGGGCTGAAATGGCTCGCGGATAAAAAGGACTGCCTGATTGTCGATACCGGCGAAGGCTATTGCCGCTAATAACGACCATAATCAAACACTGTCATCACCCAGAGGATTGCCCACATGCTATGGAAAAAAGGCCGACGCAGCGACAACGTGGTGGATGCCCGCAGTGACGGCGGCGGCGGTGGGGGCGGCATGCGCTTTGGTGGCGGCAAAGGCCTGAGCCTGACGGCGATTGTGCTGATCGTCGGCATCGGCTGGCTGACCGGCCAGGACCCGATGCAGATCCTCGGTCAGTTGACCGGCCAGATGGAACAGGCACCGTCAGTGAGCACCCAATCGCGCCAGGCGCCGCCGGCCAACGATGAGCAAGCCGATTTTGTGCGGGCCGTCCTGGGCGATACCGAAGACACCTGGGGCCAGGTGTTCCAGGAAAACGGGTTGGCCTACAAGAATCCGAAACTGATCCTGTTCCGTGGCCGGGTGAATTCGGCCTGCGGTGGCGCCACCTCGGCCAGCGGTCCGTTTTATTGCCCGGCTGACCAGCAGGTGTACCTGGACCTGGAGTTTTTCCGGGAAATGTCGCAACGTTTCCAGGCCGCCGGCGACTTTGCCCAGGCGTATGTGATCGCCCACGAAGTCGGGCACCACGTGCAGACGTTGCTCGGCATCTCGTCGAAAATCCAGGCCGCGCGCCAACAGGGCCGGCAAATGGAAGGCGACGGAGGCCTGCTGGTCCGTCAGGAACTGCAAGCCGACTGCTTCGCCGGGGTGTGGGCCAACCGTGCGCAAAAGCGCTTGAACTGGCTGGAGCCCGGCGACATTGAAGAAGCGCTGAATGCGGCCAACGCGATTGGCGACGACCGCTTGCAGCAACAGGGTCAGGGCCGTGTAGTACCGGACTCGTTTACCCACGGCACCTCGGCACAGCGGGTACGCTGGTTCAAGACTGGCTTCGCCCAGGGCCAGATCAATCAATGCGATACGTTTACGGCCAAGAGTCTCTAGATGACTAAACGATTGGGATTGCTGTTGGGTTTGATGCTGGCCTGCTCTACCACCTTGGCCGCGGAACATGGCGTCAACGTCGTGAGTCCCGATCGTTTTCACCTGGATGCCGGTGACCTCAGCGTCGGCGTGAGCCAGGACTGGCGCCAGCCGCTGCCCCAGGTCACCCGTGCGTTGATCATCGTGCATGGTCGCCTGCGTAACGCGCAGACTTACCTGCAAAGCGGTGAAGACGCCGCCGAACACGCAGGCCAAGCTGCCCATACGCTGGTGATAGCGCCGCAGTTTCTGAATGAGTTCGACGTGAAGCGCAACCACTTGGACAACCAGGTACTGCGCTGGAAGGGCAATGATTGGATGGCCGGCGAGTCCTCGACCGGCCCTGGCCAGGTCAGCTCGTACGGCGCCCTCGACCAGATCATCAAGCACCTGGGCAATCGCACGCTGTTCCCGGCGCTGAAAGAAATTGTGGTGGCTGGCCACTCCGGCGGCGGCCAAGTGGTGCAGCGTTTCGCCCTCACCGGGCACGAACACCCTACCCTCCTGACCGAAGGCATCCGCTTGCGCTATGTGGTGGCCAATCCGTCTTCCTACGCCTACTTCAGCCCACAGCGCCCGCTGAAGTTCGACGCGGCCAACTGCCCAGGCTTCGACGACTGGAAATATGGCATGCAACACTTGCCGGCCTACGCCAAGGGCCAGAGTGCCGAACAGCTTGAGCGGGTTTATGTGTCACGCAACGTTACCTATCTACTGGGCCAGCAGGACACCGACCCAAACCACCCGGCACTGGATAAAAGCTGTGAAGCCGAGACCCAAGGCGCGTATCGCCTGATTCGCGGGCACAACTATTTTGACTACCTCCAGCAGCGGCATCCGCAGTTGGGCCACAGGTTGGTGGAAGTGCCTGGAGTGGGGCATAACGGGGATGGGATGTTTACGTCGCCGGAGGGCCAGAAGGTACTGTTCCAATAACCCCCCCTGAAGAAGCCCACATTTGATCTCTATTGTCTGGGCTGGATCATCCGGCGCAGCGCCGCGCAATCCTCGGCATGCCAATCCGCCAACTCCGGCCACGGGTTTTCCGGCACGTTAACCAACACCGTCCGCGCACCTGCCGCTCGGCCGCAATCCAGGTCGAAGCGGTAATCGCCGACCATCACCATCTCGCTCGGCGCGACATCCCAGGCTACCGCCAGTTTCAGCAAACCACCCGGGTCCGGCTTCGGCGGCGCATCATCACGCCCCAGCACATCCTCGATGGCAAAACAGTCCGCCAGGCCGATCGCCTCCAACGTAACGTGGGCCAACTCCTGCGCATTGCGGGTCAGGATGCCCAGCCGATAGCCCCGCCCGGCCAGTTCGCGCACCAACTCAACCGCGCCATCTGCGGCGACCGAACCCAGCGCCAACTCGCGCTCATGCTCCAGCAGCCAGGCATGCTTGGCCGCCGCCTCATCCGCGGGCAACGCCGCCAGATGCGTGAGAATATCGTCCTCGGGCGGGATCTCCAGGGCCACGCGAATGGCCGCAAAATCATGCACGGCCACCGTCAGCGTGCCATCCATGTCGAACACCCAGTGCGTAACGTCCGCCAGGCTCATGCCCAGTCCTTGCGATGGCGAATCAAGCCTTCCTGGGTCACCGAGGCCACCAGTTGCCCGGCGCGGTTGTACACGCTGCCCCGGGAGAACCCACGGGAATTGCCGGCCCACGGGCTGTCCATGGCGTACAGCAACCAGTCATCGGCGCGCAGGTCAGCGTGAAACCACAGCGCATGGTCGAGGCTGGCGACCTGCATGTCTTTCTGCCACACGGTCTTGCCATGGGGCAGCAACGAGGTGGTCAACAGGCCGAAGTCAGAGGCGTAGGCCAGCAGGTACTTATGCAGCGCCGGCGCGTCGGCCAACGCGCCGTCGGCACGAAACCACACGTACTTGACCGGGTCGGATGGCTGCGGGTTGAACGGGTCTTTTTCGGTGACCGGGCGCACTTCGATCGGCTTGGGGCACAGCAACTTGTCGCGCATATGCTCGGGGATCAAGTGCGCACGCTGTTTGGTCAGCTCAAGCTCGGACGGCAAGTTTTCCGGGCCGACCACTACGGGCATGGTGGTCTGATGGTCGAAGCCTTGTTCGTCGTACTGGAACGAGGCACTGCAGGTAAAGATCGGGTGGCCCTTCTGGATCGCCGTCACACGACGTGTGCTGAAACTGCCGCCGTCGCGTACGCGGTCCACTGAATACACCACCGGCAACGCCGCATCACCAGGACGCAGGAAGTAACCATGCAGGGAATGCACGTGCCGCGCTTCTTCTACGGTCTGGCTGGCGGCCGACAGGGATTGGCCGAGCACCTGGCCGCCGAACAGTTGGCGAAAACCCAGGTCCTGGCTGCGGCCGCGAAAGAGGTTTTCCTCGATCGGCTCCAGGGTCAGCAAGTCCACCAGATCTTCCAATACTTGGCTCATAGAGCAACTCCTACAACAATCGATAGGGCATTCCGGGCTGCTTATCCGTGCAGCGTGTCCAACCATTGGGCGCGGGTGATGCGATACAAAACATGATGGCGCAGCGGGTCATCGGCTGCGACCTTGGGGTGTTCAAAATCTGCCTGGGGATCGTAATGCATACCGATGGCCTGCATGACTTTTTGTGATGGCAGATTGGATTGCGTGGTGAAGGCGATGATTTCGTCCAGTTGCAAGCGGTCGAAACCGCAGCGCAGCGCGGTCCACGCCGCCTCGCTGGCGTAACCCAGGCCCCAGTGTTCGCGAGCCAGGCGCCAACCGATTTCCACCGCCGGGGTAAAATCCGCTTCGAAGCTGACATTCAGCAACCCGGTAAGGCCAATGAAGTCACCGGTGTCCTTGCGCTGCAATGCCCACAGGCCAAAGCCGTATTCGGCGAAATGACCACGAATCCGGCCGATCAACGCAGCGCTTTCCAGATGGCTCAGCTTGGCCGGGAAATAGCGCATCACCTGCGGGTCGGCGCACATGCGCGCAAACTCCAGCAGGTCGCTGTCGCGCCATTGGCGCAGCACCAGCCGTGCGCTTTCCAATTCGAGTATCGGCTCCATGGGTCCCCTCCCTTGCCATGTGCGTGAGTGTACAGCGCTGGTAAGATCCGTCGCAGGTTCCCGTCAGAAAATCCCATGCCATTGCCATTGATCTACCACGATGACTACAGCCCCGAGTTCCCGGCGGACCATCGCTTCCCCATGGACAAATTCCGCCTGTTGCGCGACCACCTGGTGTCCACGGGACTGACCGACGACAGCCAACTGCTGCGCCCACAACTGTGCCCACCGCAAATTCTGGCCCTGGCCCATGACGCTGGGTATATCGAGCGCTATATGAGCGGCGAGTTGTCCCGCGAAGACCAACGGCGCCTCGGCCTGCCTTGGAGCGAAGCCTTGGCCCGGCGCACCGTGCGTGCAGTCGGCGGCTCTATCCTGGCGGCGGAACAGGCGTTGGAACACGGCCTGGCCTGCCACCTGGCCGGTGGCACCCATCACGCGCATTACGATTACCCGGCCGGTTTTTGCATCTTCAATGACCTGGCCGTGATCAGCCATTACCTGCTGGCCAGCGGCCGGGTCAACCGCGTGCTGATCTTCGACTGCGACGTGCACCAGGGTGACGGCACCGCGCGCATCCTCCACGACACGCCGGACGCCATCACCGTGTCGCTGCACTGTGAAAAGAACTTCCCGGCGCGCAAAGCCCAGAGCGACTGGGACATTCCGCTGCCGATGGGCATGGGCGATGCCGATTACCTCAAGGTGGTGGACGACGCCCTTAACTACCTGTTGCCGCTCTATCAACCGGACTTGGTGTTGTACGACGCGGGCGTCGATGTACATAAAGACGACGCCCTCGGTTACCTCAAGCTGACAGACCAAGGCGTCGCCGCCCGCGACGAAAGCGTCATGCGCCACTGCCTGGGCCGCGACATCCCGGTGATGGGCGTGATCGGCGGCGGCTACAGCAAGGACCGCCCGGCCCTCGCCCGCCGCCACGGCATCCTCCACCACAGTGCGCAACGGGTGTGGACGTCATCAGGTTGTCATTGAACCGTGGGCGTTACCCACAATGCCTGTGGAACCACCTGTGGATAAGTTGAGCGTAAGCGCCTGAAAGCCAGAAGCAGTATGGCCTGTAGGAAGTTGTACATTTTTTGATCAGGCAGTTGTGCCGTCCTCGGGTAGAATGCTCGGCCTATTCAGCGACCGTAGCCCAGCCCATGCCTCAGACCCCTGCTCTTCACGTTGCCATTATCGGCGGCGGCCCTACCGGGCTGATGGCTGCTGAAGTCTTGAGCCAGGCAGGCGTGCGCGTGGACCTGTACGACGGCATGCCCTCGGTGGGGCGCAAGTTCCTGCTGGCCGGCGTGGGCGGCATGAACATCACCCATTCCGAGGCGTACCCGGCGTTCCTGTCACGTTACGCCGAGCGCGCGCCGCATATGGCGCCCTTGTTGCGTGGGTTTGGTGCCGAAGCGTTGTGCGAATGGATTCATGGCTTGGGCATCGAAACCTTTGTCGGCACCTCCGGCCGCGTATTTCCTACGGACATGAAAGCCGCTCCCCTACTGCGTGCGTGGCTCAAGCGCCTGCGCGATCAAGGCGTGGTTATCCACACTCGCCATCGCTGGGTGGGCTGGAATACCGAGGGCGACTTACTTATCCACAGCCCGGATGGCGAGAAAACTGTCCACAGCGATGCAGCGTTGCTGGCCCTTGGCGGCGGCAGTTGGTCGCGGCTGGGGTCTGACGGTGCCTGGCTCAAGTTGCTGGAAGACAAAGGCGTGCCTTACATCCCATTGCAACCCAGTAATTGTGGCTTCGAGGTGTCGGCCTGGAGCGAATTGATGGTCAGTAAATTCGCCGGTGCGCCGTTGAAAAACGTCGCCATCGGCTTGGGGGATGACAAGCCTCGGTTAGGGGAATGTGTGGTCACTGCCACCGGCATTGAGGGCAGTTTGATCTACGCACTGTCGGCGCCGATTCGCGAAGCGATCAACCGCGACGGTTCGGCCACGGTGCACATCGACCTGTTGCCGAGCAAACCGCTGGATAAGGTCCAGGCTGCCTTGGCCAAGCCACGTGGCTCGCGCTCGATGAGCAAGCATTTGCACAGTCAGTTGGGGTTGGATGGGGTGAAAGCGGCGCTGTTGCGTGAGTTGGCACCGGCAGAGCACTTCAACGATCCGGCGCAACTGGCGGTGGCTATCAAGGCGCTGCCGTTGACGCTGGTGAAGACGCGACCGATGGATGAGGCGATCAGCACGGCAGGCGGCGTGCCGTTTGAGGCGTTGGATGAGCGCTTGATGCTCAAGCAATTGCCGGGGGTGTTTTGTGCGGGGGAGATGCTGGATTGGGAAGCGCCGACGGGGGGCTACCTACTGACGGGATGCTTTGCCAGCGGACGGGCGGCTGGGCGTGGCATGCTGGAATGGCTTAACCGCTGAGATGTGTGGTGAATCTAGAGCCGCCATCGCAGGCAAGCCAGCGCCCACATTTTGATGTGTGAACACCGTCAAATGTGGGAGCTGGCTTGCCTGCGATGAGGCCATCAGCAACGCCGCACAATCACTTCTTCTTACGCGGCCCAGTATTAAACACAGGCACCTTGCGCACCGGTTTGATCGAAGGCTCCACCGGTGCCGCATCCCCACTGTCCACCCACTTACCCAGGTTGCGCTTACCGCCACCACCCGACGTTTTAGGCTTCTTCGGTTTTTTCGGCTTCTTCACCACTTGCCCGCTGGCATCGGTGTCCGGCACGCGATGCTCCGGTTCGAAATCCTGCTCCATATGCCGGCTCAGCGTCTGACGCGTCAGCATCTCAATGGCCGATAGCATGTTCACCTCATCGGCGCACACCAGGGAAATCGCTTCACCGGTATTGCCCGCACGCCCGGTGCGGCCGATGCGGTGGATGTAATCCTCGGCCACAATCGGCAGGTCAAAGTTGACCACCAGCGGCAGGTCTTCGATGTCCAGGCCACGGGCCGCCACATCGGTAGCCACCAGGATCTGCACATCACTCGATTTAAAACGGTCCAGCGCACGTTGACGGGTGGCTTGCGGCTTGTCGCCATGGATGCCGTCGGCATTGATGCCCAGGCCTTGCAACTTATCCACCAGCGCATCCACGCCGTTACGGGTCTTGGCGAACACCAGCACCTGCTTCCAACGGCCTTTGCGCATCAGGTGCACAAACAGCTCAGCCTTACGCTTCTTGTCCACCGGCACCACCCATTGCTTCACGGTGTTGGCGGCGACGTTGCGCGGGCTGACTTCGATGGTCAGCGGGTCGTTGAGCATCTGACCGGCCAGCGTGCGGATCTCGTCGGAAAAGGTGGCGGAGAACAGCAGGGTCTGGCGCTTTTTCGGCAGCATGCGATAAATGTTGGCAAGCTCTTCGGAGAAGCCCAGGTCGAGCATGCGGTCGGCTTCATCCAGCACCAGGGTTTGCAACTGGTTGAGTTTCAGCGCGTTCTGGCGGAACAGGTCAATCAGGCGGCCAGGCGTAGCGACCAGGATGTCGACGCCTTTGCGCAGCTTCATCATCTGCGGGTTGATGCTCACGCCGCCGTACACGGCGTAAGTGGTCAGCGGCAGGTTTTGCGCGTACTCGGCAACGCTGGCGTGAACCTGTTCGGCGAGCTCGCGGGTTGGGCACAGGATCAGCGCACGCGCCGAGTTGGCAGCGACTTTCGGCCCTTCCATCGTCAACAGTTGCAGCAGCGGCACGGCGAAACCGGCGGTCTTGCCGGTGCCGGTCTGGGCCGCGGCCATCAGGTCGCGACCGGCCAGCACCGCCGGAATGGCTTGCGCCTGCACCGGCGTCGGGGTCTGGTAGCCAAGCGTCTCAAGGGCGCGCAGCAAGGGTTCGATCAGGCCAAGGGTGGCGAAAGTCATGTATTTACCGTAGGAAAAATTCAGCGCAAGGGCGTAATGCGCCGCAGTTTACCTTATTTCCGGCCTCGGCTTGCGCCACTGGGGCAGGCTGATCAATAGCACCGCGCTGATAATCACCAACATGGCCAGGGCTTCTTCCATGCCGATGGTCTCGCCCACGAATACGATCCCCAACAACACCGCCACCGCCGGGTTGACGTAGGCATAGCTGGTAGCCGCCGCCGGGCGTACATGCTTGAGCAGGTACATATAAGCGTTAAAGGCGATGATCGAACCGAATACAGCCAGATAAGCCAGGGCCAGCCAACCTTCCAGCGGTGGCATAGCCTGCAGGCGTTCACCGGTCAACGCGCTGCCGATCAACAACGTGACGCCGGCCACCAACATTTCTGCGGCACTGGCCATGGCCCCTTGAGGCAGCGGCAAGCGCCGGCTCCACACCGAACCAAATGCCCACGAAGCGGCAGCAAATAACAGCAAGGCAGCGCCCGTGGGGCTCGATTGCAACGTGCTGCCCATGTTGAGCATGGCGATGCCGATAATCCCCAGGACCACCCCGGCCCATTCCAGACGGGTATTACGCGCGCCCCAGAAATAGCCACAGAGCAAGGTGAACAACGGCACGGTGGCCACGGCCAGTGCGGCAACGCCGGACGACACACCCGAGTGTTCGGCCAACGTCACCGCGCCGTTGCCGAAAGTCAGCAGCAAAATGCCGATTTTGGCGGCGGCCTTCCACTGCTCCCACGTCGGCGCCGGCGCCCCGCGCCAGCGTAAATAGCCGTACATCGCCGCGCCCGCCAGCAAAAAGCGAATCCCACCCAACATCAACGGCGGCCAGTACTCCACACCAATCCGGATCACCAGGTAGGTAGACCCCCAGATCACATACAACGCAAAAAAGGCGGCGATCAACGGTAAGGGAAAGCGACGTGGGCCAGGCATTGAGCAGCTCTATGGCAGATGTAGGGAGGCTTATTCTAAAAAAGCAGGTCGATAAACATAAGTTACAAAACCTGTTTAAACCGCCCATACACTTTTCAAAGCATGGTAATCAGCGCTATAAGCCATGCTTTCGAAAGCCACGCGTTACCGGAGCCTTATCATGGACAAATACGACCGCCTGCTCCTCAGCGCCCTGCTCGAAGACGGCCGCGCCTCCTACGCGCAACTCGCCCGCAAGGTAAACCTCTCCGCCCCCGCCGTCGCTGAGCGAGTGGCGAAGCTTGAGGCCAGTGGCGTGATCACCGGTTATCAGGCCAAGGTGGACCTGTCCAAAGTCGGCTTGCCGATTCAATGCGTGATGGAGTTGCGGCTGACTAACCATGGCAGCCAAAAAACCTACGACGCCTTGGCGCAGATCCCTGAGCTGACCGAGTGCCATCGGGTAACGGGTGATCCGTGCGTGATCATGCAAGCGGCAGTGGGCACCATGCCGGAGCTGGAAAACCTGATTAATCGGGTGGCGAAGTTCGGGTTCAGCAAGACCTCGATCATTTTGTCGAGCGCGATAGAGCGGCGGGTGCCGTTGGGGCAGTTGGAGGGGATCGGGAAGAGTGGCGGCTGACCCACCGCCATCGCGGGCAAGCCCGGCTCCCACAATGAACCGAGTTACCTGGACTGCACGCGGTCAACCACGGGGTGGTGGATCGGGCGCTGTAGTGAGCGGGCTTGCCCCGCGCTGGGCTGCGAAGCAGCCCCAATAAGGCCGCCGCGATTTTTCAGTTAGCACTCGGTGCCAGGTTTTGGGGCCCAGCGCGGGGCAAGCCCGCTCACTACAAAGGCGGATCAGAACCCGCGATGTTTCTTCAGGTGCTCATTGATCTTCGCCGCCGGCACTTTTTGCAAGGTGCACAGCAACTCATGGGACAGTTCGCGCAGGCCGTGGGTGCCGCGCAGTTGCTGGGCCAGGTGCGCGGTCAGGTTGGCGGCCATCTCCGCATCCGCCATCGCCCGGTGAGCCTTGCCGGTGTGGGGCAGTTGGGCGAAGGCGTTGAGCGTGCCGAGTTTGTGGTTGGGCGCGGTGGGCATCAACCGGCGAGCCAGCAGTAGCGAACAAGCAAATTTCTGCAGGCGGGTGCGGCGGATCAAGCCCAGTTCGTAGTCCCAGAACTTCTGGTCGAACGCGGCATTGTGCGCCATCAAGGGCGTGGTGCCGACGAATTCATTGACTTCATTCATAACCCGCTCAGCCGGCGGTGCGCTGCGCAGCATGGCGTTGCTGATGCCGGTGAGTTGTTCGATAAAACCGGGGACGCGTACCCCGGCGTTCATCAGGCTCTGGTAGCGGTCCACGATCTGGCCGCGTTCCAGGATAACCACGGCGATTTCCGTAGCGCGGCAGTGGCTGCTCGGGGTGATGCCGGTGGTTTCAAAGTCGATGACCGCTATACGTTCCAACCTGTTCCAACTCCGTCTAACAATGTATTAAGCCGCAGCGCTTATTTGAGCAGCAACGCGCCTTCGATGGGTACGTAGCGACTGGCAGCGCGGATCAGTGAGTTGGCCGTCAGCCCCGGCACGCCGTAAGCCACGGCTTCAACGCCGTGCTTGTGGATGATGCGGTCGAGCAGCATGTCGAAATCACCGTCGCCGGAGGCCAGCACGATTTCGTCGACGTGGTCGGCGGCGTCCATGATGTCGAGGGTGATGCCCACGTCCCAGTCGCCCTTGGCCGAGCCGTCGCTGCGCTGGATGTAGGGTTTGAGTTTTACCGTAAAGCCCAGGTTGCGCAGGATCTGCTGGAATTGCTGCTGCTTGCTGTCGCCGCGGTCGATGGCGTACGCATAGGCCTCGACAATCTGCCCCCGCGAGCTGATGTCAGCCCACAGGGCGGCGTAGTTGAAGTGGCAACCATAGGCCTGGCGGACGGTGTAGTAGAGGTTTTGCACATCGGCGAACACTGCAATTTTCTTCACCGCACTTCCTCATGACAGCCAGGCGCCAGCGCCCGGAAAGGCTGCCAGTATGCCAGCCGCGAGAACGTTTCCGGGAAAAATCAGACCGGGGCGACGAAGCACCCCGGTCAAGGTGCGTCAGACGAAGGAATCGTCGTCGCCGAAGGAAGAAGAATCGTCGGAGTAATCGCTGTCGGCAAAGCTGTCCGAGGCGTTGTCGTTGCCCCAGTTGTCATTGCCGGCAAACTTCTGGTCATCGTTGCCCCAGTTGCCGCTGTCACTGGCAGGCGCGGGCTCTTCGCGGATGATTTCCTCGACGACTTGCGGCTGTTGCGAGTTGTGGTTGAACAGGCTGCTGATGCCCTCTGCCAACATCACACCACCGGCCACACCGGCAGCAGTTTTCAACGCGCCACCGAGGAAACCACTGCCCATTGGAGCGGCTGGCGCTTGCTGTGGCTGTTGATAACTCTGCTGCGGGGCGCCGTAGTTTTGCTGCGGCGCAGGCTGGCCAAAGGAAGGCCGCGCCGGTTCACGCCAGCCGCCGCCGGAAGAGGCCGGCGCGCTCTGTGCCGGTTGCGAATCACGTGAACCGCCTCCGCCAAAGATGCTCGACAAGAAACCACCGCCACCCGAAGCGGTGGGTTGCGCGGATTTGGCCCGTTGCAACTCCTCCTGCAATTGCTGGATTTGCTGCGCCTGTTGTTTGTTCTGCGCGTCGAGTGTCTTGAGCGCGTGTTCCTGCACCAGGATCGACTGGGTCATGTAATACCCGGCCGCCGGTTGGCGAGTCATGTGCTCCTTGATCCGCGCTTCGGCCTGGGCGTCGCGGGGGGCTGAGTCCGTTTCGGCTTGCTGCAACCGTGAAAACAGTCCATCGATCAGGGTTTGCTCTTCGCTGTTCATGGCGACCTCGTTAGATTGCCGGTAGAAAAATCGTGGTCTCGCCTTTAATCAGGCGCTGTCTCAGTTATGGGGGTGTTACGAGTTGTTTCAATGGTCTTTACTCAAGGTTTACGTTTGCGTACCGCCAGCCTTGATCGGTTAAAGTGTTGCCCTTGCTTTCAGGCCTGCGATGAACTTGATGAATCCGTTAGACGTATTGCGCGACTCCTTGCGTTTCACCCGACACAACCTGGGCGCCATCGTCCAGCTATGTTTGCCGCTGGTGATTCTCGAAGCCCTGCTGCAACAGGTGCTCAACCACATGGTCGGCCCGGACGCGTTCCCCGGTTACAGCGTGGTGGTGGGGTTGCTGGTCTACCCGCTGTACACCGGCGCGTTGATTCTGTTCCTGGATGCCCGCACCCGTGGCGAGTCGCCGCGCAACCAGGACGTATGGGCCATGGCCCTGACCCTGTGGCCGCGCTTCGCCCTGCTGACGGCCATGAGCACGCTGCTGATTCTGCTGGGGCTGTCGCTGTACTTCCTGCCGGGCCTGTGGCTGATGGTGGTGCTGGCGTTCGCCGAATACTTGCTGGTGCTGCGCGGCATGCCGGCGCTGGAGGCCATGAAGGAAAGCTTCCGCCTGACCCGTGGGCATTTCTGGCGAATCCTGGTGTGCCTGCTGTGCGTGATGACGCCGTTGTGGCTGCTCAAAGGCGCCAGCGTGGCAGCCTATCCAGAACCGGCGCCGCTGCTGGGCCTATTGATGGACAGCGCCCACAGCTTCCTTCAACTGTTTACCAGCGTGGTGCTGTTCCGTTTATTCATGTTGATCGGTGGCGATGCCGACGCGCGGTGATATGCTCCGCACCACTCTTGAAACGCTATAAGCCGAGCCGATGACCCGTTTATTGCGCATCACCCTGCTGGGCCTGCTGATCGTCGCGGGCCTGCTGACGGCCTTGATCTACAGCTTGACCTGGCGCCCCGAGGCCAAGGAAACCCTGCCGGTGAGCTGCGTCGCCCCGCGTGCGCCGACCTTGCTGCCGGGGCAGGCGCTCAAGGTCATGACCTGGAACGTGCAATACCTGGCCGGCAAGAACTACGTGTTCTGGTACGACACCGCCGACGGCAGCGGCCCCGATGATCGCCCCACGGTTGAAGACATGGCCGCCAGCCTCGACGAAGTGGCGCGGGTGATTCGCGACGAACAACCCGACATCCTGCTGCTGCAGGAACTCGACGAAAACGCCAAGCCTTCCCACTACCAAGACCAGCTCGCCCTTTTGCAGGAACGCCTGGTCGACCTCTACCCGTGCAGTGCCCAGACGTTCGACTGGAAAGCCGACTTTGTGCCAAACCTGCATATCTTCGGCAGTGTCGGCCGCAAATTGGCGACCCTCAGCCGCTACCAGATCGAACACGCCGAACGCCTGCAATTGCCGGCATCCGAGGCCAATATCCTCAGCCGCCAGTTCCAACCCAAGCCGGCCTTGCTGCTGACCTACCTGCCGCTCAGCGACGGCGGCCAACTGGCAGTGATCAACACGCGCCTGGACGGCGATGCCCCCGGACGCAGCGCGGTGCAGGAGCAAGTAAAAACCACGGTCAAACTGCTGGACAGACTCGAAGGCCGTGGCACACCCTGGCTGATCGGCGGGGATTTCAACCTGCTGCCCCTGGGTCAATTCCTGCGTTTGGACGCCGGTAAGCGCGGGCAATATTCGCCGGACAGCGAGCTGCATATGCTGTGGGACAAATACCCGATGATCCCCAGCAACAGCCAATCCAGCGGCATCGACCGTGAGAAATGGCTGACGCACTTCCCGAATGACCCGAGCGTGGACGGCCCAGATCGCACGTTGGATTACCTGTTCTACAGCCCACGGATCAAGCGGGTGGAAGCCAAGGTGCGCCAGGAAGACACGCTGCGCATCTCCAATCATTTGCCGGTGATCGCACGCTTCCTGCTGCCCGCCGCGCAATAACCCACACCACATAGATAGCTGTTGCGCCTACTTTCGCGGTTTGATCCGTGCCGTCGCCTCGGCCACCAACGGATCATCCGGCCAGTAATGTTTCGGATACCGCCCCTTCAAATCCTTCTTCACGTCGGCGTAGGTACTGCGCCAGAAGTTCGCCAGGTCCTGGGTCACCTGTACCGGCCGCCGCGCCGGGGACAGCAGGTGCAACTTCACCACCTGACGCCCGCCGGCAATGCGCGGGGTGTCCGCCAGCCCGAACAATTCCTGCAAACGCACTGCCAGAATCGGCGGGTGTTCGCTGTAGTCCAAGCGCACTGACGAACCCGACGGCACTTTCACATGCTGCGGAGCCAGTTCATCGAGGCGCTGTGGCAGCGGCCACGGCAGCAGGTTGTGCAGGTAGCTGGCGATATCCAGGTTGGCGAAATGACTCAGGCGCGAGACTTTGCCCAAGTACGGCATCAGCCAGTGTTCAAGGCTGGCGAGCAAGGCGCTGTCACTGATGTCGGGCCATTCGCTGGTTTTGCCGGCGTCGAGTTGGCGCAGCAGCATGACGCGAGCCTGCCATTGCCGTAGCTCAGGCGTCCACGGCAGCAGTTCAAGGCCTTTGCGGCGCACCAGGTTGACCAGCGCCTGGCTGCGCGCGGATTCGTCGAGGCCGGTCAGTGGTTCGCGGCTGAGCACCAGTTCGCCGACTTTGCGTTGGCGTTCGGCGCGCAGGACGCCTTCGCGCTCGTCCCAATCCAATTGGTCGACATTGCGCACTTGCTCGGCCAGCACCGTGTCGAACAGCGCCGGATCAAAATCCGCTGCCAGGTAGATGCGTTCTTCACGCTGGCCCTGGCGGCTGCCCAGGTCGGCGATCACCAGCCAGGGTTGCTTCATCAGGCTGTCGGCCTCGGCGAACAACGCGGCACGGCCATTGGCCAGACGGTATTCGGCGCCACCGGGACGGCGTTGCTGGGCGACGCGGTCCGGGTAGGCCAGGGCGAGCAAGGCGCCGAGCCAGCGCGGGTGATCGGGATCGACCACCGGTTGCGTGGCCTTGCCTCTCAGGTAGCCGCGATATTGCCGGGCCAGTTGCTTGGCGCGCTGTACGCCGCCTTGCGTGCCACGCGCACGTTCTTCGCCGGACAACAGCGCCAGGCGGCTGTGCAAATCCGCGCCGCCACCGCGCAAGATGTCGCGCTCACCCAGCAGGGCGGCAACATCACACGCCGTCGCCGCGAGCCCCAAGTCCTGCCCGCGCAAGAGTAAATGGGCAATACGTGGATGAGCAGGCAACTCGGCCATCTTCTGGCCGTGCGCGGTGAGTGTGCCTTCATTCATGGCGCCGAGGCGCATCAGCAAGTCCTGCGCCTGGGCATACGCAGCGGTCGGCGGTACATCCAGCCACACCAGTTGTGTAGGCGTCACACCCCAACGCGCCAACTGCAAGGCCAAACCCGCCAGGTCGGCGGCGAGGATCTCCGCGCTGCCGTAAGCAGCCAGGCCTTCATGCTGGTCCTCGGACCACAAGCGATAACACACACCAGGTTCCAGGCGCCCTGCCCGGCCAGCCCGTTGCGTGGCGCTGGCGCGGGAGATGCGCTGGGTGTCGAGGCGGGTCATGCCGCTGCCCGGGTCGAAGCGCGGCACGCGGGCCAAGCCGGCGTCGATCACCACGCGCACGCCATTGATGGTCAGGCTGGTCTCGGCGATGTTGGTCGCCAGCACGACCTTGCGTTTGCCAGCGGGCGCGGGATCGATAGCAGCGCGCTGGGCGTTCAAATCCAGTTCGCCATGCAGTGGGCACAGCAGCACATCGGTACGATCACCCAGGGCGTCGGCCAGTTGTTGATTGACCCGCCGAATCTCCGCCTGCCCCGGCAAGAACACCAGCACGCTGCCGGTTTCGTCATGCAGGGCTTCAAGGATGGTCTGCACCAGGCGCGGCTCGATAAATTCACCCGCCTGATACGGCCGCCCCCAACGCATCTGCACCGGGAACATGCGCCCTTCACTGCGCAGGATCGGCGCGTTGTCCAGTAGGCTGGCGAGGCGTTCGCCTTCGAGGGTGGCGGACATCAGCAGGATTTTCAGCGGCTGCTCATCGCGAAACAGGTCGCGGCCGTTCAGGCTCAGGGCCAACGCCAGGTCGGCGTCGAGACTGCGCTCGTGGAACTCGTCGAAAATCAGCAGGCCCACGCCGTCCAACGCCGGGTCGTCCTGCAGGCGGCGAGTGAGAATGCCTTCGGTGACCACTTCGATGCGCGTGTTGGGGCCGACTTTGCTGTCCAGCCGAATGCGATAACCGACGGTTTCACCGACTTTTTCACCCAGCTCGCTGGCCAAGCGCTCGGCAGCGGCGCGGGCGGCCAGGCGACGCGGTTCGAGCATCAGGATGGTTTGCCCGGCCAGCCATGGCTCATTCAACAAGGCCAAGGGCACGCGGGTGGTTTTACCGGCGCCGGGCGGCGCTTCCAGCACGGCTTCATGGCGATTCGCCAAGGCGTCACGCAGGGCGGGTAAAACATCATCAATCGGCAACGAATTCATACTGGCTCCAAAGCAGAGCGGCGAGTATAACGGCGAACTGCCGGATGCCGACGCTGGTCTCAAAGACACAACCCGATCCTAATGGGAACACGGTTGAATGTGGGAGCGGGCTTGCTCGCGAATGCGGTGGATCAGTCAGCAGATGTATTAACTGAAAGACCGCATTCGCGAGCAAGCCCGCTCCCACATTTGAACATCGTCGCCTGGTAGATCTGGCTTATAGTCACCTTTCAATCGTGTTCAGGAGATTTTTTATGCGTATCGCTTCCCGTGTCATTGGCGGTGTCCTCGCCGTCACCCTGCTGAGCCAACTGACGGCTTGCGGATCGATCTTCTACCCGGACCGCCGCGGCCAGATCGACGGCAAGATCGACCCGACGATTGCCGTGCTCGATGCCGTGGGCCTGCTGTTCTACGTAATCCCAGGCCTGATCGCCTTTGGTGTGGACTTCGCCACCGGCGCCATCTACTTCGAACCGGGCAAGACCGCCCAAGTCGCCCCGGAAAAACTCCACGAAGCCATCGGCGCCGACGGCAAGGTCGACAATGCCAAGCTGCAAAGCATCATTCAGAAAGAAACCGGCCGCACCCTGCCGCTGGACGACCCGCGCATGATCCAGTTCAAAGGCAGCGTGCAACAGCTCGCCAGCCTGGGCCTGCAATCCGCTGCGTAAGGAGTCGAGCCGTCTATGACCAGCAGTCCCGAACACGCCAGGCTCTTGCGCCTGGCCACCCGCGCTTCGGTGGGTGTGGCCTGTGCGTTGATTATCACCAAGGCCATAGCCTGGTGGTTCAGCGGCTCGGTGAGCATGCTCGCCGGGTTGACCGACTCGCTGCTGGACGGCGTGACCTCGCTGTTGAATTTGCTCGCGGTGCATTACGCGCTGCGCCCGGCCGATGACGATCACCGTTATGGGCATGGCAAGGCAGAATCGCTGGCGGGCATGGCGCAAGCGCTGTTTATCGGCGGCAGTGCGGTGCTGATCGCGTTCCAGGCCTACGAGCGGCTGCAGCACCCGGAACCGGTGGGCGCGCCATGGTTGAGCATTGGTGTGATCGTGTTTTCCCTGGCGTTGACCGTCGCCTTATTAATGCTGCAACACCGGGTGATCCGCGAAACCGGCTCCAACGCCGTGCGCGCGGATTCGCTGCACTACCGCTCAGACCTGATGCTCAATGGGAGCATCCTGGTGGCGCTGGTGCTGGCGGGTTTTGGCTACCATCAAGTGGACGCCTGGTTCGGCCTGGGCATCGCTGCCTACATCTTGTGGAGCGCAATCCAGATCGCTCGGGAAAGTTTTGCGGTGTTGATGGATGAAGAGCTGCCGCCGGACGTCAGCCAGCACATGTTGGAACTGGCCCGTGGCGTACCGGGGGTGTTGGGTGCACATGATCTGCGCACGCGGATTTCCGGCAGCCACTGGTTTGTGCAGTTGCACCTGGAGCTGCCGGGGGAGTTGACGCTGTCAGTCGCCCACGGGATCAGCGATCAGGCCGCCGATGCCATTCACAAGGCTTACCCGCGCGCCGAAGTGCTGGTGCACGCCGACCCGCGGGAAGTAGTCACGGGCAATAAAACCTAGTACTGCACCTGATAGCCGCGACTGCTCAGGCAGTTGCCCTGGGCCTGGCGGTAGGTTTGCACCACCGCCGGGTCGGGGGCGTAGGTCACTTGCTGCGGATCGAAACCGCTTTGCTGCACGGCCCAGCGATAACAGTCATAACCGTCCTGCTGCACCTGGGCCGGTGACTGGCCGTTGGTGGGATACGCCACCACGTCATAGCCATTGCCTTGCGGCGTGGGCTGCGGCGCCGGCACGGCAGTCGGCGGTTGCACCACCACATACTGCTGGGAGCTGCTTTCGTAGGTGTAATAAGAGCCCGCCGCAAGAAAGAACAGCGCACTGCCTATCCACACTTCACGTGCATAGTCGGGCAGGTAATGCACCCGGATACCGTACGGCGGCGTCACCACCACATAGCGCGGGCCTTGCGGGCGGTACCAGTAGCCACCGGAATAGAAGTAATCCTGACCACGGTAAGGCACGCGGTAGTTGCGGTCGGGGAAGCGGTCGATCACGTAGCCAGGGCGATGCTGCGGCCCTGGGCCCCAGCCGTTGCCATGGCCGTCGGGGCGACCGGGCCAGCGGTTATCGCCCGGACGTGAGCCTGGGCCGCCGGCCTCCCAGTGCTGGTTACCGTCATTGCGTCGAGGGATGTCGCGGTAGTAGCCCTGGCGCGGCTCCTGGGTCTGGCGCACGGTGTCCGGGCGACTCTGGATCGGCAGGTTATTCGAGGGCTGCGGCACCGGCCGCCCCTGCTCGTTACCCTGGGGACGCCCCTGCCATTGGCCGCTACCGTTCTGACCACCGCGATCAAAATGCTGATTCTGCGGGCGTGGCTGATTGTTTTCCGGCCGAGGCTGATTGTTCTGCGGACGCGGTGGGTTATTCTGCGGCCGCGGCTGTTCATTACCCCCAGGCCGTCCGCCCTCCGGCCCTCTTTCATGCTGACCACCGCCTTCACCGCGCGGCGCGTTATCACGCTCGTCGGCCACTGCCTGGGCGCCAACGGTGACCATCAGCAAACCAACACCTGCCAAACGCCAGATGCGCTTCATGCTATTCCTCACTGCGGATTAGGGCCTGTCCATGAGACTGGAAAAGCGAGGCCCGGTTCTTGGACAGGTTATCAGCAGGCAAAAGAAAAGGGGTGACCCGTCGGCCACCCCTTGAGAACTTCGTCCTGGCTCAACGCTTTTGGCGTTGGCTCACCTCACGCCGTCTTGTGGACAGTGTGCAGCCTGGAGGCCGGCTCAACCCTGCTGGGGTGGCGGCCGCAACGGGCCTGATTGGGCGCGCTGCTGTGGACTGTTGTCCAGGCGGTGATTCTGTTGATAAAGATACAGGCGAGCGCCCGACAGATGATTGCGAAGATTGCGTCAATAAACAGTGCTTGCGCAATTTTTAACCCTTCATAGATAATTCACCGCAATAGTTACGACAAAGGCCAACCCAATGAGCAAGCTTGACCGATACGACCTGAGTATTTTGGCGGAATTGCAGCGCGATGCGAGGATCTCCAACCAGGAGTTGGCCGAACGTATCGGCTTGTCGCCTTCGCCGTGCTCGCGCCGGGTCAAGCAGTTGGAAGACGACGGCTACATCGCCCGCCAGGTCGCTTTGCTCGACCGCAAGATGCTCGGCCTGAGCCTGACGGCCTATGTGCTGATCGGCATGGACCGCCACACCCCCGAGCGTTTCGAGAATTTCGAAGCGGCCATTCGCACATTGCCCCAAGTATTGGAATGCAGTTTGGTGACGGGGATGGATGCTGACTATCAGTTGAAGGTGGTGGTACCGGATATGGATCACTACCAGAAGTTGCTGCTGGGGCATCTGACGCGCATTGATGGGGTGACCAGCGTGCGGTCGAGCTTTGTGCTGAACCAGGTGCTCAACAGCACCGAACTGCCGCTGACCCACCTGCGTACCTGAGACCAATGAAGCTCCCACATTGACCGCGACCGACTCAGGTCAATGTTGCGTCTGTAACGCTGCCGTATACTTCCCGCCTGCCCTGCTGGAAAAGCCCTAATGAACAACATCGACCCCGTCCTGTTTGAAGAATGGATGATGACCGGCCTGGTCACCCTCCTGATCATTTTCATGGGCTTTATCGTCTGGGACCTGGCGAAGAAATCCAAGGCCGGGCGCTTTGGCTCGTTCATCCTGTTCTTCGTACTGGGCCTGGGCGTGGCCGCGTTCATCATCAAGAGCGTGGTCATCGGCCTGATCGAGTCCGGCGCCTTATAAGCGCGCCGGCACTTCCTTCCACTGGCCTTGATCCAGGCCTTCAATTGTCCAATCGCCAATTCGCACACGTACCAGCCGCAAGGTGGGCAACCCCACGGCGGCGGTCATGCGCCGCACCTGACGGTTGCGCCCTTCTCGAATCACCAACTCCAACCAATGGGTCGGCACGCTTTTACGAAAGCGCACCGGCGGGTTGCGCGGCCATAACTCGGGCTCGTCCAACTGCCGTGCTTCGGCGGGCAAGGTCTTGCCGTCGTTCAGCTCGACGCCGTCACGCAGCCGTTGCAGTTGTTCTTCGGTTGGCTCGCCTTCCACTTGTACCCAGTAGGTTTTCGCCAGTTTGTGCTTGGGGTCGGCAATCCGCGCCTGGAGTTGGCCATCGTTGGTCAGCAGCAACAGGCCTTCACTGTCACGGTCCAGGCGACCGGCCGGGTAGATGCCGGGAATGTCGATAAAGTCCTTGAGGGTCGCGCGCCCGCCTTCGTCGCTGAACTGGGTCAGCACGTCGAACGGTTTATTGAACAGGATCAACTTCGGCTCGGCCGGCGGTGCCTTGGCGACACGACGGGCTGCGGAATGCGGAGGCTTCACGCCGGAGCGGCGCGAATCGGGACGGGTGGGACGGGACATGGCAAAGGAACATCTAACGGTCAGGACCGACAATGCTAGTGGCCTGACCGTTAAATGACCATCCCAACCGCTTAGCGAAACGGCGGTTCGTCGAAGCTGCGCAGTTTGCGCGAGTGCAGCGAGTTGAGCTCGGTGCGCAGCAGGTCCACGGCTTCGATGCCGATCTTCAAGTGCTGGCTGACCGCGCGCTCATAGAACGCGTTGGCCGAACCCGGCAGTTTGATCTCGCTGTGCAGCGGCTTATCGGACACGCACAGCAAGGTGCCGTAAGGCACACGCAAGCGGTAGCCTTGCGCCGCGATGGTACCGCTTTCCATGTCCACGGCCACCGCGCGAGACAGGTTGATCAATGGGCGTTCCTGGGCCCAGCGCAGCTCCCAGTTACGGTCGTCATAGGTCAACACGGTGCCGGTGCGCAGGCGTTTTTTCAGCTCTTCGCCTTTTTCGCCGGTGACGTTGGCCGCCGCTTGCTGCAAGGCCATCTGCACTTCGGCCAGGGCCGGGATCGGAATATTCGGCGGCACTACGCGGTCGAGAATCCCGTCGCGGCGCATATAGGCGTGGGCCAGTACGTAATCGCCGATGGTCTGGGATTGGCGCAGGCCGCCGCAGTGGCCGATCATCAGCCAGCAATGCGGGCGCAGCACGGCCAAATGGTCGGTGATGTTCTTGGCGTTGGACGGGCCGACGCCGATGTTCACCAAGGTCACGCCGTGGCCGTCGCTGGCCTGCAAGTGATAGGCCGGCATTTGATAACGATGCCACACAACGCCTGCGGCAATCGCCGACGCTTCACCGTGGTCCATGCTCTTGTCGATAACCACGTTGCCCGGCAGCACCATCCGGATAAACCGTGGGTCGCTGCGCAGTTGCTCCAGGCCATGCACGATGAACTGGTCGACATAACGGTGGTAGTTGGTCAGCAGGATCCACGGTTGCACATGGCGCCAGTCGCTGCCGGTGTAATGCACCAGGCGGCGCAGGGAAAAGTCAACGCGGGCCGCATCGAACAGCGCCAGCGGCAGCGGGTCGGTATTTTCCCAGTCGTACAGGCCATCGGCGATGCCATCGGTGGCAGCCGACAGGTCAGTGCTGGGGAACACGCGGGCCAGGGTCGCGGCGGTCACGCCGGAGCCGGCCAGTTCGTCGCCCTGCTCCACCACGTACGGGTACGGGATGTTCTGCTGGCTGACGCCCACTTCCACCGTCACGGTGAAGTCGTGCATCAGCGGCACCAGTTGCTCCAGGAGGTACTTACGGAAGGCCGCAGGATGGGTGACGGTAACACTGTAGGTCCCCGGCAACTGGACCTTGGCGTACGCCCGAGTGGTCTGTGGGACTTCGCCGTGGCAGTGGTAGGTCAGGCGCAGTTCCGGGTAACGAAACAGCGCACGTTGTTCGGCATCGGGTTCGACGCGGTCTTTGAGGTACTGCTTGAGGGCTTGATTGAGCGCGCCGGTAGCGCGCTCATGCAGGGCCGCCAGACGATCCACGGCTTCTTCAGCGGTTTGAACGACAACAAAAGCTTCGGTCACGGTAAGCATCCTGTGTTCTGACTTGCAGGCCTTTATCTTGCCTGTATCCCAGGCTCACTGAAACACCGGAATTGGAATGGGATCAATAATGTGGGAGCGGGCTTGCTCGCGAATGCGGCGGGTCAGCTACTGAATAGGTGACTGATACACCGCATTCGCGAGCAAGCCCGCTCCCACATTTTGACCGTGTCTAGTCAGAGGGGTTAGGTGTTGAGCGGGCAACAATCGCTTCCACGTCCACACCACGCGGCAAAGTCCCGTAGACCCGACCGGACGACGCACCCAACCGGCTGGCAATAAACCCATCACTCACCGCCGCATTCCCCGCCTCCAGCAACAATTTGGCCTGCAACGCCACGGCGATATCCTCGGTCAACTGCCGCGCACGGTACTGGATATCCTGAGTGTCCATAAACGCTGACTTCAGCTGTTCAATATGTCGCGCCAATGGCTTATCCCCGTGCCCGTCCCCGAGTTCGACAAACAACGCCTCCAGCACACCCGGTTCTTTTGACAACGCGCGCAGCACGTCCAGGCACTGCACATTGCCGGAACCTTCCCACGTCGAATTCACCGGGGCCTCACGGTACAGGCGCGGCAGGATGCTGTCCTCCACATACCCGGCGCCGCCCATGCACTCGGCGGCTTCGTTGATCATGGCCGGGGCGCGCTTGCAGATCCAATACTTGCCCACCGCCGTCACCAGCCGGGCGAACTTGGCTTCCTGCTCATCACCCAGGTTATCCAGGGCCTTGCCCATGCGCATGCTCAGGGCCAACGCGGATTCACTTTCCAGTGCCAGGTCAGCCAGCACGTTTTGCATCAGCGGTTGCTCGCTGAGTACACGGCCGCCCACCGAGCGATTGGCACAATGATGGCTGGCCTGGGTCAGCGCCTGGCGCATCAGGGCGCTGGAGCCGACCATGCAATCGAAGCGGGTCATGGCGACCATCTCGATGATGGTCGGCACGCCGCGTCCCTCCTCGCCGATCATCCAGGCCAGGGCGCCACGGAACTCCACTTCGCTGGAGGCGTTGGAGCAGTTGCCGAGTTTGTTTTTCAGGCGCTGGATGTAGAACTCGTTGCGCGTGCCATCCGGGCGATGTCGAGGCAGTAGGAAGCAGGACAGGCCCTTGTCGGTTTGCGCCAGCGTAAGGAAGGCATCACACATCGGCGCCGAACAGAACCATTTGTGGCCCACCAGTTCATAGGCTTGCCCCGGGCCGCCCGCGCCGACCGGGTAAGCGCGGGTGGTATTGGCGCGCACGTCGGTGCCGCCCTGTTTCTCGGTCATGGCCATGCCAATGGTGGCCCCGGCCTTGTGGGCGATGCCGACATTGCGTGGGTCGTATTGAGTGCTGAGAATTTTCGGCAGCCAAAGGTCAGCCAATTCTGGCTGCATACGCAGCGCCGGCACACAGGCGAAGGTCATGGTCAGCGGGCAGCCGGTACCGGCTTCGGCCTGGCTGTGCAGGTAGGTCATGGCAGCGCGGGCCACATGGGCACCGGACTGCGGGTGCGCCCAAGGCAGCGACGGCAGGCCGTGCTCGACGGCGGTGCGCATCAGTTCGTGATAAGCCGGGTGAAATTCCACCAGGTCGATGCGATGACCATAGCGGTCATGGCTGTTGAATACCGGTTTGTTCTGATTGGCCAGGAACCCGGCTTCCATCAGCGGCCCACCGGCTAGCGCGCCGTAGGCATCGATGCGCGCCTGCGCCCAGCCAGCGCCACAGCGGCGTGACCATTCTTGCAGTGGCAAGTCGATGCGATACAGGTTAGTGCCGTCCAGGGACGGCGGTTGGTTGGTGACGTCGTGGGTCTCGGCAAACTGATGCAGGTTCATGACGGGCCTCCTGGAAAAGGCCACGTTCAGTTGGGGCCTGAATTTCAGTTAAGCACCGTCATCCGCCTTAAAAAAGGGGCATACCCGTCGAAAGCCCGGCGCTTTCGCCCTCGACCGGACACAACAACCGACGCTCCAGCACCGCTTGCAATGCCTCGAAACGCACCGGCTTGACCAGCCGATCGGAGATACCGATGCCATGGCAATGCTCGCGCTCAGACACATTCAGCGACGCACTCAAGGCGATCACCGGCAATTCACCGCAGCCAGGCAGTGCACGAATCTGACAGCACAAAGAGAAACCACCTTCGGGAAGGTCCAACAGTACCGCGTCGAAATCCCCGGCCTGCAAAGCCGCCAACGCGTTCGGGCCGCTGTCCACGCTTTTCACCCGGTAGCCCAGCTTAAGCAGCATGCCGCGCACCACTAATTGGCCGACGCTGTTGTCATCCACCAGCAGCACCGCGCACTCCTGAGGCGCGCGTTGCCGGCCTGGCATTGGTTTGAACTCAGGCGGCACTGGGCTGACCTCCACCTCCAGCTGGAAGCGGCTGCCTTTGCTCGGTTCGGAATGATGAGTGAGGCGCCCGCCCAGCAGCTCGATCAGTTGCCGACAGATCGCCAAGCCGATACCCATGCCGCCATATTCACGGGTGGTGGAGCCATCGAGCTGGAAGAACCGCTGGTACAGCGTGGCCTCATCTAGGAAGGCAAAGCCGATGCCGGTGTCGGTGACGATAAAGCTCAGGCGCAAAGCGCCCTCACTGTGCGGCACGCCGACCACACGCAGGCGGACCGAGCCTTCGTGGGTGAATTTGAAGGCGTTGTCCAGCAGGCAATCCAGGCACTGCAGCAGTTTGTCGGCGTCGCCCACCACGCGGTCCGGCAGCTCATCCGCCACGTCGATGGAAAACGCCAGGCCTTTGCTCTGGGCGCTGGCGTTGAACTGCTGGCGCAAGGTCTCGAGCGTCCCGCGCAGGCTGAACACCTGCGGCTGGGCACTCAGGCGCCCGGCCTGCAATTCAGTCAGGGTGAGGATGCCGTTGACCATGCGCATCATGTCCCGCGCCGAACCGGCGGCCGTTTGCTGGTACTGCGCCAGGTCAGCGTCCAACGGCACGGTTTGCATCAGTTCAAGGGAGCCGATCACGCCGTTCATGGGCGTGCGCAGTTCGTGAGTGAGGGTAGCGAGGAACTCATCCTTGAGTCGGTTACTGCGGGCCAATTGCTGGTTGAGCACTTCGAGCTTCTGGCTGGCATCGAACAGGATCTGCGCCTGTTGCTCACGCATGGAGTTGATACGGTCGGCCAGGGCCAGGGACAACAACGCCACTTCAATCGCCGAGCCGATCTGGCTGGCGTACATGGTCAGGAACACATTGGGCAGGTAGCCCAGCACCATCAGCGTATTCACCACCCCGCCCAGCAGGAACGCCGACCAGGCGATGATGAAATAGCGCGCCACTCGCTGGCCGCAATACCAGGCCTTGATGGCGGCAACAAAGATGGTCACGGTAAATACCAGCGCCAGACCAGTGGCCAGGCGCAGCGCCAGGGCGTAGCTGGTCATCAACGACAGCAGCATCACCACTGCGCCGCAGGCCACCAGCGCCAGCAGCAGGCGGTTGATCCAGCGACTGTGCTGGGCGGTGTGCAAGAAGCTGCGCGCAAACAGGCTGCCGAAGAGCGCCGCCGAGCCAATCAGGAACGGCGTCGCCGCATTCGCCCACCAAGGGTTGTTTGGCCAGAAATACTCCACCGCCGCGCCGTTGACCGACAGTTGGTACATGCCGAACGAAGCAATATAGAAGATGTAATAGAGGTAGCTGGTGTCGCGCACGCTGAGGTAGATGAACAGGTTGTAGACCAGCATCCCCAACAACACGCCATAGATCAGGCCTAACACATACAAGCGCAGCGGCTGTTGTTCCAGGTAGGCGGTGCTGGACCAGAGCGTCAATGGCGCCTGGATCGAGCCCTCGCTTTGCAGGCGCAGGTAGACAGTTTTCGCCTGCCCAGGGGTGAAGTCGACGTTGAACAGGTAATTGTTCTGGCGAATTTCACGGGAAGAATAGGGCAGCGCGTCCCCCGTGCGCCCGGCCAGGCGATAGGTGCCGGTGCTGTCGGGCAAATACAGCTCAAGATGGTCGAGCGGCGGGTACGCCAGCTCCAGCAACCAGGTGCGTTGCGCTTCGGGATGGGTGGGCAGGTAATGCAGATTGACCTTGAGCCAGAATACCGAGCGTGAGTAGCCGGCGTTGAGTGTGTCTTTATCGTGGGGCTTGAATAGCGTGGCGGCGGAAGGCGCGCTCACATCAGCAATGGTCAGGGCATCGGTCGGGTCTTCGAGCACTTGCATGGCCCGGCCCAGCGGCAGGCTTCGCGTGTCTTGGTTGAACTCGACGGCGTTGGCGAGCAGCGGCAGCCCGCACAACAGTAAAATCAGCAAATAGCGCATAGTGCCCCAGCGTGGCCTGTCCGGTTATGTCAAAAAGCCCCCCATCCTTTTGAGAAGACGTACACCGGCAATACAGTTAGTCGTTTGGATCCACTCTAGCATAGCCGCTAAAGGCCATTGGACACCATTGAAATAAAATTTTGAAAGGCTCTAGAACAAGGCTTTTAGCGCGTTTCACCGCAAGTAGCGGATACTAGCAAACAGCCATAACCGCTGATGATTGCGTACAAAATTCAGCCATCGCCAGACGGCCCCGGCAAAAGCGTTTGGTGGTAAGCTCGCGCACCATGAATATCTACAGCTCTCGCCCCGTTGTCCTCTGTCTCTCCGGCCATGATCCCAGTGGTGGCGCCGGCTTGCAGGCAGATATCGAAGCCCTGCTCGCCCAGGGCTGCCATGCGGCCCCGGCCGTCACCGCCCTGACCGTGCAAAACACCGTCAATGTCAGCGATTTCCGCGTGCTCGACCGCGAGTGGGTGCTGGCCCAGGCCAATGCCGTGCTCGGCGATTCCGAGGTGGCAGCGGTCAAGCTGGGCATGCTTGGTTCCACTGCGATGGTCGACACCGTGGTCGAACTGCTGCAGGCGCACCCGCACCTGCCGGTAGTGTGCGACCCGGTGCTGCGCGCCGGTGGCGGTGGCAGCCTGGGCAAGGACGAGGTCGGTTACGCGATGCGCGAGCGGCTGCTGCCGTTGTCGCTGATCGCCACGCCAAACTTGCCCGAAGCGCGCATCCTTGCAGAATTGCCTGAAGGCACGGCGGACGAATGCGCCGAGAAGCTGCTGCCGTACATCAAGCACCTGCTGATCACTGGCGGCCATGGCGATGAGCACGAAGTGCACAACCGTCTCTATAGCCGTGACGGCACGCGCCAGACCTTTACCTGCCAGCGCCTGCCCGGCAGTTACCATGGTTCGGGCTGCACGCTGGCCAGTGCATTGGCCGGCCGGATCGCCCAGGGCGAAGGCTTGGTCAGCGCCGTGCAATCGGCCCTCAACTACACTTGGCGCACCCTGCGTGACGCCGAACAACTCGGCCAGGGCCAGTTTGTACCGCGCCGGTTGCCGCTGGATTTCTGCTCTTAACACCAAGGGGCATGCCCGATGAAACTACGTGGCCTTTACGCCATTACCGACAGCCAACTGTTGGCCGGCAAATTCCTCGCCTACGTCGAAGCGGCGTTGGACGGTGGCGTGACCCTGCTGCAGTACCGCGACAAAAGCAGCGACGAAGCCCGGCGCCTGCGTGAAGCGGAAAAGCTGCGGGAGCTGTGCTCGCGCTACAAGACCCAACTGATCATCAACGATGACGCTGAATTGGCCGCGCGCCTCGGCGTCGGCGTGCACCTGGGCCAGACCGACGGCCCACTGACCCCGGCCCGTGCGCTGCTCGGCTCCAAGGCCATCATCGGCTCGACCTGTCACAGCCAGATCGAACTGGCCGAGCAGGCCGCCAAGGAAGGCGCCAGCTACGTCGCCTTCGGCCGCTTCTTCAACTCCAACACCAAGCCCGGCGCGCCGGCGGCCACCGTCGAGATGCTGGCCCAGGCGCGCGCACGCTTGCACGTGCCAATCTGCGTGATCGGCGGTATCACCCTGGAGAACGCCGAACCGCTGGTGGCCCACGGGGCCGACCTGCTGGCGGTGGTGCACGGCCTGTTTGGCGCCGACAGCACCCAGGAAGTCACGCGTCGCGCCCGCGCGTTCAACGCCCTTCTTAAGATTTGATTTCAGAGAGCCCAACCATGTCCCGTTCCGAAACGCTGTTTGCCAATGCCCAGAAACATATCCCCGGCGGTGTGAACTCCCCCGTGCGTGCGTTCAAAAGCGTGGGCGGCACGCCGTTGTTCTTCAAGCATGCCGAAGGCGCCTACGTCACCGACGAAGATGACAAGCGCTACGTTGACTACGTCGGCTCCTGGGGCCCGATGATCCTCGGCCACAGCCACCCGGACGTACTGGACGCGGTGCGCAAGCAACTGGAACACGGCCTGTCCTACGGCGCACCGACCGCCATGGAAACCGAGATGGCCGATCTGGTGTGCGCCATCGTGCCGTCGATGGAAATGGTGCGCATGGTCAGCTCCGGCACCGAAGCCACCATGAGCGCGATCCGCCTGGCCCGTGGTTTCACCGGCCGCGACAGCATCATCAAGTTCGAAGGCTGCTACCACGGCCACTCCGACAGCCTGCTGGTGAAAGCCGGTTCCGGCCTCCTGACCCAAGGCGTGCCAAGCTCGGCCGGCGTACCGGCAGCCTTTGCCAAACACACCCTGACCCTGCCGTTCAACGACATCGCCGCCGTCGAGCAGATGCTCAATGAAGTGGGCCAGGACGTGGCCTGCATCATCGTCGAACCGGTGGCCGGCAACATGAACTGCGTACCGCCTGCGCCAGGCTTCCTTGAAGGCCTGCGCGAGCAGTGCGACAAGCACGGCGTGGTGCTGATTTTCGACGAAGTGATGACCGGTTTCCGTGTGGCCCTTGGTGGCGCGCAGGCGCACTACGGCGTAACGCCAGACCTGAGCACCTTCGGCAAGATCATCGGTGGCGGCATGCCAGTAGGCTGCTTTGGCGGCAAGCGCGAAATCATGCAGCACATCGCGCCGCTGGGCCCGGTGTATCAGGCAGGCACCTTGTCAGGTAACCCACTGGCCATGGCCGCCGGCCTGACCACCTTGCGCCTGATCAGCCGCCCGGGTTTCCACGCCGAGCTGACCGACTACACCACCCGCCTGCTCGACGGCCTGCAACAACGCGCCGACGCCGCCGGTGTCCCGTTTGTTACAACGCAAGCGGGCGGCATGTTCGGCCTGTACTTCAGCGGCGCCGACGATATCGTCACGTTTGATGACGTGATGGGCAGCGACGCAGATCTGTTCAAGCGCTTCTTCCACCTGATGCTGGAAGGCGGCGTGTACCTGGCGCCGAGCGCGTTCGAAGCCGGCTTCACCTCGATCGCCCATGGCGAAGCCGAACTGAAGCTGACCCTCGACGCCGCTGAACGCGCCTTCGCCGCACTGAAATAATTGGCCGTAAAAATCAGGCAACGCACAAACGGTGTCTGATTTGCTACTTTGCTTACAGAGATTTCCGAGTTTTTTCGAGAAATCACCTGCAATCCGGCAGATAACTTGCCCAACCAGCAGAAAAACGAGTAAAGACTTTGTAAGCAGAGGCCTGCTTATTTCATAATGCGCGCTTATTGGATCCCCCGAGGGTCCGCGTGCCCCGTCAGAGGTAAGTCGATTCCCATGAAACGCACCGGCCGCACCCTGGTTCTGGGCTGCCTGTTGCTCCTTCAGCCGCTGCTGGCACATGCACAAGCAGGCGGCAACTCGTTGTTAATCCCAGCGATGGGTCGTTGCACCCTCAATACCCAGCCAGACAGCCAGGCCGAAGCGCTGAGCGCGTGCCAGAAACAGGCCGAGGACGGGGATGCACAGGCGCAATACGAGTTGGGTGAGTACTTCCACGACAGCAAAAACCCCGCCCGCGACCTCAACAAGGCCTTGAGCTACTTCGAGAAAGCCTCGTTGCAGGGCCACGCCCAGGCGCAGTTCCAACTGGGCAACATGTTCTTCAAAGGCGAAGGTGTGCCGGCCAATAACGTCCAGGCGTATATCGTGCTGAAAATGGCGGCGGTCAACGGTGCGGAAGATGCGCTGGATACGGCCGACGAAGTCGCCGAGCACATGCAGCGTGATGAATTGGAAGTGGCGACCCAGGTGCTGGGGCAGATTTTCCGCAATTACCTGCAGGAATTGCAGAGCGCGGATGGGCGTTCGCCCTTTTCACCCCTGCCCTGAATTCATCTAAACCCTTCTATCGCTATCGCAGGCAAGCCAGCGATGGGCGCGACGCGGTCTGAAGACTTATTTCTCAGGCATCGGCATCGGAAACGGCATGACATTGCTCACGCCCCGTGCTTCGCTGATTTTCGGCGTGCCCAGGCGCTCGACTTCATCGATGCGCACAATCGAATGCATCGGCACAAAACTGCGCACCACGCCTTCGAACTGAGCCTTGAGCTTTTCTTCGCCCGGGTCGACGACCAACTGGGTGCGCTCGCCAAAGACGAACTCTTCCACCTCCAGGAAACCCCACAGATCGCTCTGATAGATCTGCTTGGCGTACATTTCGAACACCTGGCCCTGGTTGAGGAAAATCACCTTATAGATTGGAGCTTCACGTTTGGTCATGGTGGGCGAACAACACATCGGGGATATAAAAGAGGGCGCGAACTATAGCATGGCACCCGATGCACAACGCTAGGAACCAATGGGCATGCCCCCTATAATGCGCGGTTCTTTACCACCAGTTGACGATTACCATGGCCAAGAAGCTTTATATCGAAACCCACGGTTGCCAGATGAACGAGTACGACAGCTCGCGCATGGTCGACCTGCTGGGCGAACACCAGGCCCTGGAAGTCACCGCCCGCGCCGAAGATGCCGACGTGATCCTGCTTAATACCTGCTCGATCCGCGAACGGGCCCAGGACCGTGTGTACTCACAACTGGGCCGCTGGCGTGAATTGAAACTGGCCAACCCGGACATGGTGATCGCCGTCGGCGGTTGCGTGGCCAGCCAGGAAGGCGCCGCGATCCGCGACCGCGCGCCCTATGTCGACGTGGTCTTCGGCCCACAGACCCTGCACCGCCTGCCGGAAATGATCGACGCGGCGCGCATCACCAAGCTGCCGCAGGTCGACGTATCCTTCCCGGAGATCGAAAAATTCGACCATTTGCCCGAGCCCCGTATCGATGGGCCAAGCGCCTACGTGTCGGTGATGGAAGGCTGCAGCAAGTACTGTACGTTCTGCGTAGTGCCCTACACCCGCGGTGAAGAAGTCAGCCGGCCGTTTGACGATGTCATGTCGGAAATCATCCACCTGGCCGAAAACGGCGTGCGCGAAGTGACGCTGCTGGGCCAGAACGTCAACGGCTATCGCGGCCTGACCCACGACGGCCGCCTGGCCGACCTGGCGGAGTTGATCCGCGTGGTCGCCGCCGTGGACGGTATCGAGCGTATTCGCTACACCACCTCGCACCCGCTGGAGTTTTCCGACAGCCTGATCCAGGCTCACGCCGAGGTGCCGGAGCTGGTCAAACACCTGCACCTGCCGGTGCAATCGGGCTCGGACCGCATCCTGTCGGCGATGAAGCGCAACCATACGGCGCTGGAATACAAATCCAAACTGCGCAAATTGCGCGCGGCGGTGCCGGGTATCTGCATCAGCTCGGACTTTATCGTCGGCTTCCCCGGTGAAACCGAGAAAGACTTCGAGCAGACCATGAAGCTGATCGAGGACGTCGGTTTCGACTTCTCCTACTCGTTCGTCTATAGCCAGCGCCCCGGCACCCCGGCGGCCGACTTGTTGGACGAAACCCCGGAAGCGCTGAAAAAAGAGCGCTTGAACACGCTGCAACACCGCTTGAACCAACAGGGTTTCGAGATCAGCCGACAAATGGTCGGTTCGACCCAGCGGATCCTGGTCACCGACTACTCGAAAAAAGACCCGGGTGAGCTGCAAGGGCGTACTGAGAACAACCGAATCGTAAATTTCCGTTGCGACAATCCGACCTTGATCGGCCAGTTTGCCGAGGTGCACATTGATGCGGCGCAGCCCCATTCGTTGCGTGGTTCTTTGATCAACTGACAATCCCAGGATAAATGAAGATCAAATGTGGGAGCTGGCTTGCCTGCGATAGCGATGTAACAGGCGACATCTCTTTTGAATGTGCAGGCCCCATCGCAGGCAAGCCAGCTCCCACAGTAGTTATTTGTAGTTCTTGAGAGTGAGACCAGTCCATTTAAGTGCTTTCGCACACAGGCGGCTGGCGTTATTCTCTATTTCACCTCAACAGCCAAAGGGCGGCTAAAAGCGACCTTGAACGCACCCATAGCAGAACCCCATCGTTTTCTCCTCGAGCCCTTTGAGGCTCGCCGTTTCGCCAACCTGTGCGGACAGTTCGACGAGCACCTGCGCCTGATCGAACAACGCCTGGGCATCGAGATCCGCAACCGCGGCAATCAGTTCGAGCTCATTGGCGAGGCCCACTACACCAAGTCTGCAGAAAACCTGCTGCGTCGGCTCTACCGCGAAACCAAGGGTAGCGAGCTGTCGCCGGAAACCGTGCACCTGTATTTGCAGGAATCGGCTGTGGAAGATTTGGCCAACAACCCCGTGGCCGAAGCCAGCGTGGCCCTGCGTACCAAAAAAGGCATGATTCGCCCAAAGGGCCTGAATCAGCAGAAGTACGTCAAGGCAATCCTCGGTAACGACATCAACTTCGGCATCGGCCCTGCGGGTACCGGCAAGACCTACCTGGCCGTGGCCTGCGCGGTCGACGCACTGGAGCGCGAGCAAGTGCGCCGCATCCTGCTGGTGCGCCCGGCGGTCGAGGCTGGCGAGAAGCTCGGTTTCCTGCCCGGCGACCTGGCGCAGAAGATCGACCCGTACCTGCGCCCGCTCTACGACGCGCTTTACGAGATGCTCGGCTTTGAATACGTGGCCAAGCTGATCGAACGCCAAGTGATTGAGATCGCCCCGCTGGCCTACATGCGCGGCCGCACCTTGAGCAACAGCTTCATCATCCTCGACGAAAGCCAGAACACCACGGTCGAGCAAATGAAGATGTTCCTGACCCGCATCGGGTTCGGTTCCACGGCCATTATCACCGGCGACATTACCCAGGTTGACCTGCCCAAGGGCACCAAGTCGGGCCTGAGCCATGTGATTGAAGTGCTCAAAGACGTGCCGGGCATCAGTTTCACGCATTTCTCGCCCAAGGACGTAGTGCGCCACCCGCTGGTGCAGCGCATTGTCGAAGCCTACGAGCGCTTCGAACACCGTGACGATGGTTTGTCCAAGGACACTCGCCGCGATGCTTGAGCTAGACCTGCAGCTGGCTACCGAAGCGCCCGCGCCCAGCGAAGAACAGTTCCGCCAATGGTGTGCGCTGGCCCTGCGCCAGCGCACCGCTGATTCGGAACTGACCATTCGCCTGGTCGACGAGCCCGAAGGCCGCGAACTGAACCACACCTGGCGCCAGAAGGATTACGCGACCAACGTACTGTCCTTCCCCGCCGACGTACCTGATGAACTGCTGGATATCCCGTTACTGGGCGACCTGGTCATCTGTGTCGAGGTGGTGGAGCGCGAGGCCAAGGAACAAGGCAAGGAACTTGAAGCCCATTGGGCCCATCTAGTCATCCACGGCTGCTTGCATCTCTTGGGTTACGACCATATAGACGATGACGAAGCCTGCGAGATGGAAACACTGGAACAAACGTTGCTTGCAGAACTGGGTCATCCAGACCCGTATGCAGACGACGAAGTTTAAAAACACTCAATTGTCACACTAAAGGATTCAGAGTAATCGCTATGAGCGAAGACCGATCGAGCAACGGGCAGAAGTCATGGCTGGGTAAAATTACCCAGGCTTTTGCCCACGAGCCGAAAAACCGCCAGGAGCTGCTTGAGCTGCTGCGCGAGGCCCATCAGAACAAGTTGCTGGACAGCGAAGCGCTGGCTATCGTCGAGGGCGCCATTCAGGTGGCTGACCTGCAAGTACGCGACATCATGGTCCCGCGCTCGCAGATGATCAGCATCAAGGCAACCCAGACCCCACGGGAATTCCTCCCGGCCGTGATCGACTCGGCGCACTCGCGCTACCCGGTGATCGGTGAAAGCCATGACGACGTCATGGGTGTCCTGCTGGCCAAGGACCTGCTGCCGTTGATCCTCAAGGAGAACGGTGACAGCTTCAACATCAAGGACCTGCTGCGTCCGGCCACCTTTGTGCCTGAATCCAAGCGCCTGAACGTGCTGCTGCGGGAATTCCGCGCCAACCATAATCACATGGCCATTGTGATCGACGAATACGGCGGCGTCGCTGGCCTGGTCACCATTGAAGACGTGCTGGAACAGATCGTCGGCGACATCGAAGACGAACACGACGTTGAAGAAGACAGCTACATCAAGCCGCTGCCCAGCGGTGATTTCCTGATCAAGGCGCTGACGCCGATCGAGAATTTCAACGAGTTCTTCGACAGCGAATTCTCCGACGATGAGTTCGACACCGTGGGTGGCCTGGTGATGAGTGCGTTCGGGCATCTGCCAAAACGTAACGAAACCACCGAGATCGGCGCTTATCGCTTCCGTATCCTGAATGCGGACAGCCGTCGTATCCACCTGATCCGCCTGACACCTATTGCCCGCTAAGGACTGACATGCGCCGTTTGATCGCACCCGGCTGGCCCGGTAATTTGCTGGCCGTGGTGGCCGGCGCCATCACCACCCTGGCGCTGGCGCCGTTCGATCTGTGGCCATTTGCACTGGTAGCGGTCGGGTTGTTCTATGTAGGGCTGCGGGATCTGAGCCCCCGCCAGGCGCTTGGCCGTGGCTGGTGCTTCGGCTTTGGCCTGTTTGGCGCTGGCACCAGTTGGATTTACTACAGCATCCACCATTTCGGCGGCGCTTCGGTGTTGCTGGCTGGCTTCTTGATGCTGCTGTTTACCGCGGCCATCGCCTGGTTCTTCGCCCTGCCCGCCTGGCTGTGGGCGCGCTGGTTGCGCCGCAATGAAGCGCCGTTGGCGGATGCGCTCACGTTCGCGGCGTTGTGGGTCGGCCAGGAAGCATTTCGCGGCTGGTTCCTCACCGGTTTCCCGTGGTTGTACTCCGGTTACAGCCAACTCGACGGCCCCCTGACTGGCTTGGCACCCGTGGGCGGCATGTGGCTGATTTCCTTTGCCCTGGCACTGACGGCAGCCCTGCTGTGCAACCTGCCGCGCCTGCTGGCCGGCAAGCGCAATGCCTTTATCGACGCTAGCTTGGTGCTGCTGGTAGCGCCGTGGGTGATCGGCCTGGCCCTCAAGCATCACGCCTGGACCAGCCCGTCTGGGGCGCCACTGAGCGTCGCAGCCATTCAGGGCAATGTCGAACAAAGCATGAAGTGGGACCCGGGGCAGCTCAATGCGCAGCTCGCGCTGTACCGCGACATGAGTTTGAGCTCAAAGCGTGTGGACCTGCTGGTATGGCCGGAGACAGCGGTGCCGGTGCTCAAGGAGTCTGTCGAAGGCTACCTGGGCATGATGGGCAAGTTCGCCGCCGACCGGCACACTGCGCTGATTACCGGTGTACCGATCCGCCAGGAAGTGCACCACCAGAAGCGCTACTTCAACGGCATCACCGTGGTGGGCGAAGGTGACGGCACCTACCTCAAGCAGAAGCTCGTGCCGTTTGGCGAATACGTCCCGCTGCAGGACATGCTGCGCGGCCTGATCGCCTTCTTTGACCTGCCGATGTCGGACTTCGCCCGTGGCCCTGCCGATCAGGCGATGCTACAGGCCAAGGGCTATCAGATTGCGCCCTTCATTTGCTACGAAGTGGTGTACCCGGAGTTCGCCGCCGGCCTCTCGGCTCAGAGTGATCTGCTGCTGACCATCAGCAACGACACCTGGTTCGGTCGCTCCATCGGCCCTTTGCAACACCTGCAAATGGCGCAGATGCGTGCGCTTGAAGCCGGCCGCTGGATGATCCGTGCCACCAACAATGGCGTGACCGGCCTGATCAACCCGTATGGGCAGATCACCGTGCAGATCCCGCAATTCGAGCGCGGCATTCTCTACGGTGAAGTAGTGCCGATGCACAACCTCACGCCGTACCTGCAATGGCGCTCGTGGCCGTTGATTATTGTGTGCCTTGGGCTGTTTGGCTGGGCGCTGCTGGCCGGTCGCATGTCCAAAACCGTCTAACAGACAAACGTAAAGCAGTGTGGGAGCTGGCTTGCCAGCTCCCATGATTGACCTGCGGTGTGGCGAGTTACCGATAAAACAACCGGTAACCTACCTGCCCCACCGCTTCATTGATCAACTGCCCGCTCTGCCACACCGACTTGAACTCCGGCATCCAACCACCCAGCGGCCTGGCATTGTCTACGCCCAGGAACCCCACTGGCGCAGGCACTACCGTGAAGCCAGCCTTCTCAAAACTCCACACCGCACGCGGCATGTGCCAGGCCTGAGTTACAACCACTACGCGCTTGACGCCCTCGGGTAGCAGAATCTCAGCACTCATCTGCGCATTTTCCCACGTAGTGCGGCTGTGCTCTTCCTTCCAGCGCACCGTCACACCGAAGTCATCCCTCATCGACACCGACATCAACTCTGCCTCGCTGGGCGGGGTGCCATAATGCAGGCCGCCAGCGGTCAACACCGGCAACCCGGAGGCCTTGGCCAATCGTGCGGCATACCGCTGACGCTCCAGGCCGATACCGGTTGGCTGGTCGGCGCCCCAGGCCGGGTCGCCGCGCTCGCGCCCTGAACCCAACACCACAATAGCGTCGGCGCGCTGAGCCAGTGTCGACCAGTCTTCCCGCGCCAGCGGCGGCTCGGTTTCCAGAGCCCGTGCGCCCCACTCCACCATCACCGGCAGGCTGATCAGCCACATGCCGCCAAAACCCAGGGCAAAGCAGCAACCCGCCAAGCGTGGCCGGCTGCGACGAAACCACCAGGCAAGCGCCAGCAGCAGCAAGAGAATGCCGGGCGGCAGGAGCAATTGTTTAATGAAATAACGAATAGGCATCGGGCATCTCCATAGATGCCCGAAGCCTAAGGTGTAACGGGGTTTAGCGACAATCCTTACAGTGCAGCGCGATGATGCGTTCAGGGGGGAATGAACTACTTGTAGCGGGCGGACCGGAGCTTTTCCGGGCCACGACCGGCCGACAAGTCCTTGAGCCACACCACCTTGGCTGGGTGCGTAGGCTCCCCTGCTGGCGGGTTTGCCACCCAGGGAGGCGCACTGCGCCCATTGCGTTCCAAATAGGCCTCGATCAGTTCCAGCTCTGCGCGGCTCAAACCACGCAGTTCCAACTCAACAGGCCGCTCATCACGCAATCGGCCTGCTGTTCTCGCCGCATCCAATGCACGACCCAATCGGTCGATCAGTCCTTCGTAGATATCCGGTTTCGATACGATTCGCTGCGATTCAACCATCCCCTCACCTCATTGAAGATATGACTCACTCCCCAATAAACAGCGTAGCCCCCATGGCTGCCCCTGCCTGCCGCCGCGACAGACGGCCCTGCGTGCGCAATCAGGGTTTCCCTCGATAGAGTGGGGTCATGTATGCTACGGCGCTTCCTGTAACTCCACTTCCCGCAGGGTTTGGGCACGGACGCGCCGCTTTTTGGTGTCGATCAACCTGAACGTTGCACCGAAGAGGATTAGGCCACCCCTATTCAGTTCAAAAGTAGCCATGCACGAACAATATCAGCCCCGTGAAATAGAAAACGCCGCCCAAACCTTCTGGGACGAGCAAAAGTCCTTTGAAGTCAGTGAACAGCCAGGCAAGGAGACTTTCTATTGCCTATCGATGTTCCCTTACCCCAGCGGCAAGCTACACATGGGGCACGTGCGCAACTACACCATCGGTGACGTGATTTCCCGCTACCAGCGCATGCAAGGCAAGAACGTCCTGCAACCCATGGGTTGGGACGCCTTCGGCATGCCGGCGGAAAACGCCGCGATGAAAAACAACGTGGCCCCTGCCAAGTGGACCTACGAAAACATCGCCTACATGAAGAACCAGCTGCGCAGCCTGGGCTTGGCGGTGGATTGGTCCCGCGAAGTGACCACCTGCAAGCCGGACTACTACCGCTGGGAACAATGGCTGTTCACTCGCCTGTTCGAAAAAGGCGTGATCTACAAAAAGAGCGGCACCGTGAACTGGGACCCGATCGACCAGACCGTGTTGGCCAACGAACAGGTGATCGACGGTCGCGGCTGGCGCTCCGGCGCGCTGATCGAAAAGCGCGAAATCCCGATGTACTACTTCAAGATCACCGCCTACGCGGATGAACTCTTGTCGAGCCTCGACGACCTGCCGGGCTGGCCTGAACAGGTCAAGACCATGCAACGCAACTGGATCGGCAAGTCCAAGGGCATGGAAGTGCAGTTCCCGTACAACGTCGATTCGATCGGCGCAGCGGGCGCGCTCAAAGTGTTTACTACCCGTCCAGATACCCTGATGGGCGCGACTTACGTCGCCGTGGCCGCCGAACACCCGCTGGCCACCCAGGCAGCCCAGAACAACCCTGAGCTGCAGGCGTTCATCGCCGAATGCAAAGGCGGCAGCGTGGCCGAAGCCGACGTCGCCACCCAGGAGAAAAAAGGCCTGCCGACTGGGCTGTTCGTCGAGCACCCACTCACCGGTGAAAAGCTGCCGGTCTGGGTCGCCAACTATGTGCTGATGCACTACGGTGATGGCGCCGTAATGGCTGTGCCGGCCCACGACGAGCGCGATTTCGAATTCGCCACCAAGTACAGCCTGCCGATCAAATCCGTGGTGCGCACCAGCTCGGGCGACACCAACCCGGCCCCGTGGCAAGACGCCTACGGCGAGCACGGTGAACTGATCAACTCCGGCGAATTTGATGGCCTGGACTTCCAGGGCGCGTTCGACGCGATCGAAGTCGCGCTGATCAAGAAGAACCTCGGCGCCTCGCGCACCCAGTTCCGCCTGCGCGACTGGGGCATCAGCCGCCAGCGCTACTGGGGCTGCCCGATCCCGATCATCCACTGCGAAAGCTGCGGCGATGTGCCGGTACCGGAAGACCAACTGCCGGTCGTGTTGCCGGAAGACGTGGTGCCGGATGGCGCCGGCTCGCCATTGGCGCGCATGCCTGAGTTCTACGAATGCAGTTGCCCGAAATGCGGCCAGCCTGCCAAGCGTGAAACCGACACCATGGACACCTTCGTCGAGTCCTCGTGGTACTACGCACGCTACGCCTCGCCGCACTATGAAGGCGGCCTGGTCGAAAAATCCGCGGCCGACCATTGGCTGCCGGTGGACCAGTACATCGGCGGTATCGAACACGCCATCCTTCACCTGCTGTACGCGCGCTTCTTCCACAAGCTGATGCGCGACGAAGGCCTGGTGAGTTCGGATGAGCCGTTCAAGAACCTGCTGACCCAAGGCATGGTGGTCGCCGAGACTTACTACCGCCGTGAAGCCAACGGCGCCTACACCTGGTTCAACCCGGCCGACGTCGAGCTTGAGCGCGACAGCAAAGCCAAGGTCATCAGCGCCAAGCTGATCGCCGACGGCCTGCCGGTGGAAATCGGTGGCACCGAGAAGATGGCCAAGTCGAAAAACAACGGCGTTGACCCACAGTCAATGATCGACCAGTTCGGCGCCGACACCTGCCGCCTGTTCATGATGTTCGCCTCGCCGCCTGACATGAGCGCCGAATGGTCCGACTCTGGCGTCGAAGGCTCGCACCGTTTCCTCAAGCGCGTCTGGCGCCTGGCGCATGCCCACATCAGCCAGGGCTTGCCGGGCAAACTGGACGTAGCGGCGTTGAGCGACGAGCAGAAACTCATTCGCCGCAGCACCCACCTGGCCATCAAGCAAGCCAGCCAGGACGTGGGCCAGCACCACAAATTCAACACCGCCATCGCCCAGGTGATGACGCTGATGAACGTGCTGGAAAAAGCGCCGCAAGCCACTGAACAGGATCGCGCGCTGGTACAGGAAGGCCTGGAAACGGTCACACTGCTGCTGGCCCCGATCACGCCGCACATCAGCCACGACTTGTGGAACCGCCTGGGCCACAACGGTGCCGTCATCGACGCGCGCTGGCCGGTACAGGATGAAAGCGCCCTGGTACAGGACACGCTGCAACTGGTGATCCAGGTCAACGGTAAACTGCGTGGCCAGATCGACATGCCGGCCAGTGCCAGCCGCGAAGACGTCGAAGCGGCTGCCCGCATCAACGAAAACGTGCTGCGTTTTACCGAAGGCCTGACGATCCGCAAAGTGATCGTAGTGCCTGGCAAACTGGTCAATATCGTCGCTAGCTAATCGGATCGGGCGCAGGGCTTGAGCCCTGCGCCGAACAAAGCCTTCAGGGCCTCGATAAGGCCCACATGGTTTCAAGGGGAGCAACAAAATGATCAAACGCAATTTGCTGGTTATGGGCCTTGCCGTGCTGCTGAGCGCTTGCGGCTTCCAGCTGCGCGGTACCGGCACCCACGAAATGGCGATCAAGGAACTGGACGTCAGTGCCCGCGACGCCTACAGCGAAACAGTGACCCAGCTGCGTCAGGTCCTGGAAAACAGTGGCGTTCACGTCTACACCGGCGCGACCTACAAGCTGTTCCTGGCCAATGAAAAACAAACCCAGCGCAACCTCAGCTATGCCAGCGCCGGGCGTGCCTCCGATATCGAACTGAGCACCGTGCTCAGCTTTGAGGTCCAGGGCCGCGACCACCTGCCATTGATGGGTGACGACATCCAGATCCAGAAAATCGTGAGCCACGACGGCAACAACCTGGTGGGTTCGGACTCCGAAATCAACCAGGTGCGCAAGGAGATGCGTCGCGAGTTGGTCCAGCGCATGGTGCTGCGCCTCTCGATGATCACCCCGGAACAACTTGAGACCTTGCAGCAACAAGCTGACAACAAGGCCAAGGCCGAAGCCGACGCGCTGAAAGCCGCCAAAGAGTACGAAGACAACACGCCGAAACAATCGCCTGTTGAAGTACCTGTCGAGTAAGCCAGACGGGGCGCCCCACGCGCCCCGTTTAACCTGCCTATGAAACTCGCCCCCGCTCAACTCGCCAAACACCTGCAAGGTGGCCTTGCGCCTGTCTACATCGTCAGCGGTGATGACCCGCTGCTGTGCCAGGAAGCCGCCGACGCCATCCGCACCGCTGCACGCCAGCAAGGTTTCGATGAACGCCAGGTCTTCAGCGCCGACGCCAGTTTCGACTGGGGCACGTTGCTGCAAGCCGGCGCGAGCATGTCGCTGTTTGCCGAAAAGCGCCTGCTGGAACTGCGCCTGCCTTCGGGCAAGCCAGGGGATAAGGGTGCCGCCGCCTTCATTGAGTACTGTTCACGACCTGCCGAAGACACGGTCTTGTTGATCAGCCTGCCCAAGCTTGACGGCAGCGCGCAGAAAACCAAGTGGGGCAAGGCTCTGGTTGAAGGGGCTCAGACCCAGTTCATCCAGATCTGGCCAGTGGACAGCAACCAGTTGCCGCAATGGATTCGCCAACGCCTGTCCCAATCGGGGCTGTCGGCGACCCAGGATGCGGTGGAGCTGATCGCCGCCCGGGTCGAAGGCAACTTGCTTGCCGCCGCCCAAGAGATCGAAAAGCTCAAGCTGATGGCCGAAGACGGGCAAATCACCGTTGAGACCGTCCAGGGCGCCGTGGCCGACAGTGCACGCTTTGATGTGTTCGGGCTGGTGGATGCCATCCTCAATGGCGAACCCGCCCATGCCCTGCGCATGCTTGAAGGCTTGCGCGGCGAAGGTGTGGAGCCGCCGGTGATTCTCTGGGCCCTGGCCCGGGAACTGCGGGTGCTGGCCAACATCGCCCTGCAATACAGCCAGGGCACGCCGTTGGACAAAGCGTTCAGCCAAGCCCGGCCACCGGTCTGGGACAAGCGCAAACCCTTGATGAGCAAGGCCCTGCAACGACACTCGGCACAACGCTGGGCGCAGCTTTTGCTGGAAGCGCAGCGCATTGATGCGCAGATCAAGGGCCAGGCGGCCGGCTCGCCGTGGATGAGCTTGAGCCGGTTGTCGTTGTTGATGGCCGGCCAGCGCCTGACACTGCCTGCTGAGTAACCATTTTTAAGAACAACGCAAAACCAATGTGGGAGCGGCGGTTCGACGGTTCGACTTGCTCGCGAATGCGGTGTATCAGTCACCTGATTTATTGACTGGTACACCGCATTCGCGAGCAAGCCCGCTCCCACAGTTTGACTGTGCACACCTTCAGATTTCGAGGTTTCCTACACATCGCCGGGCTTTACAGCAGCACAACTTCGGCAGATGATCTGCACCGCTTCATCCCACCTATCAAGAGTACAAACCATGAGCAAAAAGCCATCCAGGCATGGCCCCAACAAGGCCAAATCCATCATCGCCCAGCCACTGTTCCGCAGCCGTCAGGAACGCGCCGGCAAGGGCAAAGGCAGCTACCGCCGCGAAGCCTTCCAGTCTAATAGCTGGGAGGCTTCTTACTTTCTGGCTGCCTGAAGGCAAGCGCCCCTCTGGCATGATAAGGTCTGCACCTGATTTGTAATCTCTGGACCTGTGCATGCCCTCTAGTCTTCCCCGTCGTTGGCACCTTCGCCAACTGATCGCTGCCTCCAGCCTCATTCTGCTAGTCGCCTGCGCGGAGAAACCGACCGCCGCCGACGCTCAACCACTGCCAAAGTTACAGACCGCCCCCGTGGTAGCGCCCGCTGTCGTGGCCCCGCTGGCTGTGGACAATCTTGATATCCAACCGACCCAGACCTTTGCCGAATGGCAGGCTGGCTTTCGCGTGCAAGCCCTGCAGGCCGGCATCACCGAAGCCGTGTTTGACAACGCATTCGCCAACGTCACCCCTGATATGGCGGTAATCCGCGCCGACCGCAGCCAGCCGGAATTTTCCCGCCCCGTGTGGGAATACCTCGACGGCGCCCTCTCGCCTGTACGCGTGCGTAATGGCCAGGCATTGTTGATCAAGTACGCCGATATCCTGCAAAGCATCGAGCAACGTTATGGCGTCGACCGTCAGGCGTTGGTGTCGGTGTGGGGCATGGAAAGCAATTTCGGCCAGTTCCAGGGCAATAACTCGGTGATTCGCTCCCTGGCGACGCTGGCCTATGAAGGCCGTCGCCCAGCATTCGCCCAGGCGCAACTGCTGGCGGCGCTGCAGATCATCCAGCATGGCGACATCCAGGCCGACCAGATGAAAGGCTCCTGGGCCGGCGCCATGGGCCAGACCCAATTTATCCCGACCACCTACAACACCCACGCCGTCGACTTCGATGGCGACGGTCGCCGCGACATCTGGAACAGCCCATCGGACGCCCTCGCCTCCACCGCACACTACCTGCAAAGCTCCGGCTGGCAGAAAGGCCAGCCGTGGGGCTTTGAGGTGAAACAACTGCCGGCGAACTTCGATTACGCCCTGGCCGATGGTGGCATTCGCAAGACGGTCGCCGAATGGCTGAAACTCGGTATCCAACTGCCGCCGGGCGCCAGCATGCCGCCCAACGTCGACCAACTGTCCGCCGCCCTGCTGCTGCCGGCGGGCTACCGTGGCCCGGCGTTCCTGGTGCTGGATAACTTCCGCGCAATCCTCAAGTACAACAACTCGTCGTCCTACGCGCTGGCGGTTGGCCTGTTGTCGGAAAGGTTCGGTGGCGGTGGTGTGATTCGTGGTGACTGGCCGAAGGATGAGCTGCCGTTGAGCCGCTCCCAGCGTATCGATTTGCAGACAGCGCTGAGTGCCAACGGTTATGACGCGGGCAACCCGGACGGGATCATTGGCGCCAATACGCGCAAGGCGATTCGTGCGGCGCAGCAAGCGCTGGGCTGGCCGGCGGATGGGTATCCGACGGTGAAGCTGCTGGAATCGTTGCAGAACCGGTAGATCTGCTTATGGCTACTACCGCTTTCGCGAGCAAGCCCGCTCCCACATTTAACCGCGTACACCCTTTGGAATACGGTCGAATGTGGGAGCTGGCTTGCCTGCGAAGACGGCTTCACAGGCAACAACTATCTAACGACTACATCCTGCTCCAACACCACCCTCTTCTCCCCCGCATCCAGCCTGACCAACGCGCCCATCGGCAACGTCAGGTTCGGATCACAATGCCCACTGCGCCAGCCGGACAATACCGGAATGCACAGCGGTTCAAAGGTCTGCTTGAGCAGCCGCTCCAACGCATCCTTGTCCACACCCGCCACATCCCCCACCAGCACACCCGCAACCTGGGCCAGCTTGCCCGCCAGGCGCAGGTGCGTGAGCAGACGGTCGATGCGGTAGATCGGCTCGTTGACGTCTTCGATAAACAAGATGATGCCCTCGGCATCCATCTCGTAGGGCGTGCCCATGACAGCCGCGATCATCGACAGGTTGCCGCCGAGCAAACGCCCACAGGCGATGCCCGGTTCAATCGTCGTCAGCGGGTAAGCCACCGGGTGCATCAACTCGCTACCAGTACTCAGTTGGCCGCGCAGCAGGCTGAACAGCGAGGATTCGGTGGGCTGTTGCTTATCGCCCAGCAGATCGGCATTGAGCATCGGCCCGTGGAAGGTCACGAAGCCGGCGTAGCGGCTGATCGCCAGGTGTAGAGCGGTGATGTCGCTATAACCTACGAACGGCTTGGGATTGGCGCGTAGCAGGTCGAAATCCAGGCTATCAAGCAGACGCGGCGTGCCGTAGCCGCCGCGCAGGCAGAAGATGGCGTCGATTTCAGGGTCGGCGAAGGCTTTATGGAGATCGTTGAGGCGGACTGTATCGCTGCCGGCCAGGTAGCCGTCGCGCTCATAGACGCCAGGAAGGATTCGCAGGTCGTAGCCGCGGGCGCGCATCCATTGGCCGGCCTTTTCGACGTCCAGCGTGGCGGGGCCGGCGGGGGCGATCAGGGCGATGGTGCCCTCTGGGCGCAAGGCAGGTACGGCAATGCTCATCCACAATTCTCCTTGGCTGACGCGAAACGAAATGTGGGAGCGGGCTTGCTCGCGAAAGCGCAGTGTCAGTCAATAAATCAGGTGACTGAAACACCGCCTTCGCGAGCAAGCCCGCTCCCACATTGGATCAGCGGTGTTGCCCAAATCTGTATTACGAAACCAGGCTAGCCTTGACCAGCTTGGCTTGCTCGTCCGCATGGTACGACGAACGCACCAGCGGCCCCGACGCGACGTTCTTGAAGCCCATCTTGTAACCTTCCTCGGCGAACCAGGCGAAGGTGTCCGGGTGCACGAAACGCTGCACCGGCAAGTGGCTGCGGGACGGTTGCAGGTACTGGCCCAGGGTCAGCATGTCGATGTCGTGTTCGCGCATGCGCTGCATGACTTCGATCACTTCTTCGTCGGTCTCGCCCAGGCCCAGCATCAGGCCGGATTTGGTCGGGATGTGCGGCATCATTTGCTTGAATTTCTGCAGCAGGGTCAGCGACCACTGGTAGTCCGAACCCGGGCGCGCGGCCTTGTACAGGCGCGGCACGGTTTCCAGGTTGTGGTTGAACACATCCGGCGGCTCGGCAGCGGTGATTTCCAGCGCCACGTCCATACGGCCACGGTAGTCCGGCACCAGGGTTTCGAGCATGACGTTTGGCGACAACTTGCGGATTTCGCGGATGCAGTCGGCAAAGTGCTGGGCACCGCCGTCACGCAGGTCGTCGCGGTCAACCGAGGTGATCACCACGTACTTGAGCTTAAGGTCGGCAATGGCAATGGCCAGGCTTTCCGGCTCGTTGACGTCCAGTGGCTTCGGACGGCCGTGGCCCACGTCGCAGAACGGGCAACGACGGGTGCAGATGTCACCCATGATCATGAAGGTGGCGGTGCCGCCAGAGAAGCACTCGCCCAGGTTCGGGCAGGAGGCTTCTTCGCACACGCTGTGCAGCTTGTGTTTGCGCAGCAGGGCCTTGATACGGTCGACTTCCGGCGAAACCGGGATGCGCACGCGGATCCAGTCAGGCTTCTTCGGCAGTTCGGTGGTCGGAATGATCTTCACCGGGATGCGTGCAACCTTCTCGGCGCCGCGCAGCTTGACGCCGGCTTCCACCTTGGCACGCGGGGCCGGGGCCGCACGGTCGGTAACGTCCACCGTCGGGATCATGGTTTGCACTGCATCAGTAGTCATAATCAGTCGATTCCGCCCGTAAGGGTCGTCTGCTCAGCATAGTCGAGGTGTTTGACGAGCTGCTCACGCAGCCGGGCACTTACCTCGGCAAATTTAATCGGTGTGGCGTGGTCGCTCAATTGGGTCATCGCCAGCCCGGCGTAGCCGCACGGGTTGATCCGTCGAAACGGCGCCAGGTCCATGTCCACATTCAGGGCCAGGCCATGAAAGGAGCAACCGTGGCGAATTCGCAAACCGAGGGACGCGATTTTCGCGCCATCCACATACACACCGGGTGCATCGGGCTTGGCCGCAGCGGTCACGCCGTAACTGGCCAACAGCTCGATCAGGCAAGCCTCCATGCGGCTCACCAGGTCGCGTACGCCAAAGCCAAGCTTGCGTACGTCCAGCAGCAGATAAGCCACCAGCTGACCGGGACCATGGTAAGTCACTTGGCCACCTCGGTCGACCTGCACCACCGGAATATCCCCCGGCAGCAGCAAGTGCTCGGCCTTGCCGGCTTGGCCCTGGGTGAACACCGGCGGGTGCTCCACCAGCCAGATTTCATCCGGGGCCGAGCTGCCGCGCTCATTGGTGAAGCGCTGCATGGCGTGCCAGACGGGCTCGTAGTCCATCCGGCCGAGCTCGCGAAAGCCCAGGACCTGTGACATCACAACACCATGTGCACGAAGCCAGTGGCCCGCAGTTCACTGTTGATGTCGTAGAGCTGGTCTTGACCGGTCGCAACGATGTGCAACTGGATCGTGGTGTATTTGCCTGTGGAGCTGGAACGCTCGTCCACACGCTGGTCATTGATCGTCGCGTGCTTGCGCACAATCTCGAGGATCAAGTCTTTGCGGCCTACGCCGGTGTCGCTGATGATCTTGATGGGATAGTCCACCACCGGGAATTCGATCTTTGGCGCCTTTACTTCGGTATCGGTCATGGCGTAACGGCCTCGTAAGCGTAAGCCTTGGCGACAACAAAGCCCCGCGTCGGATCAACGCGGGGCTTTGCAGATGCACACTATCAGTTGAACAAGCCGTAGAAGAATAGACGGATGCTATCCCACACGCGGCGGAAGATACCACCTTCGTCGACGGCGTCCAGGGCGATCAGGTCGGCGCTGTGCACCACCTTGTCGTCCAGCTTCACTTCGACTTTACCGATCACATCGCCCTTGGCGATTGGCGCAACCAATTGCGGGTTCATGGTCATGCTGGCAGCGAGCTTTTTCAGCTGGCCTTTAGGCATGGTCAGGGTCAGGTCTTCAGCCAGGCCGGCCTTGACTTGGGAGGTAGCGCCCTTCCAAACCGGCGCGGTCGCCAGCTCAGCACCCTTCTGGTAGAAGGTCTGGGTTTCGAAGAAGCGGAAACCGTAGGTCAGCAGTTTTTGCGTCTCGGCCGCACGGGCCTGCTCGCTGTTGGTGCCGAAGACCACGGCGATCAGGCGTTGGCCGTCACGTACAGCAGACGACACCATGCAGTAGCCGGCTTCGTCAGTGTGGCCGGTTTTCAGACCGTCAACGGTCTTGTCGCGCCACAGCAGCAGGTTGCGGTTAGGTTGCTTGATGTTGTTCCAGTAGAACTCTTTCTGGGAGTAGATCGCGTAGTGCACCGGGTCGACACGAATGATCGCGCGCGCCAGGATCGCCATGTCGTGGGCCGACGAGTAGTGCTCTGGGTTCGGCAGGCCGGTCGGGTTCATGAAGTGGCTGTTGGTCATGCCCAGGTCAGTCACCGTCTTGTTCATCATGTCGGCGAACGCGTCTTCGCTGCCGGCGATGTGCTCGGCCAGGGCGACGCTGGCGTCGTTACCGGACTGGATGATGATGCCGTGCAGCAGGTCGCTCACAGTCACCTGCGAACCGACCTTGATGAACATCCGCGAGCCGCCGGTACGCCAGGCGTTTTCGCTGACGGTCACCGGATCGTTCTCGCCGATCTGGCCGCGACGGATTTCCAGGGTCGCGATGTAGGCGGTCATCAGTTTGGTCAGGCTGGCCGGTGGCAGGCGCTGGTCACCGTTGCTCTCGACCAGCACGTTGCCACTGGCGGCATCCATGAGAACCCAGGACTTGGCGGCCAGTTGCGGGGAAGCCGGCACCATTTCAACGGCCCAGGCGGCCGGGGTGATGATCAGCGAAAGAAGCAGGCACGTGCGTTTGGCTAAGGTGGTGATGTTCATCCGTCTCTCGAAATTGCTTATGGAAACTTGCCCTCGCGGGCAAAACTTATTCAGACAGCCCGTTGCCAGACTGTCGCGTATTCGGTTGCCCGCTCACCCCTTGCCCCTGGGTTTTTATTGTCAAACGAGCCAACAACCACAGCCCTGACCCGCGCACGAGCCAGAACCATCAATTCTCTATTATTCGGCGGTAACCACACTGGGTTGCCCCAGGTTGGCCATGCGCACGCTGTTCTGAACTTGCGCGACTTCGCTCGGCGAGCCTATCGGCCCCATCCGTACGCGATGCAGGGTCTGCTGGTTACGCACGATGGAGCTGATGAACACCGGCGCGTTGACCATGCCGCTCAGCTTGGACCTTAACAGTTCTGCCGCATCCGGGTTGGCGAAAGCGCCGACCTGCAGGTATTGCCCGCCCGCTGCGGCAGCGCCTGGCGCAGCCCTGGGTACGACGACGGTGTCCGGAGCATGCTGCTGCGGCGGCGGCGTCCACTGCTCGATCTTGCCCGTTGAGGCAGTCACTTGCGGTTGCTGGGTTTGCGGTTCATTGAGCATCAACGGCGCTGGCTTGCCACGCTGGGCCCAATACTGCGCAGGGTCGATACCTTCGACTTTCACACGCGCGGTACCGGTTTCGGCGTAGCCGAGTTTCTTCGCGGCGGCGTAGGACAAGTCGATGATGCGGTCCGAATAGAACGGCCCGCGGTCGTTGACCCGCAGGATCACCGTGCGGTTGTTGTCCAGGTTGGTCACGCGTACATAGCTGGGCAGCGGCAGGGTCTTGTGGGCCGCGCTCATGCCGTACAGGTCATACACTTCGCCGTTGGCGGTGTTCTGGCCATGGAATTTGGTGCCATACCAGGACGCTGTACCCGATTGGACGTACGTCTTGGATTCCTGCAGCGGGAAGTAATTCTTGCCCAGCACGGTATACGGGTTGGCCTTGTAAGGCCCGGTGTGCAGGGTCGGCGTGGCGTCCGGGATCTTCGATACATCGACGTCCCACCACGGCGCGCCGTCTTTGTGTGCGCGGTTGATGTCCAGGCCCGGCTGGGCACGGACGACTGCGCCGCCGGACTTTTGCGCCGGCGCGCGGCTGTTGGTGGTGGAACAACTGACGACCAGCAGGGACAACGCGGCGAACGCCACCAGCTTGAGCGGTTGATTGAACGGCGATGCCCGCATTACTTGTTGCCCCGTGCTTGGACCAGCATGTCTGACAGCTGATGCACGGCCATGGCGTACATCACACTGCGGTTATAACGCGTGATTGCGTAGAAATTCTTCAGGCCCATCCAGTATTCCGGACCGTTTTCGCCTTCAAGGCGGAACGCCGTGACCGGCATATCAGCAGGCAGCGCATTCTGACTCGACCAGCCCAGCGCCTGCAACTCCCCGACCGTCTTGGCCGGCTCAATGCCTTGGGTCAGGCCTTCGTCGGCGCGGTCCCCCGTGACATCGGCGCGGATCACCACCGGTTCGCCGCCCACCCAGCCATGACGCTTGAAGTAGCTGGCCACACTGCCGATGGCATCGTCCGGATTGCTCCAGATATTGATATGCCCATCGCCGTCAAAGTCCACGGCATAGGCGCGGAAGCTGCTCGGCATGAACTGCGGCAAGCCCATCGCCCCCGCGTAGGAACCTTTGAGGCTCAGCGGGTCGACCTGCTCTTCGCGGGCCAGCAGCAGGAATTCGCGCAGCTCCTTGCGGAAGAAGTCGGCGCGCGGCGGGTAATCGAAGCCCAGGGTCGACAAGGCGTCGATCACCCGGTAACTGCCGGTATTGCGCCCGTAAAAGGTTTCGATGCCAATGATCGCGACAATGACCTGGGCCGGCACACCGTATTCCTGCTCGGCGCGGGCCAGCACTGCCTCATGCTGACGCCAGAAGTCCACACCCCGCGCCACGCGGGCGTCGGTGAGGAACATCGGGCGATATTCCTTCCACTGCTTCACGCGTTCGGCAGGGCGAGAAATGGCGTCGAGGATCGCCTGTTTTTTCTGGGCCTCGCGGAACACGCCCATCAGTTGCTCACCGGCGAAACCATAGTCGCGGGTCATTTCACCGACAAACTCGGCGACCTGGGGTGAACCATCGTAGTCACCGGCCTGCGCCTCTTGCGTTGCGCCCAGCAGCCCAATCAGGCCCATCCAGGACGCATGCCGAGTCGCCCAGCCGCGCATTACTTGCATTGACATCTTCACCTTATTCAAACCTGTGCGATCCATTTGCGATGCGTATGAATCGACATCAAAACCCCAAACGCTGACATCAATGTCACCAGCGAAGTTCCGCCGTAGCTAATGAACGGCAACGGCACCCCAACCACCGGCAACAGGCCACTGACCATACCGATGTTGACGAAAACGTAAACAAAAAAAGTCATGGTCAGGGCGCCGGCCAGCAATTTGCCGAACAACGTCTGCGCCTGCGCGGTGATCACCAGGCCGCGACCAATCAACAGCAAATAGATCAGCAGCAGCGCGCAAATGCCCACCAGGCCGAACTCTTCGCCCATTACCGCAATGATGAAGTCGGTGTGGCTCTCGGGCAAAAAGTCCAAGTGCGATTGGGTGCCCAGCAACCACCCCTTACCAAATACGCCGCCGGAACCGATGGCGGCCTTCGACTGGATGATGTTCCAACCGGTGCCGAGCGGGTCGCTTTCAGGGTCGAGGAAGGTCAGGATTCGCTGCTTCTGGTAGTCATGCATAAAGAAGAACCACATGGCCACGGCCACGGGCACGGCGGCAGCCAGCACGCTGAGGATCCAGCGCCAGCGCAAGCCGCCCATGAACAGCACGAAGGCACCGCCCGCCAGGATCAGCAGCGAGGTGCCGAGGTCGGGCTGGCGCACGATCAGCACAAACGGCACGCCAATCAGGATCAGGCTGATCCCCACGTGTTTGAGCTGCGGCGGCAAGGTGCGCTTGGACAAGTACCAGGCGATGGTCGCGGGCATCAGAATCTTCATGAATTCCGACGGCTGGAAGCGAATCACCCCCGGAATGTTGATCCAGCGCGTCGCGCCCATGGCGTTGTGGCCCATCACGTCCACTACCACCAGCAACAGCACCCCGGCGACGTAGCCCAGCGGCACCCAACGCGCCATGAACCGTGGCTCAAGCTGGGCAATCACGACCATCGACAACAGGCCCAGGCCGAACGACGACGCTTGCTTGATCAGCAGGTCCCAGTTCTTGCCGCTGGCCGAGTACAGGACGAACAGGCTGCCCGCTGCCAATGTCAGCAACAGGATCAGCAACGGACCATCAATGTGCATGCGTTGCAGCAACGTCGCACGGCGACGCATCACGTCTTCGCTGGAGAGGATGCGGTCAAAATTACTCTTCACGGGCCGTAACCTCGGTGCTTGAAGGGGGGCCGCCATATTCGGGCTTGAGCCTGCCGTCGTCGGCCAACAGCCAGGCGTCCATGATCTGGCGCACCACCGGGGCCGCGACGCCGGAGCCGGATTCGCCGTTTTCGACCATCACCGCCACCACGATTTTCGGATCGTCCGCCGGCGCGAAGCCGACAAACAAGGCGTGGTCACGGTGGCGCTCTTGAACCTTGGAGCGGTCATATTTCTCGCCTTGCTTGATCGCCACCACCTGCGCGGTACCGCTCTTGCCGGCAATGCGGTATTGCGCGCCAATGGCCGCTTTGCGCGCTGTACCGCGGGCGCCGTGCATCACTTGCTGCATGCCGTGATTGACCTTGGTCCAGTCCGACGGGTCACGCAGCACAATGTCGGGGATCGGGTTGTCATCCACCGGCTTTTCGCCTTCGATGGTCCGGGCCAGGTGCGGACGGTTCCAGATGCCTTTGTTGGCCACCAGCGCCGTGGCCTGCGCCAGCTGCAGCGGCGTGGCCTGCATGTAGCCCTGGCCGATGCCGAGGATCAACGTCTCGCCCGGGAACCACGCCTGGCGGCGGGTTGCGCGCTTCCACTCGCGCGACGGCATCAAGCCCGGGGACTCTTCGAACATGTCCAGGGAGACTTTCTGACCGAGGCCGAACTTGCCCATATAGGTGGATAGGCGATCAATCCCCAACTTGTGGGCCAGGTCGTAAAAATAGGTGTCGTTGGAGCGCATGATCGCGGTGTCCAAGTCGACATAGCCGTCACCGGTGCGGTTCCAGTTACGGTATTTGTGATCGTAGTTGGGCAGCATGTAGTAGCCAGGGTCATAGACTCGGCTGGAGGCCGTGACCACGCCCGCGTCCAGACCCGCAATCGCCACCGCCGGCTTGATTGTCGAACCCGGCGGGTACAGGCCGCGCAATACGCGGTTGAACAGCGGCCGGTCAATGGAATCGCGCAACTCGGCGTAAGCCTTGAAGCTGATGCCCGTCACAAACAAGTTGGGGTCGAAGCTTGGCTGGCTGACCATCGCCAGCACTTCACCGGTTTTCGGGTCCAGCGCGACTACCGCGCCACGGCGACCGCCCAGGGCCATCTCGGCGGCTTCCTGCAACTTGATGTCCAGGCTCAGGACGATGTCCTTGCCCGGCACCGGGTCGGTGCGCTTGAGTACCCGCAGCACACGGCCGCGAGCGTTGGTCTCGACTTCTTCGTAACCCACCTGGCCGTGCAGTTCTGGCTCGTAGAAACGCTCGATGCCTGTCTTGCCGATATGGTGGGTGCCGCTGTAATTGACCGGATCGAGGCTTTTCAGCTCTTTCTCGTTGATTCGCCCCATGTAGCCGACAGAGTGCGCAAAATGCGGCCCCTGCGGGTAGTGCCGCACCAACTGCGCCACCACTTCCACACCCGGCAGACGGAACTGGTTCACCGCGATCCGGGCGATCTGCTCTTCGGTCAGCTCAAACAGGATCGGCACCGGCTCGAATGGCCGGCGCCCCTGCTTCATGCGCTTTTCGAAGATCACGCGGTCTTCCGGGGTCAACTGCAGCACCTCGACGATCACATCGAGGATCTGCTGCCAATCACCGGAACGTTCGCGGGTCATGCTCAGGCTGAAGCTGGGCCGGTTATCCGCGACCACCACGCCATTGCGGTCGAAAATCAGCCCACGGGTCGGCGGAATCGGCTGCACATGCACCCGGTTGTTTTCCGACAGCGTGGAGTGATAGTCGTACTGGATCACCTGCAGGAAATACAGGCGCGCAATCAGCACCCCGATCAGCCCCACCACCATAAAAGCGCCGAACACGACCCGAGCGCGTACGAGACGTGCGTCTTTCTCGTGGTCCTTGATGCGGATCGGCTGGGTCATCGAAAGAGGCGCAGATTATTTGTGATAAGGGTGCCCGGACAGAACTGTCCAGGCGCGATACAGCTGTTCACCGATCAGGATTCTTACCAACGGGTGCGGCAGCGTCAGCGCTGACAACGACCAACGCTGGTCCGCCCGCGCACAGACTTCCGGCGCCAGCCCTTCGGGGCCGCCCACCATGAAGTTGACCGTACGCGAATCCAGGCGCCAGCGATCCAGTTCCACCGCCAATTGCTCGGTGCTCCAGGGTTTGCCGTGCACTTCGAGGGTGACGATGCGCTCGTTGGGGCCGACCTTGGCCAACATGGCTTCGCCTTCCTGACGGATAAAGCGCGCCACGTCGGCATTCTTGCCCCGGGTATTCAGCGGTATTTCCACCAGTTCAAGCGACAGCTCAGCGGGCAGACGTTTGGCATACTCGTGCCAGCCTTCTTCCACCCACTTGGGCATGCGTGAACCGACAGCGATCAGACGCAGGCGCACAGCCGTTCCTTATTCCTGGTCTTTGTTCAGCTTGTCGAAGTGCGCGTGGCCCACTTCCGGGCTGTGGTGCTTGCCATCGGCGGCACGGCTCTGCTCGGCGCCTTTCCACAGACGTTCCAGGTCGTAGAACTGGCGAGCGTTGGAGGTCATCATGTGTACGATCACGTCGTCCATATCCAACAGCACCCAGTCGCTGTCGCCCTTGCCTTCTTCACCCAGCGGCTTGACGCCTTGTGCTTTGACGGCTTCGCGAACCTTGTCCAGCATCGCGCCGATCTGGCGGTTGGAGGTACCGGTGGCGATGATCATGTAGTCGGTGATGCTCTGCTTGTCGCGCACGTCCAGCACTTGGATGTCCTGGGCCTTAACGTCTTCCAGGGCCGCTACGGCGACTTTTACCAGCTCTTCGCCAGCCAGCTCAGGGCCAACGTGGGCTTCTACTGGCAGCGGGGCGCTTTTGAAGGTGCCTTTGCGCTTAACTTTGCTTACGTCTTTGTTCGTCATATAAAACTCGTTTTGCTCGTATGTACGGGCGCTCGCTGTACGACTGTGCGTACGTTCAAGCGCGCCTTTTCAGTTCGACGCACGGTAAAGCCCGTGCGCATCGATGTAGGCCAGGACCGCGTCAGGCACCAGGAAACGTACCGACTTCCCGCTGGCCAGCAGTTGACGGATCTGGGTGGCGGACACCGCAAGCGGGGTCTGCCAGACGAATGCAATATTCCCGTTCGGCCCGGTCAGGGCCAAGGGGTCACTTACCGACCGCGCGGCCAGCAGGTTGCGCAAGGCATCCGGCGGTTCGCTGTCGGCATCCGGGCGTTGCAAAACCAGGATGTGGCAATGCTGGAGGAGTTCCTCCCAGCGATGCCAAGAGGGCAGGCCGCAAAAAGCGTCCCAGCCCAAAAGCAGAAACAACTGGTCATCCGCGGCCAACTCGGCGCGCATCAGCTCCAGGGTGTCAACAGTGTAGGACGGTTTATCGCGCTTGAGCTCATGGTCGTCCACCACCAGCGGCGAGATACCTTCCACGGCCAGGCGCACCATTTCCAGGCGCTGCTGGGGTGACACCTGCGGCGTATCGCGATGCGGCGGCCGGGCGTTGGGCATCACCCGCAGCTCGTCCAGCGCGAGGGCATCCGCGACTTCCAGGGCGCTGCGCAAATGGCCGATGTGCACGGGGTCGAAGGTACCGCCGAGCAGCCCGATGCGTTTAGCCATCAAGTGCGCACATGACCGTCGCCGAACACCACGTACTTCTCGCTGGTCAGGCCTTCCAGCCCAACCGGGCCACGGGCGTGCAGCTTATCAGTGGAAATACCGATCTCCGCCCCCAGGCCATATTCGAAGCCGTCGGCAAAACGCGTCGAGGCGTTGATCATTACCGAGGCGGAATCCACTTCGTTGAGGAAACGCCGGGCATCGCTGAAATGCTCGGAAACAATGGCGTCGGTGTGCTTGGAGCCGTAGGTGTTGATGTGCTCGATGGCCTCGTCCAGGTCATCAACGATCTTGATCGACAGGATCGGCGCCGTGTATTCGGTGTACCAATCCAGCTCGGTCGCTTCGATTACGTCCGCGCCCAACAGCGCACGGGTACGCACACAACCACGCAGTTCCACGCCCTTGTCGCGGTAGATGGCAGCCAGCGGCGGCAGCACGCGCTCGGCAATGCCGACGTGCACCAGCAGGGTTTCCATTGTGTTGCACGGGGCGTAGCGGTGAGTCTTGGCGTTGTCGGCGATGCGGATCGCCTTGTCGATGTCGGCGGCGATGTCGATGTACACGTGGCACACGCCGTCCAGGTGCTTGATGACTGGCACCTTGGCATCGCGGCTGACGCGCTCGATCAGGCTTTTGCCACCACGTGGCACGATCACGTCGACAAATTCCGGCATGGTGATCAACGCGCCCACGGCGGCACGGTCGGTGGTCTCCACCACTTGCACCACTTCGGCAGGCAACTCGGCCACGGCCAAGCCCTGCTGAATGCACGCTGCAATGGCACGGTTGGAATTGATCGCCTCGGAACCGCCACGCAGGATGGTGGCGTTGCCGGACTTGAGGCACAGGCTCGCGGCGTCGATGGTCACGTTCGGACGCGACTCATAAATGATGCCGATCACGCCCAGCGGCACGCGCATCTTGCCGACCTGGATGCCGGACGGCAGGTAACGCATGTCGCGGATTTCGCCGATGGGGTCAGGCAGCTTGGCCACCTGACGCAAACCTTCGATCATGTCGTCAATACGTGCCGGGGTCAGCGCCAGGCGGTCCAGCAGGGCTGGCTCCAGGCCATTGGCGCGGCCGTTGGCCAGGTCCAGTTCGTTGGCAGTGGCGAGCTCGGAGCGCGAAGCATCCAGAGCGTCGGCGGCAGCCAACAGGGCACGGTTCTTCTGCGCAGTGCTCGCACGGGCGATCAACCGCGAGGCCTGACGGGCAGCGCGACCCAGGCGGGTCATGTAGTCAAGAACGGACTCAGTCATGGTCAGGGAGTCTTGGCAGGGAGGAAAGCGGCAGATTATAGCTGTGACGCCGCCCGACTGACAGCGGTGAGGGGCGGATGGTCGAAATGAACTGTAAAAATCTGGGGTTCAGCGGTAATTAAGGTGGGAGTTGTTATGATTCCGTCACATTTAGCCGTATTTACCCTGACTGCCATGCCCAGCTCATCACCCCTACTCCCCGCCAGCCCCCTGCCCGACAGCTTCTTCGACCGCGATGCGCAAGTTCTTGCGCAAGCATTGCTCGGAAAAGTCATCCGCCATCGTGTCGGCGAAACCTGGCTTTCGGCACGAATTATTGAAACCGAAGCCTATTACGTGGCCGAAAAAGGCAGTCACGCTTCATTGGGCTACACAGAAAAGCGTAAGGCATTGTTTCTGGATGGTGGCCATATCTACATGTACTACGCCCGTGGTGGCGACTCCCTGAACTTCAGCGCTCATGGACCGGGCAATGCCGTGTTGATCAAATCGGCGTATCCGTGGGTCGACGCGTTGTCCGGCCCCGAAAGCCTGGCGCAGATGCTGTTGAACAACCCGAATGCCGACGGCAGCCCGCGCGCCGCTCAAAAGCTGTGCGCTGGCCAAACCTTACTGTGTAAAGCCTTGGGGCTGAAAGTGCCGATGTGGGATGCCAAGCGCTTCGATCAGGAGTTGCTCTACGTCGAGGATGTTGGGCAAACACCGACGCAAATCATCCAAACCACCCGCCTGGGTATTCCGAGCGGGCGCGATGAACACCTGATGTATCGCTTTGTGGATGCTGGCTATGCGCCTTATTGCACACGGAACCCGCTGCGCCGGGGCCAGGTCGAAGGTCGCGATTATTTTTTGATTGATTGAACACAAAAACCGGCAGCACAGCAGATCCCATGTGGGAGCTGGCTTGCCTGCGATAGCGGCGGATCAGGCAACTGAAATGTTTGCCTAAACACCGTCATCGCAGGCAAGCCAGCTCCCACAGTTTGATCTCTAGTGTTTGGGGTTATGGATTACATAGATGGAGTGGATTGTATGGGCCAATGGCTCGATAGCATTACCGGCTGGTTGACCCTCAACCCCGAATGGCTGGCGGTGGCGGTGTTTATCGTCGCCTGCGTGGAGTGTCTGGCCATCGCCGGGCTGATCGTGCCTGGCACGGTATTGTTGTTTGCTATTGCCGCACTCGCCGGCAGCGGCGCGCTGTCCCTGAGTGAAACCTTGCTGCTGGGTTTCCTGGGCGGTCTGCTCGGTGACGGGGTTTCCTACTTTCTGGGTCGACATTTCCACCAGAACATCCGGCGCTTGCCCGGCTTGCGTCACCACCCTGAATGGATGAACGGCGCTGAAACCTACTTCCACAAGTACGGCATTGCCAGCCTGCTGGTCGGACGCTTCATCGGCCCATTGCGCCCTATGCTGCCGATGGTGGCGGGCATGTGCGACATGCCATTTCCGCGCTTTGCGGTGGTGAGCATCGTGGCGGCAGCGGGCTGGTCGGTGGCCTATCTGCTGCCGGGATGGGCGACCGGCGCCGCCTTCCGCTTGCCTCTGCCCGAGGGGTTCTGGCCCGAGGCCGCAGTGGTCGCAGGATGCCTGGCCGTACTGATCGGGCTGAGCTTGAACAGCAGCTTGCGCGGCCATCGTCGCGCTACCTTGTGGATTGGTTGCGCCAGCCTGGTGCTGTTGATCGCGCTGTTTATCGGCTACCACTCTCTGGACAACTTCGACCATGGCCTGACCGCCCTGGTGCAGGAGCATCGCAGCCCTTGGCTGGATGAAGTGATGGTGCGCATCACCCAATTGGGTGAATTCAAGAAGATGTTTTTCGCCAGCGCCGTGTTCACCGGCCTGCTGCTATTGGCACGCCAATGGCGCCATGCGGTGTTTGTCGGCGTAACGCTGGCCGGAGCGGCGGTGATCAACACCGGGACCAAGCTGTTTTTCGCTCGCGGGCGGCCAGAAATCCTGACAGACCCTTTGACCAGCTTCAGCATGCCCAGCGGCCATGCGTCCGGCGCGTTCGCGTTTTTCCTGGCCCTGGCGATCCTGGCCGGTCGCGGGCAACCCACACGGCTGCGCCTGACCTGGATGCTGCTGGGCTGTATTCCGGCTGCATTTATCGCGCTGTCGCGGGTCTACCTCGGCGCGCATTGGCCCACGGACATCCTGGCCGGCACACTGCTGGCGATGACGGTGTGTGCGTTCAGCCTGGGCATCAGCGAGTACCGAAGCCCGCTGCCCGCCATGTCACAAAAAACCTGGTGGCTGCTGTTGCCGGCGCTGATTGCGGTGCTGAGTTTCATCGCAATCACCGGCACGCCGCATGCTCTGCTGCGCTACGCCTATTAAGTGAACAGCTCACCCTGCAACTCATCGAGCAGCATCTGGATCGCATCCAGGCGCTGCTGCGGGTCGTCGAGTTGCAGCAGGTCGATCTTGTCGGCGTCGGTGAAGGGCAGCAGATACGCCAACTGATTGCCCAAGGCTTGCTGCCCCTCGGCGTGCGCATCCATGTCCAGCGAAGCAACCAAGGGGTGCTCGGCCAACGCCTGCAGCAGCGCCAGCAGGTCGGCGTCCTCTTCTTCCAGCGGTTGGTCTGGCAGTTCTTCGAGCCATTGCACGTCGGCCACCAGCAATTGGTCCCTCTGCACGCCCGCATCCCGTACGCGGAACCTGCGGCCGCCTTCAACTCGAATCCCCAGCAGGCCGTTGTCCTGCTGCTTGAAGTCGCGAATCAGCGCTTCACAGCCGATCAGCGCGTAGCCGTCCGGCGCCATGCCCACTTCCCTGCCGTCGAGGATGCACACCACGCCGAAGCTTTCGCCCTTTTTCATGCAGCGGCTGATCATGTCCAAGTAGCGCGCCTCGAACAGTTGCAGGTCGAGGGTGCAGCCAGGGAACAGCACGGTATTGAGCGGGAACAGCGCCAGACTCATAAAAGGTTTCCTTAAACCCGATTTAAACGATCACCGACACAGCCAGCGGCAGGAACACCGCCGTGGCTACGCCCATCAGACTCATGGCCAGCGCCGCAAAGGCGCCGCACTCTTCGCTTTCCTGCAGGGCCACCGAAGTGCCGACGGCGTGGGCAGTCATGCCCAGGGCCATGCCACGCGCTTCGGGGCTGTACACGCCCAAGCGTGAAAGCAGTGACGGGCCGACCATCGCCCCCACCACCCCGGTGATCAGCACAAACACCGCCGCCAACGCCGCCACGCCGCCGATCTGCTCGGCCACCAGCATGGCAATCGGCGAGGTCACCGACTTGGGCGCCATGGTCATCAACATCATGTGCTCGGCGCCAAACCACCAGCCCAGCAGCACACACAGGCCGGTGGCCAACACCCCGCCTACCACCAGCGTAGTAAAAATCGGCCAGAACAATTGGCGAATCCGCCGCAGGTTCAAATACAGCGGCACGGCCAAGGCCACCGTCGCCGGGCCGAGCAGGATGCCCATGATCTCGGTGCTCTTGCGGTATTCGGCGTAGCTCAGGCCACAGGAGAGCAACACGCCGATCACCAACAGCATGGAGACCAGCACCGGTTGCAGGAAGACCCAACGGGTTTTCTCGAACCCTGCCAACACCAGTTGATAGGCACCGAGGGTAATGCCAATGCCGAACAAGGGGTGATGAATCACCGCCGTCCACGCGCCCTGCCAGTCGAAGGTCATTGGTCCTTCTCCTTGCGCTTGACCATCTGCTGCATCAGCACGCCGACAAACGCCATGGCGGTCACCAGCGACAATACCAGCGCGCCGACAATCGCCCAGAAATCAGCGGCAATGTCCTTGGCATACACCATTACCCCCACCGCCGGCGGCACCAGCAGTAACGGCAGGTAACGCAACAGGCTGCTGGCCGCCAGGCTCAGGGGCTCGCCGACTTCGCCGCGCCACACCAGGTAACCCAGCATCAGCAACAGGCCGATGATCGGCCCCGGCAGTACCGGCAGCAGCAAATGATTGAGTGCCGTGCCGATCAATTGAAACAGCACCAGCCATGTCAGACCGCGTAACAGCATCCGTTTTCTCCCCCCTCAAAACGTATCGGCATTATAAGCATGCCCGCCGTATGCTCAGGCATTCGCCAAAAGCATGGTGGGTTGACCCGACCTGTTGCCCATGATGATCTACATTGAAGTTCGCCTACTGATAAAAACCGATGAACCAAGGAGAGACGCAATGCCCTATGTACCCGTAGCGCAGCTCAACGATTATGTCGGCAAGGAACTGGGACGTTCCGAATGGCTCACCATCGACCAGGCGCGCATCAACCTGTTCGCAGAGGCCACTGGCGATCATCAGTTCATCCACGTCGACCCGGTCAAGGCCGCGCAAACACCGTTCGGCAGCACCATCGCCCACGGTTTCCTGTCGTTGTCGCTGATGCCCAAGCTGATGGAAGACATCCTGATCATGCCTGAAGGCCTGAAGATGGCAGTCAACTATGGCCTGGACAGCGTGCGCTTTATCCAGCCGGTGAAGGTTAATTCCAAGGTGCGCCTGAACGTGACCCTGACCGACGTCACCGAGAAAAAGCCTGGCCAATGGCTGTTCAAGGCCACGGCCACCCTGGAAATCGAAGGCCAGGAAAAACCCGCCTACATTGCCGAGTCGCTGTCACTCTGCTTCGTGTAAGCCTTGCCTGTGGTGGGGGGTAAAACCTCACCACAGTGTATGTAAATTTATGTATGAAACTCGCGGCTGCGGCATACTCGGCGTTCAATTACCCGGATCCCGCTATGCGCCCACTCGCTCCCCTTGCCCTTGCCCTGTTGCTCACCGCTTGCGGAGACGGCGAATCGCTGTTGCCGCCCGATGCGCGCCTGCCCGACGGCGGCCGCTATCGGGGCGATGTGGTCAATGGTTTGCTGCAAGGCCAGGGCCGTGTGGACTACCCCAATGGCAGCTGGTACGCCGGCCAGTTCGACAAAGGTCAATGGCACGGCCAGGGCGAATGGCATGGCAGCAATGGCGAAGTCTATAAAGGTCAGTTCAAACAGGGTCTGTTCGACGGCCAGGGCAGCCTGACCACGGCGGGCAGCCACTATGTGGGCGGTTTCAAGAACGGGCGACGCAACGGCGAAGGCACCCTCAAAGAGGGGCAGATGACCTATCGCGGTGAATTCAAGGACGACCAGTATTCCGGCCTCGGTCGCCTGGAACTGGCCGACGGCAGCCAGTACCAGGGCCAGTTTGCCCACGGCAAGCCGAATGGCGAAGGCCAGCGCAACGATGACAGTGGCAACCAGTTCAGCGGCCATTTCGTCGATGGCCAACTGGAGGGCAACGGCACGTTCAACAGCGCCGACGGCGACATCTATGTCGGCCAGTTCAAACAGAACCAGCTCAACGGCAAGGGCCGCTATGAGAACGCCGACGGCGACGTGTGGATCGGCCAGTTCAAGGAAGGTGCGCTCAGCGGCAAGGGCGAATTGATTGGCGTCGATGGCAGCCACTATGTGGGTCAGTTCAGCGACTGGCGCTTTACCGGTGAAGGCCGCCTGAACCTCACCGACGGCAGCTTCTATATCGGCGGCTTCGACAGCGACAGCTATCAAGGCAAAGGCACCCTCGTCCTCACCGATGGCACCGTACAGGCCGGCACGTGGGTCAATGGCATGCGCGTGCGTGATGCCGACGGCAAATTATTGCCCGACCCACTGGAAATCGGTGTGCTGGCCCAGGGCCGCCTGCTGGATACCGCCCTCGCCGAAGTGCCCGCCTCCACGCCCGCCGTGGAGCTGTACACCCTGGCTGTGGCCGGTGACGGCAAACAGAGCGTGTTCCTGCGCGAGGCCGATTACGTCAGCAACCTGCTCGCAACGCGTTTCGGCGCGCGTGGGCAGATTCGCCTGGTCAATCACCGCGACCACATCGCCGACCGCCCACTGGCCACCCGCGAAAGCCTGCGTCGCGCCGTGCAAACCCTGGCCGAACGCACCGGGCCGGAAGACTTGGTGTTTATCTACATGACCAGCCACGGCACCCACGAACACGAACTGGTGCTGGACCAACCGCGCATGGAGCTGGCGGACCTGCCTGCCGATGAACTGGCCGCCGTGATGGCGCCGTTGAAGAACCGCGACAAGATCGTGGTGATTTCCGCCTGCTACTCCGGCGGCTTCATCCCGGCACTGAAAGATGAGCGCACGCTGATCATGACCGCCTCGCGGGCCGACCGTGTGTCCTTCGGTTGTTCCGAGGAAGCCGACTTCACCTACTTCGGCGACGCCCTCTTCGCCCAAGCCTTCAACCAGACCGACGACCTGCAGCAAGCCTTCAAGCTGGCGCAACTGCATGTGGCCGAGCGCGAGCAGGCGGACAGCTTCGAAGCCTCCGAACCGCAGATCTGGGCTCCCAAGGGCGTCATCGCCCATTGGCAATTATTACGTAAGCAGCAGGCACGAAAGGCGCTCGAAAGCGTCTCAATGAATAGCAAGGAAGCCAAAGGCAACTAAGCTGTAACGTGTAACAAGGGGGAAACACCATGTACCTGACTCCGCAGCATATCTTGCTCGCTGGCGCCTCTGGCCTCACCGGCGAACACCTGCTCGACCGCCTGCTCAACGAACCCACCGTGACCCGCGTGCTGGCACCCACCCGCAAGCCACTGGCCGAACACCCGCACCTGGAAAACCCGGTGGGCGACCCGGCGGTGTTCCTGCCGCAACTGAGCGGCCAGGTGGATATCGCCTTCTGCTGCCTGGGCACCACCATCAAACAAGCGGGCTCCGAAGCCGCCTTCCGCGCGGTCGACCTGGACATGGTCGTGGCTTTCGCCAAACGCGCACGGGAACTGGGCGCGCGGCACCTGATCGTGATCAGCGCGATTGGCGCCGACCCGAAATCTTCGATCTTCTACAACCGCGTCAAAGGTGAAATGGAAGAGGCGCTGAAGGCCCAGGATTGGCCACAACTGACCATCGTGCGCCCTTCGCTGTTACTCGGGGAAAGGCTGGAGCCGCGCTTGGCCGAACAACTGGCCGGACCGTTGTCGCGACTGATTCCGGGCAAATACCGCGGCATTGAAGTGTGCGAACTGGCCCGCGCCATGTGGCGCCTGGCGCTGGAAGAGCAGGATGGGGTGCGAGTGGTGGAGTCGGATGAGTTGCGCAAGCTGGGCAAGTAGTTCTGTGGTGAACACAAGGGCCTCATCGCGGCATAGGTATCTACACATCTTGAGGGAGCCCTCTGCGTAGCAGCTGTCGAGCCCCGGCGAGGCTGCGTTTGCGGGCTGTCTGACACACCGCTGACGCAGCCTCGCCAGGGCTCGACAGCTGCTACGCAATTTCACTTTGAAGATGTGTAGATACTTATGCTCATCGCGGGCAAGCCCGCTCCCACATTTGATCGGGTTCACACAGTTCTAAATGTGGGAGCTGGCTTGCCTGCGATGAGGCCAGCACAAGCAATACACCTCTATAGGCCGCCTGTGGCATTGAAGCCAACGCCCAACACCGTCAACACCGACAGCGGCAACAACAGCGTATCGAGCAACGCACTCGCCGGCAGATCCACACCGGGGTAGCTCGGCGCCTCGGCACCAAACCTATCCTTGGCGCAGCAACCCCCATTCATCGCATACAAATCCAGACGCGTACCGGCATACACCACCGGCGCGCCTGGCTTTGCCGCATCCAGCGTGCGGGCAGTGGCGCAGCCCGTCAGATGCAACGCCAGTACGATCAGCAGCGCCTTATTCATCACTGCTCAAATGATGCTCACCCCAACGCGGCAGCATGTCCTGAGGGATATTCAGCAGGTTGAGAATGCGCGCCACCACAAAATCCACCAAGTCATCGATGGTCTGCGGCTGGTGATAAAAACCGGGCGAGGCCGGCAAAATCGTCACGCCCATGTTCGACAACTTGAGCATGTGCTCCAGGTGAATGCTCGAATACGGCGCTTCACGGGGCACTAGGATCAACTGCCTGCGCTCCTTCAACGTCACGTCTGCCGCGCGTTCAATCAAGTTGTTGCAGGCACCCGTGGCAATCGCAGACAAGGTGCCCGTAGAACACGGCACCACCACCATGGCCGCCGGCGCACCGGAGCCGGAGGCCACGGGCGACATCCAGTCCTCTTTACCGTAAACCTTGATCTGCCCCGCCGCCGCACCGGTGTACTCGGTGAGGAAGGCCTGCATCATCTGCACCTTGGGTGGCAGCGCCACGTCGGTCTCGGTGGCCATCACCAACTGCGCGGCCTTGGAGATCAGGAAGTGCACCTCACGGTCTTCGCGCACCAGGCAATCCAGCAGGCGCAAACCATAGGGCGCGCCGGACGCACCGGTCATCGCCAGGGTGACGCGTTCCGGCCCGCTCATTTCAGCGCCTCGGCCAGCTTACCGTGCAGGCCACCGAAGCCGCCGTTGCTCATGACCACCACATGCGTGCCGGGTTTGGCCTGTTGCTTGACGTGCTCAATGATGCCTTCGATGGAATCACACACGGTGGAGGGCACCGTGCACAGCGCGGCAATCGCCGGCAGGTCCCAGCCGAGATTGGCCGGCGCGTACCAGACGGCCTCGTCGGCATCGTTGACGCTTTCCGGCAGGCCATCGCGGTGCGCGCCGAGCTTCATGGAATTGGAACGCGGTTCGATAATCGCAATGATCGGCGCATCACCGACACGCTTGCGCAGGCCGTCCAACGTAGTAGCAATGGCCGTTGGGTGGTGGGCAAAGTCGTCGTAGATGGTAATGCCATTCACGTCGGCGACTTTTTCCATACGGCGCTTCACGCTTTTGAAAGCACTCAACGCGGCAATGCCCATGGAAGGCACCACGCCCACATGCCGCGCGGCAGCCAGGGTAACCAAGGCGTTGGCGACGTTGTGCTGGCCGGTCATGTCCCAATCGACAATGCCCTGGGCTTCGCCGTCGAACAGCACTTCAAATCGGGAACCGTCTTCGCTGAGCAGCTTGACCTGCCATTGCCCGCCCACGCCAGTGGTTTGCACCGGGGTCCAGCAGCCCATGTCGATCACGCGCTGCAACGCCGGTTCGGTGGTCGGGTGGATCACCAGGCCTTCGCTCGGAATGGTGCGCACCAAATGGTGGAACTGACGCTCGATGGCTAGCAGATCGGGGAAGATGTCCGCGTGATCGAACTCCAGGTTGTTCAGGATCGCCGTGCGCGGGCGGTAGTGAACGAACTTGGAGCGCTTGTCGAAGAAGGCGCTGTCGTATTCATCCGCCTCGATCACGAAGAACGGCGTATCGCCCAGGCGCGCCGACACCGAGAAGTTCTGCGGCACGCCGCCGATCAGGAACCCCGGGCTCATGCCCGCATGCTCCAGCACCCAGGCCAGCATGCTGCTGGTGGTGGTTTTGCCGTGGGTGCCGGCAACCGCGAGCACCCAACGGCCTTGCAGCACATGGTCCGCCAGCCATTGCGGGCCAGACACATAGGGCAAACCTTTATTGAGTACGTATTCGACCGCCGGGTTGCCACGGGACATGGCGTTACCGATCACCACCAGGTCCGGGACCGGGTCGAATTGCGACGGGTCGTAGCCTTGGGTCAGCTCGATGCCCTGGGCCTCGAGTTGCGTGCTCATGGGCGGGTAAACGTTGGCATCGGAGCCTGTCACGTGATGGCCCAGCTCTTTGGCCAGTACTGCCATCGAGCCCATGAACGTGCCGCAAATACCGAGAATATGAATGTGCATAGTCGACCTCGTAAAACATCGAGGCAGGTTAGCGCAGGGGGGCGAAAATCGCACCTTTTAGCTGAGGGCGTGGCGCGCGATGCCGTGCCGGCGCAGCTTTCTATACAGCGTGTTGCGGCTCACACCCAACTGCTCCGCTGTGTGCGTCATGTGCCAGCGCTGTTGCTGCAACGCCGTAAGCAGTGCGAGGCGTTCGGCGTCTTCCAGTGGCGATTCCACAAGCGTGGCCTGCGCGGCTGCCACGGGACGGGCCTGGCGAATCTGCGCGGGCAAGTCCTCAAGGCCGACACGCCCCTCGTCGCACAACGCCACCAGCGTGCGCAATACCGTGCGAAGTTGGCGCACATTTCCCGGCCACGCGAATGCCAGCAGCGCCCCACGCGCCGCCGGGTCGAGCGATACGGCCTCACCGTTGGCTTCCTGCGCCAGCAGAAAATCGAGCAACTGGGATGTGTCACTGCGCTCGCGCAAAGGCGGCAACCCAACTTCCAGACCATTGAGCCGGTAGTACAAGTCCTCGCGGAAACTACCTTCCTGCACACGTTCCAGGAGATTGCGGTGGGTCGCGCTGATGATTCTGACGTTCACCGCCAAGGGCTCACCGCCGAGCGGCACCACCAGCCGATCCTCCAGCACCCTTAATAGCCGGGTTTGCAACGCCAGGGGCATATCGCCGATTTCATCCAGGAACAACGTGCCGCCGTCGGCTTGCTGCAGCTTGCCTTGCATGCCCTCTTTGCGCGCGCCGGTAAAGCTGCCACCGCGATAGCCGAACAGCTCGCTTTCAATCAGGCTTTCCGGAATCGCCGCACAGTTGAGCGCAACAAACGCTTTGTCGGCACGCTGGCTGGCCAGGTGCACAGCCTTGGCGAAGGCCTCTTTGCCGGAGCCGGTTTCGCCATTGATCAGCAACGGCACATCGCGCTCAAACACGCGCAGCGCCTTGCTGAAATCCTGTTGCAGCGCCGGGTCGCCCAGGCAGATACCAGGCAGTTGCGGCCGCGCCACCACAACAGGTTTGGCAACGGGCGACGGCGCGCTGCGCGCCTGGCCGCGCAACGCCGCGAACAAATGCCGACCATCACGGGTACGCAACGGCCAACTGGCGGTGGCATTCGCGCTGGCGCGACCGAGCAACTGATCCAGGGAGCACTCGAAAAACGCCTCCACCGGCTGCCCGAGCAAATGGCCACGCAGTTGCCCCAACAGGTTCAGCGCACTCTGGTTGACCGCACAAATCCGCCCCTCGCCATCGAACGCCAGCAGGCCTTCGCTGAACAACCCGACCGACTCCGCCTGCAAGTGGAAGCGCAGCAGCCAGTGGTGTTCAAAGTGACGCAGGAAGTAGCAACTCTCGATCATCTTCGCCGACAGGTTTACCAGCGCCATGGTGTGGAACTGGCTCTGGCGCGACACCGCTTCCCGCGCCGAGGACACGTCCAACACGGCTAGCAGATCGCCATGTGGGTCGAACACCGGGCTGGCCGAACAGGTCAGGCCCGTGTGGCGCCCACGAAAATGCTCATCGCGGTGAATGGTCAGGGACTGGCGCTCCACCAGGCAGGTGCCGATGCCATTGGTGCCTTCGCAGGCTTCGCTCCAATCGGCGCCCAGCCACAGCCCGGCGCGCTCGAAAATCTTGCGCTCCGACGGCGCAGTGACGCAGTTGAGGATCACCCCGCGCGCGTCAGTCAGTAACACCGCATGCCCGGCACCGGAGAGTTGCTGGTGCAGGCTGTTCATCTCGCTGCCGGCGATGTGCAGCACCTGCTGCAGGCGTTCGCGGCTTTCCAGCAAGCGGCCGTGTTCGAGCACAGTGGGGGCAATGGTTTGCGCAGGGTCAAGGTGGTAGTCCTCCAGGCAACGCAGCCAGGAGCGAGCGATGGAAGGATCGCTGGACGGGTCGCGGCCATGCGCCACGGTCAAAACTTGTTGGGCATGGCGACTGAATTGATCGTTGTGCATTTCTTATTATTCTCCCTGCGTGAGAACGCCCAGCATCCCCCAGCCATCCAGGCATTGCAATCCCGGGCCGACCCACCGGTCACAGGCTGTACCGTTTGTGGCACAAACTGTCACATCACCTGTATCAACCCTGCTACAGCAACGCCTTGCAACAATGCCCAACCCTTTGATTTACCTGGCGTGCAAAGCGGTGGCCCGACCTTTGCTCTACGCTTTATTACGCGCTTGCTGCGCTGCACTCCGAATAAACATAAAAGCCAGGAGATACCCACCATGCGTTATGCACACCCCGGTACTGAAGGCGCCGTCGTTTCGTTCAAGGCCAAGTACGGCAACTACATCGGTGGCGAATTTGTTGCGCCGGTCGACGGCAACTATTTCACCAACACCTCGCCGGTCAACGGCAAGCCTATCGCCGAATTCCCGCGCTCCACTGCCAAAGACATCGACAAGGCGCTGGACGCTGCCCATGCCGCCGCCGACGCCTGGGGCAAGACCTCGGCCCAGGACCGCTCGCTGGTCCTGCTGAAAATCGCCGACCGCATCGAACAGAACCTCGAACTGCTGGCCATCACCGAAACCTGGGACAACGGCAAGGCCGTGCGTGAAACCCTCAACGCCGACATCCCGCTGGCCGCCGACCACTTCCGCTACTTCGCCGGCTGCATCCGCGCCCAGGAAGGCAGCAGCGCCGAGATCAACGAACACACCGCGTCCTATCACTTCCATGAGCCGCTGGGCGTGGTCGGTCAGATCATCCCGTGGAACTTCCCGCTGCTGATGGCCGCGTGGAAACTCGCCCCGGCCTTGGCCGCCGGCAACTGCGTGGTGCTCAAGCCTGCCGAGCAAACGCCGCTGGGCATCAACGTGCTGATGGAATTGATCGGCGACCTGCTGCCACCGGGCGTGCTGAACGTGGTGCACGGCTTCGGTAAAGAAGCCGGCGAAGCCCTGGCCACCAGCAAGCGCATTGCCAAGATTGCCTTCACTGGCTCTACGCCAGTGGGCTCGCACATCATGAAATGTGCTGCGGAAAACATCATTCCGTCGACTGTTGAGCTGGGCGGCAAGTCGCCGAACATCTTCTTTGCCGACATCATGAAAGCCGAGCCATCCTTTATTGAGAAGGCCGCTGAAGGTCTGGTGCTGGCGTTCTTCAACCAGGGCGAAGTGTGTACCTGCCCATCGCGCGCGCTGGTGGAAGAGTCGATCTACGACGACTTCATGAAAGTGGTCATGAAGAAAGTCGAGCAGATCAAACGCGGCGACCCGCTCGACACCGACACCATGGTCGGCGCCCAGGCGTCCGAGCAGCAGTTCGACAAGATCCTGTCCTACCTGGAAATCGCCAAGGGCGAAGGCGCGCAACTGCTCACGGGCGGTAAAGTCGAGAAGCTCGAAGGCGATATGGCGGGCGGTTATTACATCCAGCCGACCCTGCTCAAGGGCACCAACGAAATGCGCGTGTTCCAGGAAGAAATCTTCGGCCCGGTGGTGAGCATCACCACCTTCAAGGACGAAGCCGAAGCCCTGGCGATTGCCAACGACACCGAGTTCGGCCTGGGTGCCGGCGTGTGGACCCGCGACATCAACCGCGCCTACCGCATGGGCCGCGCGATCAAGGCGGGCCGCGTGTGGACCAACTGCTACCACCTGTATCCGGCGCATGCGGCTTTCGGCGGTTACAAGAAGTCCGGCGTGGGGCGTGAGACGCACAAGATGATGTTGGATCATTACCAGCAGACTAAAAACTTGCTGGTGAGTTACGAAATTAATCCACTTGGCTTCTTCTAACGTTGCCTCCTAGCAGGCGACCCGCTCTCAACTTGAAATGAGATCAAGTGTGGGAGCTGGCTTGCCTGCGAAAGCGGTGTGTCAGCCAAGTATGTGTTAACTGACAAAACGCTTTCGCAGGCAAGCCAGCTCCCACATTTGAACTTCGCAAGTAGCTGCTACCTCATTCGGCACACAGAGGCCGAGTTAAAAACAATAAGAATGGAAGGTACTTTCCAATGCCTAGCGAACCCACTGGATCCTCCGTCGACTTCGAAAAAGTCGGCACCGACTACTTCCAACAACGCGAACTTAAAAAAGGCGCCGCCGGCTGGGTGCTGCTGGTCGGCCTCGGCGTTGCCTACGTCATCTCCGGCGACTACGCCGGCTGGAACTTCGGCCTGGCCCAGGGTGGGTGGGGCGGGATGTTCCTCGCCACCTTGCTGATGGCCACCATGTACCTGTGCATGTGTTTCTCCCTGGCCGAGCTGTCTTCGATGATCCCTACCGCCGGCGGTGGCTACGGCTTTGCCCGCAGTGCCTTTGGCCCTTGGGGCGGGTTCCTCACAGGCACCGCGATCCTGATCGAATACGCCATCGCCCCCGCCGCCATTGCGGTGTTTATCGGCGCGTATTGCGAGTCACTGTTCGGCATCGGCGGCTGGATGATTTACCTGGCGTTCTACATCATCTTTATCGGCATCCATATTTTTGGTGTGGGTGAAGCCCTGAAGCTGATGTTTGTGATTACTGCCGTCGCCGCGATTGCACTGGGCGTGTTCCTGGTGGCGATGGTGCCGCACTTCAACGTCGCCAACCTGTTGGATATCCCGGTCACCGAAGCCAAAGGCGCCAGCACCTTCCTGCCATTCGGCTATGTGGGTGTGTGGGCGGCAATCCCCTATGCCATCTGGTTTTTCCTCGCGGTCGAGGGCGTGCCGCTGGCCGCCGAAGAAACCAAAAACCCCAAACGCGACCTGCCGCGCGGCCTGATCGGCGCCATCGTGGTGCTGACCAGTTTTGCCCTGCTGATCCTGGTGATCGCACCGGGCGGCGCCGGCACTTACGCGCTGATCAAATCCGGCAACCCGCTGGTTGAAGCGCTGGCCTTGGCCTACGGCGGTTCCACCTGGATGGGCAGCTTCGTCAACCTGGTTGGCCTGGCCGGCCTGATTGCGAGCTTTTTCTCGATCATCTACGCCTATTCGAGGCAGATCTTCGCCTTGTCCCGCGCCGGTTACCTGCCACGCAAACTGTCCCAGACCAATAAAAGCAAGGCGCCGGTGCTGGCGCTGGTCATCCCCGGCATCATCGGTTTTGGCCTGTCGCTGACCGGCCAGGGGGATTTGCTGATCCTGGTGGCGGTGTTTGGCGCGACGATTTCCTACGTGCTGATGATGGCCGCGCACATCACCCTGCGCATCCGTCGCCCCAAAATGGACCGTCCGTACCGCACGCCGGGTGGCATCTTCACGTCAGGCGTTGCGCTGGTACTGGCCTGCGTGGCCGTGGTGGCGGGCTTTCTGGTGGATCCACGGGTGGTGATTGGCGCCGCGATCATCTATGGAGTATTAATTGCTTACTTTGCTTTCTACAGCCGGCATCACTTGGTAGCAGGCACGCCCGAAGAGGAATTCGCGGCGATCCAGGCCGCAGAGGCCGCCTTGCACTAAATGCCGTAAACCTCGACGCGGGGACCTTGTTCACAGGGGCCCGCGTCATCAAGGAGACACTGTATGGCAAGCTTTTCCCACGCGGTAGGTGCACAAACCTACCGCTTCGACAGCCTCAAGGACGTGATGGCCAAGGCCAGCCCCGCACGCTCCGGGGACTTTCTCGCCGGCGTCGCCGCACAGAACGACGGCGAACGGGTGGCCGCGCAGATGGCGTTGGCGAATATCCCGCTGAAACACTTCCTGGAAGAAGTGCTGATTCCGTATGAAAGCGACGAAGTCACCCGACTGATCATCGACACCCACGATAAACAGGCGTTTGCGGCGGTCAGCCACCTGACCGTCGGCGGCCTGCGCGACTGGCTGCTCAGCGACGCCGCCGATGAACAATCCCTACGCGCATTGGCGCCAGGGCTGACACCGGAAATGGCGGCCGCTGTGTCCAAGATCATGCGCGTGCAGGACCTGGTGCTGGTGGCACAGAAGATCCGCGTGGTCACGCAGTTTCGCGGCACCATGGGCCTGCGCGGGCGGTTATCCACACGGCTGCAACCCAACCATCCGACGGACGAACCAGCAGGTATCGCGGCGAGCATCCTTGATGGCCTGCTCTACGGCAACGGCGACGCCATGATCGGCATCAACCCGGCCACCGACAGCATCGCCTCGATCTGCGCCATGCTGGAAATGCTCGACGCGATTATCCAGCGCTATGAGATCCCGACCCAGGCCTGCGTGCTGACCCACGTCACCACCTCCATCGAAGCGATCAACCGCGGCGTGCCGTTGGACCTGGTGTTCCAGTCGATTGCCGGCACCGAGGCGGCCAACGCCAGTTTCGGCATCAGCTTGAGTGTGCTGCAGGAAGGTTACGACGCGGGCTTGAGCCTCAATCGCGGCACGCTGGGCAAGAACCTGATGTATTTCGAAACCGGCCAGGGCAGTGCCTTGTCGGCTAACGCGCACTTTGGCGTCGACCAGCAAACCTGCGAAACCCGTGCCTACGCGGTGGCGCGGCACTTCAAGCCATTCCTTGTGAATACTGTGGTCGGTTTTATCGGCCCCGAGTACCTGTACAACGGCAAGCAAATCATTCGCGCCGGTCTGGAAGACCACTTCTGCGGCAAGCTGCTGGGCGTGCCGATGGGTTGCGACATCTGCTACACCAACCACGCCGAAGCCGACCAGGATGACATGGACACCCTGCTGACCCTGCTGGGTGTGGCCGGGATCAACTTCATCATGGGCATACCCGGTTCCGACGACATCATGCTCAACTACCAGACCACCTCGTTCCACGACGCCTTGTACGCCCGCCAGACCCTGGGTTTAAAACCGGCGCCGGAGTTTGAACAGTGGCTGGCGAAGATGGGCATCTTCACGCAAGCCGACGGCAAGGTACGCTTCGGCAACAGCCTGCCACCGGCGTTTCGCCAAGCCTTGGCGCAACTGGGATGAAGGAGCCGCCCGTGCAACTAGACCTGCCTGACAACCCCTGGCTGGAACTGCGCCGCCTGACGCCGGCGCGTATTGCCCTGGGCCGAACCGGCACCAGCATCCCCACCAACGCGCAACTGGACTTCCAGTATGCTCACGCCCAGGCGCGTGACGCGGTGCACCTGCCCTTCGATCACGCGGGCCTGAGCAGTCAACTGGCAGAACGCGGACGCGATAGTTTGTTACTGCACAGTGCTGCTGCCGACCGGCACAGCTACCTGCAACGCCCGGATCTGGGGCGGCGCCTCAGTGATGAGTCGGCCCAAACCCTGCGCGCCCATGCCGAGGCTAACCCCGGCGGCGTGGATCTGGCGGTGGTGGTGGCCGATGGTTTATCGGCGCTGGCGGTGCATAAACACACCCTGCCGTTTCTTACACGCATGGAGGAACAAACCCACGCTGAAGGCTGGTCTTTGTCGCCCGTCATTTTGGTGGAACAGGGACGCGTGGCGGTGGCAGATGAAATCGGCCAATTGCTCGGTGCCAGGATGGTGGTGATCCTGATCGGCGAACGGCCAGGCCTCAGCTCGCCGGACAGCCTGGGGCTGTATTTCACCTACAACCCCAAAGTGGGCCTTACCGACGCCTATCGCAATTGCATCTCCAACGTACGCCTGGAAGGGCTGAGTTACGGCATGGCGGCCCATCGCCTGCTGTATCTGATGCGAGAAGCGTGTCGTCGGCAGTTGTCGGGGGTCAATCTCAAGGACGAAGCGCAGGTTCAGACAATCGAATCCGACGATCCGGACCTGATGAAAGGTAACTTCCTGCTCAGTTCACCGGATGACTGATTGATGGGCGATTGCGCTTTTTCACGCCATTAGGCAGCATCGAGTCACGGCCGCTTGTGTGGTCATACCCAATCTGGAAGTTGAGGCCTGGCATGCGGATTACTCAAGCGACCCTGGAACACCTGGACCTGTTGACCCCGTTGTTCGTCAAATACCGCGAGTTTTATGGCGCCTTGCCCTTCCCGGACTCTTCGCGGGCCTTTCTGGAAAAACGCCTGCGCCGCAAGGAGTCGGTGATTTACCTGGCCCTGGCGGACGATGACGACAAGAAGCTGCTTGGATTTTGCCAGCTGTACCCCAGCTATTCGTCGCTGTCGCTGAAGCGGGTGTGGATTCTTAATGACATCTACGTGGCGGAAGACGCGCGCCGACAATTAGTGGCGGACAACCTGATGCGTACGGCGAAGAAGATGGCCAAGGAGACACATGCGGTGCGGCTGCGAGTCTCGACCAGCAGTGACAATGAAGTGGCGCAGAAGACCTATGAGTCGATCGGGTTCCGTGAGGACACTGAATTCAAGAACTACACGTTGCCGATCAGCGAAGACTGAAACCTGAATACTTCAAACACTACAATTCCCCTGTGGGAGCGGGCTTGCTCGCGAAAGCGTTGGTTCAGTCAGACTATTTATAACTGACCCGCCGCTTTCGCGAGCAAGCCCGCTCCCACATTTGGATTTGTGGTGATCTGCGGACCGCGTGCCACGACATCCCCCGCTACAAAACCAACACGCTTTTCACCGCTCTATCCGTATAATGCGGACCTTTCAGGGTTGTAAGAAATGCGGCATACACTTGTAGCCTTATTACCCGAGCTTCCGCACAGGCCTGCAGAGCCGGGCCATTCACACAGGTGCCATCCATGGATTTCAACCCGCTCGACCTTATCCTGCATCTCGATGTTTACCTCGACCTGCTGGTAACCAATTACGGTCCGTGGATCTACGCCATTCTGTTTCTGGTCATTTTTTGCGAAACCGGCTTGGTGGTCATGCCGTTCCTGCCGGGTGATTCGTTGCTGTTTATCGCCGGCGCCGTGGCCGCAGGTGGTGGTATGGACCCGGTCTTGCTGGGCGGCCTGTTGATGCTGGCGGCGATCCTTGGCGACAGCACCAACTACGTAATCGGGCGAACGGTGGGCGAACGCTTGTTCAACAACCCCAACTCGAAAATCTTCCGTCGCGATTACCTGCAAAAAACCCACGACTTCTACGACAAGCACGGCGGCAAAACCGTGACCCTGGCGCGCTTCCTGCCAATCCTGCGCACCTTCGCGCCGTTCGTCGCCGGCATCGCGAAAATGCCCTACGCACGCTTCTTTGGTTTCAGCGTGCTGGGCACTATCCTCTGGGTGGGCGGCTTGGTCACCTTGGGCTACTTCTTTGGCAACGTGCCGTTCATCAAGAAAAACCTGTCGCTGCTGGTGGTGTTTATCATCCTGCTGTCGCTGGTGCCGATGATCATTGGTGTATTCCGCAGCCGTTTTGGCCGCTCCTCCTCCGAAGCCAAGTCGCAGTAAGCGCCGATGTGGTCCCTCAGCGCCTGGCGTCGCCAGCGCTTGCTGGCCAGGCACCCGATTGCCGATGACACCTGGCAGCGGGTACGCCAGCACCTGAGCTTCCTCGACGGCATCACTGCCGATCAGGACCAGTGGCTGCGTGAAGCCTGCGTGGTGTTCCTTGCCGAAAAACACCTCACCGCCCTGCCCGGCGTCGAACTGCATCAGGAACAACGCCTGCTGCTCGCCGCCCAGGCGCAACTGCCGCTGATGAACCTCGGCGACCTGGATTGGTACCAAGGCTTCCACGAAATCGTGCTGTACCCCGACGACTTCGTCAGCCCCCAGCGCCATCGCGACAGCAGCGGCATCGAACACGAATGGGACGGCGAACACAGCGGCGAAGCCTGGCAACAAGGCCCAGTGATCCTCGCCTGGCCCGGCGTACTCGCCAGCGGTAACTGGGAAGGCTACAACCTGGTCATCCACGAACTGGCGCACAAGCTCGACATGCTCAACGGCGACGCCAACGGCCTGCCACCGCTGCACAACGACATGCGCGTGCAGGAATGGGCCAGCGTGATGCAAAGCGCCTACGACGACCTCAATCGCCAACTGGACGCCAACCCGGACGCCGATACCGAGATTGACCCCTACGCCGCCGAAAACCCGGCGGAATTCTTTGCCGTCACCAGCGAATATTTTTTCAGCGCCCCGGATTTGCTGGTGAGCAGTTATCCACAGGTGTACGCGCAACTCAGCCGCTTTTATCGCCAGGATCCCTTGGCCCGCCTCACCGAACTGCAGGCCAGCGACCCACGTTATCAGCCACAAGGCGAATGACCGTACGACGTCTGGCGCATGGCATCGGCGTCAGAATGTGCCTATAATCGCCGCCACTTTTAGGCCAATCCGGCCAAGTTTCTTGGCCAATTAACGGGGGCAACGCCCAATGAGCTACAGCAAGATTCCGGCTGGCAAAGACCTGCCGAACGACATCTACGTCGCCATCGAGATTCCGGCCAACCACGCGCCGATCAAATACGAAATCGACAAAGACAGCGACTGCCTGTTCGTTGACCGTTTCATGGCCACCCCGATGTTCTACCCGGCCAACTACGGTTTCATCCCGAACACCCTGGCTGACGACGGTGACCCCCTCGACGTGCTGGTTGTAACCCCTTACCCGGTTACCCCAGGCTCGGTTATCCGCGCACGCCCAGTCGGCATCCTGAACATGACCGACGACGGCGGCGGCGACGCCAAAGTCATCGCAGTGCCACACGACAAGCTGTCCCAGCTGTACGTGGACGTGAAGGAATACACCGACCTGCCGCCCCTGTTGCTGGAGCAGATCAAACACTTCTTCGAGAACTACAAAGACCTCGAAAAAGGCAAATGGGTGAAGATCGACGGTTGGGGCGATGCAGAAGCCGCTCGCGCCGAAATCATGAAGTCGGTCGCGGCCTACAAAGGCTGATACCTGCTCCTCATTGCCTAGGCAATTGAAAAAGCCCCGATCATTCGGGGCTTTTTTTGTGGGAAAAACTAAACGACAAGTTCAATTCTTTATAAGGAATGTTTAACTAGCGACCGAATCCGAAGTATTAAGCTACAACTAAGCAAAAGCCTACAAGCGCAACTCAACGCATGGTTTATTTGATCTGTAAATCCCGCCAGTAAACTCTGCGTTTATGAATACATCAGGTGATCGTTTAAAAGCGCTACTGCGGGAAGTTCATCTTTCCGCCTCCGACTTCGCCAAGAACCGTGGCGTCACGCCTCAACACGTGAACAACTGGTTCAAGCGCGGTGTACCCATGGGCCGACTCAACGAGATCGCAGAACTGTTGTGCATCTCTAGCCGCTGGCTGCGTACCGGCGAAGGCCCCAAACACCCACCGGCCAACTTCCTGCTGGAAGGCCCGGACACCCGAAAAGGACTGCCCTCTACCCGCGAAGGAAGCGGCAAATACCTCACAGGCCCCGCCTGTCCTCCAGAAAAAATCGACGTGGAGATCGACCTCTACCCCTCATTCGCCTCTACCGAACGCATCCGCGTCTCCCTGCACACCCTCCAAACCCTCACCGTAAACCCCGACCGCGCCCTGGGCGCCTACATGGTCGACAACAGCATGATCGACATCATCCAACAAGGCGCCACCCTCGCCATCGACCGAGGCCGCACGCAAATCATCGACGGCGAAATCTACGCCGTAGAACACGACGGCATGCTGCGCATCAAATACCTCTACAACCGACCTGGGGGTGGTTTGCGCATGCGTAGCCACAATGCCGGCGAGCATCCCGACGAATACCTCACACACGAACAACGCTTTGAACAGAACTTCCAGATTCTGGGATGGGTGTTCTGGTGGTCCACCCTGAACAACCGCCGCCCCCCGGTGCCGCTGGATGAACATCTTTTGGGCTGGGAAGGCTCTAAATCGGAGCCGGAGGTGGGCATTTGAAATGAATGTGGGTATCATGCGCCGCACATTTGGCAGGGGGTGGCTTTGCGCTATTCACCCTGCTCGGCGATGCGGAGGAGTTCCCGCGGATGCCCCTACTATTCAGCCCGACGCAATGTGGGCTGAGCGATTTGAAGGCTGGTGAGGTTTGTCAAAAACAAGCTGAGGCAGTCCCCGAGAAGCCGGCCACAAGCCGGCTTTTTAATGCCTGAAAAAATTACAAACCAATTGTCCAACAGCTGTTGGACAATTGGATAACCAAAGGCGGGCCGGCTAGCGCCCAGACCGACTATCAAGCCGCATCATTTCGGCTGCATACACTCCACCGCCCGATCCGCCACCATCTTCGCCATCTCCACCAAATGCATCACCGCTCTATGCGGCGCACCCAGCGGTTCACCGAGCGCTTGCGACGTGGCCACCGCACACTGCAGCAACTCAGCCACACGCACCCAGGCATCCTCAAAGCTCAGTTCTTCATTAACGGTAAAGGGGTGAGTCGCACCCGATGATGGCGAATCCGAAACAACGTTATCCATAGCAAAACTCCAATCGATAATTTGGAGCTGCCACGACCCGCGACTAAACGAAAGGCGGCAGCTGTACGCAGGTTAGTCGACCGGTCGATTGGAAACCCGGCGCACCCGGAGGTGCCCTGCGCACAGCCACCATAAGATGCAGGCGAAGGAATGCCTGACTCATGAGTTGCTTATGCGCCAATCGAATCCGGGCGACTAAACCCGGTCACTGAATAGGCAGTGACAGCTCGCAGCCTAGTCACGCATTCCCGCTGGCGCAATGCACTTGGGATTCTCTCGGAAACGTCCTGCAAATGAAAGGGATCAACCCTGCTGGCCCTTTAAGCTCGGCCTTAATCCAATATCAAATGCGGCAAAAACCGGCTCGAATCCTTGGTAATCAAACTATTGTCCTCCCGCACTCCAATTCCCGCTGCCTGATCACCAATCACCCAAGACCCAATCAACGTATAGCTGTCCCCAAACTTCGGCAGCGGCGCAAATTCCTGAAGAATAAACGGCGCATCCGTATAGGGCCCGTCCTCTTTCACAATCACCCCATCAGCCGTTTGCAGCTCGATATTGGCCCCCTCCCGCGAGAAGAACGGCTTGCGCACCCAGCCCTTTGGCACGGCTTTCCCCGGGTCGGTATCCAGGTGGGACGCGAGCAAATTCGGGTGGCCTTTGTTGAATTCCCACAACAGCGGCAGGATGCCTTTATTGGAGATTATGGATTTCCACGCAGGCTCGAAAAACTGCGTATCACTTTGGGCAATCGCCGAGCCGAAGGGCTCGTGGAAGATGAACTCCCAGGCGTGCAGTTTGAACAGGTGGGGGATCCAGCGGTCCTCGAGGTCGACGAAGCGCCCTTCGGCGGTCAGGCCGATGTCTTCGATGTCGATGTGGCGTGATTCGATGCCGACTTTTTCCGCGACGAGGCGCAGGTAGTCGGTGGTGCCTTTGTCTTCGATCGATTCTTTCATCGACGCGAAGTAGAACGGTTGGTTGATCTGCAATTGGGCGAAGGCCTGGTGCAGTTTGGTGTCGATGCTGTTGAACTGGTCGGCGTGCTTGGGCAGCAGGCCGCGTTCGATGCATTGTTCCAGCCAGCCCCACTGGAACGCGGCCGCTTCGTACAGGCTGGTGGGGGTGTCGTAGTTGAATTCGAGCAGCTTGGCGGGCCCGGTGCCGTTGTAGGAAAAGTCCATGCGCCCGTACAGGTGCGGGTGACCTTCGAGCCATGAGGTTCGAATCATGTCGTAGAACGGCGCGGGGATGCTCAGGCGGTCCAGCAGTTCCTCGCTGTGGACCACGCGGGCCACGAGGTCCATGCACATGTCATGGATCTCGGTGGTCGGGTCTTCGAGGTCTTGCTCGATTTGCTTGAGCGTGAACTGGTAGTACGCGCTCTCGTCCCAGTAGGGTTCGTCGTCGATGGTGTGGAACAGGAAGCCGAGGCTGTCGGCGGTCTGTTTCCAGTCATGACGCTCTGCGCAATGGATCTTCTTCATGGCCCGGTTTCCTTAACTGCTCGACCCGCCGCCGCCCCAGCCGCTGCGTGCGCTGGCCTTGCTGCCGAAGCCGCCACGGGAGGTGGCCGACGATACGGCGCTGGACGCGCTGGAGGAGCGCAGCGTGTTCGAGTAATTGCTGCTGCCGTAGCGTGCCTGGTTCGAGCGGTCGAATGTCGCCCCGCTGGAGGCTCGCTGACTCAGCGTCGAGGAGCCATAGCTGCCGCGATCATCGCGGTAGCGATACACCGGCTCGGAGCGGTAGCTGTTGCGGTTGTTGCTCAGCATGTTGCCGATCAACAGCCCCGTCAGCAGGCTGCTGGTGGAGAAGCCTGAGCCGCTTGCTTGCGATTCGCCCGTTTGCGCCTTGGCCGCGTCGACCTGGGATTGCGTGACCTGGCCTTCGGCGGTCAGTTCGAAACCGCCCAGCTTGGGGATGAACTGGCCATTGGAGTCCAACTGGCACCAGCCGGCGACAAAGTCGGCATCGCAATCGGCCTGGCTGGCGTATACCGGGGCGATGCGGCGATGCTCGGCCATGGCCGTCATGTAGGCGTCCGAGCAGACGTCCACCGGTAGTTTTTCGTCGGCGCACTGCTGAACAGACTGGAAGTTGTATTTCTTCTGCAACTCGTAGGTTTTTTCCGTCGGCCCGCAGCCGGATATCGCCATGGCGACCGACGCTGCCAGCGAAAGCTGGACGTACTTGCTTCGTTTCATCGGGAGCTCCGTGCGCAATCAGTTCTGGGAAGGCGTCATGCAGGCGGCGTTCAACATGCCGACGCTGATGGCCACGGCTGCCACGTAGATACCGGCCGCGAGTTCGCCTTTCTTGATGCGTTCGGAAGTGCCTTTGAGCACCAGGCTGGTCACCAGAAACGCCAACAGTTGGACGAGGGCGGCGATCACGGCCCAGACGACGAAGTCGAGGAGGCTGATCGAGAAGGCAATCACATTGCTGGCCGGAATCGCGAAACCAATGATGGCGCCGCCCAGCGCCACCGCAGCCGACACGTTGCCCGCACGGATCAATTCGAATTCCTTGTGCGGTGTGACGCGGGTGTAGATGAACTGGAACAGCGCGAACAGCACGGCAGCGCCCAGGATATAGGTGACAAACCCGAACACGGCGGGTTTATTCAGCGAGATGGAGAGAGCTTCTAGCATGGACTTCTTCCTTTTTCAGAGCGTATTCAGGTCGGTTGTGTACAGCGAAATGCCCAGCGAGGTGCTCAGGCTGACGGTGCCTTCAGCGTCTTCCTCGACGGAAAACAGCAGGAACTCCCGGCGGTCGGTCAGGCCGGTGTCACGGGCGTACAGCATCGAACGGTGCTCGACGGTGTAGGCACTCTCCGGATTGATCACCTGTTCGCTCATTGCCACTAATTCTGTCTGGCCCTCCTCACTGCCCCACACGCGGCTGTATTCAACGCCGTTGTGCGTGTAGGTCGGCAGCCCGATCAGGCTCTGTGGACCGGCGAGACGACGCAGTTCCGCCTCACTGCTGAGGGTGACGTAACTCAGGTAGTTGAACAGGATCACCGACTCGACCTGCCCGGCGATGTCACCCGTGGTGTGCACCTGCAGCCAGTAATCTTCGTCGTTCATGTAATAGCGCGACAGCCAGGTCGACTGCCCGAGGTCCACGGTGCCGTTGCTCCAGATTTCCTGGGAGCCGGGGATAACCACGCTGGTTTTATCATCAAGCAACAATCGCAGGCTTGCGTCGAAGATCACGCCTTTGCCCGGCGCCAGGCCCAACGGGCCAGTGGTCGGCAGGGCTACGCTGGCTGTGCGGTTCGAATCGGTATTCGCGTTCGGGGCCTCAAGCCCCATCAACTGTTTAAGCCATCCCATTGGAGATTTCCTTGAGGCGTGTAGAGGCGATGTAAAAGAGTTCACCGCCTTCAACGCGCGTGGCGCTTGGCGGGTTGATCGACGGTTGCTGAGCACCCTTGGCGCGGTAGCCGATGAGCGTGGCGTTGTGGCGTTCCTTCATCTGCGTGTACAGGTCGCCGAACGTTGCTTCAAAGGCCTCGGGCAGTTTCATCAGGTATTGGGTGGCGCCCTGGCCCACGCACAGCAGCTCATTAATGACCACTGACGAACCCGGATCCTGGGAGGCGCGCACCAACATCTCGATCGCCATGCTGGAGGTGCACTCCAGGCTGGGGGCGTAGGAGCTGGCGAGTGCGGCAATTTCACTTTCGTTGAAGTGCGCGACCACATGCCCAACAGGTTTCAGTTGATTCACCGCCAGCACGGTGGCCAGCGTCAAGTCGTCAGACGGGGTTCGCACCAGCACACGCTCGGCACCGGGAACGCCTGCACGCAACAGTAACGCGGTGGAGGACAGGCTTTCGCCGCGGATGAATGCCGCTTTGCCGGGCATCGGGTTTTCTTCGAGGGTGCAATCGCAGATGACGATCAGGTTGTCGTTTGAGGTTTCGTCTTGCAGCAACAACTCAATGACCCGCTCGCTGGACGTACCTTCCCAGCCAATGAGCACCGTATGGCCGACTTTTCCGGTGAAATCGCCTTTGCCCTTCATGCCTTTTCTCCATGCATCGATGACACTGCTGGTGGTTTTGCCGATGGCTGCCGTCAACAGCGCAATGCCCCCGAGCATGATCCAGGTGGCCACGAAAATTCGCCCCGCCGAGGTCTGTGGCGCGAGGTCGCCATAGCCGACGGTGAGTGTGGTGGTGAGGTAGAAGTAGATAAACGTGGCGGGAGCAGTAAGGTGCTGTTCGCCCAGAAACACCAGGCCCAGATAGGCCGTGCTCAGGTGGACACTCAGGGCAATGACCAGACCTGCCCAGCCGAAGCGGTGAAAGAGGGAGGACGCGTACAGGCGCAACAATAGAAATATCGACATGTCGTCCCTGATTCCCTGGGTACTTGATTCCGGATGAGGTCAGCGCCTCGGCGTCTGGAGGCTCAAGTGCGTTCACCGCGCATTAAACCTGCTGCGCGGCGCAGAGAGAAGTACCTTGGCAGCAATTAATCCAGCGAACGCACCAAACAGGTGACCTTCGAAGGACACCCCCTGACGCGGCAGGAAGCCAAAAATCAGCCCGCCATACAGCAGAGCGACAACACCGGCAGTTATCAGGTTGCTCCAGCTCCGATGAAACCAGGCGCGAGACAACAGGTAGGCCCACAGCCCGAATACCCAGCCGCTGGCCCCCACGTGCACCCCTGCAAAACCGAACAGCCAGACCAACAAGCCGCCCAGCAGGATAATGATTGCGCTGACGCTGATGAACCGATTGAACCCTTCGATGATGACCAGGGTGCCCAGTATCAAAAAGGCGATCAGGTTCGCACTCAGGTGAGCAAAGGACGCGTGCAAAAAGGGTGAGGTGAGAATGCCCGGCAGCCCGTACAGCGTTCTTGGCACAAGGCCGAATGCCATCAGGCTGTAACCGGTGACTGCATTGAGCAATTGCAGCGCGACCATCAAGAGGGCGAGGCCTGCGATTGTCTTGAACCCCTTCAGGGCATCCATCCTGACCTCGACGTTAAATGCCGGCCCGCTAATGAACCGTGGCGAGGGAGCTTGCTCCCGCTGG
>NZ_CVTP01000002.1:91557-188978 GCF_900005865.1 Pseudomonas sp. 58 R 12
TCGCCACAGGTACAGTGTTCGCCCTTCGCTTACTCGGCCGACTTTTGCTTCAGACGTTCCAGAATCGCATTGGCGCTGCCTTCGTTCGGCGTGATGCCGGCGTCGCGCAACTTGCGCTCCAGGTCGGTACCCGTCGAGGCGTCAGCCAGTTCGTCCTGGGCTTGCAGTTCAGCGGCGCGTTGCTGCTGTTTGGCTTGCAAGCGATTCAACGTACCGACGGCGGTTTCCAGCTTGCCGTTGGCACCGCCACTGGCGATGGACGCGCTGACCTGGGCCTTCTGTACGCTGTCGCGCGCCTTGGCCATGTCCACTTGCTGACGCAGGCTTTTAATCCGGCTTTCGGCCTTGGTGATGTCCTTGCGCATGCTTTCAGCGTACCCACCGAACTCGGCGGCCTGCTTTTGCTCGACGTCCAATTCGTTGGTCAGGGTCGAAATGGCCTCGGCCACTTCCAGCGCCAGGTCTTCACGGTTGGCCTGGATAGCGGCCATCGCCTTGGACTCCAGGTCCTTGATCTTGGCGTTGTACTCGCCGACGCGATCATTCGCCAGTTTGTGCTTGGCCATGATGCTGACCAGCTCACGCTTGGCGTTGGCCAGCGCGCTGTCGGCATCGCGAATTTCCTGGTCGAGGATGCGCAGGGCTTGTTGGTCGACGATGGATTCGCCGACTTCGTTGGCACCGCCACGCAGCGCGGTGAACAATTTGCTCCAGATGGACTGAGTCATTGGATATTCCCTACTGATTAGTTGAAGAAGCGTTCAAAGGCTTCGCTGGCGCGCTGCACGTTATCGACGAGGGTTTTTACCTCGGTCACGATGTTCGTCAGGCTGGAGTCGGAGCTCAACGCGCCGAACATGTTGTAAACAACTTGCCCGTTCGGCATGGACTCGATGCCGATCGAAGACAGCGGGAACATTTCCCGGCTGCGCAACACGGCGTCATTGAAGGCAGGTACATCGTTGATGGACTCGACGTCGACCAGAACGGTGTCGACGATGATCTGCTCGCCGACCACCGCGATGTAAATCGGCAGGCCACCGAAGTCGTTCATTTCCAGCTTGATGCTGGACTCGGAGCCTTGAACCAGAGAAAGCGTAATGTCGTTGGAGACCACGTCGTCCAGGGCCTGAAGCGCACTGAAGAGGCGATCGATGTTCCAGTTGGTACCTGCGCTCATGTAATTCTCCGACATGAATGAGCCAGCCAGAATCGGCTGGCGAAGCTGTTTCTCCATCTGCTTGAGCAGGCTTCGGTTTTCGGGAAGCACCCAAGTCTCGTGTTTCACATAACCGGCGGCCGCCAGACCCGCGCGCATCTGCTTCATATAAAAGCTCGATGGCTTCTTTGCGGGCGATTTCAAGCGCTCTCCCTTGCGGCTTGCTGAATCTGTATCGGGCCCTGCTGGCGGGCTCGATGGAGAGCTGCTTTTCATGGTACTGACCTCGTTGTGAAAAACTCACGCGTGAGAAACACTACAGGCAATTTCGATCGTGCTCAATAGCTCACGCGTGAGATTTTTTCGGTGCGTTTTTCGGCCATCAAAAATAGCTGGGCAAGCGATAGGCGCTCCCTGGGAAACGCCCTGCAAGCAAAAAGGATCAGTCCTGCTGGCCTTTGAAAATCACACCCCACTCACTCCCGTGTTCCCCCCACCCACCTGTGTTCCCAGGTGACACCCCCCGACCTTACCCCCATCGCATAAACATCAAATGAAACGTCCTACACACATATCTAAACAAACCGTTTAAGCGCCAATTCCCCGACTCCCCTCTCCGCTGGCCCAAAACCTGCTTATTGCACACCGTACAATAAAACCGGCTCAAGCCGGGCTCACCCTCAACCACTGCTGCGTAATGCAGCCAGGGGAATGCTGATGTCTACAACACCGCTTCACTCTTCCAACCATGGCTTGGCGCGATCGCTCAAGGAGCGCCACGTCATGTTGATCGCTATCGGCGGCATTATCGGGGCCGGATTGTTTTTGGGGTCGGGCAAGGCGATTGCCACGGCGGGGCCGGCGCTGTTGCTGGCGTATGCATTGTGTGGAGGGATGGTTTATTTGATTGCGCGGGCGCTGGGAGAGTTGTCGTTGTATCGGCCCAGCAGTGGGTCGTTTGCGACGTATGCGGAGGAGTTTTTGGGGCCGCGGGTGGCATTTATCACGGGGTGGTCGTATTGGATGATCTGGATTCTGGTCGGGGTGCTGGAGGTGACCGGGATTGGCTTGCTAATGAAGTATTGGTACCCGGAGTTGCCGCAGTGGATTCCCGCGTTGGTCACTGTCGGCGTGTTGATGGTGATCAATCTGTTTGCGGTGAAGACGTTTGGTGAGGTGGAGTTCTGGCTGGCGTTGATCAAGGTGTTGACGATTGTCGGGCTGATTGGGGCGGGGTTGGTGATTTTGTTGTTTGGGCTGGAGACGTCTGCGCAGACGACACCCTCAGTCGCGAATCTCTGGCAGCACGGTGGTTTTTTTCCGAATGGCTGGAAGGGCTTCTGGTTCGCGGTGCCTGTCGCCGCGTTTACCTTTGCCGGGGTGGAGGTGATTGGTTTGGTGGCGGCGGAAACGGCCGAGCCGCAGCGCACCTTGCCACGAGCGATCAATAGCATCCTGTGGCGCATGGCGATTTTTTACCTGGGGTCGACCGCTGTGATCATGGCGCTGTACCCGTGGAACCAGATCGACACCGCGCAAAGCCCGTTTGTGATGGTGTTCGACAGTATTGGGCTGGGTGTGGCGGCCGGATTTATCAATTTCGTGGTGATCAGCGCGCTGGCGTCCTCGTGCAATACCGGACTGTTTGCCACCAGCCGCATGTTGTTTGCGCTGTCGCATATCCGGCAGGCGCCGCGTCAGCTGCAGGTGTTGAGCCCGCAACAGGTGCCGGCCCGTTGCTTGATGGTGTCGACCGCCATTTTGCTAGTGGGGGTGCTGCTGAATTATTTGATCCCGGAGAGCATTTTCAGCCTGTTGATCACGGGAATCCTGGGCCTGTTGATTTGGGTGTGGATGGTGATCATCACCGCGCATATGGCCTATCGCCGTAAGGTGCAGCGCAGCGAGCTGGCAGAAGTGGATTACCGCCTGCCCTGGCCCAAGGTCAGCAGTGTGCTCGTGCTGGGTTACCTGGGCGTGCTGACGGTGTTGGTGATCCGCGACCCGGAAACGCGCGCGGCGTTTTACGTGGCGGCGGCGTGGTTTGGCTTATTGATGCTGGTGTATCCGAAACGTGCTGCGTCGAAGGGGGTGAGTGATGCCTGGCAAGCTTGAGTTGGAGCGTTGCATTCAACGGTACATCCGGGCCAATCCCAAGAGTGCGCGCCAGTTGGAGTGGGCCGCGCAGGTGATGCCCGGCGGCAACACGCGCTCGGTGCTGTTTTATGAGCCGTTTCCGTTGGTGATGACAGGCGGCAGCGGGTGTTTTCTCGATGATCTGGATGGGCACCGCTACGTCGACTTCCTCGCGGAATACACGGCAGCGCTGTATGGACACTCCCATCCGGCGATTACCCATGCGCTGACAAAGGCGATGGCGAATGGGCTGAACCTGAGCGCCCATACGGAATGGGAGGCGCGGCTGGCAACACTGATTGTGGAGCGCTTCGGCTGTATCGAGCAGGTGCGGTTTACCAACTCCGGCACCGAGGCGAATCTGCTCGCGCTGGCGGCGGCGAAGGCCTACACCGGGCGCAGCGGAGTCATCGCGTTCAACGGCGGTTATCACGGCGGTGTGTTGAGTTTTGCCGGGGCAAGCACGGCGATGAATGTGCCGCATCGGGTCTACTTGGCCGACTACAACGACCTGGACAGCGTCGAGCGTTTGCTGCATGAGCATGTCGACATTGCGGCCATCCTGGTGGAGCCGATGCTGGGTGCGGGCGGGTGTATCTGTGCCGAGCCGGGTTTTCTCGAAGGGTTGCGCGAAAGGAGCCACGCCCATGGCACGCTGCTGATCTTCGATGAAGTAATGACCTCGCGCCTAGCCCCCGGCGGCCTGCAGGAAAAGCTCGGCATCACCCCGGACCTGATCACCCTGGGCAAATACCTCGGCGGTGGCATGCCGTGCGGCGTGCTCGGTGGGCGGCGGGACATCCTGGCGCAGTTTGACCCGCGCCATGGATGCCTGTCCCATGCGGGCACGTTCAATAACAATGTGCTGACCATGGCGGCGGGCATCGCCGGACTGGAGCAGGTGTACACCCGCGAAGCAGCGTTGGAACTCAATGCCCGTGGCGACAGGTTGCGCGGCCAGCTCAATGAGGTGCTGGCGCCCATGTCGATGCAATTTACCGGGCAAGGATCGGTGATGAATCTGCATCCCACGGGCTTACCGATTCGTCGTCCGTCAGATATCCCAACGGACCGAAACGACCTGCGCGACCTGTTCTTCTTTCACCTGCTCGAATGTGGGATCTACAGCGCGCGGCGCGGGTTGTTTGCGCTGAGTTTGCCGCTGACTGACCGCGAGCTGAGCCGACTGGTCACGGCCACGCAAGCGTTCGTCGAGCGCTACGGAGGGGGTTGACGGCTATTGCGCAAGAGCGACAGCGAATCGGTGAACCGCTATCCTTTCGCCGTCGCTCAACCGGAACCCACAATAATGACCAGCAAAACCGCAAACCCACGAGGCAGGCGTAAAAAAACCGCTGGCGAAGATGCAAAGAGCCCACTGAACAAAGACGCCATCATCACCGCCGCCCTGGCGTTGATCGATCGCGAAGGCCTGGACAAATGCAGCCTGCGCAACCTGGCCAGCAGCCTGGGTGTGTACCCGACGGCCATCTATTGGTACGTCTCATCACGCGAGTTGTTGTTGAGTGAAGTGCTGGCCAAAGTCCTGGAACACGTTGCGCCAGAGCCTCAGGAGCGGCGCTGGCAGGACTACCTGCGTGCGGCGATGGTCAACTGCCATGATGCCGTGCACCAGCATCCGAACATCGCGCCGTTGTTGGGTTCGCAATTGGTGTCCAACGCCAGCACCGACTTCACGTTGGTCGAGGGTGTGTTGGCAGCACTGCAACAAGCGGGTTTCAGCGGCCCTTCCCTGGCCGCCGCCTACAATACGTTTATCGCTGCTCTTACCGGTTTCACGACGCTGGAGTACGCGCCATTGCCGGATAATACCGAGGCATGGCAATGCCAAGTGCAGGAGAAGCTGCGGGCCATCGATGCAGAACAGCACCCCACGCTCGCGCAGAATATGGACCAACTGAGCAATCGCGGTTTCAGCCTGCGCTGGCAAAATGGCGTGCACGCGGCGCTGGATGAGAGCTTCACGTTCTACGTCGACACCCTCCTCTGCGGCCTGGAAACCCTGGCTGCCCGCCGCTGAAAATTCGCACAGCAAAACCAGACACACCACCAATTGTACGTCGTACAATTTGTCGCTACAGTCCGCCACGCAAGAGCACCCCATGACCCGAATAACAACAACGTCAGAGGTCTTTTATCGTGGCGACTGCATTCAACGACGTGGCCCAGGGGCAACTGCTCTGGCAGCCCTCCCCTGAGCTTCTTCAACACGCTTGCCTCACTCACTACCTGAGTTGGCTGAGGCACGAACGCAAGCTCAGATTCGCCGATTACCACCCGCTATGGCAGTGGTCCGTCGATGAGCCGGAAGCGTTCTGGCAATCGATCTGGGATCATTTTCACATTCAGGCCAGTAGCCCTCACCAAGCGGTGCTGGGTGACCGTGCGATGCCCGGTGCGCAGTGGTTTCCCGGTGCGCGACTGAATTTTGCCGAACACATTCTGCGCAATGAACGCGAAGGCGACGCACTGCTCTACCAGAGTGAAACGGTTGCCTTGCAAGGCCTGCCGTGGAGTGACTTCGCCCGTCAGGTTCGCACCCTGGCGACCTACCTACGGGAAGTGGGCGTGATGCCGGGTGATCGAGTGGTGGCTTATTTGCCAAATGTTCCCGAGGCGATGATCGCGCTGTGTGCCTGTGCGGCCATCGGTGCGGTCTGGGCCAGTTGCTCGCCGGATTTCGGTGCGGAGGGCGTGCTGGACCGGGTGCGGCAATTGTCGCCGAAGGTGCTGTTGGCGGTGGACGGTTATCGCTATGGCGGCAAGGCGTTTGATCGACGCGAACAGGTCCGGCACATTGCCCGCGAGCTGGGCAGTATCGAACACGTCATCGTGCTGCCAGCGCTGTTTCCCGATGAACCGCTGACGGTTGCCAACGCCATCGATTGGCGCGCCTTGCTCCGGCGGCCTACGGTGCCCGCTGCCGATTTCCACTGCGAACAATTGCCCTTCGATCATCCGTTATGGGTGCTGTTTTCTTCCGGCACGACTGGCTTGCCCAAAGCCATCGTACACAGCCATGGCGGGATACTTCTGGAGCAACTGAAGGCACTGCATCTACACCTGGATTTTCGCCCCGGTGATACAGCATTCATCTTCACCACCACCGGCTGGATGATGTGGAACACCTTGTTCAGCGCCCTGCTCTGCGGAGTACGGCCGGTGCTCTATGACGGCCATCCGACCTGGCCGAACATCGATACGCTGTGGCAGATCGTGCAGGACAGCCGCGCCAGCTTTTTCGGCACCAGCCCGACTTATATCGAGTTGATGAAACGCTACGACGTAGTGCCCCGTGAGCGCTTTGACCTGGGCGCGCTGCGCACCGTGATGCCGGTTGGCTCGCCGGTTTCGCCGCAGTGCAATGCCTGGTTTTACCGCAACCTCAAAACGGATATCTGGGTGACCACGGGCAGCGGGGGCACGGACATTTGCACGGGCCTGGTAAGCGGCGTGCCGACGCTGCCGGTGTATGCCGGTGAAATCCAGGCGCGCGCCCTGGGTGTGGCGGTTCATGCGCTTGATGAAAATGGTCGGCCGGTGGTTGAACAGGTTGGCGAGTTGGTGGTGACGTCGCCCATGCCGTCGATGCCGGTGTACTTTTGGGATGACACTGGGGGCGAGCGCTACCGCGAAAGCTATTTCCAACCCTGGCCAGGGGTGTGGCGCCATGGGGATTTTTTCTTGCTCAATGCCCGTGGCGGTTGCCAGGTGCTGGGGCGTTCGGACGCCACGCTGAACCGCTTTGGGGTGCGGATCGGTACAGCAGAAATCTACCGGGCATTGGAGCCCATCGCAGAAATCGACGATGCGCTGATCGTGAATCTGGACCTGCCCGAAGGCGGTTTTTTCATGCCGCTGTTTGTCCAACTGCGTCACGGCGCGGTGCTGGACGATGCCTTGCAGCAGCGCGTGCGTGAATGCCTGCGCCAGGCGTGTACGCCCCGGCATGTACCGGACCAGATCCTCGCGGTGCCGCTGATTCCCCTGACGCTGACCGGTAAAAAAATGGAAGTGCCGGTGCGCCGAATCCTGATGGGGCACGAGCCGCAAAACGTCGCCAACCTCAGCGCCATGCGCGATCCGCAGGCGCTGGCGTTTTTCATCGAATACGCCCGCCGGAGTCGTTAACCATGAAGGGCAACGCATTTATCGTCGGCGCCTACGAACATCCCACACGGCATGCGGTGGACCGCTCCCTCGCGCAATTGCACGCGGACGTGGCCCGCGGCGCCCTGGCGGATGCGGGGCTGAGCCTCAGCGACGTGGACGGCTACTTTTGCGCCGGCGACGTACCCGGTTGGGATGCTCCGGGTGTAGGGCCTTTTTCCATGGTCGAGTACCTGGGCATTCATCCTCGGCACTTGGAGACCACAGAAAGCTGGGGTTCGTCCTACCTGCATCACGTCGCCCAAGCTACACGCGCGATTGCCGACGGGCGCTGCACCGTCGCCCTGATCACCCAAGCCGGACGCCCGCGTGCCAGGCGCCAACGGCCGGACGCCAGCCACCTCGATCAGCCCCAAACCACCTGCGGAGGCCCCTTTGAAATGCCCTACGGCGCCGCCGTGACCAACCTGTACGCGATGTGCGCGATGCGCCATCAGTACGAGCACGGCACCACCGCCGAGCAACTGGCCTGGATCAAAGTCGCAGCGTCGCACCATGCACAGCACAACCCCCTGGCGATGTTGCGCAACATAGTGACGGTGGACGATGTGCTGAACTCACCGCTGATCGCCGCCCCGTTGCGACGCTTGGATTGTTGTGTGATCAGCGACGGCGGTGGCGCGTTGGTGGTGGTTCATCCGTCCATTGCGCAGGCACTCAAGCGGCCGCTGATTACACCCATCGGTGCAGGTTATTCACTCAGTCATCTGAACGGCGGCTACTTCGACCTGCTGGCTTCGGGCGCGGTGAAGTCTGGCGCCGATGCCTTCGCCGAGGCACGGCTCAAACCCAGCGACATCCGCTACGCCTCGCTGTACGACAGCTTCACCATCACCGTATTGATCCAGCTGGAAAACCTAGGCTTCTGCCCCCCCGGCGAGGGCGGTGCTTTCGTTGCCGACGGTAAATTGATCAGCGGCGTGGGCCCGTTGGCGATCAATACCGACGGTGGCGGGCTGTGCAACAACCACCCCGGCAATCGCGGCGGCATGGCCAGGCTGATAGAGGCTGTGCGTCAGTTACGTGGCGAGGCACACCCAGCGGTGCAAAGGCCTGACTGCGCGCTGGCCCTGGCCCACGGCACCGGTGGATTGCTGGGCTCACGGCATGGCAGCGCTACTCTCATTCTGGAGCGACTCTGATATGCACCTGACCTCACCGCACATCACCCCCGAAAGCGCGCCGTTCTGGGAAGCGGCCAACCGGGAGCAACTGCTGCTGCGCCGCTGCCTCGACACTGGCAAGGCCTTTTTCTACCCCCGCGACCACAGCCCTTTTACTGGCAGTGCAGCCACCGACTGGATCGTCGCCAGCGGCAACGCCACGTTGTACAGCTTCAGCTACAGCGGGCGAGACGATGAAGCGTATTGCATCGCCTACGTAACGCTCGACGAGGGACCGACAATGTTGTCCGTCATCGAGTGCGAGGACAGGCAACAGCTGCAGATCGGGCAACGGCTTGAGGTGACCTTCGCGCCGACGCCCAATGGGCAAAAAATACCTGCCTTTCGATTGTCTCTTACAGGTTGACGGTAAGACACGCCACAGCCGATTTATCACCCGCCAACCACCCATTAATCTGTGCCCATGTTGAACGCAACGCCAAACCCACTTAAACAAAAAAGGATTCAACCATGAGCACGCCAACCTACAACCGCTTGAACAAAGACGACGCCGTAGTTCTACTGGTCGACCACCAGACCGGCCTGATCTCCCTGGTGCAAGACTTCTCCCCTAACGAGTTCAAGAACAACGTGCTCGCCCTGGCGGACCTGGCCAAGTTCTTCAACCTGCCGACCATCCTCACCACCAGCTTCGAACAAGGTCCCAACGGCCCGCTGGTGCCGGAGCTGAAAGAAATGTTCCCGGACGCGCCGTACATCGCTCGCCCTGGCCAGATCAATGCGTGGGACAACGAAGACTTCGTCAAGGCGATCAAGGCTACCGGCCGCAAGCAGATCATCATTGCCGGTGTGGTCACGGATGTGTGCGTCGCGTTCCCTACGTTGTCGGCACTGGCGGAAGGCTTTGATGTGTTTGTGGTAACCGATGCCTCGGGCACGTTCAACACCACCGTGCAGCAGGCGGCGTGGAGCCGGATGACCCAAGCCGGTGCGCAAATGATGAACTGGTTCTCGGTGGCCTGTGAGCTGCATCGCGACTGGCGCAACGATATCGAAGGCCTGGGCAATCTGTTGTCCCAGCGTATTCCGAACTACCGCAACTTGATGAATGGTTACTCGGCGCTGACGGCACGTAAGGACTAAGCCAACCGTTTCATTCAATCAGCCTGCCCTGAAAAAGCAGGCTTTTTTCGTGGAGCTAGCAGTACGCCATTAGCACACTTGCCCTAATTGTTACTGTGCAGGCGCAACACTAAAGTCCTTCAGGTGTTTGAAGCCTCAAGGAAGAACTCAGTTGAATACGCTAACCAAGGCCGGACACTACCTGGCACTCCTGACAGCCTTACTGGCCAGTGCCACGTGGGCGCTCGCCGACGAGCAAGAACCTGTCGGCGACTGGTGGATCATCTACGGCAACGGCCGGGCGCATCAAAACGTGATGTATGTGGCCGACCGTACTTCCGTGGTGCGTTCGAACCATACCAAGGGCGCCCAGTTGGTGGCCGTCACTCTGGTGTATGAGGACCCGGGCAAGCCGATGATCGATGTGTACAACATCGAGGTGCAGTGCCCCACGCGCAAAGTGCGCTTCCTCAACGGGCAGTCGGTCGCGCAATTTTCCTACACGCTCAAGCACTTGAAGGTCTCCAAAACCTGGCAAACGCCCAAGGAGTTCTGGCTCGATCGCACGCTCGCGTTTGTCTGTGAACCGGGCAAGAGCAAAGACACGATCGCCATGGGCAAGATGACCCACCTGCAGATGATCCAGACCACCAAGGCCATGTTCCAGCAGTTGGGGCCGACTCAGGAGAAGAGTCAGATGATCGATGACCTCGACGATATGTTGGGCAACAAGCCCTGAACAGCACGCACCTACACGAAGGATTCACTATGCCTACATGGACAAGGCTGTTGCTGGCAGGACTCTTGTTACCTGCCACGCTTTTTATTAACGGCTGCCACCTGATTGCACAATCGCGCTGGGAAGGCAGGGATGCTCAGGAAGCGCTGAATTTATTCGGCAAACCCGACTCGATGAAAAAGCAGAACGGGCCCAGTGGCGAAACGCAGGTGGTGATGACTTGGTACAAGTCGTCTTCCTGGAACACCACCGAAGCCGCGGGAACTTCAATGAACCACACCGGAAACGGCATGGTTTATACGGAGTATTACCAGAGCGTTGGACACAGTTCGGATTGCAAGCTTGAGGCCACCGTAAACAAGGCCAAGAAGATCGTGCTGTTCAGGATTGAGGATGGCCGCATCCTCCATGGCAAGTGCATCAACATACCGTATGTGCCGGGGTATATTCCGCCAGGGTTCTAGGGCTCGCAGCCCTCTCGCACTCTAATCCGCCAGCTCCCGCTCGATCTGCTCAATGCTAGGCAAAACCGTTTGCAGCTCAGCGGGCAGCGACTCAACCAGTTGATATTCAGCCACACCCATCGGTCGGTTGTTGTCGCGCAATGCATATTCGGCGACGACTTCGTTTTTGCTCTTGCACAGCAGCAGGCCAATCGTTGGCCCATCTTGCGGGTGTTTGAGCTGGGCATCGACGGCCGCGAGATAAAAACTCAACTGCCCCAGGTGCTCGGGCTTGAACTTGCCCGCCTTCAGTTCGATCACCACGTAGCAGCGCAGCTTCAGGTGATAGAACAACAGGTCGACAAAGAATTCATCACCCCCAACGTCGATCAGCACTTGCTGGCCGACGAAGGCAAAACCCGCGCCCAGCTCCAACAGAAAGTCAGTCACGTGTTTGATCAAGGCGTTTTCTATGTCGCGCTCCTGCGCGTCCAAGCCCAGGCTGAGGAAATCAAAACGGTAAGGGTCTTTCAGCGATTCACGCGCTAAATCGGATTGAGGTTTGGGCAGATGGCTGTCGAAATTGCTGACGGCCTTGCCACTGCGCTCCAGCAATCGATTTTCGATTTGCATGACTAACGTATTGCGCGACCAGTTGTGTTCTATCGCCTGGGCGATGTACCAGCGGCGGGTTTCGGGGCCAGGGAGTTTGTCCAGCAACACCACATTGTGTCCCCAGGGCAATTGTGCAGCAGCCTGTTGCACAAATTCCGAGTCTGGCCATGCCTGCGCAAAAGCACGCATGTACTTAAGATTACGTGGTGAAAAACCCTTCATTTTGGGAAAGGCCGCCCGCAAATCCTGGGCAAGACGATCAATGACTTTACTGCCCCAGCCCTGCTCAGCCTGGCGGGTCAAAATGTCGTGGCCGATCTGCCAGTAAAGCAGCACCAGCTCTCGGTTTACCGCCAGCGTTGCGCGCTGTTGCGCCGAATGGATGCGGCCTTTCAGGTCAGTCAGCCAGTCGCTGTAGCCCGCGGGCGGTTGGGTCAAGCCGGTAACGGTTTCGCTCATGCCGTTGCACTCTTGTGTTTGAAGGGAGGCTAGTCAGGGGCATGTGCTGTCACAAGGGGCCTGAAACGGTTCAGGAAAGTCCTTTCAACGGTTACAGAAACGTCCTGCTGGCAATTGCAGATTGGCGTATTGCAGGCCCCAGGCTTGACTCTCCCCTATACGGCAACCCTTACCCTGAAACGCCCTGTTCAGGATCTTTCCCATGACCCCACGCACCCTGGTTATCCTCGGCCACCCCTCCGCTACCAGCTTTTGTTCAGCCCTGGCCGAAACGTACGTCCACGCCGCAAAAGACGCCGGCCATGAGGTGCGCGTCCTACGCTTGGGTGATCTGGCTTTCGACCCCGTCTTGCACACCGGCTACTCCGAGGTCCAAGCCCTGGAACCCGACCTGCTCCGCGCACAATCCGACATCTTATGGGCCACCCATCTGACGTTCATTTTCCCGATCTGGTGGGGCGGCATCCCTGCCTTGATGAAAGGTTTCATCGATCGAACGTTCCTACCCGGCTTTGCCTTCAAATACCGTGCTGGCAAGGCATTCCCTGACAAACTGTTGAAAGGCCGGACCGCGCACCTGTTGGTGACCCTGGACACCCCTCCGTGGTACTACCGCTGGTTCTATCGCATGCCAGGCATCCATCAGATGCGCAAGACCACGCTGGGGTTGTGTGGCATCAAGCCGATCAAGACGTTGCTGTTCGGGCCGGTACTGGGCTCTACTGCGGCGCAGCGGGCCAGGTGGCTGAAACAAACCGGCGCTTTATTGGGAAAAGGGAATTTTCATGTACATCGGCAAAGCCGCGCAGTTGTCGGGCACGACCATCAAGGCAATTCGTCACTATGAGGCGATCGGGCTATTACCTGCGCCGCAGCGTCAGGGCCAGTACCGGGTCTATTCGGAGCAAAGCGTTGAGTTGCTGATGTTTATCAAGTGCGCGCAGCAACTGGGCTTCAAGCTCAAGGAGTTGCAGGACATTCTCCGAGGCCATCAAGGCGACGCGCTGCCTTGGGACCGGGCGGACCAGGCTATCGCTGGAAAGAAACACCAATTAGCCACACAGATCGCTGCGCTGCAGACGATGCAAACAGGGTTACTTGAGTTCGAAGCCCAGTTAAAGGACGCGCAGGGGCGATGCTTTTTACCGACAACAGCGCCCACCTGAATGGAAGGTGAGCCGAATAGGACACATAATCGGCTCACTAAATGAGCCGAATAGCTTTTCTATTCGGCTCACCTTCTCAGGTACTCCTCCATGGATCGCCCGTTCTGGATCTGGCAACACATCGACTGGCCGCACTTTCATTGGCAACCTGGGCGCCTTGCGGTGTTGTTGCGCGAGTGCGGGCAAGCCCAAGGCAAGCTGCTGGGCAAGCTCGGTGCCGTCAGCCAGCCAGTCAGTGCGCAGAATGAGCTGGATGCGTTGCTGCAAAATGTCCTGACCTCTTCGGCAATCGAGGGGAACAACTGAACGTTGGCTCAGTGCGCTCGTCACTGGCGCGCCGTTTGGGTTTGGAACCCTTGAACGGCCAGGTAAGCCGCCGCAGCGAAGGCCTTGCCGAGCTGATGATGGATGCCACACAACCATTCGACCAACCCTTCACCCTTGCCCGCTTACTGAATTGGCACCATTTATTGTTCCCGGATGCGGAAACTGGCCTTGCCGCGCGTGCGCTGAATGTCGGGACGTTGAGGGGGGATGAGCCGATGCAAGTGATGTCGGGTCGACTTGATCGACCAACGGTTCATTTCGAAGCACCGCCGCGCCTGGGCCTGGAGCAAGCGCTGGATGACTTCCTGGCGTCGTTCGAAACCAGCCGCCATCAACCAGAGCTGGACCCTTTGGTACGCGCCGGCGTGGCGCACTTCTGGTTTGTCACGCTGCACCCGTTCGATGACGGCAATGGTCGCCTGACCCGCGCAATCACTGACCTGGCGCTGGCCCAAGGCGAGCATCAGGCCATCCGTTTTTATGCAATGTCGGCCAGCATCCTCGAAGACCGCGCCGGTTACTACAACGCGCTAGCGTCCAGTCAGAAAGCCACGCTGGATATCACCGACTGGTTGGCGTGGTTCCTCAAGACACTGCTCCGCAGCGTGCAACAAGCCATGGCGCGGATTGACCGGGTATTGGACAAGAGCCGGTTTTGGCAGCAGCACCGTGACCTCGCCTTGTCTGCCGAACAGATCAAGGTGCTCAACCGTCTGCTCGACGGTGGCGAGAAAGGTTTTGAGCACGGCATCAGCGCCGCGCAGTACCAGGCGGTGGCTAAGGTTTCCAAGGCCACGGCCACGAGGCATCTGGCTGACCTGCTGGAAAAGAACTGCCTGGTCCGACTCCCCGGAGGCGGCCGCAGCACGCGGTATCAGGTCAGTACAGCGGGAGAATGACACCCCCGCTCATTTGCCCAGAATCCCCATGTCTGCTAGTGTCGCGCCGGTTTACCGTCTACCGGAATAGCCGCCATGGCCCGCAAAAAAGTTGCACTCGATTTCGAACAATCCCTCGCCGACCTGCAAACCCTGGTCGAGCGTCTGGAGAACGGCGAGTTGTCGCTGGAAGACTCGTTGACAGCGTTTGAGCAAGGTATCGGCCTGACCCGCGACTGCCAGAGCGCTTTGGCGCAGGCGGAACAGAAGGTCCAGGTATTGCTGGAACGTGACGGGGAGTTGGCCGAAGAGCCTTTCGATGCGGAACAGCCCGAATGATCGACGCGTATCAGGCCAGTAGCCAAGCCCGGGTCAATGCGGCGTTGGAACCTTTGTTTGTTGCGCCAAGCCCCGAACTCAAGCGTCTTTACGAAGCCATGCGCTACAGCGTGATGAATGGCGGCAAGCGCGTGCGCCCGTTGCTGGCCTATGCGGCCTGTGAAGCCTTGGGCGCGCCGGCCGAACAGGCGAATGGCGCGGCGTGTGCGGTGGAGTTGATTCACGCCTATTCGTTGGTGCATGACGATTTGCCGGCGATGGACGACGATGATTTGCGTCGCGGCCAGCCGACCACCCACAAAGCGTTTGATGAAGCGTGCGCGATCCTCGCCGGTGACGGCCTGCAAAGCCTGGCGTTCAGCGCACTGCTGGACCCGGCGCTGAGCAGCGTCAACGCCGACATCCGTCTGCGTATGGTTACCGCCCTGGCCGTGGCTGCAGGCCCCGCCGGTATGGTCGGTGGCCAAGCCATCGACCTCGGTTCGGTGGGCCAGAAGCTTGATCAACACGCCCTGGAATACATGCACCGGCACAAGACCGGCGCCTTGATCGAAGCCGCCGTGCACTTGGGCGCCCTCGCCAGTGGGCGGGCCGAAGCCCCTCAATTGGCGGCGCTGAAGACCTACGCGCTGGCCGTTGGCCTGGCGTTCCAGGTGCAGGACGACATTCTCGACGTAGAAAGTGACACCGCCACCCTGGGCAAGCGCCAAGGCGCCGATATCGCACGGGACAAACCGACTTATCCTGCGCTGCTAGGGCTGGAATCGGCCAAGGCTTATGCCCTGGAACTGCGCGACCAGGCCCTGGACGCCCTGCGACCTTTCGACGCGGCGGCCGGGCCACTGCGTGACTTGGCGCGGTATATCGTCGAACGCCGGCACTGATTACAGCGGCCATTTCAGCCGCATATCGGCCAAGTTCGGCGCTCTGCGTGGGCAGTTTGCGATGCTTGAGGTAAACTGCCGCCTCTTCTATACCTATAACGATTCGCCTGATGCCCACGACGTTTCAAGAGATTCCCCGCAAGCGCCCGTCCACGCCCCTGCTCGACCGTGCTGCCACGCCGGACGGCCTGCGTCGGTTGGGTGAAGCCGAGCTGGAAACCCTGGCCGATGAGTTGCGCCTGGAATTGCTCTACACGGTCGGCCAGACCGGTGGGCATTTTGGTGCTGGCCTGGGCGTCATCGAGCTGACCATCGCCCTGCACTACGTGTTCGACACCCCGGACGACCGGCTGGTGTGGGACGTGGGCCATCAGGCGTATCCGCATAAAATCCTTACGGGTCGCCGCGAGCAAATGGGCACCCTGCGCCAGAAGGACGGCGTTGCTGCCTTCCCGCGTCGCTCCGAGAGCGAGTACGACACCTTTGGCGTCGGCCATTCCAGCACCTCCATCAGTGCAGCGCTGGGCATGGCGATTGCCGCCCGTCTGCAAGGCAGCGATCGCAAGGCGATTGCCGTGATTGGTGATGGCGCGCTGACTGCCGGCATGGCCTTCGAAGCGCTGAACCATGCGCCGGAAGTGGACGCCAACATGCTGGTGATCCTCAACGACAACGACATGTCGATCTCGCGCAATGTCGGTGGCCTGTCCAACTACCTGGCAAAAATCCTCTCCAGCCGCACTTACGCCAGCATGCGCGAAGGCAGCAAGAAGGTGCTCTCGCGCCTGCCCGGCGCGTGGGAAATTGCCCGGCGCACCGAAGAATACGCCAAGGGCATGCTGGTGCCTGGCACCCTGTTTGAAGAGCTGGGCTGGAACTACATCGGCCCTATCGACGGCCACGACCTGCCGACCCTGATTGCCACCCTGCGCAACATGCGTGACCTCAAGGGCCCGCAGTTCCTGCACATCGTCACCAAGAAAGGCAAAGGCTTTGCCCCGGCAGAAGTCGACCCGATCGGCTATCACGCAATTACCAAGCTGGAACCGCTGGACGCCCCCGCCGCTGCGCCGAAAAAAGCCAGCGGGCCTAAGTATTCCGGTGTGTTTGGCGAATGGCTGTGCGACATGGCCGCCGCCGACCCGCGCCTGGTGGGCATTACTCCGGCGATGAAGGAAGGCTCCGACCTGGTGGCGTTCAGCGAACGTTTCCCGCTGCGCTACTTTGACGTGGCGATTGCCGAGCAGCACGCAGTTACATTCGCCGCCGGCATGGCCTGTGAAGGCGCCAAGCCGGTAGTAGCGATCTACTCGACGTTCCTGCAACGCGGTTACGACCAGTTGGTGCATGACGTAGCGGTGCAAAACCTAGACGTGCTGTTTGCCATCGACCGCGCCGGTTTGGTCGGCGAAGACGGCCCGACCCACGCGGGCAGCTTCGACTTGTCCTACTTGCGCTGCATCCCCGGCATGCTGGTGATGACGCCGAGCGACGAAAACGAATTGCGCAAGATGCTCAGCACCGGCCATCTGTACAACGGCCCGGCGGCCGTGCGCTACCCTCGCGGCAATGGCCCGAATGCCGTGATCGAAAAAGACCTGGAGCCGATCGAGATCGGCAAAGGCATCGTGCGTCGCCAGGGCAGCAAGACCGCATTCCTGGTGTTCGGCGTGCAACTGGCCGAAGCCCTGAAAGTCGCCGAGAAGATCGACGCGACCGTGGTCGACATGCGTTTCGTCAAACCACTGGATGAAGCCTTGGTGCGCGAGATCGCCGGTAGCCACGAGCTGCTGGTGACCGTCGAAGAAAACGCCATCATGGGTGGCGCTGGTGCGGCGGTCAGCGAGTTCCTGGCACGGGAGAATATCCTCAAGTCAGTGCTCCACCTGGGCTTGCCGGATGTGTACGTCGAACACGCCAAGCCGGCGCAGATGCTGGCGGAGTGCGGGTTGGATGAGGCCGGGATTGAGGCTTCGGTGCGCGAGCGCATGGCACTCTTGAACCTGTAAACAACATTCAAATGTGGGAGCTGGCGTGCCTGCGATAGCATCACCTCGGTTACGCTGACAGACCGAGGTGCCTGCATCGCAGGCAAGCCAGCTCCCACATTGGTTTGCATTGTTTTTAAATGCCATGGACAGCCAATGAAACGCCTTCGCTATGCCTTGCCCCTTTTCCTTCTGCCTGCCACCGACCTGCTCGCAGACAGCCGCGACGACGCCCTGAAACTCCCCAACGTCGTCATCAGCGCCAACCGCCAGGTGCAGGCGCGCAACGACAGCAGCGCCGCCAACAGCGTGTTTACCCGCGATGACATCGATCGCCTGCAACCCACCAGCCTCACCGACCTGCTCAGCCGCGTTCCTGGCGTGCAAATAGCACCGACTGGCGGCCGCGGCAGCCTGCCCGGCATCTATATGCGTGGCACCAAATCCGCCCAGAGCCTGGTGCTGGTGGACGGTCAGCGCATCGCCAATACCACCTCCGGTGACAGCGGCTTGCAGTACCTGAACGTCGACCAGATTGAACGGGTGGAAGTGCTGCGCGGTTCACGCTCAGTGATCTACGGCAGCGATGCCATTGGCGGGGTGATCCAGGTGTTTACCCGGCGTAATACCGAGCAAGGCCTGCAACCACGCCTCAAGCTCGGTTTCGGCAGCAACCAGACCTGGGAGCGTAGCCTTGGCCTGTCCGGCGGTGATGAGCACACGCGTTTCAACCTCGGCGCGAGCCTGGATGAAACCGCGGGCATCAACTCGACGCACACGTCATTCCCAAGCGATGGCGACCACGACGCCTACCGCAACCAGTCACTCAGCCTGAACCTGAGCCATTCCTTCAGCGATGAGCTAGAGGCCGGTTTCAACCTGTTGGATAACCGTGGCAAATCGGAGTACGACAACAGCTTCGGCCGCTACGACGTCGCCACCGGGCAAACGCTTGGGCAAAAGCCCTACACCGACTACGCGGTGAGCAGCGCCAGCGGCTATGTCGATGCCAGGCTCAACGAGCGCTGGCAATCGCGCCTGGAGCTGGGCCATAGCGAGAACCGCGACACCAAGCGCGACACCCTCAGCGATGACTTCAGCGTGTTCAACACGTACCGCGACTCGGTCAACTGGCAGAACGACCTGACGCTGAATGACCAGAACAGCCTGATTCTCGGCGGCGACTGGTACGAAGACCGCTTCCACGGCTCCACCACCTTTACCGAAAACAGCCGCTGGAACCGTGCAGCTTTTGTGCAACATCGGTTCCACGGCCAATGGTTTTCCACCGAGTTGGGGATACGGCGCGACCAGAACCAGCAATTTGGCGGGCAGAACAGCTGGAGCGGCACCGTCACCGTGCCGGTCAACCCCGACAACGACGTGCTGCTGAGCTACAGCGAAGGCTTTCGTGCGCCGACCTTCAACGACCTGTATTACCCGGATACGAATTACAGCAACCCCAACCTGCAGCCCGAAACCTCGAAAAGCTACGAGCTGCAATGGCGCAGCCAGTTGAGCGACAGCACGCGCCTGGAGGCCTCGCTGTACCGCACCGACTTGAGCGACGCGATCATTCTCGACAGTAACAGCAAGCCCCAAAACGTGGCGTCGGCGCGCATCGATGGCGTTGAGGCCGCGCTGAAGCAAGAGCTGTTTGGGTGGCAGGGCAACCTGGGGCTTGCGGTCATCGACCCGCGCGACCGTGACAGCGGCCACACCCTGGCCCGACGGGCGCGGCGTAAGTTGAGCCTGGATCTGGATCGGCAGTTCGACAAACTGGGGGTAGGTGCCAGTTGGCAGGCCATCAGCAGCAGCTATGACGATGAAGACAACACACACCGCCTTGGCGGGTATGCCTTGCTGGGATTGCGCAGCAGTTGGGCGTTGAATCGGGAAGTGGCGTTGTCGCTGAAGGTCGATAATCTGTTGGACAAGTCGTATGCACGGGCGCGTTACAGCTATAACGACCCGGGGTTCTTGAACAATCAGGATTACCGTGAAGAAGGCCGGGTGTGGATGGTTGGGGTTACCTGGACACCTGAGATCTGAGTGGGCCGTACAGGCCTCATCGCAGGCAAGCCAGCTCCCACATTTGGAATGCGTTTCCCTGTGGGAGCTGGCTTGCCTGCGATAGCGGTGTCACAGGTCAGGTGCAATCACCTGACACAACCTCGCCACCGCCTCCAACATCTGCCCACTGGGCCGCTCCAGGCCTTTGTCCGGAACCACCCGCACCCGCGTCGCCATCGACGGCCAGACCTTCCAGGCCTCCTTCTGCGCCTGATCCCCCACCAGAATCAACTCGGGATCACGCTGCAACACCGACTCGATATTCACCTGCGGCGCGGGCAGCGTGAGGTCGTCAAACACATTGCGCGTGCCGCACACACTCAAGGCATCACTGATGATCTGCCCGCCGCCCACGGTGTACAGCGGCTGGTTCCACACTTGGTAGAACACCCGCAACGGTTCGGCCCGCTGATAACGCTGACGCAGTTCGGCCAGGCGCTGGCGCAACTGTGCAGCCAACTGCCGACCGGCTTCAGGCCGACCTAATTGTTCGGCGATGGCCTGCACTTGGGTGGTGAGTTGTTCAAGGCTGTGGGGTTCGGCGACGTACACCGGAATGTTCAGGCGCTGCAACTGCTCACGCTGGGCCGGGCCGACACTGCCGGGCCACAGCAGGATCAGGTCGGGCTTGAGACTGAGCAGGCGCTCCATGTCCAGTTGGCCGTAACGCCCCACCGACGGTACTTGCGCCAAGGCTGCCGGGCGATCGCCGCCGTCGAGCACGCCCACCAGCAGGTCGGCAGCGCCCAGTTCAGCGACGATTTCAGACAGCGATGGCGCCAGGCTGATCACGCGTTCGGCAGCCAACGCCTGGGCACTCAATGCCAGCAGCAGGAACGCCAGCCAGTGACACCTCATCCCAATTGACGGGGGATGCGGTAGAGGTAAAACAGCACGAGTGTCGATAGCACCAGCAGGAACAGCGGCACGGCTTCAAGGCCGACAAACACCGCCAACGCACCGATCCAGGCTGGCACGGCGGCAACCAGCAACGCCGCGCGCCGACGCGCCGCCAAGGTAATCCAGGCAGCCGGTTCTTCGGGGGTATCGAGGGCTTTGGAGGTCGCGATCAACGCATGTTTATAGCCGTTGAAGTAGCGCAGGCTGAGGAACATCGAGGCCACGCCGGCAATAAAGAACGGCATGGCGAGCACCGGCAGCAAGGACTGGGCCTTGCCAAATACCAGGTTGATCACGAACAAAGGGAGCAGCGCCAGCGCCAGGTACTGCCACCAATTGAAGGACAGTCGCCGTTTCACCTGGCCACGAGTCACGCGCGGTCGACCTCGCCCTGGTGCTCGTTGCCCATCATGTGGTCGAGCTTGCTGGCCTTGGTGGCCAGGTAGAGCTTGTTATGCGGGTTGTGCCCGGTGTGCAACGGCACGCGCTCGGCCACGGTGATGCCCATTTCGGTCAAGGCTTTGACCTTGCGCGGGTTATTGGTCATCAGGCGCAGGGATTTGACGCCCAGATACTCCAACATCGGCAGGCAGATAGCGTAGTCACGCTGATCGGCGGCGAAGCCCAGGCGCTCGTTGGCCTCCACGGTATCGGCACCGCCATCTTGCAGCTCGTAGGCGCGGATCTTGTTCATCAGGCCAATGCCGCGGCCTTCCTGACGCAAGTACAGCAGCACGCCACGGCCTTCGCGCGCGATAGCTCGCATAGCCGCTTCAAGTTGCGAACCGCAGTCGCAACGCTGGCTGAACAGTGCATCGCCGGTCAGGCATTCGGAGTGCACACGCCCAAGCACCGGCGCGCCATCCGCGATATCGCCCAGGCTAAGCACAACGTGCTCGCGCCCGGTGGCTTCTTCAAGAAAGCCGCTCATGGTGAACGTGGCAAAAGGGGTAGGCAGCTTGGAAGCGGCGACGAAAACGATGGGCACCATGTGCTCCTGATTTCAGTTTTTACAGAGGCGGCCATTGTAACAGCACGTTCCTACAGACGCTTAAGCTGAATTATCGCTGATAAAGATCAATCGGTTTGATTGGCCTTTGTTCAGCTTCTATGCAGCGCTGCTATTCACGCGTCTCGCGAAAGTGTTGATAGCCACGGATGGCGGGGGTGATGTCCTGTCCGTTAGCGTCGAGCAGCGTCACGCCCTGTCCCGCCTCGACTCGGCCGATCACATGGATCGGCCAGCCGGCGGCCTGCAGCGGCGCCAATTCGGCGGATGGCAGGGTAAACGCCAGCACGTAGTCGTCGCCCCCGCTCAACGCCGCCACGCGTGCCTGGTCATCGCCGACAAACGCCAGCAGCGCCCCGGACAAGGGCAACTGTTGACGCTCGATCAGCAGGCTGACAGACGAAGCCTTGGCGATATGCCCGCAATCGGCCAGAAGCCCGTCGGAAATATCCATCGCGGACGTCGCCTTGCCGCGCAGTGCCAGGCCCAAGGCCAACTGCGGTTGTGGCGACCAGTAATGCGCCAGCAACGGCTCGGCGATGGCCGCGTCAGCGCTGCGCTGCCCCAACACCAGCGGCAAGGCCCCGGCGGCATTACCCAGCTCGCCGCCGACACACAGCAGGTCACCCGGCCGCGCACCGCTGCGGGTCAAGGCTTGCCCGGCCGGCACACGACCAAACACGGTCAGGGTCAGGCTGAGGGGCCCGCGTGTGGTATCGCCGCCCACCAGGCCCACGCCGCAGCGTTGCGCCATGAGGTTCAAACCCAGGGCATAGCGTTGCAGCCAATCGGCATCAACCGTCGGCGTGGTAAGGGCAAGGGTAAACGCGAGGGGGTTGGCACCCATGGCAGCCAGGTCGCTCACCGCCACCGCCAACGAGCGTTGGCCGAGCAGGAAGGGGTCGCAGGGGTCCGAAAAGTGCACCCCGGCCACCAATGTATCGGTAGAAATTGCCAGTTGCTCCCCGGCAGGGAGCGCCAGCAAAGCGCAGTCGTCGCCGATCCCCAAGGCAATGCCTTCGCCGCCTTGCGCACAAGGCGCGGCGGCGAAGTAGTTGCGGATCAGCTCAAACTCGCCCACAGGACTCAAGCGCCGGTTAGCGCTTGTACGCCTTCACTTCGGCTTCACGCAGGCGCGGGGCCAGCTTGTCGAGCACGCCGTTGACGAACTTGTGGCCGTCGGTCGAACCGTAGACTTTCGCCAGTTCGATGCCTTCGTTGATCACTACGCGGTACGGCACATCGACGCGATACAGCAGTTCCCAGGTGGACAGGCGCATCACGCACAGTTCAACCGGGTCCACTTCTTCGATGGTCAGGTCCAGGCAAGGTGCCAGGGCCGTGTCGATCTCGCTCAGGTGCGCATACACACCGTGCAGGATGTCGTGGAAGTACGGCAGGTCGGCGAAGGTGAAATCGTTGTCGACGCGAAACTGCGCTTCGATTTCGTTCAGCGAGGCGCCCGCCATCTGACGCTGATACAGCGCCTGGGTGGCCAGTTGACGAGCAGCGCGACGCTTCTCGTTCTTGGACGGCTTACCGGCGTCGGCTGGACGCTCGTCGCGTGGGTTGAAACGATCGCTCTCGTCGGAAATCACTTGGCCTCCAACTGCGACAGCAGGCTGACCATTTCCAGGGCGGACAGGGCAGCTTCAGCGCCTTTGTTACCGGCCTTGGTGCCGGAACGCTCGATGGCTTGCTCGATGGAATCAACGGTCAGTACGCCGAAGGCGACCGGCACGCCGAACTCCATGGACACCTGGGCCAGGCCCTTGGTGCATTCGCCAGCCACGTATTCGAAGTGCGGAGTACCGCCACGAATGACCGCGCCCAGGGCGATGATGGCCGCGTATTCACCCTGTTGAGCAACTTTTTGCGCAACCAGTGGAATTTCGAAGGCGCCAGGGGCACGGATAAGGGTGATATCGCTTTCGCTCACACCGTGGCGAACCAGGGCGTCCACGGCACCGCTCACCAGGCTTTCAACCACGAAGCTGTTGAAGCGGCCAACTACCAGGGCGTAGCGGCCTTTGGGGGCGATGAAGGTACCTTCGATGGTCTTCAGGGTCATTCGACAAATCTCTTAAAGAGCCGGGACGCGTGTATGACGCGCCCCTTAGTGATATTTGAACCGCAAACAAGGGGCGACAATCGCCGGCCTTTATTCGGAGGGCACGTATTCTACTACTTCCAGGTCGAAACCGGATATCGCATTAAATTTCATGGGTGCACTCATCAAGCGCATTTTGCGCACGCCCAGATCACGCAGGATCTGCGAACCGGCACCGACGATGCTATAGGTGGTCGGTTTTTTCACCGCCACGTGGTCAGCCGTTTCGCGGATATGCGCCAGCAATACATCGCCGTCGACCGGATTACCCAGCAACAACACCACACCGCTACCCGCCTCGGAGACCGCAGCCATGGCGGCGCGCAGGCTCCAACGGCCCGGTTGCTTGACCATCAGCAGGTCACGCAGCGGGTCCATGTTGTGCACGCGCACCAAGGTTGGTTCGTCTGCACAGATGGTGCCCAGGGTCAGGGCCATGTGCACGTCGCCTTCCACTGAATCACGGTAGGTCACCAAATTGAATTGGCCCAGTTCGCTGTCCAGTGGCTGCTCGGCAATCCGCTGAACGGTACGTTCGTGGATCATCCGGTAGTGAATCAGGTCGGCAATGGTGCCGACCTTGATGTTGTGTTCGGCGGCAAAGGCTTCCAGTTCAGCACGGCGAGCCATGGTGCCGTCGTCGTTCATCACTTCGCAGATCACCCCGCTCGGTTCGAAACCGGCCATGCGCGCCAGGTCGCAGGCGGCTTCAGTATGGCCGGCGCGAGCCAGGGTGCCGCCCGGCTGGGCCATCAGCGGGAAGATGTGGCCTGGGCTGACGATGTCTTCGGCCTTGGCGTCTTTGGCGGCGGCCGCCTGCACGGTGCGCGCACGGTCAGCAGCAGAGATACCGGTGGTGACGCCGGTGGTGGCTTCAATCGATACGGTGAACTTGGTGCCAAAACCCGAGCCATTGCGCGGCGCCATCAATGGCAGCTTGAGCAATTCGCAGCGCTCACGGCTCATAGGCATGCAAATCAGCCCACGGGCATGCTTGGCCATGAAGTTGATGTGCTCAGCCTGGCAGGCCTCGGCGGCCATGATGATGTCGCCTTCGTTCTCGCGGTCTTCGTCATCCATCAGGATGACCATCTTGCCTTGGCGGATGTCTTCAACCAGTTCTTCGATGCTATTGAGCGCCACGTGGCACCCCCTTGGTCAGGATTTCAGGTAGCCATTAGCGGCCAGAAAACTTTCGGTGATGTTACTGGCAGCAGGCTCTGCGGCCTTGTCGCCCAGCAATAGGCGCTCCAGATAACGGGCAAGCAAGTCGACTTCAAGGTTCACCCGGCGACCCGGCTGGTACGACGCCATGATGGTTTCGCTCAGGGTGTGGGGAATAATGGTCAGTTCAAATTCGGCGCCGTTCACGGCGTTCACGGTCAGGCTGGTACCGTCGACGGTGATCGAGCCTTTGTGGGCAATGTATTTGGCCAACTCTTTGGGCGCGCGGATGCGGAATTCCACGGCCCGCGCGTTTTCGCTGCGCGCCACGACTTCGCCGACGCCGTCGACGTGGCCGCTGACCAGGTGGCCGCCGAGGCGGGTGGTCGGCGTCAGGGCTTTTTCCAGGTTGACCGGGCTGCCGGCCTTAAGGTCACTCATCGCGGTGCAGTCCAGGGTTTCCCGGCTGACGTCGGCGGCAAAACCGTTGCCCGGCAGCTCGATGACGGTCAGGCACACGCCACTGACGGCGATACTGTCGCCCAGCTTGACGTCGCCCAGGTCGAGCTTGCCGGTTTCAACCAGCAGGCGTACATCGCCGCCTTTGGGGGTCATTGCACGGATGCTGCCGATGGATTCGATAATGCCGGTGAACATTTCGTTCTCCTGAAAACGGGGGGCTGACGCTCAAGCGCAGGCCGGGAATTATACGCTCGCTGCGGGGAGCGGGATGGCAGTGACTCGCCAGTCGTCGCCAACAGCGCGCATTTCAGTGATCTTGAGTTGGGGGGCGTCGGCGAGTTTCTCAAGCGGCCAGTCCAGCAAAGGCCGGGCGGCGGAGCCAAGGAACTTGCCGGCGACGAATATCACGTATTCATCCACCAGGCCTTGCTGGGCGAACGCGCCCGCCAGGCTTGGGCCGGCTTCTACCAGCACGTCATTGACGCCGCGGGCAGCCAGCGCAACCAGTGCTGAGCGCAGGTCGACCTGGCCCTCGACGCCCGGCACCACCAGGCACTCGGGGCCACGGGGGAACTGGTTTTCCGCGGTCACGCACGTGATGACCAACGCCGGGCCGGCCTTGAAGAACGGCGCATTGAGCGGCACGCGCAAGCGGCCATCGATCAGCACGCGCAACGGCGGGCGCGACATCGCCAGGGCAGTCGTGGCTTCGTCCAGGCCGAGCTCGGCGGCGCGTACGGTCAAGCGCGCACCGTCCGCCAACACTGTGTCGGCGCCCGTCAGCACCACGCTGGCCTCGGCGCGCAGGCGCTGTACCGCGGCGCGGGCGGCGGGGCCGGTGATCCATTGGCTTTCGCCGCTGGCCATCGCGGTGCGACCGTCCAGGCTCATCGCCAATTTGACCCGCACGAAAGGCAGGCCGTGTTCCATGCGCTTGAGGAAACCCTTGTTGAGGGCCCTGGCTTCACCTTCCAACACACCGCTGCGCACCTCGATCCCAGCCTGGGCCAGGCGCTGCATGCCGCGCCCGGCGACTTCCGGGTTAGGGTCCTGCATCGCCGCAACCACCCGCGCCAACCCGGCGCTCACCAACGCATCGGCGCACGGCGGGGTGTGACCATAGTGGCTGCAAGGTTCAAGGGTTACGTAGGCCGTGGCACCGCGAGCCTTGTTACCCGCTGCGCGCAGGGCATGCACTTCGGCATGGGGCTCGCCGGTACGCACATGCCAGCCTTCGCCGACAATCTGCCCATCACGCACAATCACGCAACCTACCCGTGGGTTGGGATGGGTGGTGTACAAGCCATTGCGTGCAAGTTCCAGGGCGCGGGCCATGTAATGGGCGTCGAGCACTGCCTGTTCAGCAGAAGGTGGGTTCATTCTTTGGCAGGCTCACGGGCCAGGCGGTCGATCTCTTCACGGAACTCATTGAGGTCCTGGAAGCGTCGATACACCGAGGCGAAACGGATATAGGCAACTTCGTCGAGCTTTTGCAGCTCGCCCATTACCAGCTCTCCAACTACCAGGCTCTTGACCTCGCGTTCGCCGGTCGCCCGCAGCTTGTGCTTGATGTGCACCAGCGCCGCTTCCAGCCGCTCGACACTCACCGGGCGTTTTTCCAGGGCGCGCTGCATACCGGCGCGTAATTTATCTTCGTCGAAAGGCTGGCGGCTGCCGTCGGACTTGATCAGACGTGGCAATACCAGTTCGGCGGTTTCGAAGGTGGTGAAACGTTCACCGCAGCCAGAGGCCAGGCATTCGCGCCGGCGACGCACTTGATCGCCCTCGGCGACCAGACGCGAGTCAATGACCTTGGTGTCGTTGGCACCGCAGAAGGGACAGTGCATGGTTGGCAGGCAACAAATAAAGGGAGGGCCATGGTAGCGCATCCCCGTGGCAAGACAAGCCATAGCCTTTACGGTATATAGGCTGACTATTATGTTTCATATCTTTTAAGCCACGGATTTTGTCCTTTCTGGAGCCGTACATGCAGTTACGACCACTTGTTTTGCTCACCCTTTTCAGTTTTCTGGTCGCCTGCAGCAGCGAAGCCCCCAAGCCGGCCGCACCTCAACCGACACCAGCGCAAGAGAAAAAAGTCCCAGGGATTGAAGACATGGGCCCCCTGCCTGCCTATCAGCGGGAAATCAGCGGCAGCCTGACCAACGTGCCGGCGGGTGCCGAAGTCGAGATGGCCTTGTTGGTCATCGACGACCGTTCGCGCCCGCAACAACTGCTCGCCAGCAGTGTATTGAGCGGCAACGGCAAGCCCTTGGCCTTCCGCCTGCGCTACAACCCCGAAGCCTTCCCAGCCGGTGCGCGGGTTGAACTGCGTGGCCGCGCCAGCCAGTCCGGCCAGTTGATCCTGCACCTGCCTGCCGTACTGATCACCCAGGCAATCACCCAGACCACCGGCCCCCTGCAACTCGTCAAGGCACCATGACGCCACCGCTGGACCTGCAAGCGGCGCTGAGCGAACTGATCGGCGACGCGCAACTGGTGCCCTGCCCACTGCCGGGTACCGAGCTGTCTTTGTGGCTGCTGGATGCAGACAACATGGATCGCGCCTTCAGCCCCGAGGAAACCCGGCGCATCCTGCATGAACCGCCTTACTGGAGTTTTTGCTGGGCCAGTGGTTTGGCGCTGGCGCGGTATCTGGCGGCGAATCCTGAGTGGGTCGCCGGCAAGCGCGTGCTGGATTTTGGCGCGGGTTCCGGTGTGGCCGGGATTGCGGCGACTAAAGCGGGCGCGCTGGAAGTAGTCGCCTGCGACCTGGACCCGCTGGCCTTGGCATCCTGCCGGGCGAATGCCGAGCTTAATGGCGTGGAACTGGGTTATTCAGCGGACTTTTTCGCGGAAGCGGACCGCTTCGACCTGATCCTGGTGGCTGACGTGCTCTACGACCGGGCGAACCTGCCGCTGCTGGACCAGTTCCTGACCCGTGGCCGCGAAGCGTTGGTGGCGGATTCGCGGGTGCGGGACTTTCAGCACCCGGATTATCAACGGCTGGAGACTCTGGATGCGCTGACGTTGCCGGACTTGGCGGAGCCTTGGGAGTTTCGCAAGGTGAGCCTGTACCATTCGCGGCGCACTTTCAGCCAGGCTCGCCAGCCCTTATAGTTGCCCCATTCCCGCTTTATTCGAGACGCCCCATGAGTGAGCCCACGCCGTACATCTTCGACGTTACTACTGCCACCTTCGACCAGGCGGTGATCCAGAACTCCTTCGAAAAACCCGTGCTGGTGGATTTCTGGGCCGAGTGGTGCGCGCCGTGCAAGGCGTTGATGCCGATGCTCGCGAAAGTTGCCGAGAGTTATCAGGGCGAGCTGCTGCTGGCCAAGGTTGATTGCGAGGCCGAGCAGGACATCGTCGCGCGTTTTGGCATTCAAAGCCTGCCGACGGTGGTGCTGTTCAAGGATGGCCAGCCGGTGGACGGGTTTGCCGGTGCGCAGCCGGAGTCGGCGGTGCGGGCGCTGTTGGAGCCGCATGTGCAGATGCCGCCGCCAGCGGCGGCGGATCCGTTGGAGCAGGCCCAGGCGCTGTTTGCCGAAGGTCGCATCAGCGATGCCGAAGCGGTGCTGGTCGCGCTGTTGGGCGAGGACAACACCAACGCCGCCGCACTGATCCTATATGCACGCTGCCTGGCCGAGCGCGGTGAGTTGGGCGAAGCCCAGGCCGTGCTGGACGCCGTGAAAAGCGACGACCACAAAGCCGCCCTCGCCGGGGCCAAGGCGCAGATCACTTTCCTGCGCCAGGCTGCCGACCTGCCGGATGCCGCCGACTTGAAAAGCCGCCTGGCGCAAAATCCGCAGGACGATGAAGCGGCTTACCAGCTGGCGATCCAGCAACTGGCGCGCCAGCAGTACGACGCGGCGCTGGAAGGTTTGCTCAAGCTGTTCATCCGCAACCGCAGCTACAGCGAAGGCCTGCCGCACAAGACCTTGCTGCAGGTGTTCGAACTGCTGGGCAATGATCACCCGCTGGTGACCGTGTACCGCCGCAAGCTGTTTGCCGCGCTGTATTAATCGCCGACCCAACTGTACAGCGGCGTATCACCGCCGCTGGCCACTTTCACCTTGGCGCTATGGCGCAGGCGCACCAACAGGCGCTTGCCCGCCGAGGCGTCCCCCGCCAAGCCTTCCAACTGGTCGAGCAGTTCGAGGCCACTGAGTTGCCCGGCCTCGCGCAACAGATCCTGAGCGTTCTGCCACAGGTCATCATTCTGCTTTATCGGCGCAACTGTGGGCGTACTCGGTGCTGGGGCGGCCTGCAATTGCGCGCCCAGGCGTGCCCAATCAGCGTCGTCCAGCTCCAGGGTCAAGTCCACCGGCAGGTCGCCGACCGTTCCACGAATTCGCAACATCGTCGTTACTCCTGCACATTTTCCGACAGGCATGCTCCCATGCGGCTTGCGCAACGCCAAGCAGACGGTCAAACTCCCGGCACTATTGTTATAAGATCACATAACAAAACTTTCCTCTTCGCTCGGGAGTTTCACCATGCGCCGTCTGTTGCTTGCTTTGCCGTTTGCCCTGCTGCCACTGGCGGTCGCCCATGCTCACGACGATCACGACCATGAACACGGCAGCCTCGGCGCCCATGAACACGGCGTTGGTCGCCTCAATGCGGTGCTCGACGGCCAAGCCCTTGAACTAGAGTTGGACAGCCCGGCGATGAACCTGGTGGGTTTCGAACACGTGGCCACCAGCGCGGCGGACAAAGCCAAAGTCGCCGCTGCACGTAAACAGCTGGAAAGCCCTGTCGCCCTGTTCAATTTGCCCAAGGCCGCCGGCTGCGTCGTCAGCACCCAGGAACTCAACAGCCCGTTGTTCGGCGACAAGCCCGAAGCCGACCATGACGATGACGATGACGCCAAAGACGGCGCCCACGAGCACCATCACGACCACAGCGAGATCCACGCCCATTACCAGTTCACCTGCGCCACGCCGACAGCCTTGAGCAATCTCGACCTGAGCCAAGTGTTCAAGACCTTCCCCGCCACCCAGAAAATTCAGGTACAACTGATCGGCCCGAGCGGTCAGCAAGGTGTTGAAGCGACGGCCACAGCAGCCACCGTTAAATTCTGATTTGAAAATGCGGTCACTGTGGGAGCTGGCTTGCCTGCGAACGGATCGCCTCGGTATGTCTGGAAAAACCGAGTCGCCCGCATCGCAGGCAAGCCAGCTCCCACAACGGATCGGCGCCATTTTCTACAACCAGGCACTACTGATTTAACATGACCCAAGCATTGATCGAACTGTCTGACCTGGGCTTTAACTGGCCCGGGCACCCACAGTTGCTGGACATCCCCGCTTTCCGCCTGGAAGCAGGTGAAACCCTGTTTCTGAAGGGCCCGAGCGGCAGTGGCAAAACCACGCTACTGGGCCTGCTCGGCGGCGTACAGAAACCCAGCCAGGGCAGCATCCGATTGCTCGGCCAGGAGCTGACCGAACTGTCGGCCGGCGCCCGCGACCGCTTCCGTGTCGACCACACCGGCTACATCTTCCAGCAGTTCAACCTGCTGCCGTTCCTGTCGGTGCGCGAGAACGTCGAGTTGCCCTGCCACTTTTCCACGCTGCGCGCGCAGCGGGCGAAACAACGTCACGGCAGTGTCGACCGCGCCGCCGCGACCTTGCTGGCGCACCTGGGTTTGAAAGACAAAGACCTGCTGGAACGCCGCGCCGACTCGCTGTCCATCGGCCAGCAACAACGGGTGGCCGCCGCTCGCGCGCTGATCGGTCAACCCGAGTTGGTGATCGCCGACGAGCCCACCTCGGCCCTGGACTACGACGCCCGCGAAGCGTTCCTTCAGCTGTTGTTCGCTGAATGCCGCGAAGCCGGCGCCAGCCTGTTGTTTGTCAGCCATGACCAAAGCCTGGCCGCGCTGTTCGACCGCCACCTGTCGCTGGCCGAACTCAATCGCGCCGCCACGCCCGCAGAGGTTTGAGATGTATCTGTTCCGACTAGCCATGGCCAGCCTGGCTAACCGCCGCTTTACCGCGATCCTCACCGCATTCGCCATCGCCCTGTCTGTGTGCCTGCTGCTGGCCGTGGAACGCGTGCGTGTCGAGGCGCGCAACAGTTTCGCCAGCACCATCAGCGGCACCGACCTGATCGTCGGCGCCCGCTCCGGCTCGGTGAACCTGCTGCTGTATTCGGTGTTTCGCATCGGCAATGCCACCAACAATATCCGCTGGGACAGCTACGAGCACTTCGCCGCCAGCCCCCAGGTGAAATGGGCGATCCCGATTTCCTTGGGTGATTCCCACCGCGGCTACCGCGTGATGGGCACCAACGAGTCCTACTTCGAGCACTACCAATACGGTCGCAAGCAAAACCTTGAACTGGCCAGCGGCCGCGCCTTCGCCACCGACCCGTTCGAAGTGGTGCTCGGCGCCGAAGTGGCTGACGCACTGCACTACAAACTCGGCGACAAACTGGTGCTGGCCCATGGCGTGGCGGTGGTCAGCCTGGTCAAGCACGATGACAAACCCTTCACCGTGGTCGGCATCCTCAAGCGCACCGGCACGCCGGTGGACCGTACCTTGCACATCAGCCTCGGCGGCATGGAGGCGATCCATATCGACTGGCACAACGGCGTGCCGGCTCAAGGCAAAGGCCGCATCAGCGCCGATCAAGCGCGCAACATGGACCTCACGCCGCAGGCCATTACCGCGTTCATGCTTGGGCTGAACAACAAGATTTCCACCTTCGCCCTGCAACGGGAGATCAACGAATTCCGTGGTGAGCCGATGCTGGCGATCCTGCCGGGCGTGGCGCTGCAAGAACTGTGGAGCATGATGGGCACCGCTGAAAAAGCGCTGTTTGTGATCTCACTGTTCGTGGTGCTCACGGGCCTGATCGGCATGCTCACGGCGATCCTCACCAGCCTCAACGAGCGCCGTCGCGAAATGGCGATCCTGCGCTCGGTGGGCGCACGGCCATGGCATATTGCGACCTTGCTGATCTTTGAAGCCTTTGCCCTGGCGCTGTCCGGCGTGATCGCGGGCGTGGGCCTGCTGTACGTGTGCATCGCCGCCTCGCGCGGTTACCTGCAGGCCAATTACGGCCTGGACCTGCCCATGTCGTGGCCCAGCGAATATGAATGGACGCTGCTCGCCGGTATCCTGGCCGCCGCGCTGTTGATGGGCAGCGTGCCCGCGTGGCGCGCCTATCGACAATCCCTGGCCGACGGCCTGTCCATACGTTTATGAGGAAGGCCTTGATGCGTCGCGCCCTCGCTGCACTGTTTTTGCTGGTGGCCCTGCCCGCCTGGGCCGCCGAGCCCAAGGAACTGACCTGGTCGGAGCTGATCCCGCCGGATGCCATGCCCGAAGTGCCCAATATGCAGCCGCTGCACAACCTGTCCGGCATGGCGGATGCACTGGAGTCGGCGCCGGCGGCCAAGCAGGAAATGCCCCACGCGCCTGTGGTGCAAAGCCTTGATGGCAAGCGCATCCGCCTGCCCGGTTATATCGTGCCGTTGGAAGTCGGCGAAAACGGCCGCACCACTGAATTCTTGCTGGTGCCGTATTTCGGCGCGTGCATCCACGTTCCGCCACCGCCATCGAACCAGATCGTGCACGTTAAAAGTGAAGTCGGCGTGAAGCTCGATGAGCTGTATCAACCGTACTGGATCGAAGGCGCGATGCGGGTCAAACCGTCCACCAGCGAACTGGCCGACGCCGGTTACCAGATGGATGCCGAGAAGATTTACATCTACGAGCTGCCGGAATAGCGCTGATCGCCCTTTCATTGAGCTGAGTCAAAAGATCGAGCGGAACGATCTTTACCATTGGACGTACAACTTTTAACGTCCTTTTGGAGCTCCCATGAACAAGTCTCTGCTCGGCGCGTCCCTCTTCGCGCTCGCCCTCGCTGCCCCTGTCGCACACGCTCACGAAGCGGGCGACATTCTGGTTCGCGCCGGTGCAATCACCGTGAATCCGAAGGCTGATAGCAGCACCGTCAAAGTTGACCAAGGCCCATTGGCCGGCGCCAACCTGGGCGGCAAGGCGACCATGAGCAGCGACACCCAACTGGGCCTGAACTTCGCCTACATGCTGACCAACCACGTCGGTATCGAACTGCTGGCCGCCACGCCGTTCGAGCACGACGTGAAGATCAAAGGCACCGCCCTAGGCGCCGCCAACGGCAAGCTCGGCACCCTGAAACACCTGCCGCCAACACTGAGCGTCGTGTACTACCCGTTGGATAACAAATCGGCCTTCCAACCTTACGTAGGCGCCGGTATCAACTACACCTGGATCTACGACGAGCACGTCGGCAGCCGTGCCCAAGGCGCAGGTTTCAGCAACTTCAAGGCTGAAAACTCCTGGGGCTGGGCTGCACAGATCGGCGCGGACTACATGATCAACGACAAGTGGATGATCAACGCCCAGGCGCGCTACATCGACATCAGCACCAAGGCCACCGTGGAAAACAACGCCGTAGCACCTGGCACTCGCGCCAAGGTCAATGTGGACGTGGACCCGATGGTTTACATGGTGGGTATTGGTTACAAGTTCTAATCCCGACCTAAGCAACACTGCATAACCAAATGTGGGAGGGGGTTGTGTGGGAGCCGGGCTTGCCCGCGATGCAGACACCTCGGTGTATCAGTGATACCGAGGTGGTGCTATCGCAGGCAAGCCAGCGCCCACACAAGCCCCCTCCCACATTTTGGTTTTGCGTGTAGTCAGCTGTGCCGATAGAACCGATCCAGCAACGCCGGCAACCCCGCCCGCCACGCCCGTGGCTTGATGCCAAAGGTATGGAGGATTTTCTTGCAGGCGAGCACCGCGTGTTGCGGTTCTTCACTTGCATCCGGCCGGGCCGCATGGGCCTGGGCGGTGGGGGATTCGATCGCCAACGGATGAAAGTTGCGCGCTTCTGTGAGGATCGCCTGGCCCAGCGCCAACGGCGTGGTCGCCTCATGGCCCGCGTAGTGGTAAGTGCCCCACAACGGCGCCGCGCAATCGAGTTGCTTGAGCACCGAAATGATCACCCGCGCCGCATCGTCCACTGGCGTCGGGTTGCCGCGCCGGTCGTCAGCCATCAGTAATTCATCGGGTTTTTCGGCCCGGGCCAGGAAGCGCCCGAGGGTGCCGTCGACGCTGTCATCCAGCAGCCAGCCAAACCGCAGCAACACATGTTGCGGGCAAGTGGCGCGCACACTTTGTTCGATACGCCACAACGCCTGGCCGCGCAGGCCCAGGGGCACCGGCTCGTCTTTTTCGCTGTAGGCGGTGGCGCGAGAGCCATCGAACACGCGGTAGCTGGACGGTTGCAGCAAAGTGATGTTGTGGTGCTGGCACAGCTCGGCCAGACGCTCAATGGCGAACTCCTGGGAGGCCAGGCGCGTTTCGCTGACCGCTTCGGCCTGGAACCAGTCGAAATAGTAGGCGAGGTTGATCAACGCATCGGGACGGGTGTCGTCGAGCAATTGGGTGAGGCTCGCGGCATCCCAGCCGTCTTGGGGCGGTTTGGGTGCGAGGAAACCAATGTCTTCCTCTGCACCGAGGCGAATCAGCGCCTGCCCGAGGGCATTCCCGCCGCCCAGTAACATAAGGCGCATTCGCATAGAGTGTGCAGGCCCGGTCTGTTTAGAACGATGGTTATTCAGGTATTTGTCAGAATCGTTGCATTTTGCGGGTTTGTAGCGCAACCGTCACGGACAAACTGCGCGATTGCAACTTGTTGGAGCGGGCGGTATCAATCACTCCATGAACCTTCCTGAATCCACCGACAGCGCATTGAACGGCTTCCACCCCGCCGTCAGTGCCTGGTTCCGCAGCACCTTCCCTTCGGTGACAAGCGCCCAGGCCCAGGCATGGCCGCTGATCCGCCAACGCCAATCGACGCTGATCGCCGCGCCCACCGGCTCCGGCAAGACACTCACAGCCTTTTTGGCGGTGCTGGATGACTTGGTCCAGCAAGGATTGGCGAACGGCGGGCAACTGCCGGATGAAACCCTGGTGGTCTACGTGTCGCCGCTGAAGGCGCTGTCCAACGACATCCAGATCAACCTGCAGAATCCGCTTGCCGGGATCACTCAACACTTACAGAACCAGGGCCTGCCGCCGCTGGTGATCCGCACCGCCGTGCGCACGGGCGACACCCCGCAAAAAGACCGCGTGCAAATGCGCAAGCGCCCGCCGCACATTCTGGTGACCACCCCGGAATCGCTCTACGTGCTGCTGGGCTCGGACTCCGGTCGGCAAATGCTCGCCAGCACGCGCACGGTGATCGTCGATGAAATCCACGCCATCGCGGCCGGCAAACGTGGCAGCCATTTGGCGTTGAGCCTGGAGCGCCTACAAGCGCTGTGTGCCGAGCCGCTGACGCGCATTGGCTTGTCGGCCACGCAAAAGCCCATCGATGCGGTGTCACGTTTCCTGGTGGGTACGGGTCGCCCCTGCGCGATTGTGGACATTGGCCACGCGCGCCCGCGCGACCTGAATATCGAGGTGCCGCCGGTCCCGCTCTCGGCAGTAATGGCCAACGATGTGTGGGAGTTGGTCTACGACCGTCTCGCCGAATTGGCCCGCGAGCACCGCACCACGCTGGTGTTCGTCAACACCCGCCGCCTGGCCGAACGCCTGGCCCGGCATTTGAGCGAACGCCTGGGCAAAACCGCCGTGGCCGCTCACCACGGCAGCCTGGCCAAGGAAATGCGCCTGGACGCCGAACAACGGCTCAAGGCCGGTGAGCTGCAAGTGCTGATCGCCACCGCGTCCCTGGAGCTGGGGATTGATATCGGCGACGTGGATTTGGTCTGTCAGATCGGCTCGCCCGGCTCCATCAACGGTTTTCTGCAAAGAGTGGGACGCTCCGGCCACCAGGTCGGCGGCACACCCAAAGGTCGCTTGTTCGCCACCACGCGCGACGACTTGATCGAATGCGCCGCGCTGCTCGATTGCGTACGTCGGGGTGAGCTGGACACCTTGCACATACCGGTCGCGCCGTTGGACGTGCTGGCCCAACAGATCATCGCCGAGGTCAGCGCCCAGGAATGGTCGGAGCAGGCCTTGCTCGACCTGATCCGCCGCGCCGCGCCCTACGCCGAGCTGGATGAACGCCATTACCAAGCGCTGCTGCAGATGCTCAGCGACGGCTACAACGGCCGCCAGGGCATCCGCAGCGCCTACCTGCACCGCGACGCCCTGACCCGCACCCTGCGCGGTCGGCGCGGCGCCAAACTCACTGCCGTGACCAGCGGCGGCACCATTCCCGATAATGCCGACTACAGCGTGTTGCTCGAACCCCAGAGCCTGAACATCGGCAGCGTCAACGAAGACTTTGCAGTGGAAAGCATCGCTGGGGATATCTTCCAGCTCGGCAATACGTCCTACCGAATCCTGCGGGTCGACGCCGGCAAGGTGCGCGTCGAGGATGCCCATGGCCAGCCGCCGACCATTCCGTTCTGGCTCGGCGAAGCGCCGGGGCGCAGCAACGAATTGTCGGCGGCGGTGGCGCGCTTGCAGGGCCAATTGGACGCGCTGCTCAGCGCCACGCCCGGCAACCTGCAAGCCGCGCAGGACTGGCTCATCGAAACCCTCGGCCTGAACCGCGCCAGCGCCGAACAAATCCTCGATTACCTGGCGCGCACACGCTTAGCCCTGAGCGCCCTGCCGTCCCAGGACACGTTGATCATGGAGCGTTTCTTCGACGCGTCCGGCGGCACCCAACTGATCATCCACACGCCGTTCGGCAGCCGCGTCAACCGCGCCTGGGGCCTGGCCTTGCGCAAGCGTTTTTGCCGCACCTTCAATTTCGAATTGCAGGCCGCCGCCAGCGAAAATGCGATCGTGCTGTCGCTGTCCACCAGCCACAGTTTCGAGCTGGACGAGGTGTGGCGTTACCTCAACAGCCACAGCGCCGAACATATCCTGATCCAGGCCGTGCTGGAGGCGCCGCTGTTCGGCGTGCGCTGGCGCTGGAATGCCGGTGTGGCCCTGGCATTACCGCGCTTTACCGGCGGGCGCAAGGTGGCGCCGCAGATCCAGCGCATGAAAAGCGAAGACCTGATCGCCAGTGTGTTTCCCGACCAGATCGCCTGCCTGGAAAACCTCGCCGGCGAGCGCGAAGTGCCTGAACACCCGCTGGTCGAGCAAACCCTCGACGACTGCCTGCACGACGCCATGGACAGCGAGGCCTGGCTGGCCCTGCTGCGGCGCATGGAGCGCGGCGACGTGCGCCTGATCAGTCGCGACCTGCCGGCGCCCTCGCCGATGGCCGCCGAAATACTCAGTGCGCGCCCCTATACTTTTCTTGACGATGCGCCGCTAGAAGAGCGCCGCACCCAGGCCGTGCTCAACCGACGCTGGAGCGACCCGCAAAGCACCGACGACCTCGGCGCGCTGGATGCTGACGCTATTGCCGGCGTGCGCGAAGAAGCCTGGCCGGCACCCAACGGGCTGGATGAAATGCATGAGGCGTTGATGAGCCTGGCGTGTATCGCCGCTGCCGAAGTCTCCCCGCCATGGGCGCAATGGCTGCACGCCTTGGCCAAGAGCGGTCGTGCCTTTCAATTGCACAATGGCCTATGGGTTGCCGTTGAACGCTTGAGTTGCTTGCAGGCGATCTACCCCAACGACTTGCCGCTGTTACCTGGTTTCGATGAGCCCTGGACCTTTGATGAGGCCGTGGTAGAAGTGCTGCGCGCACGCCTCGGTGGGTTCGGCCCGCTGAGCCTGAGCGAGATCGCCGCGCCATTGGCCTTGCCAGAAACTGACGTGCTCCAGGCGCTGGCCCGCCTGGAGCAGGAAGGCTATGTGTTACGCGGCCATTTCAGCCCTGCTGCCACTGAGGAGCAATGGTGCGAACGCCACCTGCTGGCGCGTATTCATCGCTATACAGTCAAGCGCCTGCGCCGGGAAATCGAGCCGGTGGCGCTGCAGGACTTCATGCGGTTTCTGTTCGATTGGCAGCACTTGTCCGACGGCACACGCGGTCAGGGCAGCGCGATGTTGCCGCAGATCGTCGCGCAGTTTGAAGGGTATGCCGCCGCCACGTCCGCCTGGGAGAGCGACCTGCTCAGCGCACGGCTCAAGGATTACGCCTCCACCTGGCTCGACGACCTGTGCCGCAGCGGCAAACTGGTGTGGACGCGTTTGAGCAACAAGGCCGGCGCCATGGCATTACGCAGTACGCCTGTGGTGTTACTGCCGCGCAGCCAGGTGGGACTGTGGAGCGGACTGACCGACCTCACCGACGCCACTACACTGTCGCCCAAGGCGCAGAAGGTGCATCAAGCCCTGCGCGACCACGGCGCGCTGTTTTTTGATGAGTTGGTGCACGAGGCCCACTTGCTGCGCAGCGAACTGGAAAGCGCCTTGCAGGAACTGGTCGGCGCCGGGCTGGTAAACGCCGACAGCTTCGCCGGCCTGCGCGCCCTGACCACACCCGCCAGCAAACGCCAGGCGCGCAGCAGTCGGCGTGGGCGCGGCGCGTTTATCGGCGGCATGGACGACGCCGGGCGCTGGGCCTTGGTGCGGCGTTCACCCACCGCCGCTGGCGCGCATTCGGCCGAGACGCTGGAGCATGTGGCAATGACCTTGCTGCGCCGCTATGGCGTGGTGTTCTGGCGGTTGCTCGAGCGTGAGGCGGATTGGCTACCAAGCTGGCGCGAGTTGCTGCGCACTTTTCATCGGCTGGAAGCACGCGGGGAGATTCGCGGGGGGCGGTTTGTCAGTGGGTTGGCGGGAGAACAGTTTGCGTTGCCGGAGGCGATCCCGTTGCTGCGTGAAGTGCGACGTCGGGCCCATGACGGCAGTTTGATTGTTGTGTGTGGGGCTGATCCGTTGAACTTGGTGGGTACGTTGTTGCCGGGTACCAAGGTGCCCGCGGTGAGTGGCAATCGGATCGTATATCGGGACGGGTTGCCGGCGGCGGTGATGGTGGCGGGCAAGCAGCAGGTGTTGATGGAGGTGGATCAGTTGGCGGTGCGGAATAAACTGATTAACCGTCCGTAACGTAGCAGCTGTCGAGCGCCAGCGAGGCTGCGTCGGCAGCACCGCCAAATTCGTGTCAGGCATATTATCGAGTCGCGTCCGACGCAGCCTCGCTGGCGCTCGACAGCTGCTACGGGTTGTGAAGGTTACTGAGTCCGGGCTGCTCCGTCAGCACCACCGAAGCCGGCACCTCTGCATCCGGTTCATCCCTCTGCGGCGCACGCTTGGGCAACAACACCTGCTGTGGATAAGTCTGCGCGAAGTGAACCTCGTCACAATTATCCACAAGCTTTTTCAGCCGCTGGTTAAACGCGCGACTCACCGCGTATTGCCCGCCCGAGACCGTACGGAACTGCGCCGTCAGCACCACGCCGTTGAGGTCCATCTTGTCGACGCCAAACACCTCCAGCGGGCCTTGCAGGTTGTACTTGAGGAACACATCGTCGCGAATCGATTGCCCGGCCTCTCGGATCAATTCCACCGCCTTGTCCACGTCCGTGTCGTAGGTGAACTGCACTGAGAAGAATGCATAGGCAAACTGCCGCGACTGGTTGGTAACCGCCTTGATCTGCCCGAACGGCACCGAATGCACAAACCCCTTGCCGTCGCGCAGGCGCAGGGTACGGATAGTCAGGCCTTCGACCGTGCCGGCGTGGCCAGAGTCGAGCACCACCCAGTCGCCGATGGACAGGGTGTCTTCAATTATGATGAACAGCCCGGTGATCACATCCTGCACCAACTGCTGGGAACCAAAACCGATAGCCAGGCCGACCACGCCGGCACCGGCCAGCAGCGGTGCAACGTTGATGCCGAGGTTGGCCATGGTGGTGATTGCGCAAATCACCACCAGGATGATTTTCACCGCATTGCGCACCAGCGGCAGGATGGTTTTCACCCGGGTGCTGGGCTGGCGGCTCGAGCGTTTGTTGACCGGCGGTTTCAGCGCTTCCTGAATCGCCGTATCCAGGACCACCCAGAACAGCCAGGTCATCAGCAGGATCAAGCCAATGCTGCTGAGGGAATCGCTGATCGCTCGACCGATCGAGTTGCGCTCGGCGAATTCAAACAGCGAGACGCCCCAGATACGCCCGAGGACTTCAATAAACCCGATCGCCATCGCGATACGCAAGATCGCGTGCAGCAAGCTGAGGAAACGCTCCTTGTAAGCACTGCTGCGCTGGATCGCCACTTGGCTGCGCGACTTGAACAGGTGTTGCAGCACAGTGCTCAGGAACACCGTGCCGATCAGCAAAATGGTGGTGAGCAGCGCGCAGCGCAGGGCTTTCTGATTATCGTCCCCGGCGCCGATCAGGTTGATCGCCGAAACCAGCACCATCAGCAGGATCGGCCAATACCAGAGCCCGGAAAATATCCGCAGCGATTGTTGCAACGCCGGGTGTTTAAGGCGCTGGGACAGCGCCCGATTACGAATCAGGTGCGCGACCGGGCGACGCAGGCGAATCACCAGCATGCCGAAAATCACCGCCGCAAACAGGCCGGTAAACACCGCAATGCCGCTGGTGATATTGCCGCCGAACTGGCGGGCGATCTGCGGGCTGGTCAGCGCATCGCTGAGGGCGGCGAGGAACCCGATCATGAACAGTGGCTTTGGGCAGTAATCGCGGATGATCTGCACGGCCGGGCGTTTATGCCCGACGTTAAACATCACGATCACGCACAGCAGGATGGACGTGGAGAAGATGCCGCTACTGGTCGCATAGGCAAAACACAACGCCAGCGCCCGGCCGATGGAGGTCGGCAAAAAATGACTGACGTAAAGCGTCAGCGGTAGACAGATCACGGCCGGGATCGTGTAGGGCATCAGATAGCCGAGTACGCCTTGCAAGCGTCCACGCCGTTCAACAAAGGGACGTTGACTGATACGCCTGACCAACATGCGCCCCAGGAAGGTCAAAAGCGCGAAGGCGCCGATCCAAACGCCGGACAACAGCAGGAAGTCCCCGGCCACGCTCCATGGCGAGCGGTCCGAGGGACGGTTGACCAGGCGCCCCACCTCATTGGCCGCACGGTCGGCGCGCAGGCGCCAGGCGTCAAGGAGGTTCTGGTTGAGATCAAGCTTGTCCTGCACATCATCGATGCTGGAGCTGATGGCCCCGAGCAGGCCGCCCTCGACCAGGATTTCCGGCTTGGCCGGCGTTTCGGCTTCAGGCGCGGCCGCCGCGGCGTGCACTGCGCCGCTGCCGCAAAACAGCAGCGCGCCGAGCAGTAATGCAGTCTTTGAATTCAGCAAAACACCGGGCTCCTTGAGGTAGGTCTGTAAGGAACTGACGGGTTTTGGCGCTGATCGTTCCCGTCTAGAACGCAATGCGCTGGGGCGTGCCGTCCGTAAGGCGCTGGAAACTTTCTCGCAAATCCCACAGTCATCCCTCCATGGAGGTCATTCGACCCATTAACCACGGGAGCAACCATGTCCGCGATTCATATCGGCATTTCCGGCTGGCGCTACACGCCTTGGCGGGGGGATTTCTACCCCGAGGGCCTGACCCAGAAACGTGAGTTGCAGTTTGCGTCACGGGCGGTCAACAGCATCGAGATCAATGGTTCGTTCTACGCGCTGCAAACGCCGCAGCGCTATGCCGAGTGGTACGCCGATACGCCGGAGCAGTTCGTGTTCAGCGTCAAGGCACCGCGCTACATCACGCATATCCTGCGGTTATACGATGTGCACAAGCCCATGGCCAACTTTTTTGCCTCCGGCGTGCTGGAGCTCAAGGAGAAGCTGGGGCCGTTTCTTTGGCAATTCCCACCCAGTTTCACATTCGACCCACCGCTGTTTGAGGCTTTTCTCGCGCAGTTGCCCACCGATACCCGACAAGCCGCCGCCCTCGCCCGCCAGCATGAATCGCGGGTCAATGGCAAAGCCAGCATGAACGCCCATGGCAAAAAACCGCTGCGCCACGCGGTCGAGATTCGCCATAAGAGCTTTGCCGTTCCGGAATTTGTGCAGATGCTCGACAAATACGGCGTGGCGTTGGTGGTCGCCGACACCGCCGGCAAGTGGCCGTATCTGGAAGACGTGACCGCTGACTTCCTCTACCTGCGGCTGCACGGCGATAAAAAGCTCTACGCCAGCGGCTACACCGACGCAGCGCTTGAGCGCTGGGGCGACCGGATCGAATGCTGGCGTCACGGCAAACAACCCTCAGACGCCCATCTGATCGACCCGAAACGCAAGCCGCGCGCGCGCAAGCAGCGCGACGTGTTCTGCTTCTTCGACAACGACATCAAGGTGCGCGCGCCCTTCGATGCGCGCCAATTGCTACAACGCTTCGAGCTGGATAAAGCATTGACCACTGAGCCCGGCAAACTACCAGAATCGGGGGTGCTGCCATGACTCATCCGGAATTGATTCCCGTGACGCCCAACGTCGCCATCAGGCGCTTCACGGTGCTGACGGTCAATATCCACAAGGGTTTCACTGCCTTGAATCGACGCTTCATCCTGCCTGAGCTGCGTGAAGCGGTGCGCAGCGTGGGCGCCGACATGGTGTTCCTGCAAGAAATTCACGGCACCCATGAGCGCCACCCCCAGCGCTTCAGCGACTGGCCAAACATGCCGCAGTACGAGTTCCTCGCTGACAGCATCTGGCCGCAGTTCGCTTACGGGCGCAATGCGGTCTACCCACACGGCGACCATGGCAATGCGCTGCTGTCGAAATTCCAGATCGTGCGCTACGACAACCTCGACATTTCCCAAAGCGGCCATGAAAACCGTGGCCTTTTGCATTGCGTGATGCGCCTGCCGGGCACCGGCCAAGAGGTGCATGCGATCTGCATTCACTTGGGGCTGCGCGAAGTGCACCGCCAGCAGCAATTGCGCTTGATCGAACAGCGCATCAGCGAAATTCCTGCCGACGCGCCGCTGGTGGTTGCCGGTGATTTCAACGATTGGCGCCAAAAGGCCGACCTGAGCCAGAGCGGCCTGAAGGAAGTATTCATCGAAACCCAGGGCAAACCCGCGCGCACCTTCCCGGCGCGCTTGCCTTTGCTGCCGCTGGACCGGATTTATGTACGCAATTTGAAGGTGCATAACCCCCGAGTACTGACGACACGGCCCTGGTCCCATCTATCAGACCATGTCCCCCTGTCGGTGGAGATCGAGCTATGAACGTCGCTGTAGAACATATTTCCACCGACCAGCCGCCGGACCAAACCAAGGCACGTGACCTGGATTACGGCTGGCAGAGTGGCAACCAAGTCCAATTGCTGGAGAACGGCGAAGCGTACTTCCCTGAGGTGTTCACCGCACTGCGTGAAGCCCGGCGCGAGATCCTGCTGGAGACCTTCATTCTCTTCGAGGACAAAGTGGGTAATGAGCTGCATGGCATCCTGATCGAGGCGGCGCGCCGTGGGGTCAACGTGGTGGTCAGCCTGGATGGCTTTGGCTGCGGCGAACTGAACCCGTCGTTTCTCGGCGAGCTGGCCGAGGCCGGCGTTGCGGTGCAGATGTTCGACCCCGCGCCAAAGACCCTGGGCATTCGCACCAATTGGTTTCGCCGCCTGCACCGCAAGATCGTCGTAGTGGACGCGGAGGTGGCGTTCATCGGCGGAATCAATTTCTCCGCCGACCACCTGGGCGATTACGGTCCCGAGGCCAAGCAAGATTACGCGGTGAAGGTGATCGGCCCGGCGGTAGCGGACTTGCATCATTTCGCCTTGGCCCAAAGCGGCCGCCAAGTACGCACGCGGCGCGGTTGGCGACGACGCCAGCAGCGGCCGGAGATCTGGTCGACCGATAAAGGCGACGGCCAGGTGCGCCTGATTTACCGCGACAACGCGCAGCATCGCGATGACATCGAAGAAGCGTATATCCACGCCTTGAGCAAAACCCAGACACGCGCGGTGATCGCCAACGCCTACTTCTTCCCCGGTTACCGCCTGCTGCGGGAAATCCGCAATGCCGCGCGCCGTGGCGTGCACGTGCAATTGATCATGCAGGGCCAGCCCGATGTACTGCTGGCCAAGCTGGCGGCGCGCATGCTGTACGACTATTTGCTCAAGGACGGCGTGGTGATCCACGAGTATTGCCAGCGCCCACTGCACGGCAAAGTCGCACTGGTGGATGACGAATGGAGCACGGTGGGGTCGAGCAATCTGGACCCATTGAGCTTGTCGCTGAACCTGGAAGCCAACGTGTTGATTCGCGACCGTGCGTTCAATCAACAGCTGTATGAACGACTGGAAGCCCTGGCCAAAAACCACTGCCAGACCATGCCGGAAAACCGCAAGCCGCGCCTGTGGCTCTGGCGTTTGACCGTGGGTTTCCTGGTGTTCCATGTGATGCGCCACTTTCCTGCGCTCACCGGCTGGTTGCCCGCGCACAAGCCGCGCTTGAAACCTTTTGAGGCTCAGCGCCATGACGTCTGAAACCAAAGGCTCGCGGTTCAAGCGCTGGAAGAAGCCGCTGACCATCGCCTTCTTCTTGCTGCTGATCGTGCTGTTCACCCTGCTCGCGCGGCGCATCGATTGGAGCGAAGTGGTGCAGACCCTGGGCGACTTCAAGGTGCGCACGTTGTTGATTGCAGGCGCACTGACGCTGTGCAGTTTCCTGGTCTACGCCAGCTTCGATCTGATTGGCCGCACCTACATTCGCCAGAATCTGGTGTGGAAGCAGATCTTGCCGGTGGGCATCATCAGCTACGCCTTCAACCTCAATTTGAGCGCCTGGGTCGGCGGCATCGCCATGCGTTATCGGCTGTATTCGCGGCTGGGAGTGAGCACAGGCAATATCGCCAAGATCCTCGGTCTGAGCCTGGCCACCAATTGGTTTGGCTACATGGCGATCGCCGGGGTGGTTTTCAGCAGCGGCCTGGTCACGATGCCACCGGGCTGGAAGGTCAGCACCACGGCGTTGCAAGGCATTGGCGCGTTGTTGGTACTGGCCAGCCTGGGTTATCTGGTGGCCTGCCAGTTTTCGAAAAAGCGTGCGTGGACGATTCGCGGCATGGAAATCAACCTGCCGTCGCTACGCATGGCGTGCCTGCAGCTGATGTTGGGCGCGTTGAACTGGTCGCTCATGGCCGCGGTGATCTTCACCCTGCTGCCAGCCAAACTGGATTATCCGCTGGTGTTAGGGGTGTTGCTGATCAGCGCGATTGCCGGGGTGCTCACCCATATTCCGGCAGGGCTGGGCGTGCTGGAGGCGGTGTTCATTGCGTTGTTGCAGCATGAAGCGTCGCGGGGCAGTTTGCTCGCCGGGTTGATCGCGTATCGGGCGATCTACTTCATCTTGCCGCTGCTGATTGCGCTGGTGATGTACCTTGGCGTAGAGGCCAAGGCCAAGGCGTTGCGGGTGAAGAAAACACCGGCTTAAGACGGTGGTGACTGGTCGACCGCCTTCGCGAGCAAGCCCGCTCCCACATTTAATCGTGTACATCCTTTGGAATGCTGTCGAATGTGGGAGCGGGCTTGCTCGCGAAGGCGGTCTAAAGAGCATCCAATTATTGAGACTGGATAATGCTCAACCGCTCACCCACCACCATTTCGGTAATCCAGTCCACCAGGATCGAGGTGTACGCCTGCTGGGACACCGGGTCGCTGAGGGAGTGATCGGCGCCATCGATGATGCGATGGGTCAGGGAATGGGTCTGCTGGCACGCCGCGCGGTAACTCATGATGGTGGCGTGGGGCACGTGGGCATCGGTTTCCGACTCAACGATCAGCACATCACCGGTAAACGCAGAACACGCGTGCAAGGCGCGATTGGTTTCGGCGTGGACCAGCGTGCTGCGGTAATCCATCAGGTCGGCCTTATCCAGATCACGCTTGGGTTTGAGCCATTCCTGGTCGCGGTACAGCGCCGGCACGCGCAGCGCCAGCCAGCGCACCGGGCGCAGTGAGGTGAGAATGGCCGCGAGGTAGCCGCCGTAACTGGTGCCCACCACCGCCACCGCCGAGGTGTCGATGGCCGGGTGGGACAGCAATCGATCATAGGCCGCCAGCAGGTCGCGCAGGTTGTCTTCGCGGGTGACGCGAGACAGCGGAATCCCAGTGCCGGCATGGCCGCGCAGGTCGAAGGTGAGGCACACGCAGCCCAAGCCGGCGATGCCTTTGGCGCGTTCAAGATCACGCTCCTGGCTACCGCCCCAGCCGTGCACAAATAACACGCCGGGTACTTTGGATTTGGGACTCAGGAAGGTGCCGCTCATCTGTTCGTCATCGATGTCGATCGCAATGCTTTCGCTTCTAGCCGTCATAAGATTTAACCGTCACGTACTTAAGAAGAAACTCGCTGTTTTCCGCCGGCCCGCGATACACCTCAATGGCATCAGCCGGCAAGGGTTGGTCCGCGTAGGTTTCCACAGAGGACACACGGATCGCACGCAGGCCGGGGTTGTTGATAAAACTTTGCAACGCTGCGACTTCCGCGCTGCTGGCTCCGCCCATGCGCCAGGATTGTTCGAGCACGCCGCTGCGGCGTTGGCCGTCGCTGTCCAAGCCCTGGGCGATGTCGTAGTTGCGCCGCGATGCGTAGAAGCCGGGATAGGCTTCATCGGCGGCCGCGTCGAACACCTGCGCTTGTTCGATGGCTTCGCGTACGTCGTCGGGCAGTTCGAGTTGCAACAGAGCTTCGTAGCCACCCGGCACCGCCAATAGGTCGGAGCCGCCGTAGACGTCTTCGCCCTGCCCGTCTTTCGTCAGGTATTGCTCGCCGCAGTAGCTGAGCACGTGATTGCCGATGAAGCTTTGGCCGACGCTGTGGGTGATTACGTCCTGCAGGTCTTGCTCCAACACCACACCATCGCTGAAGAGCTTCGCGGCCTCAGGTCGAGCCAGCACGGCTTCGAACTCATCGAGACTGTGGATAACTTCCTGACCTCGGCCGGCGCAGGCGTGCACCGGTTTCAGGCGAATGGGTCCGCTGTAGAGCAGGCGCGTGGCTGCGGGCCGGGCGTCTTCCAGCGCGAAGACGCTCAAACCATCCAGCACGACGTTTCGCACACGTTCGCAGAATAGCGCTGACCAACCTTCGGGCGCTTTGGCTTCAGGCCCGAGCAGACCATGGCTGATGGCTTTGGTGCAGATGAAGTCGTGGTCGACGTAACCGCCCCACACATCCTCCGGCCCCTTGATATGGAGCGCACGCGCCTGGGCTGCACCGACCAGGGTTTGCGTGGGCAGCAGGTAAAGTGATCGTCCCGCATGTAGAGCCGGGTCGTAGCTGCCACCGAATTTTAGCCCGAGAATCTGTGCCAGCCAGCGCGCCAGGGCGCGGTTGGTTTCGATCTCATGCAGAGGGGCGCTTTCACGTGTGGAGTGAGCGACCACCAGCTTCTTGCGTTGAGTCGGGGTCATGCGTCCCCCTTGGCCTTCCCGCCATGTGTGTGCAAGAGAGGTTGCAGGGATCAGGCCAACGCGCTTTCGAGGCGGATGGTTGTGAAATCAAGCAGTTGCCGAAAAACCGGTGGCAGTTGGCCTGCTCCATTTTGCACGACAGCGCGTCGGCGTCGCGGCGTTCTGCACGATTCAGACGCCAAACCGTTTGCGGTAATCGCTGGGCGCCAGGCCGGTGATCTTCTTGAAGATGGCGCGGAAGGCGCTGGGGTCCTGATAGCCCACGGTCCACGCGATGTGATCAATGGTGCCGTTGGTAAACTCGAGCATTTGCCGAGCCTTGCCCACGCGCAGATGCTGACAGTATTCGGTGGGTTTCAACCCGGTGGCGTTGCGAAAGCGCCGTAGGAATGTGCGCTCCTCCAAGCCTGCCTCCAGTGCCATCGCCGTGAGGGAAACATCCACCGCACCGGTGGCCTGCAACCAGTGCTGAACCTTGAGGATGGCGGCGTCGCCGTGGCCGAGAATCGGCGCAAAGTTGCTGCCGCATTGGCTGGCGCTGTCACTGTGCTCGATCACCAGGAAACGCGCGGTATCCGCCGCAATGCTAGGGCCCATCAGGCGATCGACCAGGCGCAGGCCGAGTTCGGACCAGGCCATCAAGCCAGCGGTGGTAATAAGGTCGCCGTCATCAACGATGGGTTTATCCGCTTCAAGGCGCACGGCCGGGTAACGCGCGGCGAAGGATTTGGCGGAAGACCAATGAGTGGTGGCGCTGCGCCCATCGAGCAATCCGCTGCGCGCCAGCATGATCGAACCCATGCAGACGCCGCCCAATACGGTACCTGCGGCGTGTTGCCGGCGAAGCCATTCCAGTAGCGCAGGCGGCGCTTGTTCTTCGGTGAACTCACCAATCGACGGGGGCACCAGTACGGCCATCATGGGTTGATCAGGGCCGGGATGGCTATCGAATACGCGCACCGTTTCACCGGTAGCCTCCACCTGCCAATGGCTGATCCGCAAGAGCGGCAACTGTGCGCACTGGTGCTCGGCGGCGATGCGGTTGGCGACGCCGAACAGGTCAGTCAGGCCGTGCACGGCCGCCATCTGCGCCCCCTGGTAGATCAACACGCCCAGCTCAACCACGACCATTGTCAGTTTTCCCCCTTTTATTGTCGGTACAGCCAATCCCAAGTGCAGGCGCCAGCTAAGATACTGGGCCCATCAACCCATCACGAGGCAACACACATGGCCAAGCAAGCGCTCATCCTAATCGATATCCAGAACGACTACTTCCCTCAAGGCAAGTGGCCACTCGACGGCGTAGAAGCCGCGGCGGACAAGGCCGTGCAGGTGTTGCAGGCGTTTCGCCAGGCGGGCGATGCGGTGATTCATGTGCGGCATGAGTTCACGTCTGAGGACGCGCCGTTCTTCACACCGGGCTCCGAGGGTGCGCATCTGCATCCCAAAGTGATGAATGAACGCAATGAGCCGGTGGTGCTTAAACATTTTGTGAATTCGTTTCGCGAGACCAACCTGCGCGCACTGCTGGAACAACGCAGCATCACCGAACTGGTGGTGGTCGGCAGCATGAGCCATATGTGCATCGATGCGGTGGTCCGGGCGGCGGCGGACCTGGGCTACAAGGTCACGGTCATTCATGACGCGTGTGCGACCCGGGACCTGGAGTTCAATGGCCAGGTGATCCCGGCTGCGCAGGTGCATGGGGCGTATATGGCGTCGCTGGCATTCGGCTATGCGGGCGTGGTGTCGGCAGATGAATATTTCAAGGCGCAAGCGGCGGCGGCATAACCGCCACGGGTCTTGGCGACGTTAGCGGGTAGCGATAATGAACAGGCGCGGAAAAGGCAGCAGCACGGTGCCATCGGCCAGGGCTGGGTAAGCCTGGGCAATCCGCGCCTGGTACTCCTGCAGGAAGGCAGCCTTCTCGCTATCGGTCAACGGCGCCAGGAAGGGTCTTAGGGCCGAGGCCTTGAACCACTCCACCACCGTAGCGTAATCCGCCAGCGGGTGCTGATAGGTGGTGCGCCACACATCGACGGTGCTGCAATGTTTGCTCAGCAGCTCGTAGTAGTAGCTCGCGGTGTGGCGTTCATTGTGTTTGACCGCGCCGATCCTGGCAGACCACGGGCCATCAGCGGCAACTTCACGGGCAAGTCGGTGGGCAGGCTCATCGAGGTTGTCCGGCGTTTGCACCGCCAGCGTGCCAGCGGGTGTCAGTTGGTGGACCAAGTGCGGGTAAAGCGTGGCGTGGTCAGGCAGCCATTGCAGCGACGCGTTGGCCAGGATCACATCGAAAGTCTGTGCGGGGTTCCAGGCGCCGATGTCCGCCAGTTCGAAGTTCAGCGCCGGTAGCCGTTGGCGTGCATCGACCAGCATGTCGTCGGAGCTGTCCATGCCGGTAACGTGCGCATGCGGGAAGCGCTCGGCCAGCACCTCGGTGGAATTGCCGGGACCGCAGCCCAGGTCGACAGCCGTGCGCACCTCGGTATTCGGAATGGCCGCGACCAGGTCGCGGACGGGACGGGTGCGTTGCTGTTCAAACATCGTGTATTGCTTGGCAGACCAGGTCATCACGGCTTCCTTCTGTTTGAGGTTGGCCACAGCCTAAATCTTGTGAGCCATGAGAACAAATGCCAGGATTGGCACTCTCCCATACCTGAAAAGTATTCCTATGCTGGAGCTTCGCCAACTCAAGGCCTTCGTAGCCATCGCCGAAGAAGGTTATATCACCCGCGCTGCCGAACGCCTGGGCATGCAGCAGCCGCCGTTGACACGGATGCTGCAAAGCCTCGAAGCCGAGTTGGGCGTGGTGCTGATGGAGCGTTTGCCCCGAGGCGTGCGACCCACTACCGCCGGGCTCGCTTTACTGGACGAGGCCCGTGAACTACTCGCGCAGGCTGAAGGCATTGCGGACGTAGTGCGCCTTGCCGCACGGGGTGAGCGCGGACGGCTGGCGATCGGATTCACTAGCTCGGCTGCACTGCATCCCTTTGTGCCGAGTGTGTTGCGGTTATTTCGCGAAACCTATGTCGGCGTCACGGTGGTGTTGGAAGAAGCTGGCACCGGCGAACTGCTGGACGCGTTGGCGCATGAAAAACTGGACGCGGCGTTTATCCGCTCCCCCCTCAGCGGGACTCAATTGCTGCAGGACGACCCGATCCTGGTGGAGCCGATGTTGCTGGCGCTGCCCACTGATCATCCGCTGGCACTCAATGCGGGCTCTCCCCTGCCCTTGAAGGCATTGGCGAGCGAGTCCTTCGTGCTCTATCGCCGCCGCGTGGGGTTGGGCCTGTATGACGCGATTCTGGTGGCGTGCCGTGAAGCGGGGTTCAGCCCTCAGGTGGTCCAGGAAGCCCCGCGCATGACCGCGACACTCAGCCTGGTAGCGGCGGGACTGGGGGTGTCCATCGTGCCGGCGTCGATGCAACGGTTGCGCGGGGACGGCATCGTGTATCGGGAACTGACGGAGTGTCAGAGCCTGGTGGCGCCACTGCATTTGGCGACGCGGATTGATGACGGATCCGCAGTGTTACGCCGGTTCAAAGAGATGGTGGTGACGGCGGCCGAGGCGGACGCCTGATCGCCGATTAAACGCTGCGCTATTTCATCCGTGTCAACGTGCTCATGTAGGGGTCGCCATTGAGGATGAAGTCCTCACTTAGAAATGCAAAGCCCCCGCAGTGCGGGGGCTTCAGGTCTAAACCTTACAAAAAGGTCTAAGGTGACCGCTAGAACGGGATATCGTCATCAAAGCTGTCGAAATCCGGAGCCGGTTGTGGAGCAGCCTGTTGTGGAGGCGGCGCCTGGCGCGACTGTTGCGGTGCCGACTGCTGCGGACGCGGAGCCTGCTGGCGTGGGGCCGGTGCGGACTGCTGGTAGTTATTGCCCCCGCCTTGTTGGTCGCCCTGCTGTGGACGGCCGCCCAGCAGTTGCATGGTGCCTTGCATGTCGACCACGATTTCAGTGGTGTAACGCTTGATGCCGTCTTTTTCCCACTCACGGGTTTGCAGCTTGCCTTCGATGTACACCTGCGAACCTTTGCGCAGGTACTCACCAGCAATCTCTGCAACCTTGCCGAACATCGACACGCGGTGCCATTCGGTTTTTTCGACCTTCTGGCCAGTCTGCTTGTCGGTCCACTGTTCGCTGGTCGCCAGACTCAGGTTGGTCACGGCGTTACCGTTAGGCAAGTAGCGAACCTCGGGATCCTGGCCGCATGTACCGACCAATATGACTTTGTTAACCCCACGGGCCATAACGTTCTCCTAAGCTGGGCGCGCTGTCGGCACTGGGTTGACCAGTTGCTCAAGCGTCGCGCGATCCAATAATTCGGTGTCCAATTTGATGTAAATGGCCGCCTCTTCAGCGACCACGACTGCATCTGTTACTCCAACAACGGCCTTAAGGCGCTCTACCAGGCCAGCTTCACGAATGGCTTCGGGCGACAACGGCAGGCGCAGGCTTGTGACGTATGGAGGTTCGCGCATGGTAACAGCAAAGACCAGCCAAAGTGCAGCCAGCCCGGCGCATCCCAGGAAGACAACCGACAAACCGCCATGCTGGAACATCCAGCCACCCATGATGCCGCCCAGTGCAGAACCCAGGAACTGGCTGGTGGAATACACCCCCATGGCCGTCCCTTTGCCGCCGGCCGGTGAAACCTTACTGATCAGCGAAGGCAATGAAGCCTCCAGCAGGTTGAACGCGGTGAAAAATACCACCGTGCCGATTACCAGCGCCCGCAGGCTGTCGCCGAACTGCCAGAAGAATAGCTCAGTGAGCATCAACGTCGCGACGGCGCCCAAGAGAACTCGTTTCATTTTGCGTTTCTTCTCGCCATAGATGATGAACGGGATCATGGCGAAGAACGAAATCAACAGCGCGGTGAGGTAGACCCACCAGTGCTGTTCCTTGGGCAGCCCGGCTTTTTCCACCAGCGCCAGGGGCAAGGCGACGAAGCTGCACATGAGCATGGCGTGTAATACGAAGATACCTAAATCCAGGCGCAGCAGGTCGGGATGCTTGAGCGTCGGCAATAACGCCTTGCGCGCGACGCCCGACTCGCGATGCTGCAACGTACCCGTGGAGCGCGGCACCATAAAGGCAACGATCACGATACCGAACAGCGCCATGCCGCCGGTGGCCAGGAACAGCCCGTGCAAGCCGAACGCGCGTGTCAGCAGGGGGCCGACGACCATGGCCACGGCGAACGACAGGCCGATGGTCATGCCGATCATGGCCATGGCCTTGGTGCGGTGTTGTTCACGGGTCAGGTCTGACAGCAGCGCCATGACCGCGGCGGAAATCGCACCGGCCCCTTGCAGGATGCGTCCGGCAATCACGCCCCATATCGAATCCGATTGCGCCGCGAGCACACTGCCGAGAGCGAACACGATCAGACCCAGATAGATCACCGGACGGCGGCCGATGCGGTCAGAAATGATCCCGAACGGAATCTGAAAAATCGCCTGGGTCAGGCCATACGCGCCAATGGCCAGGCCGATCAATGCCGGGGTCGCGCCTGCGAGGTCCATCCCATAGGTCGCCAGCACTGGCAACACCATAAACATGCCCAGCATACGGAAGGCGAACACCAGGGCCAGACCGCTTGCTGCTCGGGTCTCGCCGCTACTCATGCGTTCGCTGTGGGGATCGTGCATGGAAAAACCTCGTGTGAACCGGCGGCGATTCTACCAGTCCCATCGATTGAGAGGGTATATGCGGCGCTTTGCCGCGCAGCTTTCATCTAAGGCTGCAAGCGGCCTTTTGACAGTGTATATTCATCCAGTCTTTAGCCGTATACTCCGGCATTATTTACGCCCGCCGTGCGAGGCCATCTTGGACAAGATCCTGATTCGTGGGGCTAGAACCCACAACCTGAAGAACATCGACCTGACCCTGCCACGGGACAAACTGATTGTCATCACCGGCTTGTCCGGGTCCGGCAAATCGTCGCTGGCGTTTGACACGCTGTATGCCGAAGGCCAGCGTCGCTACGTGGAATCGCTGTCGGCCTATGCCCGCCAGTTCCTGTCGATGATGGAAAAGCCCGACGTCGACACCATTGAAGGCCTGTCGCCGGCAATTTCCATCGAGCAAAAATCGACTTCCCATAACCCGCGCTCCACCGTGGGCACCATTACCGAAATCTACGACTACCTGCGCCTGCTGTATGCGCGCGTGGGTATTCCGCGTTGCCCGGACCACGATATTCCCCTGGAAGCCCAGACCGTCAGCCAGATGGTCGACCTGGTGCTCGCCCAGCCGGAAGGCGCCAAGCTGATGCTGCTGGCACCGGTGATTCGTGAGCGCAAGGGTGAACACCTTTCCGTCTTCGAAGAACTGCGGGCGCAAGGTTTTGTGCGGGCGCGAATCAACGGCAAGCTCTACGAGCTGGACGAAGCGCCGAAGCTCGACAAGCAGAAGAAGCACTCGATTGATGTGGTCGTCGACCGTTTCAAAGTGCGGGCAGACCTTCAACAGCGCCTTGCGGAATCCTTCGAAACCGCGTTGAAGCTGGCCGACGGCATTGCCCTGGTGGCTCCGATGGATGACGAGCCGGGCGAAGAGATCATCTTCTCCGCGCGCTTTGCTTGCCCGATCTGCGGGCACGCAATCAGTGAGCTGGAACCCAAGCTGTTCTCCTTCAACAACCCGGCCGGCGCCTGCCCGACCTGTGATGGCCTGGGCGTGAAGCAGTTCTTCGACATCAAGCGTCTGGTCAATGATGACTTGACGCTGGCGGAGGGCGCGATACGTGGCTGGGACAGGCGTAACGTCTACTACTTCCAGATGCTGGGGTCGCTGGCGTCGCACTATAAGTTCAGCCTCGAAGTACCTTTCAACGAACTGCCGGCCGAACAGCAGAAAGTCATCCTGCACGGCAGCGGCTCGCAGAACGTCGACTTCAAGTACCTGAATGACCGGGGCGATATCGTCAAGCGCTCCCACCCGTTCGAAGGCATTGTGCCGAATCTCGAGCGTCGCTACCGCGAAACCGAATCGGCGAGCGTGCGTGAAGAACTGGCTAAATTCCTCAGCACCCAGCCTTGCCCGGATTGCCGTGGCACACGCCTGCGTCGAGAGGCGCGGCATGTGTGGGTGGGCGAGAAGACGTTGCCTGCGGTGACCAACCTGCCAATCGGTGATGCCTGCGAGTACTTTGGTGTGCTCAAGTTGACGGGGCGCCGTGGGGAAATCGCCGACAAGATTCTCAAGGAAATTCGCGAGAGGTTGCAGTTCCTGGTCAACGTTGGCCTGGACTACCTGTCTCTGGACCGAAGTGCCGACACGTTGTCTGGCGGTGAAGCCCAGCGGATTCGCTTGGCCAGCCAGATTGGTGCCGGCCTCGTGGGTGTACTGTACATCCTCGATGAGCCGTCGATTGGCTTGCACCAACGCGACAACGATCGTCTGCTGGGCACGCTGAAACACCTTCGGGATATCGGCAACACGGTGATCGTGGTCGAGCACGATGAAGATGCGATTCGCCTGGCCGACTATGTGGTTGATATCGGCCCGGGCGCGGGTGTGCATGGCGGGCATATTGTTGCCGAAGGTACGCCTGCCGAGGTCATGGCCCATCCGGACTCGCTGACCGGCAAGTACTTGTCTGGCCGTGTGAAAATTGCCGTGCCGGCTAAACGCACACCGCGCAACAAGAAGCAGGCGCTGCACCTCAAGGGCGCGCGTGGCAATAACTTGCGCAATGTCGACCTGGAAATTCCGCTGGGCCTGTTGACCTGCGTGACCGGTGTTTCCGGCTCGGGCAAGTCGACACTGATCAACAACACGCTGTTCCCCTTGAGTGCCACCGCCTTGAACGGCGCGACTACGCTGGAAGCGGCTGCTCACGACAGCATCAAGGGTCTGGAGCTTCTGGACAAAGTCGTCGATATCGACCAGAGCCCAATTGGCCGCACGCCGCGTTCCAACCCGGCGACCTACACCGGGTTGTTTACACCCATTCGTGAGTTGTTTGCTGGCGTTCCGGAGTCCCGCTCACGGGGTTATGGGCCGGGCCGGTTCTCGTTCAACGTCAAGGGCGGTCGCTGTGAAGCGTGCCAGGGCGATGGCTTGATCAAGGTGGAGATGCACTTCCTGCCGGACATTTACGTGCCGTGCGATGTGTGCAAGAGCAAGCGCTATAACCGCGAGACCCTGGAGATCAAATACAAGGGCAAAAGCATCCACGAAACCCTGGAGATGACCATCGAGGAAGCACGGGTGTTCTTTGACGCGGTTCCGGCGTTGGCGCGCAAGCTGCAGACACTGATGGATGTAGGCCTGTCGTATATCAAGCTGGGTCAATCAGCGACCACGCTGTCCGGTGGTGAGGCGCAACGGGTGAAGCTGTCCCGCGAGTTGTCCAAGCGCGACACCGGCAAGACCCTGTACATCCTCGATGAGCCGACCACCGGCCTGCATTTTGCGGATATACAGCAACTGTTGGACGTGTTGCACCGCCTGCGCGACCACGGCAACACCGTGGTAGTGATCGAGCACAACCTGGATGTGATCAAGACCGCCGACTGGTTGGTTGACTTGGGGCCTGAAGGTGGTTCCAAGGGTGGCCAGATCATCGCGGTAGGCACACCGGAGCAAGTTTCCGAAATGCCGCAGTCGCACACGGGCTTCTACTTGAAGCCGTTGCTGGAACGCGACCGGGCCTGAGTTTTTCGGGCCCAATGAAAAGCCCCTGTCACGTTGCGGTGACAGGGGCTTTTTTGTAGCCGGGAATCAGAACTGCGATTGCAGGTAATTCTCCAAGCCAACCAGCTTGATCAGGCCCAACTGCTTTTCAAGCCAATAGGTATGATCTTCTTCGGTGTCATTCAACTGCACCCGCAGGATTTCCCGGGTGACATAGTCATTATGCTGCTCACAGAGCTCGATGCCTTTGCAGAGCGCGGCACGGACCTTGTACTCGAGGCGCAAGTCGGCAGCGAGCATGTCAGGTACCGTGGTCCCCACATCCAGATCATCGGGACGCATACGTGGCGTGCCTTCGAGCATGAGGATACGGCGCATCAGTGCGTCGGCGTGCTGTGCCTCTTCTTCCATCTCGTGGTTGATACGCTCGTAGAGCTCGGTAAAGCCCCAGTCTTCGTACATGCGCGAATGGATGAAATATTGGTCACGAGCAGCCAGTTCGCCCGTCAGCAACGTGTTGAGGTAATCGATTACGTCGGGGTGACCTTGCATCGCCCTACATCTCCCTGCTTGAAAGTCTGTAGTTTGAACCATGATGACCCGGAGGTCACGGGATCAACGGCAGAAAAGTGAAGATTTTCAGAGAAAAGTGGCTGAAATAACGCAAAAACCGCCCAAATGAGGGCGGTTCTGCTTATCGTTTAGAGTTAGCTAAGCGAGACACCCAGTGCCTTTGCGATTGCTTCTCCATAAGCAGGATCTGCTTTGTAGAAATGCTGCAATTGGCGCTGAACCACATCACTGGAAACGCCACCCATTGCACCGGCGATGTTGTTGGTGAGCAACGCTTTCTGCTCATCGTTCATCAGGCGGAACAGTGCACCTGCGTGGCTGTAGTAATCGGTGTCTTCCCGGTGATCATAACGGTCAGCAGCACCGCTCAATGCCAACGCAGGCTCCGCGTATTGTGGTGCTTGCTTCGGCGCATCTGCGTAGCTGTTCGGCTCGTAGTTGGGCCCCGCGCCACCGTTGCTGCCAAATGCCATCGAACCATCACGCTGGTAGCTGTTCACCTGGTTACGTGGGGCATTCACCGGCAGTTGCTGGTGATTGGTGCCGACGCGGTAACGGTGAGCATCTGCGTATGCGAACACACGACCTTGCAGCATACGGTCTGGCGACAGGCCTACACCCGGCACCATGTTGCTCGGGCCGAACGCAGCCTGCTCCACTTCAGCGAAGTAGTTCTGCGGATTGCGGTTGAGTTCGAGCTCGCCAACTTCGATTAACGGGAACTCCTTCTGCGACCAGGTCTTGGTCACGTCAAAGGGGTTCTCGTAGTGAGCATTAGCCTGGGCCTCGGTCATGATCTGGATGCAGACCCGCCATTTCGGGAAATCACCGCGCTCAATCGCGCCGAACAGATCGCGCTGGGCGTAATCCGGATCGGTACCGGCCAGGCGCGCGGCCTCAGCCGGCGCCAAGTTCTTGATGCCTTGCTTAGTCTTGTAGTGCCACTTCACCCAGTGGCGCTCGCCATTGGCGTTAATCAGGCTGTAGGTGTGACTGCCGAAGCCGTGCATGTGGCGATAGCCATCAGGGATGCCACGGTCCGAAAACAGAATGGTGACCTGGTGCAGTGCCTCCGGAGAGTGCGACCAGAAGTCCCACATCATCTGAGCGCTTTTGAGATTGCTTTGCGGCAGGCGCTTCTGGGTGTGGATGAAGTCCGGAAACTTTAAAGGATCGCGAATGAAGAACACTGGGGTGTTGTTCCCGACGATGTCCCAGTTGCCTTCTTCGGTGTAGAACTTCAAGGCGAAGCCGCGTGGGTCGCGTTCGGTATCAGCCGAACCACGCTCACCACCAACGGTGGAAAAGCGCAAGAAGGTCGGGGTTTGCTTGCCAACAGACTCAAACAACTTGGCGCTGGTGTATTGGGTAATGTCTTGAGTAACCGTGAAGGTACCAAAGGCACCCGAACCTTTCGCGTGCACGCGACGTTCCGGAATGTTTTCACGGTTGAAGTGCGCGAGCTTCTCGATCAGGTGGAAATCGTCGAGCAGCAAGGGACCACGTGGACCGGCGGAACGGGAATTCTGATTGTCCGCAACGGGCGCGCCGCTGGCGGTAGTAAGGATTTTATTCTGGCTCATGCAATCTTCCTCAGGTCGGACTTGGAACTGCCGGCTAGTCGGCTTGGAGGGAGTATTGATCATCGACATGACACCTACAAATTCATTAAATTGTCGGCATCGATAGAAAATAACTACCAACCTCCCCAGAGGCATATTGCCAAGCACAACCCGTGGACGCTTGTACAAATCACGCTTTTATTACGCGCACAAAAAACCGGGCACTAGGCCCGGTTCTTCGTTACAGCTTGTCGTCTTACTCGGCGCTTACAGCTTCGCCGGCAGTAGCACGATCAACCAACTCGACGTACGCCATTGGCGCGTTGTCGCCAGTGCGGAAGCCGCACTTGAGGATGCGCAGGTAGCCACCCTCACGGGTAGCGTAACGCTTGCCCAGGTCGTTGAAGAGCTTACCAACGATAGCTTTCGAACGAGTACGGTCGAAAACCAAACGGCGGTTAGCCAGGCTGTCTGTCTTAGCCAAAGTGATCAGCGGCTCAGCAACGCGACGCAGTTCTTTAGCTTTTGGCAGTGTAGTTTTGATCAGCTCGTGCTCGAACAGCGACACCGCCATGTTTTGAAACATGGCCTTGCGGTGCGAGCTGGTACGGCTCAGGTGACGACCACTTTTACGATGACGCATGGTTCATTCCTTACCAAACTCACGTTCGGTGATTACGACGATCAGGCAGTCGCCTTGTCGTCCTTCTTAAGACTTGCAGGCGGCCAGTTGTCGAGGCGCATGCCGAGGGACAGACCGCGGGAGGCCAGAACGTCCTTGATTTCAGTCAAGGATTTCTTGCCCAGGTTCGGAGTCTTCAACAGTTCTACTTCGGTGCGCTGAATCAGGTCACCGATGTAGTAAATGTTTTCCGCCTTAAGGCAGTTAGCCGAACGTACAGTCAGTTCCAGATCGTCAACCGGGCGAAGCAGGATCGGATCGATCTCGTCTTCCTGCTCGATTACCACTGGTTCGCTGTCACCTTTGAGGTCGACGAACGCAGCCAACTGCTGTTGCAGAATGGTTGCAGCGCGGCGGATAGCCTCTTCAGGATCCAGAGTACCATTGGTTTCCAGATCAATAACCAGCTTGTCCAGGTTAGTACGCTGCTCGACACGGGCGTTTTCCACCACGTATGCGATACGGCGAACCGGGCTGAACGAAGAGTCAAGCTGCAAGCGACCAATGCTGCGGCTTTCATCTTCATCGCTCTGACGCGAGTCGGCCGGTTCATAACCACGACCACGAGCTACAGTGAGCTTCATGTTCAGGGCGCCGTTAGACGCCAGGTTAGCGATTACGTGATCGGGATTAACGATCTCGACATCATGATCCAGCTGAATATCGGCAGCGGTAACCACCCCCGAACCCTTCTTCGACAAGGTCAGCGTAACTTCGTCACGGCCGTGCAGCTTGATAGCCAGACCTTTAAGGTTCAACAGGATTTCAATTACGTCTTCCTGTACACCTTCGATGGCGCTGTACTCGTGGAGCACACCGTCAATCTCGGCCTCGACTACTGCACAGCCGGGCATTGAGGACAACAGGATGCGGCGCAGCGCGTTGCCCAGGGTGTGGCCAAAACCACGCTCGAGAGGCTCGAGCGTGATCTTGGCGCGGGTTGGACTGACAACCTGCACATCAATGTGGCGGGGTGTCAGGAACTCATTTACCGAAATCTGCATGGATGCACCTATTTTCTAGCCCTTACTTGGAGTAGAGCTCGACAATCAGGCTTTCGTTGATGTCGGCGGACAGATCACTGCGAGCAGGAACGTTCTTGAAAACGCCCGACTTCTTCTCAGTGTCTACTTCTACCCATTCTACGCGGCCACGTTGGGCACACAGATCGAGAGCTTGGACAATGCGAAGTTGGTTTTTTGCTTTCTCGCGAATCGCGACCACGTCACCAGCACGAACCTGGTAGGACGGGACGTTAACGGTTTGGCCGTTTACGCTGACGGATTTGTGCGATACCAGCTGACGGGATTCGGCGCGAGTCGAACCAAAGCCCATACGGTATACAACGTTGTCCAGACGGCATTCGAGCAGTTGCAGCAGGTTTTCACCGGTTGCACCTTTCTTGCCAGCAGCTTCTTTGTAGTAGCCGCTGAATTGACGCTCGAGAACGCCGTAGATACGACGGACCTTCTGCTTTTCACGCAGTTGGGTGCCGTAATCGGACTGGCGACCGCGGCGTTGGCCGTGGATACCAGGTGCTGCTTCAATGTTGCACTTCGATTCGATCGCACGCACGCCGCTCTTCAAGAAGAGATCGGTGCCTTCACGACGAGCGAGTTTGCATTTTGGACCAATGTAACGAGCCATTCTTTACAATCTCCTGGATTACACGCGGCGCTTCTTCGGCGGACGGCACCCGTTGTGCGGGATTGGCGTCACGTCGGTGATGCTGGCGATCTTATAGCCACAGCCGTTCAAAGCACGGACAGCAGACTCACGACCTGGACCTGGACCTTTGACGTTAACGTCAAGGTTTTTCAGGCCGTATTCCAGCGCAGCTTGACCAGCACGTTCAGCAGCTACTTGAGCAGCAAACGGGGTGGACTTGCGGGAACCGCGGAAACCCGAACCACCGGAGGTAGCCCAAGAAAGCGCGTTACCTTGACGGTCGGTGATGGTCACGATTGTGTTGTTAAAAGAAGCATGGATGTGGGCGATGCCATCAACCACTGTCTTTTTAACTTTTTTACGAGGACGAGCAGCAGGTTTAGCCATGATAATTTTCCTGTCGATTCGCGTGGGCGATTACTTGCGGATCGGCTTACGCGGACCTTTACGGGTACGCGCGTTAGTCTTGGTACGCTGACCGCGTACTGGAAGACCACGACGATGACGCAGACCACGGTAGCAACCGAGGTCCATCAAACGCTTGATTTTCATGTTGATTTCGCGACGCAGGTCACCTTCAGTGGTGAACTTCGCCACTTCGCCACGCAACAGCTCAATCTGCTCGTCGCTCAGATCTTTGATCTTTGCGGCTGGGTTTACCCCAGTGTCTGCGCAAATTTTCTGCGCAGTAGTGCGACCAACACCATAGATGTAGGTCAGCGAGATAACAGTGTGCTTGTTATCTGGAATGTTAACGCCTGCAATACGGGCCATTCAGTGGGACTCCAATTGACAGCTACCTACGCCCCGGAAGCCAAGAAATAGGGCGCGAGATAATATCGCTGTAATAACAAATAATCAACCCGGCAGCGCACTAGCTGCCGGGCTTCAAGCGGATCACACTCAGCCTTGGCGCTGTTTGTGACGCGGTTCCGCGCTGCAAATTACTCGAACAACACCTTCGCGGCGAATAATCTTGCAGTTACGGCACAGCTTTTTCACCGATGCACGAACTTTCATCACCAACTCCTCGAACCTTATGGGGTACTCAGCGCAACATGCCGCTGCCGTAGCCCTTCAGGTTGGCTTTCTTCATCAGGGATTCGTACTGGTGCGAAACGAGGTGCGATTGTACTTGGGACATGAAGTCCATCACAACCACGACCACGATCAGCAACGAGGTCCCGCCAAGGTAGAACGGAACGTTTGCTGCAACCACCAGAAACTGGGGAAGCAAGCACACGGCCGTCATATATAGAGCACCGAACAGGGTCAAACGGGTCAGAACGCCATCAATGTAGCGTGCAGACTGCTCACCTGGACGGATGCCCGGAATAAAGGCACCGGACTTCTTCAGGTTTTCCGCTACGTCTTTCGGATTGAACATCAACGCCGTATAGAAGAAGCAGAAGAAAATAATCCCTGCACTAAACAGCAGAATATTCAACGGCTGACCAGGAGCGATCGACTGAGAGAGGTCCTGCAGCCAGCCCATATTTTCAGACTGACCAAACCAGGTACCCAACGAAGCCGGAAACAGCAAAATGCTGCTCGCGAAAATTGCCGGAATAACACCGGCCATATTCACTTTCAGCGGCAAGTGGCTGGTCTGCGCAGCAAAAACCTTACGGCCCTGCTGACGCTTGGCGTAGTGAACAGCAATACGACGCTGGCCACGCTCAATGAACACCACAAAACCGATAATCGCTACTGCCAGCAAACCGATGGCAACCAAAGCGAAAATGTTGATATCACCCTGACGTGCAGACTCGAAAGACTGCCCAATTGCTCTCGGAAGACCGGCGACGATACCTGCGAAAATCAACATCGAGATACCGTTACCAACACCACGCTCAGTAATCTGCTCACCCAGCCACATCATGAACATCGCACCAGCCACAAACGTGGATACCGCGACGAAATGGAAGCCAAAGTCACCAGTGAACGCAACACCCTGCCCGGCCAGGCCAACGGACATGCCGATAGCTTGAACCAAGGCGAGGATGACAGTGCCGTAGCGGGTGTACTGGCTAATCTTGCGACGGCCAGCTTCACCTTCCTTCTTCAACTGCTCCAGCTGCGGGCTGACGGCGGTCATCAGTTGCATGATGATCGATGCCGAAATATACGGCATGATCCCCAGTGCAAAGATGCTCATCCGTTCCAGCGCGCCGCCGGAAAACATGTTGAACAAGCTAAGAATGGTCCCCTCATTCTGTCGAAACAGGTCTGCGAGTCGGTCCGGGTTGATACCTGGAACCGGGATGTGTGCGCCTATTCGGTAGACGATAATCGCCAGGAACAGAAAACGCAGACGAGCCCAGAGTTCAGACATACCGCCTTTGCCGAGCGCTGAGAGAGCACCTTGCTTAGCCATTTATTCCTCGAACTTGCCGCCAGCTGCTTCGATAGCCGAACGCGCACCTTTGGTGGCGCCGATTCCCTTGCCGATAGTGACAGCGCGAGTCACTTCACCGGACAGCATGATTTTCACACGCTGTACGTTGACGTTGATCACGTTGGCATCTTTCAGGGTCTGCACAGTAACGATGTCGCCTTCCACTTTGGCCAGCTCGGACAAACGCACTTCTGCGCGGTCCATGGCTTTCAGGGATACGAAACCGAACTTAGGCAGGCGACGATGCAGCGGCTGTTGACCGCCTTCAAAGCCTGGAGCGATGGTGCCACCGGAGCGGGAGGTTTGACCTTTGTGGCCACGGCCACCAGTCTTACCCAAACCGCTACCGATACCACGGCCCGGACGATGCTTTTCGCGACGGGAACCCGGCGCTGGACTCAGATCATTGAGTTTCATCGATTAACCCTCTACACGCAGCATGTAGTAAGCCTTGTTGATCATCCCGCGATTCTCGGGAGTATCCTGGACTTCTACAGTGTGACCGATGCGACGCAGACCCAAACCTTTAACGCACAGTTTGTGGTTAGGGATGCGGCCGGTCATGCTTTTGATCAGCGTTACTTTAACGGTAGCCATGATCAGAAGATCTCCTTGACAGTCAGACCACGCTTCGCAGCGATGGACTCAGGAGATTGCATAGCTTTCAAACCTTTGAAAGTGGCGTGAACCACGTTTACCGGGTTAGTCGAGCCGTAGCACTTGGCCAGAACGTTCTGAACGCCAGCAACTTCGAGGACAGCACGCATAGCGCCGCCAGCGATGATACCGGTACCTTCAGAGGCAGGCTGCATGTACACCTTCGAAGCGCCATGAGCGGACTTCATTGCGTACTGCAGAGTGGTGCCGTTCAGATCAACTTGGATCATGTTGCGACGAGCAGCTTCCATTGCCTTCTGGATCGCGGCAGGCACTTCACGTGACTTGCCACGGCCGAAGCCAACACGCCCTTTACCATCACCAACCACGGTCAACGCGGTGAAAGTGAAGATACGGCCGCCTTTAACGGTTTTGGCTACGCGGTTAACTTGAACCAGCTTCTCAATGTAGCCTTCGTCGCGCTTTTGGTCGTTATTTGACATAACTTAGAACTCCAGCCCAGCTTCACGAGCAGCATCAGCCAGCGCTTTCACGCGACCGTGGTACTTGAAGCCAGAGCGGTCGAAAGCCACTTGCGAGACGCCAGCGGCCTTAGCACGCGTAGCGACCAGCTGGCCAACCTTAGTGGCCGCGTCGATGTTGCCAGTGGCACCATCACGCAGTTCTTTATCCAAAGTCGAGGCGCTTGCCAGGACCTGGTTGCCGTCGGCCGAGATGACCTGGGCGTAGATGTGCTGCGACGAGCGATACACGCAGAGACGCACGACTTCGAGTTCGTGCATTTTCAGGCGTGCTTTGCGAGCGCGACGCAGTCGAGTAACTTTTTTGTCGGTCATTTGCTATGCCCTACTTCTTCTTGGCTTCTTTACGACGGACGACTTCGTCCGCGTAGCGCACACCTTTGCCTTTGTACGGCTCTGGTGGACGGAAGTCGCGGATCTCAGCGGCCACCTGACCTACCAGCTGCTTATCGATGCCCTTGATCAGGATATCGGTTTGGCTAGGGGTCTCAGCGGTGATGCCTTCCGGCAGTTCGTAATCCACTGGGTGCGAGAAGCCAAGGGCCAGGTTCAAAACCGTGCCTTTTGCTTGCGCTTTGTAACCAACACCGACCAGCTGGAGCTTACGCTCGAAGCCTTGGCTTACGCCTTGGACCATGTTGTTTACCAACGCACGCGTGGTACCGGCCATTGCGCGAGTTTGTTGATCGCCATTGCGAGCAGCGAAACGCAGCTCACCAGCTTCTTCAACGATCTCAACGGACGAATGGATGTTCAGTTCAAGAGTACCCTTGGCACCCTTCACCGAAAGCTGTTGGCCTGCGAATTTTACTTCGACACCGGCTGGCAGCTTAACGGGGTTCTTAGCGACGCGTGACATGCTTATCCCCCCTTAGAACACAGTGCAAAGAACTTCGCCGCCGACACCGGCAGCGCGCGCAGCACGATCCGTCATCACACCTTTGTTGGTGGAGACGATAGACACACCCAGACCGCCACGAACTTTCGGCAGATCTTCGGCGGACTTGTACTGACGCAGGCCTGGACGGCTAACGCGCTTCACTTCCTCGATGACCGAACGGCCTTCGAAGTACTTCAGCTCGATGGACAGCAGTGGCTTGGTTTCGCTGCTGATCTGATAACCCGCAATGTAGCCTTCGTCTTTCAGGACTTTGGCAACAGCTACCTTCAACTTGGAAGATGGCATGCTTACGACGGACTTTTCAGCCATCTGGGCATTACGGATACGAGTTAGCATGTCCGCTAACGGGTCCTGCATACTCATGGGCTAGACGCTCCTAATACAAAAAAATTAGCCTTGCGGCTACATATGTCGCCGAGAATCTCCGAGCATAAAAAACACGGGCTCAGGCGAGCCGCGTATTTTAAACACACTCCAGAAATGAAACAAGCCCCAAAAGGGGCTTGTTCCAGATTCAAGGTCACCGGCGGTCAGTATCTTGCGATACCGACCACCTGGACGCTGAAAGTACTTACCAGCTGGCTTTAACCAGACCTGGTACGTCACCACGCATTGCCGCTTCACGCAGTTTGTTACGGCCGAGGCCGAACTTGCGGTAAACGCCGTGTGGACGACCGGTCAGGCGGCAGCGGTTACGCATGCGCGAAGCGCTTGCGTCACGTGGCTGCTTCTGCAGAGCAACTGTAGCTTCCCAACGCGCTTCTGGACTTGCGTTCAGATCAACGATGATTGCTTTCAGTGCTGCACGCTTCTTGGCGTACTTGGCAACCGTGAGCTGACGCTTCAGCTCGCGGTTTTTCATGCTCATCTTGGCCATGGTCCTACTCCAATCAGTTGCGGAACGGGAATTTGAAAGCACGCAACAGGGCGCGACCTTCATCATCGTTCTTGGCAGTGGTGGTCAGGGTGATGTCCAGACCGCGGAGAGCATCGATCTTGTCGTAGTCGATTTCCGGGAAGATGATCTGCTCTTTCACGCCCATGCTGTAGTTACCACGACCATCGAAGGACTTGGCATTCAGGCCGCGGAAGTCGCGAACCCGAGGCAGGGAGATCGACAGCAGACGATCCAGGAATTCGTACATACGCTCACGGCGCAGAGTCACTTTGACGCCGATCGGCCAACCTTCACGGACTTTAAAGCCAGCGATGGATTTCCGAGCGTAAGTCACAACGACTTTTTGACCGGTGATCTTTTCTAGGTCAGCAACGGCGTGTTCGATGACTTTTTTGTCGCCGACCGCTTCGCCCAGACCCATGTTCAGGGTAATTTTGGTAACGCGTGGAACTTCCATCACGTTCGAAAGCTTAAGTTCTTCCTTAAGTTTCGGTGCGATTTCTTTCCAGTAAATCTCTTTTAGTCGTGCCATGGTCTTCTACCTAGCAGTGTTCAAGCATCAACCGCTTTTTGGGTCGACTTGAAGACACGAATTTTCTTGCCATCTTCTACTTTGAAACCAACGCGGTCAGCCTTGTTGGTTTCGCCGTTGAAAATGGCGACGTTAGAAGCGTCCAGTGGAGCTTCTTTTTCGACGATACCGCCTTGTACGCCCGACATCGGGTTAGGCTTGGTATGACGCTTAACCAGGTTCAGACCACCGATAACCAGACGGTTATTAGCGAGAACCTTAAGCACCTTACCGCGCTTACCTTTGTCTTTGCCGGCGATCACGATGATCTCGTCGTCACGACGAATCTTTTGCATGTCGGATCTCCTTACAGCACTTCTGGGGCGAGCGAGACGATCTTCATGAACTTCTCAGTACGAAGTTCACGGGTCACTGGCCCAAAGATACGGGTGCCGATCGGCTCTTGCTTGTTGTTCAGAAGAACAGCAGCGTTGCCATCAAAGCGGATAATGGAGCCATCAGCACGACGTACGCCGTGACGAGTGCGGACTACAACAGCAGTCATCACTTGGCCTTTCTTCACCTTACCGCGAGGAATTGCTTCCTTCACGGTAACTTTGATGATGTCACCGATACCAGCGTAACGACGATGGGAGCCACCCAGCACCTTGATGCACATAACACGGCGAGCGCCGCTGTTATCGGCCACATCGAGCATGGATTGAGTCTGAATCATATAATTTCTCCGACCCCTAGTCCTTAGACTTCCACAGCGCGTTCGAGAACATCAACCAATGCCCAAGACTTGGTCTTGGCCAGCGGACGAGTTTCACGAATAGTGACTTTGTCGCCGATGTGGCACTGGTTGGTTTCGTCGTGCGCGTGCAGCTTAGTCGAACGCTTAACATATTTACCGTAGATCGGGTGCTTAACGCGACGCTCGATCAGTACGGTGATGGTTTTGTCCATCTTGTCGCTGACAACACGGCCAGTCAGCGTACGGACAGTCTTTTCGGCTTCAGCCATGATCACTTACCTGCCTGCTGGTTGAGCACAGTCTTCACGCGAGCGATGTCACGCTTAACTTGCGAGAGCAGATGAGACTGCCCCAACTGGCCAGTTGCTTTCTGCATACGCAGATTGAACTGGTCGCGCAGCAAGCCGAGCAATTGCTCGTTCAGCTGCTGTGCGGATTTTTCACGAAGTTCATTCGCTTTCATCACATCACCGTCCGTTTAACAAAGGCGGTGGCGAGCGGCAGCTTTGCAGCAGCCAGGGCAAAAGCCTCACGCGCCAGCTCTTCAGTAACACCCTCGATTTCATACAGGACTTTGCCTGGCTGAATCTGGGCAACCCAGTACTCCACGTTACCCTTACCTTTACCCATACGAACTTCGAGGGGCTTTTTGGAGATAGGCTTGTCCGGGAATACACGGATCCAGATCTTGCCGCCACGTTTAACGTGACGGGTCAGAGCACGACGCGCTGACTCGATCTGACGAGCGGTGAGACGACCACGAGCTACAGACTTCAGCGCGAACTCGCCGAAGCTGACTTTGCTACCGCGCTGAGCCAGACCACGGTTGTGGCCTGTCATCTGCTTGCGGAACTTCGTACGCTTAGGTTGCAACATTTGGCGTACCCCTTACTTAGCAGCTTTTTTACGAGGCGCTGGTGCTTGTGGTTTCAGTTCTTCTTGGCGACCACCAATTACTTCGCCTTTGAAGATCCAAACCTTTACACCGATCACACCGTAAGTGGTGTGAGCTTCGTAGTTGGCATAGTCGATGTCGGCACGCAGGGTGTGCAGTGGCACACGACCTTCGCGATACCATTCAGTACGTGCGATTTCAGCACCGCCGAGACGACCGCTCACTTGGATTTTGATGCCTTTGGCACCAATGCGCATGGCGTTCTGTACAGCGCGCTTCATAGCGCGACGGAACATTACGCGACGCTCCAGCTGCTGAGCTACGCTCTGCGCAACCAGCATACCGTCGAGCTCCGGCTTGCGGATCTCTTCGATATTGATGTGCACAGGCACACCCATTTGCTTGGTCAGGTCCTGACGCAGTTTCTCAACATCTTCACCTTTCTTCCCGATAACGATACCTGGACGAGCGGTGTGGATGGTGATACGTGCAGTTTGCGCCGGACGATGGATATCGATACGGCTTACGGACGCGCTTTTTAGTTTGTCTTGGAGATACTCACGCACCTTCAGATCAGCGAACAAATAGTCCGCATAAGTCCGACCGTCTGCGTACCAGACGGAGGTGTGCTCCTTGACGATTCCCAGGCGAATGCCAATGGGATGTACTTTCTGACCCATCTCTTCGACTCCGTTACTTGTCAGCAACCTTGACAGTGATATGGCAAGACCGCTTGACGATGCGATCAGCACGGCCTTTGGCACGTGGCATGATGCGCTTCAGCGAACGCCCTTCGTTGACGAAAACGGTGCTGACCTTCAGGTCATCAACGTCTGCGCCTTCGTTATGCTCGGCGTTGGCTACGGCCGACTCCAGCACTTTCTTCATGATCTCGGCGGCTTTCTTACTGCTGAAAGCCAACAGGTTGAGCGCTTCGCCCACCTTCTTCCCGCGGATCTGGTCGGCGACCAAGCGGGCTTTCTGGGCGGAGATTCGAGCGCCCGACAACTTAGCGGCTACTTCCATTTCCTAACCCCTTAACGCTTGGCTTTCTTGTCTGCCACGTGCCCACGATAAGTGCGGGTACCGGCAAACTCGCCTAGTTTGTGGCCGACCATGTCTTCGTTCACGAGAACTGGGACGTGCAAGCGACCGTTGTGTACAGCGATGGTCAAACCGACCATTTGTGGCAGGATCATCGAACGACGCGACCAGGTCTTAACTGGTTTGCGATCGTTCTTTTCCGCCGCCACTTCGATCTTCTTCAGTAGGTGAAGATCAATAAAAGGACCTTTTTTCAGAGAACGTGGCACTGTCGTATCCCTCTATTTACTTGCGACGACGGACGATCATTTTGTCGGTACGCTTATTACCACGAGTCTTCGCGCCCTTAGTCGGGAAGCCCCATGGCGATACCGGATGACGACCACCAGAGGTACGACCTTCACCACCACCGTGTGGGTGGTCAACCGGGTTCATGGCAACACCACGAACGGTTGGGCGAACGCCACGCCAGCGTTTGGCACCAGCTTTACCCAGCGAACGAAGGCTGTGCTCGGAGTTCGAGACTTCACCCAAGGTCGCGCGGCATTCAGCCAGCACTTTACGCATCTCACCAGAACGCAGACGCAGGGTCACGTAGACACCTTCACGAGCGATCAGCTGAGCCGAAGCACCAGCGGAACGAGCGATTTGCGCGCCTTTACCTGGCTTCAATTCGATGCCGTGTACGGTGCTACCAACTGGAATGTTGCGCAGTTGCAGAGCGTTGCCCGGCTTGATCGGCGCCAAGGCACCTGCGATCAGCTGGTCGCCAGCGCTCACGCCTTTAGGGGCGATGATGTAGCGACGCTCGCCATCTGCGTACAGCAGCAGAGCGATGTGAGCAGTACGGTTTGGATCGTATTCAATACGCTCGACAGTGGCGGAGATGCCATCTTTGTCGTTGCGACGGAAATCGACCAGACGATAATGCTGCTTATGGCCACCACCGATGTGACGGGTGGTAATACGACCATTGTTGTTACGACCACCAGTCTTCGATTTTTTCTCGAGCAGCGGTGCGTGAGGAGCGCCTTTATGCAGCTCCTGGTTGACCACCTTGACCACAAAACGGCGGCCAGGGGAAGTCGGTTTGCATTTAACGATTGCCATGATGCACCCCTTCCTTACTCAGCACTGCTGCTGAAATCGAGATCTTGGCCTGGCTGAAGGGAGATAACTGCCTTCTTCCAGTCATTACGCTTGCCCAGACCGCGAGCAGTGCGCTTGCTCTTACCCAGAACATTCAGGGTAGTAACACGCTCTACTTTCACGCTGAACAGGCTTTCGACGGCCTTCTTGATTTCCAGCTTGGTTGCGTCAGTTGCAACCTTGAAAACGAACTGGCCTTTCTTGTCAGCCAGAACCGTAGCCTTTTCGGAAACGTGCGGGCCAAGCAGAACTTTAAATACGCGTTCCTGGTTCATCCCAGCAGCTCCTCGAATTTCTTCACGGCCGACACGGTGATCAACACCTTGTCGTATGCGATCAGACTAACTGGATCGGAACCTTGCACGTCACGTACATCAACGTGTGGCAGGTTGCGAGCAGCCAGGTACAGGTTCTGATCAACAGCTTCAGACACGATCAAAACGTCGGTCAGGCTCATGTCGTTCAGTTTGCCCAGCAGGTCTTTAGTTTTTGGACTTTCAACAGCGAAGTCCTGAACCACAACCAGACGATCGGTACGCACGAGTTCAGCAAGGATGGAGCGCAGTGCTGCGCGATACATCTTCTTGTTGAGCTTCTGCGAGTGATCCTGTGGACGAGCTGCGAAAGTGGTACCACCGCCACGCCAGATTGGGCTACGGATAGTACCGGCACGAGCACGGCCAGTACCTTTCTGACGCCAAGGGCGCTTACCGCCACCACGAACGTCGGAACGGGTCTTTTGCTGCTTGCTACCTTGACGGCCGCCGGCCATGTAGGCCACGACTGCTTGGTGAACGAGCGTCTCGTTGAATTCGCCGCCAAATGTCAGTTCGGAAACTTCGATCGCTTGAGCGTCATTTACATTTAATTGCATGTCAGCTTCCCCTTAACCGCGAGCCTTGGCCGCTGGACGTACAACCAGGTTGCCGCCAGTAGCGCCAGGAACAGCACCCTTGACCAACAACAGATTGCGTTCAGCGTCGACGCGCACTACTTCGAGGGACTGCACGGTCACGCGCTCAGCGCCCATATGACCGGACATTTTTTTGCCCTTGAATACACGACCAGGAGTCTGGCACTGGCCAATAGAGCCCGGGACGCGGTGGGAGACGGAGTTACCGTGAGTGTTGTCTTGGCCACGGAAATTCCAACGCTTGATCGTACCCTGGAAGCCTTTACCTTTGGACTGACCGGTTACATCAACCAGTTGACCAGCGGCGAAGATTTCAGCGTTGATCAGATCGCCAGCCTGGTAGTCGCCGTCTTCAAGACGGAACTCCATAACAGTGCGACCAGCTGCAACGTTTGCTTTAGCGAAGTGACCTGCTTGAGCAGCAGTCACACGCGAAGCACGACGCTCGCCGACAGTGACTTGCACTGCACGATAGCCATCGGTCTCTTCAGTTTTGAACTGGGTGACGCGATTCGGCTCGATCTCAATGACCGTAACCGGAATGGAGACACCTTCTTCGGTGAAAATACGGGTCATACCGCATTTACGACCGACTACACCAATAGTCATGTTGTAAACCTCATGAGTGTACGGGGCTTTCACCCGCTATGGCCGCCCATTTCAGAGCGTTACACGACTAAGACCCAAGTCTTAGCCGAGGCTGATCTGTACTTCCACACCGGCCGCCAGATCGAGCTTCATAAGTGCATCAACGGTTTTATCCGTTGGCTGGACGATGTCCAGTACGCGCTTATGAGTACGGATCTCGTACTGGTCACGCGCGTCTTTGTTGACGTGCGGGGAGACCAGAACGGTGAACCGCTCTTTACGGGTAGGCAGTGGAATTGGACCACGCACTTGAGCACCAGTACGTTTCGCGGTTTCCACGATTTCCTGGGTGGATTGGTCGATCAGGCGATGGTCAAAAGCCTTCAACCTGATACGGATTTGCTGATTTTGCATTGGATTTCAGACTCCGGCTGCTATTCCCAGCGAGCGCAATACGCCCGTTAAAAGGAGGCGCAATTCTATAGACGCTCCAGATGGGTGTCAACCCAATAAAAAAGGCCCCCGCTAAGCGGGGGCCTTCTCAAAACATCGAAGCTATCTCAGAAGAGATAATTACTCGATGATTTTAGCTACAACGCCAGCACCAACGGTACGGCCGCCTTCGCGAATAGCGAAACGCAGACCGTCTTCCATTGCGATGGTTTTGATCAGGGTAACAACCATTTTGATGTTGTCGCCCGGCATTACCATCTCAACGCCTTCCGGCAGTTCGCAGTTACCAGTCACGTCAGTAGTACGGAAGTAGAACTGTGGACGGTAGCCTTTGAAGAACGGAGTGTGACGACCGCCTTCTTCTTTGCTCAGCACGTACACTTCAGCTTCGAACTTGGTGTGCGGCTTAACCGAACCTGGCTTAACCAGAACCTGGCCACGCTCAACGTCGTCACGCTTGGTACCACGCAGCAGAACGCCGCAGTTCTCGCCAGCACGACCTTCGTCGAGCAGTTTACGGAACATTTCAACACCGGTGCAGGTGGTGACGGTAGTGTCACGCAGACCAACGATTTCCAGTGGATCTTGAACCTTAACGATACCGCGCTCGATACGACCAGTCACAACAGTACCGCGACCGGAGATCGAGAATACGTCTTCGATTGGCATCAGGAACGGCTTGTCGATAACACGGACTGGATCTGGGATGTAGCTGTCCAGAGTCTCAACCAGTTTACGAACGGACGTGGTGCCCATTTCGTTATCGTCTTTGCCTTCCAGAGCCATACGAGCAGAACCGATGATGATCGGAGTGTCGTCACCTGGGAAGTCGTAAGTGCTCAGCAGGTCGCGCACTTCCATCTCAACCAGTTCCAGCAGTTCAGCGTCGTCTACCAGGTCAGCCTTGTTCAGGTAAACCACGATGTACGGAACGCCTACCTGGCGGGACAGCAGGATGTGCTCACGGGTCTGTGGCATCGGACCATCAGCGGCCGAGCAAACCAGGATAGCGCCGTCCATTTGAGCAGCACCGGTGATCATGTTCTTCACATAGTCAGCGTGACCTGGGCAGTCAACGTGAGCGTAGTGACGGATCAGCGAGTTGTATTCAACGTGCGCGGTGTTGATGGTGATACCACGAGCTTTCTCTTCTGGTGCGCTGTCGATTTTATCGAAATCAACGATTGCAGAACCGAAAACTTCGGAGCAAACGCGAGTCAGAGCAGCAGTCAGAGTGGTTTTACCGTGGTCAACGTGACCGATGGTGCCAACGTTGACGTGCGGTAGGGAACGATCAAATTTTTCTTTAGCCACGACAATTAACTCCTTGCCTAAAGGACTGAATCAGCCTTGTTTTTTGGATACAGTTTCAGCGATGTGCGCCGGAGCTGTGTTGTATTTTTTGAATTCCATAGAGTAGCTTGCGCGACCCTGAGACATGGAGCGAACGTCGGTCGCATAACCGAACATCTCACCCAACGGAACCTCGGCGCGAATCACTTTGCCGGAAACCGTCTCTTCCATACCCAAGATCATGCCGCGACGACGGTTAAGGTCGCCCATGACATCACCCATATAGTCTTCAGGTGTAACAACTTCTACCGCCATGATTGGCTCAAGCAACTCACCACCGCCCTTCTGGGCCAGTTGCTTGGTTGCCATGGAAGCAGCCACCTTAAACGCCATCTCGTTGGAGTCGACGTCGTGGTAAGAACCGTCAAAAACGGTTGCTTTCAGGCCGATCAGCGGATAGCCGGCAACAACACCGTTCTTCATCTGCTCTTCGATACCCTTCTGGATAGCAGGGATGTATTCCTTAGGAACAACACCACCTACTACTTCGTTCACGAATTGCAGACCTTCCTGACCTTCGTCAGCAGGAGCAAAACGGATCCAGCAGTGACCGAACTGACCACGACCGCCGGACTGACGAACGAACTTGCCTTCGATTTCACAGTTCTTCGTGATGCGCTCACGATAGGAAACCTGAGGCTTACCGATGTTGGCTTCGACGTTGAACTCACGGCGCATCCGGTCAACCAGGATGTCCAGGTGAAGCTCGCCCATGCCGGAGATGATCGTTTGACCAGTCTCTTCATCAGTCTTGACGCGGAAAGATGGATCTTCCTGAGCAAGCTTGCCCAGAGCGATACCCATTTTTTCCTGGTCATCCTTGGTCTTAGGCTCTACGGCTACCGAAATAACCGGCTCCGGGAAGTCCATGCGAACCAGGATGATTGGCTTGTCAGCGTTGCACAAGGTTTCACCGGTGGTGACGTCCTTCATGCCGATCAAGGCCGCGATGTCACCAGCGCGTACTTCCTTGATCTCTTCGCGGGCGTTTGCGTGCATTTGCACCATACGACCCACGCGCTCTTTCTTGCCTTTAACCGAGTTGATCACGCCGTCGCCGGAGTTCAACACGCCCGAGTAAACGCGGACGAAGGTCAAGGTACCCACGAATGGGTCAGTGGCAATTTTAAATGCCAGAGCGGAGAACGGTTCTGCGTCGTCTGCATGACGCTCCAGCTCGATAGTCTCGTCATCCGGGTCAGTACCCTTGATGGCAGGAATATCAACTGGTGCCGGCAGGTAGTCGATCACAGCATCGAGAACCAGGGGAACACCCTTGTTCTTGAACGAGGAACCGCAAACAGCCAAGACGATCTCACCAGCGATAGTACGCTGACGCAGAGCGGCCTTGATTTCCACGTTGGTGAGTTCTTCACCTTCGAGGTACTTGTTCATCAGCTCTTCGTTGGCTTCGGCCGCAGCTTCAACCATGTTGTTGCGCCATTCGTCAGCCAGTTCCTGCAGTTCAGCAGGGATAGGCTTGCGAACAGGAACCATACCTTTGTCAGCGTCGTTCCAGTAAACAGCTTCCATGGTCAGCAGATCGATCTGGCCTTGGAAATTGTCTTCGGAACCGATAGCCAACTGGATTGGCACCGGGGTGTGACCCAGACGCTGCTTGATCTGACCGATCACGCGCAGGAAGTTCGCACCAGCACGGTCCATCTTGTTTACGTAAACAAGACGTGGAACGCCGTATTTGTTGGCTTGACGCCATACGGTTTCCGACTGAGGCTCAACGCCCGAGGTACCGCAGAACACAACGACAGCGCCGTCGAGTACGCGCAGGGAACGTTCAACTTCAATGGTGAAGTCTACGTGGCCCGGGGTATCGATTACGTTGAAGCGGTGCTCATCTTTGTACTGCTTCTCGGAACCTTTCCAGAAGGCGGTAATAGCAGCAGAAGTAATGGTAATACCACGCTCCTGCTCCTGAACCATCCAGTCTGTGGTCGCGGCGCCGTCATGCACCTCGCCCATCTTGTGACTTTTGCCGGTGTAAAACAGTACGCGCTCGGTGGTGGTGGTTTTACCAGCATCCACGTGAGCAACGATACCGATGTTACGGTAACGGCTAATCGGAGTAGTACGAGCCATAAAGCCCTCGCAAAATTAGTGAAGCTAAGATTAGAAGCGGTAGTGCGAGAAAGCTTTGTTAGCTTCAGCCATACGGTGCACGTCTTCACGCTTCTTAACAGCAGCACCTTTACCTTCAGCAGCGTCCAACAGTTCGCCAGCCAAACGCAGGGCCATAGACTTCTCGCCGCGCTTACGGGCGAAGTCTACCAACCAGCGCATTGCCAGAGCGTTACGACGGGACGGACGAACTTCAACCGGAACCTGGTAAGTAGCACCGCCTACACGGCGCGACTTCACTTCGACCAGCGGAGCGATGGCGTCGAGAGCTTTCTCGAAGATTTCCAGGGGGTCGCTGTTCTTGCGTTCTTTAACCTTTTCCAGCGCGCCATAAACGATACGCTCGGCAACGGCTTTCTTGCCGCTTTCCATCACGTGGTTCATGAACTTGGCCAGAATTTGGCTTCCGTATTTTGGATCGTCAAGCACTTCGCGCTTGGCTGCTACGCGTCTTCTTGGCATGGATAAGCCCTCAAACGGTCTTCAGGTTCGCTCGGAATTAGCGCCCTTTCGGGACGGCTCCGACCTTACTCTTATCGACTCAGAAAATAAGATGATTCAGTTTTACAAAAAGCCGCTACTACTTAGGCTTCTTGGTACCGTACTTCGAACGACCCTGGTTACGACCTTTAACGCCGGAAGTATCCAAGGAGCCGCGTACGGTGTGGTAACGAACACCTGGCAAGTCTTTTACACGACCGCCGCGGATCAGTACCACGCTGTGCTCTTGCAGGTTGTGACCTTCACCACCGATGTACGAGGAAACCTCGAAACCGTTGGTCAGGCGCACACGGCATACTTTACGCAGTGCCGAGTTAGGTTTTTTCGGCGTAGTGGTATACACGCGAGTGCATACGCCACGACGTTGCGGGCAGTTCTGCAGCGCAGGCACGTCGGATTTCTCGACGATACGCTTACGCGGCTGACGTACCAGCTGGTTGATAGTTGCCATCTACTAGCTCCACTGTTGTCTTGCGACGCTATTGTCTTGCAAGAAAAGCAAAATGGCAGGAACGAATTCCCGCCAAATTTAGGGGTACAAGAGTCTAAAGAGGATCTTGTCCCCAGTCAAGGCAAGGCCCCGACATCCCCGCTCATCGAACCGGGGCAAAACTGCCTCGATCCGACGAATGGGGGCTGCCAGGGCCCAGACTTATTAATCGCAGAACTCAGTTACCGCTAGAGTTCAGCGCTTCGGTCAGTGCAGCTTCCACTTCACTGGCGCTCACGCGCAGCGGCTTGTCAGCATCACGGCGGCGCTTGCGCTCGCTGTGGTAAGCCAAACCGGTACCGGCCGGGATCAAACGACCCACAACCACGTTTTCTTTCAGGCCGCGCAGGTAATCGCGCTTGCCGGTTACCGCTGCTTCGGTCAGTACGCGAGTGGTCTCCTGGAAGGAGGCCGCCGAGATGAACGACTCAGTGGACAACGACGCCTTGGTGATACCCAGCAACACACGAGTGAACTTGGAAACGAATTTCTCGTCGCCAGCCAGACGCTCGTTCTCTACCAGTACGTGAGTCAGTTCCATCTGGTCGCCCTTGATGAAACTGGAATCGCCGGATTCAGCGATTTCAACTTTACGCAGCATCTGACGCAGGATGGTCTCGATGTGCTTATCGTTGATCTTCACGCCTTGCAGGCGATAAACGTCCTGGATCTCGTTAACGATGTACTTGGCCAGCGCACTCACACCCAGCAGACGCAGGATGTCGTGTGGATCGCTCGGGCCGTCGGAGATAACTTCGCCGCGGTTTACCTGTTCGCCTTCGAAGACGTTCAGGTGACGCCACTTCGGAATCAGCTCTTCATACGGATCGCTACCGTCGTTCGGGGTAATAACCAGACGGCGCTTGCCTTTGGTTTCTTTACCGAACGCGATGGTGCCGCTGACTTCAGCCAGAATCGACGCTTCTTTCGGACGACGAGCTTCGAACAAGTCGGCAACACGCGGCAGACCACCGGTGATGTCACGGGTTTTCGAAGTTTCTTGCGGGATACGCGCGATAACATCACCGATCGCGATCTTCGCACCATCCGCTACACCGACCAGGGCGTTGGCTGGCAGGAAGTACTGAGCGATTACGTCAGTGCCTGGCAGCAACAGATCCTTGCCGTTGTCATCGACCATCTTAACGGCAGGACGGATGTCTTTACCGGCAGCTGGACGATCTTTCGCGTCGAGTACTTCAATGTTGGTCATACCGGTCAATTCGTCAGTCTGACGCTTGATCGTGATGCCTTCTTCCATGCCCACGTAGGTCACGGTACCTTTCATTTCGGTAACGATTGGGTGAGTGTGCGGATCCCACTTGGCCACGATTGCGCCAGCGTCGACCTTGTCACCTTCTTTAACCGAAATCACAGCACCGTACGGCAGCTTGTAACGCTCACGCTCACGACCGTAGTCATCAGCGATTGCCAGCTCACCGGAACGGGACACAGCAACCAGGCAGCCATCCACTCGCTCAACGTGTTTCAGGTTGTGCAGACGGACAGTACCGCCATTCTTCACCTGAACGCTGTCAGCTGCGGAGGTCCGGCTTGCCGCACCACCGATGTGGAACGTACGCATGGTCAGCTGGGTACCCGGCTCACCGATGGACTGGGCAGCGATAACGCCGACCGCTTCACCGATATTCACCTGGTGACCACGAGCCAAGTCACGGCCGTAGCACTTGGCGCAGATGCCGTAGCGGGTTTCGCAGCTGATCGGCGAGCGAACGATCACTTCGTCGATGCTGTTGAGTTCGATGAACTCGACCCACTTTTCATCCACCAGGGTACCAGCAGGAACGATAACTTCCTCGGTACCCGGCTTGAATACGTCACGGGCAATGACTCGGCCCAATACGCGCTCACCCAACGGTTCTACAACGTCGCCGCCTTCGATGTGCGGAGTCATCAGCAGACCGTGTTCGGTACCGCAGTCAACTTCAGTCACAACCAAGTCTTGCGCAACGTCTACCAGACGACGAGTCAGGTAACCGGAGTTAGCGGTTTTCAACGCGGTATCCGCCAGACCTTTACGAGCACCGTGAGTCGAGATGAAGTACTGAAGTACGCTCAAACCTTCACGGAAGTTCGCAGTAATCGGCGTTTCAATGATGGAACCGTCCGGCTTGGCCATCAGGCCACGCATACCGGCGAGCTGACGGATCTGCGCAGCAGAACCCCGTGCGCCCGAGTCGGCCATCATGTACATCGAGTTGAACGACTCTTGATCGACTTCTACGCCATGACGGTCGATAACCTTCTCTTTCGAGAGGTTAGCCATCATCGCCTTCGACACTTCGTCGTTGGCCTTGGACCAAAGGTCGATCACTTTGTTGTACTTCTCGCCCTGTGTTACCAGGCCCGAGGCGTACTGGCTTTCGATCTCTTTCACTTCATCGGTTGCAGCCGCGATGATGCGAGCTTTTTCATCAGGGATAACGAAGTCGTTAACACCGATGGAAACGCCGGAGATGGTCGAATACGCAAAACCGGTGTACATCAACTGGTCAGCGAAGATCACGGTCTCTTTCAAACCAACCACGCGGTAGCACTGGTTGATCAGCTTGGAGATCGCCTTTTTCTTCATCGGCAGGTTGACGACGTCGTACGACAGACCTTTTGGCACAACTTGATACAACAGCGCACGGCCGACAGTGGTGTCGACGATACGAGTGCCGCTCACGCTGCCACCGTCACGGTCGTTTACGGTTTCGTTGATCCGCACTTTAACCTTGGCATGCAGTGCGGCTTCGCCGGCACGGAACACACGGTCAACTTCTTGCAGGTCAGCGAACACACGACCTTCGCCTTTGGCGTTGATCGCTTCACGGGTCATGTAGTACAGACCCAATACAACGTCCTGCGACGGAACGATGATTGGCTCACCGTTGGCTGGCGACAGAATGTTGTTGGTCGACATCATCAACGCACGCGCTTCCAACTGGGCTTCCAGTGTCAGCGGTACGTGCACGGCCATTTGGTCGCCGTCGAAGTCGGCGTTGTACGCAGCACAGACCAGAGGGTGCAGCTGGATAGCCTTACCTTCGATCAATACCGGTTCAAACGCCTGGATACCCAGACGGTGAAGGGTCGGTGCACGGTTGAGGAGAACCGGGTGTTCGCGAATCACTTCTGCGAGAACGTCCCAAACCTCTGGCAGTTCGCGCTCGACCATTTTCTTGGCCGCTTTGATGGTGGTCGCGAGACCGCGCATTTCCAGCTTGCCGAAGATGAATGGTTTGAACAGCTCAAGTGCCATCTTCTTAGGCAGACCGCACTGGTGCAGACGCAGAGTCGGGCCTACGGTAATTACCGAACGACCGGAGTAGTCAACGCGCTTACCGAGCAAGTTCTGACGGAAACGACCTTGCTTACCCTTGATCATGTCAGCCAGGGATTTCAGAGGACGCTTGTTGGAACCGGTAATGGCGCGGCCACGACGACCGTTATCGAGCAAGGCATCGACAGCTTCTTGCAACATACGCTTTTCGTTGCGCACGATGATGTCCGGAGCGGACAGATCGAGCAGGCGCTTCAAGCGGTTGTTACGGTTGATCACGCGGCGGTACAGGTCGTTAAGGTCGGACGTCGCGAAACGACCACCGTCCAACGGTACCAGCGGACGCAGGTCTGGCGGCAGAACCGGCAGAACGGTCAGCACCATCCACTCTGGCAAGTTGCCGGAACCCTGGAAGGCTTCCATCAACTTCAGACGCTTGGACAGCTTCTTGATCTTGGTTTCGGAGTTGGTTTGCGGAATCTCTTCACGCAGACGGCCAATCTCGTGTTCCAGGTCGATAGCGTGCAGCAGCTCACGGACAGCTTCGGCACCCATGCGGGCATCGAAATCGTCGCCGAACTCTTCCAGCGCTTCGAAGTACTGTTCGTCGTTCAGCAGCTGACCTTTTTCAAGGGTGGTCATGCCTGGATCGATAACGACATAGCTCTCGAAGTAGAGAACGCGTTCGATATCACGCAGGGTCATGTCCATCAGCAAGCCGATACGGGACGGCAGCGATTTCAGGAACCAGATGTGGGCAACCGGCGAAGCCAATTCGATGTGAGCCATGCGCTCACGACGAACCTTGGCCAGTGCGACTTCAACGCCGCACTTCTCGCAGATCACACCACGGTGCTTCAAGCGCTTGTACTTACCGCACAGGCACTCGTAATCCTTAACCGGGCCAAAGATCTTGGCGCAGAACAGGCCGTCACGTTCAGGTTTGAACGTACGGTAGTTAATGGTTTCCGGTTTTTTAACTTCACCGAACGACCACGAACGGATCATCTCAGGCGATGCCAATCCAATACGGATGGCGTCGAACTCTTCGACTTGACCCTGGTTTTTCAGCAAATTCAGTAGGTCTTTCAAGGCCTTTCCTCCTGGCGGAGCAGAGAGCGGGCTAAACAGCCCCGCTCTCGATTCGCGTCACGTGTTATTCGGTTTCCAGATCGATATCGATGCCGAGGGAACGAATTTCTTTGATCAACACGTTGAAAGACTCGGGCATGCCCGGCTCCATACGGTGATCGCCGTCCACGATGTTTTTGTACATCTTGGTCCGACCGTTCACATCGTCCGACTTCACTGTGAGCATTTCTTGCAGAGTGTAAGCAGCACCGTATGCTTCCAGTGCCCAGACCTCCATCTCCCCGAAACGCTGACCACCGAACTGAGCCTTACCACCCAGCGGCTGCTGGGTAACCAGGCTGTACGAACCGGTAGAACGAGCGTGCATCTTGTCGTCTACCAAGTGGTTCAGCTTCAGCATGTACATGTAGCCAACAGTAACCGGGCGCTCAAACTTGTTGCCGGTACGGCCGTCGAACAGCTGCATCTGGCCGCTTTCTGGCAGGTCTGCCAGTTTAAGCATGGCCTTGATTTCGCTTTCCTTGGCACCGTCGAACACCGGGGTAGCCATTGGAACGCCGCCGCGCAGGTTCTTCGCCAGATCCAGGATTTCCTGGTCAGTGAAGGTGTCCAGCTCTTCGTTGCGACCGCCAATCTCGTTGTAGATCTCGTGCAGGAACTTCCGCAGGTCCGCGACCTTGCGCTGCTCTTCGATCATACGGTTGATCTTCTCGCCCAGACCTTTGGCCGCAAGGCCCAGGTGGGTTTCAAGGATCTGACCAACGTTCATACGCGAAGGTACGCCCAACGGGTTGAGGACGACGTCGACCGGGGTGCCATTGGCATCGTGCGGCATGTCTTCAACCGGCATGATCACGGAGACCACACCTTTGTTACCGTGACGACCGGCCATCTTGTCGCCCGGCTGGATGCGGCGACGGATTGCCAGGTAAACCTTGACGATTTTCAGCACGCCTGGAGCCAGGTCATCGCCCTGCTGCAGTTTGCGCTTCTTGTCTTCGAACTTGTCGTCCAGCAGACGGCGACGATCAACGATGTAAGCCTGGGCTTTCTCGAGCTGCTCGTTCAGAGCGTCTTCAGCCATGCGCAGTTTGAACCACTGGCCATGCTCGAGACCGTCGAGGATTTCGTCGGTGATGTCCTGACCTTTCTTCAGACCTGCGCCGCCTTCAGCCTTGTGGCCTACCAGGGCGGAACGCAGACGTTCGAAGGTCGCGCCTTCAACGATACGGAACTCTTCGTTCAGGTCCTTGCGGATCTCGTCGAGCTGGGTCTTCTCGATGGACAGTGCACGAGCATCACGCTCAACGCCATCACGGGTGAAGACCTGTACGTCGATCACGGTGCCCTTGGTACCGGTAGGTACGCGCAGGGAGGTGTCTTTAACGTCGCTGGCTTTTTCACCGAAGATGGCACGCAGCAGCTTCTCTTCCGGAGTCAGTTGGGTCTCGCCTTTCGGAGTGACCTTACCGACCAGGATGTCGCCTGCGCCTACTTCAGCACCTACATAAACGATACCGGCTTCGTCCAGCTTGTTCAGTGCAGCTTCACCCACGTTCGGGATGTCTGCAGTGATTTCCTCTGGCCCAAGCTTGGTGTCACGCGCCACACAGGTCAGTTCCTGAATGTGGATCGTGGTGAAGCGATCTTCCTGAACCACACGCTCGGACAGGCAGATGGAGTCTTCGAAGTTGTAACCGTTCCAGGCCATGAACGCGATGCGCATGTTCTGACCCAGTGCCAGCTCACCCATATCGGTGGAAGGACCGTCTGCCATGATGTCACTGCGCTGAACCCGATCACCCTTGCTCACCAGCGGACGCTGGTTGATGCAGGTGTTCTGGTTGGAGCGGGTGTACTTGGTCAGGTTGTAGATGTCTACGCCGGCTTCGCCAGTTTCAACTTCGTCATCGGCAACACGAACCACGATACGACTGGCATCAACGGAGTCGATCACGCCGCCACGACGAGCCACGACGCAAACGCCGGAGTCACGAGCTACGTTACGCTCCATGCCGGTACCTACCAGCGGCTTGTCAGCACGCAGGGTGGGTACAGCTTGACGCTGCATGTTGGAACCCATCAACGCACGGTTGGCGTCATCGTGTTCCAGGAACGGGATCAGCGACGCGGCAACCGAAACTACCTGCTTCGGCGATACGTCCATCAAGGTGACGTCTTCCGGCGCCTTGACAGTGAACTCGTTCAAGTGACGAACAGCGACCAGTTCGTCGATCAGCATTTTCTTGTCGTTCATCGTGGCCGAAGCCTGAGCGATCACGTGATCAGCTTCTTCGATGGCGGACAGGAACACGATCTCGTCGGTGACCAGTGCGTCTTTCACCACGCGGTACGGGCTCTCAAGGAAGCCGTACTGGTTGGTGCGCGCATAGGCAGCCAGGGAGTTGATCAGACCGATGTTCGGACCTTCCGGCGTTTCGATCGGGCAAACACGACCGTAGTGCGTCGGGTGTACGTCACGAACTTCAAAGCCAGCACGCTCACGGGTCAGACCGCCCGGGCCCAGTGCAGAGACACGGCGCTTGTGGGTGATCTCGGAAAGCGGGTTGTTCTGGTCCATGAACTGCGAGAGCTGGCTGGAACCGAAGAACTCTTTCACCGCCGCAGCCACTGGCTTGGCGTTGATCAGGTCTTGCGGCATCAAGCCTTCGCTTTCGGCCATCGACAGACGCTCTTTGACCGCACGCTCAACACGCACCAGGCCAACGCGGAACTGGTTCTCGGCCATTTCGCCTACGCAGCGAACACGACGGTTACCCAGGTGGTCGATGTCATCGACGATGCCTTTGCCGTTACGGATGTCGACCAGAGTCTTCAGGACCGCAACGATGTCTTCTTTGCACAACACGCCCGAACCTTCGATCTCGGTACGACCGATACGACGGTTGAACTTCATCCGGCCGACCGCAGACAGGTCATAGCGCTCAGGGCTGAAGAACAGGTTGTTGAACAGAGTCTCGGCAGCGTCTTTGGTTGGCGGCTCGCCAGGACGCATCATGCGATAGATCTCGACCAGCGCTTCCAATTGGTTGCTGGTGGAGTCGATCTTCAGGGTGTCGGAGATGAACGGACCGCAGTCGATGTCGTTGGTGTACAGGGTCTCGATGCGAACGACCTGAGCCTTGGCGATTTTGGCCAGGATCTCGGTGTTCAGCTCGGTGTTGCACTCAGCCAGGATTTCGCCTGTCGCCGGGTGAACGATGACCTTGGCGGTAGTGCGGCCCAGGACGTAGTCCAGCGGCACTTCCAACTCTTTGAGACCGGCTTTTTCGATCTGGTTGATGTGGCGCGCGGTAATACGGCGGCCGGCTTCAACAATGACCTTGCCCTTTTCATCCTGGATGTCCAGAACGGCAATTTCACCACGCAGACGCGATGCGATCAGCTCCAGCTTGAGGGTTTCATCCTTCAGGCTGAATACGTTGGTGGTGTAGAAGGCGTCCAGCACTTGCTCAGTGGTATAGCCAAGCGCGCGCAGCAGTACCGAAGCCGGCAGCTTACGACGACGGTCGATACGCACAAACACGCAGTCTTTCGGGTCGAACTCGAAGTCCAACCACGAACCACGGTACGGAATGATCCGCGCGGAGTACAGGAGCTTACCGGAGCTGTGCGTCTTGCCGCGGTCGTGGTCAAAGAACACGCCCGGGGAACGGTGCAGTTGGGAAACGATTACACGCTCGGTACCGTTGATAACGAAGGTACCGTTTTCAGTCATCAGTGGGATTTCGCCCATGTAGACTTCTTGCTCTTTGATGTCCTTGATCGCTTTGTTCGACGATTCTTTGTCGAAAATGATCAGGCGGACTTTTACCCGCAAAGGTACGGCGTACGTAACACCGCGCAACACGCATTCTTTGACATCAAATGCCGGTTCGCCCAGGCGATAACCGACGTACTCCAGCGCAGCATTGCCGGAGTAGCTGATGATCGGGAAAACGGATTTGAAGGCCGCATGCAGGCCCACGTCGCGGAACTGATCTTTGGTCGCTCCCGCCTGCAAGAATTCACGATACGAATCCAGCTGGATAGCCAGAAGGTACGGGACATCCATGACGTCCGGCAACTTGCTAAAGTCCTTGCGGATACGTTTTTTCTCAGTATATGAGTAAGCCATCAGCGTTCCCCAGCTTGGTCACCTGCTTGTTTGGCCCTCCCGACGGGAGCAGCCAGAAAATCTTGCAAACCCCATGGTTTGCACCACCGCATCGGGTGGCTACAGCGCGTTCATGGCGGCGACCGAGTCGACAGCCAAGAACGGAAAAAGGCCGGTGGCAAGAGCCACCAGCCATCAGCCTTCAGCTTGACGCGTGGGCTGGAGACGCAAGGTCGATGCTTACTTCAGCTCGACTTTAGCGCCTGCTTCTTCCAGAGTAGCTTTGGCTTTGTCAGCGGCGTCTTTCGACACTGCTTCCAGAACCTGGGCAGGAGCGCCGTCAACTACAGCCTTGGCTTCTTTCAGGCCCAGACCGGTCAGTTCACGTACTGCCTTGATCACGTTTACTTTCTTCTCGCCAGCTTCCAGCAGCATAACGTTGAATTCGGTTTGCTCTTCAGCAGCAACAGCAGCAACAGCTGGGCCAGCGGAAGCAGCGGCAGCGGAAACGCCGAATTTTTCTTCGAAAGCTTTGATCAGCTCAACAACCTGCAGAACCGACATTTCAGCTACGGCGTTGAGGATATCGTCTTGGGAGATAGACATTGCTGTATTTCCTGAATTGGGGGACGGCCTACGCGGCCATCGAAATAAACAAAAATACGCGAGAGAATTTGCTCAGCCTTAGGCTGCGGCAGCTTCTTTTTGCTCGCGAACTGCGGCCAGAGTACGAGCCAACTTGCTGGTAGCGCCTTGAATCACGCTCATCAGCTGAGAAATAGCTTCGTTACGGGTCGGCAGTGTTGCCAGTACGTCGATTTGGTTAGCTGCGAGGAACTTGCCCTCGAACGCAGCTGCCTTGATCTCGAACTTGTCCTGACCCTTGGCGAACTCTTTGAACAAACGGGCAGCAGCGCCAGGATGTTCCTTGGAGAAAGCAATCAGGGTCGGGCCTGTGAACACGTCGTTGAGAACACTGTATTCAGTGTCAGCAACAGCGCGCTTGAGCAGGGTGTTACGTACAACACGTACGTATACGCCAGCTTCACGAGCCTCTTTACGGAGTCCGGTCATAGCGCTTACTGTCACACCACGGGCATCAGCCACGACAGCGGACAGAGCAGCTTTGGCAGCCTCGTTGACTTCAGCGACGATGGCCTTCTTGTCTTCGAGATTAATTGCCACGGGTTTAACTCCTGCTTGTTACCGTTTCATCTGGCCGGAGCCGGATGTCGTTTTGGTGTCTGATTCGGTAAGGAACCGGGAGCACCATCTGCGTAGGCTTGTGGTTTAAGACTTGCGTCGCCTACGGTCTTGGATAGCCCCCGCCAGGCAGGGACCCCAATTTTTTCAATTGGCGCAATCGCTCGCGCCAATCTGTGTCTTATACGTCCAACGAGCCTTGGTCGATGACCAGACCTGGGCCCATAGTGGTGCTCAGGGTAACGCGCTTGACGTAGATACCTTTCGAGGAAGCTGGCTTGATACGCTTCAGATCAGCGATCAGGGCTTCAACGTTTTCCTTCAGCTTGACGGCATCGAAGCCGACTTTGCCAACGGAGGTGTGAATGATGCCGTTTTTGTCGGTGCGATAACGAACCTGACCAGCCTTGGCGTTTTTAACCGCGGTAGCTACGTCTGGGGTTACGGTGCCGACTTTCGGGTTAGGCATCAGGCCACGTGGACCCAGGATCTGACCCAACTGACCTACAACGCGCATTGCATCCGGGGAAGCAATAACTACGTCGTAGTTCAGGTCGCCGCCTTTCATTTCGGCAGCGAGGTCGTCCATGCCAACGCGATCGGCGCCGGCGGCCAGAGCAGCTTCAGCTGCCGGGCCTTGGGTGAAGACAGCTACACGTACAGTCTTGCCAGTACCGTGTGGCAGCACAGTTGCGCTACGAACGACCTGGTCGGATTTACGTGGGTCAACACCCAGGTTTACAGCAACGTCAACGGACTCGCTGAACTTGACAGTCGACAGCTCGGTCAGCAGGGCAGCAGCGTCTACAAAGTTGTAGGCCTTGCCTGCTTCGATTTTGCCGGCGATAGCCTTTTGGCGCTTGGTCAGCTTAGCCATTACACACCCTCCACGTTAAGGCCCATGCTACGAGCAGAACCGGCGATGGTACGCACGGCTGCATCCATATCAGCTGCAGTCAGATCCGCGTTTTTGGTTTTCGCGATTTCTTCCAGCTGAGCACGAGTCACGGTGCCAACCTTAACGGTGTTCGGACGAGCGGAACCGCTAGTCAGACCAGCAGCTTTCTTCAACAAAACCGAAGCCGGGGTCGACTTGGTTTCGAAAGTGAAGCTACGGTCGCTGTATACAGTGATGATCACTGGAGTCGGCAGACCTGGCTCAATACCCTGAGTACGGGCGTTGAAGGCCTTGCAGAATTCCATGATGTTCACGCCGTGCTGACCCAGAGCTGGACCGACGGGTGGGCTAGGGTTGGCCTGAGCGGCCTTCACTTGCAGCTTGATGTAAGCGGTAATCTTCTTGGCCATGAGGCACTCCAATTACGGGTTCGAACGCCTCTAAAGGCTCCCCGGTTACTTGCGCGTTTATCCCAGTGACGACAAAACCCCACAGCCTAGGCTGTGGGGTTGGGATGCTTGCTCAGCTAGACCTTTTCGACCTGGCTGAACTCCAGCTCTACCGGAGTAGAACGACCGAAAATAAGCACTGCCACTTGGATCCGGCTCTTTTCGTAGTTAACTTCTTCGACAGTACCGTTGAAATCAGCAAACGGACCATCTGTGACACGAACAACCTCACCCGGCTCGAAAAGCGTCTTCGGCTTAGGCTTGTCGCTACCATCAGCAACACGACGCAGAATTGCTTCTGCTTCTTTATCGGTGATAGGAGCAGGCTTATCAGCGGTACCGCCGATGAAACCCATGACACGAGGAGTGTCCTTGACCAAGTGCCAAGTACCTTCATTCATGTCCATCTGTACCAGCACGTAGCCAGGGAAGAACTTGCGTTCGCTTTTGCGCTTCTGACCATTCCGCATTTCAACCACTTCTTCAGTGGGAACCAGAATTTCGCCGAAGCCATCTTCCATGCCTGCCAGCTTTACGCGCTCCAGCAAAGAGCGCATAACATGCTTCTCGTAACCCGAGTAAGCATGCACAACGTACCAACGCTTAGCCACGGGACACCCTTAGCCAACAATCAAGGAAACAAGCCAGCCGAGCAGGGAATCAAGCCCCCACAACAGCAACGCCATAACCAGAACAACAGCCACAACAATCAACGTGGTCTGCGTGGTTTCTTGGCGAGTCGGCCAAACGACTTTACGTATTTCGGTGCGAGCTTCCTTTACCAGGACCGCGAAAGACTTGCCTTTGGCAGTCTGCAGGCCTACAAAGGCAGCTACAGCAGCAAGGGCAAGCAAAGCGAGCACACGGTACAGGATCGGCGAAGCAGAATAGTACTGATTGCCAACAACGCCTACGACCACCAAGGCGACTACTGCGAGCCACTTGACCAGATCGAAACGAGAGCTTTGAGCTTCAGCCTTAGGAGTCATCTATGAAGATCCTGTGAAAAGAAAGCCAGATACACCACGTGAATCTGGCAGGTCAGGAGGGAATCGAACCCCCAACCTACGGTTTTGGAGACCGTCGCTCTGCCAATTGAGCTACTGACCTAAAACAAAATCAGGCCGACCATTATGCAGGCCTGAAAAAGACTTTACAACAACCAACCTCTAGAGACTTGAAATCACCTGGCAACACCAGGCACAACACCATCAAGCCGAGATTAACTGTTAAAACAAAGGCAGATATTTTCATATCTGCCTTGTTATATGGAGCTCTTGAGCGGATTTGAACCGCTGACCTCACCCTTACCAAGGGTGTGCTCTACCAACTGAGCTACAAGAGCAAAACACCGTGCACAACCTGCAAACTTGGAGCGGGTAGCGGGAATCGAACCCGCATCATCAGCTTGGAAGGCTGAGGTTCTACCACTAAACTATACCCGCGGAGCTTGCAGCTCACGCTAAAAATGGTGGAGGGGGAAGGATTCGAACCTTCGAAGTCGTAGACGTCAGATTTACAGTCTGATCCCTTTGGCCGCTCGGGAACCCCTCCTAAGCGAGCCGGCATTCTACATCACGCCGACCTTCTGTCAAGCATTTTCTCATTAAAAATATGAGGTTAGCTGCGTTGACCTTCGCTTCGCACTGCTGACCTAAAAGGTCTTCACTGCGAAGCGGGCGCCATTCTATGCAAACTATTCGAGAGTTGCAACGCCTTCGCACAACATTATTTTATGTTTTAACTCATTGAATTCCTTGGCAAGGTTTTCAAAGGGCAGGTCGTCAGCCAGGCGTCGGCTTTCAGGGGCAACGCGGAGCCAGTAGCCGGAAGCATCAGCAGTATTCAGCAATTGGACCTTGACCTTTATATCCAGGCTTGTGAGGCGCTGCTCAACGAGTTGCGCCTGGCGTTGATCCGCAAATCCGCCGATGTACAGGCACGTATTTTGTGCCTCAGGCGCTCTTGCTCGCTCCCTGCGCATTACGGTGTCAGAGGATTCACTCAATAGCCGAATATCCTGCTGCGCCCCCTTGTAGAGACTTAGAGGAGTGACATCTTTAGCGCGCAACGGTGCTTCTTGCTGATGCCAAACGTAGTAGAAGGCGTTGAGAACAAGTAAAAGCAAAAACAGCCAACGCATAATCACCTCAGGACAAAGGGCACGCCATCGCCAAACCGACAAAAACCAGATCAGGAACGAGCCGGGCCTGTGGCACCGCATCCGATACCAGATCAGCATCCCCGCCGGTCAGGAACACAGTGAAGTCATCACCCCAGTAGCTTCGCGCCAGTTCCAACTGAGTCAGGACAAACCCTCTCAACATCAACGTACAGCCGCGCTCTACCGCCTCCACAGTCGTACGACCTGGCGAGAGATACTCCAGCGCCCTTTCAGCAGCCGCGTCGTCGTAACGAATCTTGCGCGTGTGAGTCCGCAACTGACTGCGCATTAGAGGCATGCCGGGACATATAAAGCCGCCCAGATGCTCACCATCCGCCGTAATAAAATCTGCTGTTGCCGCGGTGCCAAAATCGAGCACCAGGCAAGCGCCGCGCGCCAGCTTGAATCCACCAAGCATCGCTAACCAGCGATCAAGACCCAGACGCTCGAAATCTTCGTAGCCGTTACGCACTCCGGCCATTTCTCGTGCGGGAGCAGCGCAGGAAACAGCAACGCCGAAAGTCTCATACAGAGCCGCGACTAGTTTGCTTGTTTCTTCCAAGGCACGAACGCTCACCAATCGGCAGCGTGTCAGCAATAATCCAGGAAGCGCGAGCAGGCTTTCAATCAATGCCAGATCCGAACCCACAACACCCTCCGCCGAGGTACTCGCCCTATCCGAATCAAGCACTCGCCATTTAATAAAGCTATTCCCACAGTCGAGCTCAAGAATCATCACGCAGCCTCAGGCTTAACTCACCACCACTGTATATTTTCTCAACACCATCAACGCTCAGGCGCAATGCTCCCTGACGATCTACACCCAATACAATCCCGTCAACCTGGTTAACGCCGGCAATGAGGGATACTGACCGCCCCTGCCATGCGTGATTTTGCTCCCACTCTTCTTGAAGCGCGACAAAACCGTGTGCCCTGTGTCGATCAAGGTAGTTTTGCAACTGCTGGCCCAATCGCGCCGCCAGAGCGTTGCGATCGACAGGAGAGCCCGTCTCGAGCTGCACCGAAGTCCATAGCTGATCGACCTCGTCAGCTCTCTGCATATTCACGTTTATACCTATTCCGAGAACAACGTGACAGATATCAGCAGGGTCTCCTACCAACTCCAGCAAAATCCCGGCAATCTTCTTCTGCCCCACCAAGACATCATTTGGCCACTTCAGTGCCGCCCCCTGCACACCTGACTCGCGCAAGGCCTGCATGACCGCCAGGCCCACCACCAGGCTTAGGCCCTCCAACTGCCGCAAACCAGCCTCGATGCGCAATACGAGGCTGTAATACACATTCTGTGCAAACGGGCTGACCCACTTTCGCCCCCTTCTGCCTCTTCCCGCCGTCTGCTGCTCCGCAAGCACCAAGAACGGAGCCGCGCATCCAGCATCAACAAGACGCAAGGCTTCGGCATTCGTGGAATCAAGGGAGTCAGAGATATGTACGGGCCACGTCAAGGAAGGCGCATTCCGCGCAATGTCCTCAGCACTCAAGAAAACCAGGGGCGACGCCAATTGATACCCCTTACCACGAACCTTATGGATGGGCAGATTCAATTCAGCCTCGAGGTGCTGGAGCTGCTTCCAGACCGCACTGCGACTAACGCCCAGGGCAGCGCCAAGTGCTTCTCCGGAGTGGAATCGGCCATCTTTCAGAAGCTTTAACAACGTCAGCATGCAGGTATCGCCTCACAATGAGGCACGCATGATAGCCATGCGCACGGTCATTGCATAGAAAGGCCGAGCGTTAGCACTGAAGGCCGCCGAGATGAGCTCTTTGCACTTTTCACCCGCCCAAAACAAAACCCCTGTTCGCGTTAGCAAACAGGGGTTCTGGAATTTAATCTTGACGATGACCTACTCTCACATGGGGAAACCCCACACTACCATCGGCGATGCATCGTTTCACTACTGAGTTCGGGATGGGATCAGGTGGTTCCAATGCTCTATGGTCGTCAAGAAATTCGGGTACTGAGTCGTGGCCAGATGGCCTCGCTTCAGCAAATTGGGTATGTGACAGCTTTCGGTGTTTTCGTGAGATCGAACTTTCGGTTCTATCGTCTTCACACACCGCAATCTGATGCTCGTTAGAGTAGTCAAATTGCTTGGGTGTTATATGGTCAAGCCTCACGGGCAATTAGTATTGGTTAGCTCAACGCCTCACAGCGCTTACACACCCAACCTATCAACGTCGTAGTCTTCGACGGCCCTTCAGGGGACTCAAGGTCCCAGTGAGATCTCATCTTGAGGCTAGTTTCCCGCTTAGATGCTTTCAGCGGTTATCTATTCCGAACATAGCTACCCGGCAATGCCACTGGCGTGACAACCGGAACACCAGAGGTTCGTCCACTCCGGTCCTCTCGTACTAGGAGCAGCCCCTCTCAAATCTCAAACGTCCACGGCAGATAGGGACCGAACTGTCTCACGACGTTCTAAACCCAGCTCGCGTACCACTTTAAATGGCGAACAGCCATACCCTTGGGACCGGCTTCAGCCCCAGGATGTGATGAGCCGACATCGAGGTGCCAAACACCGCCGTCGATATGAACTCTTGGGCGGTATCAGCCTGTTATCCCCGGAGTACCTTTTATCCGTTGAGCGATGGCCCTTCCATACAGAACCACCGGATCACTAAGACCTACTTTCGTACCTGCTCGACGTGTCTGTCTCGCAGTCAAGCGCGCTTTTGCCTTTATACTCTACGACCGATTTCCGACCGGTCTGAGCGCACCTTCGTACTCCTCCGTTACTCTTTAGGAGGAGACCGCCCCAGTCAAACTACCCACCATACACTGTCCTCGATCCGGATAACGGACCTGAGTTAGAACCTCAAAGTTGCCAGGGTGGTATTTCAAGGTTGGCTCCACGCAGACTGGCGTCCACGCTTCAAAGCCTCCCACCTATCCTACACAAGCAAATTCAAAGTCCAGTGCAAAGCTATAGTAAAGGTTCACGGGGTCTTTCCGTCTAGCCGCGGATACACTGCATCTTCACAGCGATTTCAATTTCACTGAGTCTCGGGTGGAGACAGCGCCGCCATCGTTACGCCATTCGTGCAGGTCGGAACTTACCCGACAAGGAATTTCGCTACCTTAGGACCGTTATAGTTACGGCCGCCGTTTACCGGGGCTTCGATCAAGAGCTTCGCGTTAGCTAACCCCATCAATTAACCTTCCGGCACCGGGCAGGCGTCACACCCTATACGTCCACTTTCGTGTTTGCAGAGTGCTGTGTTTTTAATAAACAGTCGCAGCGGCCTGGTATCTTCGACCGGCATGAGCTTACGGAGCAAGTCCTTCACCCTCACCGGCGCACCTTCTCCCGAAGTTACGGTGCCATTTTGCCTAGTTCCTTCACCCGAGTTCTCTCAAGCGCCTTGGTATTCTCTACCCAACCACCTGTGTCGGTTTGGGGTACGGTTCCTGGTTACCTGAAGCTTAGAAGCTTTTCTTGGAAGCATGGCATCAACCACTTCGCTAACTAAAAGTTAGCTCGTCATCAGCTCTCGGCCTTAAGATCCCGGATTTACCTAAGATCTCAGCCTACCACCTTAAACTTGGACAACCAACGCCAAGCTGGCCTAGCCTTCTCCGTCCCTCCATCGCAATAACCAGAAGTACAGGAATATTAACCTGTTTTCCATCGACTACGCTTTTCAGCCTCGCCTTAGGGACCGACTAACCCTGCGTCGATTAACGTTGCGCAGGAAACCTTGGTCTTTCGGCGTGGGTGTTTTTCACACCCATTGTCGTTACTCATGTCAGCATTCGCACTTCTGATACCTCCAGCAAGCTTCTCAACTCACCTTCACAGGCTTACAGAACGCTCCTCTACCGCATCACTTACGTGATACCCGTAGCTTCGGTGTATGGTTTGAGCCCCGTTACATCTTCCGCGCAGGCCGACTCGACTAGTGAGCTATTACGCTTTCTTTAAAGGGTGGCTGCTTCTAAGCCAACCTCCTAGCTGTCTAAGCCTTCCCACATCGTTTCCCACTTAACCATAACTTTGGGACCTTAGCTGACGGTCTGGGTTGTTTCCCTTTTCACGACGGACGTTAGCACCCGCCGTGTGTCTCCCATGCTCGGCACTTGTAGGTATTCGGAGTTTGCATCGGTTTGGTAAGTCGGGATGACCCCCTAGCCGAAACAGTGCTCTACCCCCTACAGTGATACATGAGGCGCTACCTAAATAGCTTTCGAGGAGAACCAGCTATCTCCGAGCTTGATTAGCCTTTCACTCCGATCCACAGGTCATCCGCTAACTTTTCAACGGTAGTCGGTTCGGTCCTCCAGTTAGTGTTACCCAACCTTCAACCTGCCCATGGATAGATCGCCCGGTTTCGGGTCTATTCCCAGCGACTAGACGCCCTATTAAGACTCGCTTTCGCTACGCCTCCCCTATTCGGTTAAGCTCGCCACTGAAAATAAGTCGCTGACCCATTATACAAAAGGTACGCAGTCACCCAACAAAGTGGGCTCCCACTGCTTGTACGCATACGGTTTCAGGATCTATTTCACTCCCCTCTCCGGGGTTCTTTTCGCCTTTCCCTCACGGTACTAGTTCACTATCGGTCAGTCAGTAGTATTTAGCCTTGGAGGATGGTCCCCCCATATTCAGACAAAGTTTCTCGTGCTCCGTCCTACTCGATTTCATGACTAAGAGATTTTCGCGTACAGGGCTATCACCCACTATGGCCGCACTTTCCAGAGCGTTCCGCTAATCTCAAAGCCACTTAAGGGCTAGTCCCCGTTCGCTCGCCACTACTAAGGGAATCTCGGTTGATTTCTTTTCCTCAGGGTACTTAGATGTTTCAGTTCCCCTGGTTCGCTCCATACACCTATGTATTCAGTGTAAGGTAACCATCTTATGATGGCTGGGTTCCCCCATTCAGACATCTCCGGATCAAAGTCTGTTTGCCGACTCCCCGAAGCTTTTCGCAGGCTACCACGTCTTTCATCGCCTCTGACTGCCAAGGCATCCACCGTATGCGCTTCTTCACTTGACCATATAACCCCAAGCAATCTGGTTATACTGTGAAGACAACATTCGCCGAAAATTCGATAATACTCAAAACTGAGTAACTCACAAATTTTACCTTAGCCTGATCCGTTACCAGTGAAAGTAACGTTCAGTCTATCTTTCTATCACATACCCAAATTTTTAAAGAACGATCTAATCAAAGACTAGAAATCAACATTCACCATCATAACGATGGAATGCTCATTTCTAAGCTTTCATAACGTAGAAGCAGTAGTGGTGGAGCCAAACGGGATCGAACCGTTGACCTCCTGCGTGCAAGGCAGGCGCTCTCCCAGCTGAGCTATGGCCCCGTATTTCTACAGGCGTTTCCCACACAAAATTGGTGGGTCTGGGCAGATTCGAACTGCCGACCTCACCCTTATCAGGGGTGCGCTCTAACCAACTGAGCTACAGACCCAATTTCGGGCTGCTTCTTATCGTCTTCTTCAATGAATCAAGCAATTCGTGTGGGAACTTATGGAGCAGCTGATGTCGTCGATTAAGGAGGTGATCCAGCCGCAGGTTCCCCTACGGCTACCTTGTTACGACTTCACCCCAGTCATGAATCACACCGTGGTAACCGTCCTCCCGAAGGTTAGACTAGCTACTTCTGGTGCAACCCACTCCCATGGTGTGACGGGCGGTGTGTACAAGGCCCGGGAACGTATTCACCGCGACATTCTGATTCGCGATTACTAGCGATTCCGACTTCACGCAGTCGAGTTGCAGACTGCGATCCGGACTACGATCGGTTTTCTGGGATTAGCTCCACCTCGCGGCTTGGCAACCCTCTGTACCGACCATTGTAGCACGTGTGTAGCCCAGGCCGTAAGGGCCATGATGACTTGACGTCATCCCCACCTTCCTCCGGTTTGTCACCGGCAGTCTCCTTAGAGTGCCCACCATTATGTGCTGGTAACTAAGGACAAGGGTTGCGCTCGTTACGGGACTTAACCCAACATCTCACGACACGAGCTGACGACAGCCATGCAGCACCTGTCTCAATGTTCCCGAAGGCACCAATCTATCTCTAGAAAGTTCATTGGATGTCAAGGCCTGGTAAGGTTCTTCGCGTTGCTTCGAATTAAACCACATGCTCCACCGCTTGTGCGGGCCCCCGTCAATTCATTTGAGTTTTAACCTTGCGGCCGTACTCCCCAGGCGGTCAACTTAATGCGTTAGCTGCGCCACTAAAAGCTCAAGGCTTCCAACGGCTAGTTGACATCGTTTACGGCGTGGACTACCAGGGTATCTAATCCTGTTTGCTCCCCACGCTTTCGCACCTCAGTGTCAGTATTAGTCCAGGTGGTCGCCTTCGCCACTGGTGTTCCTTCCTATATCTACGCATTTCACCGCTACACAGGAAATTCCACCACCCTCTACCATACTCTAGTCAGTCAGTTTTGAATGCAGTTCCCAGGTTGAGCCCGGGGATTTCACATCCAACTTAACAAACCACCTACGCGCGCTTTACGCCCAGTAATTCCGATTAACGCTTGCACCCTCTGTATTACCGCGGCTGCTGGCACAGAGTTAGCCGGTGCTTATTCTGTCGGTAACGTCAAAACAATCACGTATTAGGTAACTGCCCTTCCTCCCAACTTAAAGTGCTTTACAATCCGAAGACCTTCTTCACACACGCGGCATGGCTGGATCAGGCTTTCGCCCATTGTCCAATATTCCCCACTGCTGCCTCCCGTAGGAGTCTGGACCGTGTCTCAGTTCCAGTGTGACTGATCATCCTCTCAGACCAGTTACGGATCGTCGCCTTGGTGAGCCATTACCTCACCAACTAGCTAATCCGACCTAGGCTCATCTGATAGCGCAAGGCCCGAAGGTCCCCTGCTTTCTCCCGTAGGACGTATGCGGTATTAGCGTCCGTTTCCGAACGTTATCCCCCACTACCAGGCAGATTCCTAGGCATTACTCACCCGTCCGCCGCTCTCAAGAGAAGCAAGCTTCTCTCTACCGCTCGACTTGCATGTGTTAGGCCTGCCGCCAGCGTTCAATCTGAGCCATGATCAAACTCTTCAGTTCAAACATCTTTGGGTTTTTAAGAAACCCTAAACTTGGCTCAGCAATCGTTGGTTACATCTTTGATTTCTCGCGGAGTAACTTGTGATGCTGATAATCTTGTTGACTATCAGTCTGACTCCACAAGCACCCACACGAATTGCTTGATTCAGTTGTTAAAGAGCGGTTGGTTAAGATCTTTCGTCTCAACCGAGGCGCGCATTCTACAGCAGCCTCATTTGCTGTCAAGTGATTATTTTCAGAAGTTTTCGAAGAATTCTTCAACAACTTCAACCACTTGCGCTTCCGATCTCTCGTTAGCGGGAGGCGAATTCTACAGCGTTA